>JAZKXW010000053.1:0-204746 GCA_045611825.1 Faecousia sp.
GTTTGTGACCGACACACCTCAGCCCGGCAGCAAGACTTGCCAAACCAATTATGTGACCCTTGGGTCAAGAAACGGACTGTCCTTGGTGGAATGCGAGCTGATCACCGGCCGTACCCATCAGATTCGCGCCCAGTTTGCCCATGCAGGGCATCCGCTGTTAGGTGACGGAAAATACGGAAAGCTGAACAAGCAGTATGACCGGAATTATCAGGCGTTGTACTCCTATCAGCTGACCTTCTGTTTCTCCACAGATGCCGGCAGCCTATCCTACTTGGATGGCAAGCGTTTTCAGGTCAAGCAGGTGGATTTTGTCACAGAATATTTTCCAAATGTCAAAATAGGCAAGGGATGACCGTCGGTCATCCCTTACTTTTAGAAACAGCTGTCTTTAGTCTGCCTTAAGGGTGTTGCGGTATGCTTTTGCTGGAAGGGAACGCCTTTTGCTGCGCCTTGCAGAGATGCCGCATTTGCAGTCTCAAGGAAAGGAGAAACGATTATGCGCCTTTTAATTGTCGAGGATGACCCAAAGCTTCTCAGGAGTCTTGTGCATATCTTTGAAACGAACCATTATGTTGTGGACGGTGTAGGTGACGGTGCAGTTGCCTTCGATTATGCGTCTACCGGTGAATACGACGGCCTTGTGCTGGATGTTATGATGCCCGGTCTGGATGGTGTGACTTTGCTGAAAAAGCTCCGCGCAAACGGAATTACGACCCCTGCACTTTTCTTAACCGCAAGAACGGAGATCAATCAAAGGATCGAGGGCTTGGATGCCGGCGCAGATGATTATCTCCCTAAGCCCTTTGTGACGGGTGAATTGCTGGCTCGTGTCCGGGCGATGCTTCGCCGAAAGGACAATTTTGTCCCGGATCTTTTGCGTTTTGGAGATCTTACGCTCAATCGGTCTACCTACGAAATTTCCAATAACGGAACTACACTGACCCTCAGCGGCAAAGAATTTCAGGTAATGGAAATGCTGATGCAGCAACCGGGCATAATCGTGACTGCAGAACAACTGATTACCCACATTTGGGGATGGAATACGGATGTGGATACCAGCGTGGTTTGGGTGCATATCTCCAATATCCGCAAGAAGTTGGATGCGCTGTCTGTACCGGTAGCCATCCGCTTTGTGCGCAACGCCGGGTATGTATTGGAGGCGGCAGTATGATCTATAAGCTTCAGCGCAGATTTGTTCTTATTTGCACAGCGTCTGTGTTGTCGGTAATTCTGCTGGTGTTTAGCGTGATCCTTATTTGGAATATTTCCTCCATGAACAGAAATATGGACATCCTTGCCGACAGAGTATCGGATGGCGGCGGTAGATTCCCCGGTTCTTTTAGCGAGGACTTTAAGCCGGACAAATTCCCGCCGAGAAACGAGCCGGATTCCAATTTTATTACACCGGAAACACCGTTTTCTACTCGCCATTTTACAGTGCTGTTTGATGCGTCCGGCAAGGCAGTCAGGACCTTTACAGAGTCCATCTATGCCATCACGGATGAGCAGGCGGTGGAATATGCGCAGAATGTTCTGAAAAGCGAGAAGGAAAGAGGATGGATCTCCAACTACCGTTATAAGGTGTTTTCCACAGAATTCGGAACAGGTGTCGTGTTTGTGGATGGCAGTATGAACCGGATTGCGATGCTGCAGTCATTGACGATTGCCGGTGTGGTGCTGCTTGTCAGCGCTGTGCTGGTGTTGGTGTTGATCATTCTGTTGTCCAAGAAAGCTGTCAAACCCATTGCAGAAAGCTACGAAAAGCAAAAGCAATTTGTAACTGATGCCAACCACGAACTGAAAACGCCGCTGACACTTATCCTTGCAAATGTGGATATTGCCGAAAGTGAGCTTGGCAAAAACGAATGGCTGGACGATATCCGTTCCGAGGGACACCGCATGACTGAGCTTGTGAAGCAGCTGGTTGCGCTCTCCCGTATGGACGAAGAAAAGCATACGCTGCACCTTGCGGATGTTGCCTTAGGCAGGATGGCTGCCGATACTGTTTCGGAGTTTGAACCCTTTGCCGTAAGCCGTGGCAAAAGCATCGAAGCCAAGATCGACACGGACATTATCTACCATGGCGACGATGCCCTTTTAAGACGGCTTGTGGGAATCCTGATGGACAATGCTGTTAAATATTGTGACTTGGGCGGAGATATCGTGGTGACGCTTCACCGTGGCAGACGGATCGTGCTGACGGTGGAAAATACCTATGCGTCTGTCGGAGAGCTGGAACTGAACCGCTTGTTTGACCGCTTCTACCGCGCAGATAAGGCCCGTACCTTCCATGGCGGCTACGGCGTGGGCCTGTCCATGGCAAAATCCATTGTGGAGAAGCACAGGGGTGAGATCACGGCATATCAGAAGGATAGCACACATATCGGCTTTAAGGTCGTGCTGTAAACCGCAAAGAACATAACAACATAAGCGTATAGCCCTCGTTCCCGAATGGAGCGAGGGCTTTTCTGTAAATTTCACAGAACATTCACAGTTTTCTTTAGTGTGACTTTAGCGTGGGGCAATAGAATATGAGCCATAAGCAAAAATGGAGGGTTATCTATGTATATCATCAAAAATGCCTTACGGTGTATTGCCAGATCCAAAGGAAGAAATGTCCTGATTGGCATCATTGCGCTGGTTATTGCAATTTCCGCCTGTATCGGTCTTTCTATCCGCCAGGCTTCTGAAAATGCAAAAACGACAGCCTTAGAGGGACTGAATATTACCGCCACTATCTCCTATGACCGCGCAAACGCCATGGGACAAATGGGCGGTGGCAGACCCGGCAATTTTGAAGGCGGCGGTTTTGACAAAGATCAGTTTGCCGATCTGATGGGAAGCGCCTCATCCCTAACCTTGGAAGAATATCAGAAATATGCGGAAGCTTCCAGTGTGCAGGATTTCTATTATACCCTGACCGCATACTTTAACGGCTCGGATACTTTCTCGCCGGTCAGCGATGAGACTGATGACAGCGAAAGTGAAGACGAGACAGAAACCGATTCCGATACGGACCAGTCTTCCGGATTCCCCGGCGGCATGATGGGCGGTATGATGGGCGGTATGATGGGCGGCATGTTCGCCTCGGGAGATTTCTCCGTCATCGGATACAGCAGCGACAGCTCTATGACCGCTTTTATTAACGGCAATGCATCTATTGTGGAAGGCGCCATGTTTGAGGAAGGTACAAGTGAACTTGTTTGCGTGATCTCCGAAGAACTGGCAATGTACAATGAACTGTCCGTCGGTGATACCATTGTGATTACCAATCCTTCTTTGGACACCGAAACCTATACACTGATGGTTTCGGGCATTTATACCAGCTCTGAAAACAACGATTTTTCCATGTCCATGTTCGGCGCAAGCCAGGACCCTGCCAACCGCATTTATATGAGCGCTGCCGCCTTGCAGACGATTTTGGATGCATCTGAAGAAAACTCTACCACGGTTACAGACGATAACGGAAGAGAAAGCGAGAGCAAGATCGCCGGAACACTTTCCGCTACCTACGCCCTCGCCGATACCGAAGCATACTATAAGTTTGAAGAAGAGGTCCGCGCCCTTGGCTTGAGCGAGGATTATACCGTATCCTCTTCCAATATTTCTGCCTATGAAAACAGCCTGGCGCCCCTTGACACCCTCAGCACCATGGCGGGCTGGTTTTTGATCGTTATTCTCATCATCGGCGGTGTCATCCTTGTAGTTCTCAATGTTTTCAATGTTCGTGAGCGGAAATACGAGGTCGGTGTGCTGACCGCCATGGGTATGAAAAAATGGAAGGTCGCCGTACAGTTTATGTGTGAGATCCTTGTGGTCACCATGCTTGCTGTGATCGTCGGCGCAGGTGTCGGCGCGGTAAGCTCTGTTCCCGTGACCAATGCGCTTCTGGAAGGACAAGTGGAGAGTCAGAACAGCCAGCAATCCCAGATGGAAGAAAACTTCGGTCGTCCCGGTGACTTTGGCGGCGGATTCCCCGGCGGAAACATGGGCGGAATGCCTGAGGGAATGCCTTCCGATGTCCCGGATGATCTTGGCGGCGGTAAAAATCCTTTTGGAGAAATGCTTGATGGCGCAGCTAACTATATTACCGAGGTGGATTCTGCAATGAACCTGACAGTGGTGTTCCAGATGATCGGCGTTGGTCTGCTGCTGACATTGGTTGCAAGCGCCGCATCGGTGCTGTTCATTATGCGTTATGATCCGTTGAAGATCCTTGCCAACAGAGACTAAAGAAAGGAGCGAAAGAATATGTCTGTATTATCCCTTCAAAACATCAGCTTTTCTTACGGAAAAACACCGGTATTAAAGGATATTTCCTATGAGTTTGAAAAAGGCAAAATGTACTGTATAATCGGCAAATCGGGCGCAGGTAAAACCACACTGCTTTCCTTGCTGTCGGGGCTTGCATCACCTAATTCCGGCGAGATTATCTACGACGGCAAGAATGTTGCAAAGATCGATAAATACACCTTCCGCTCCAAATTTATCGGCGTTGTATTCCAGAGCTTCAATCTGATCACCAAATATACCGCGCTGGAAAATGTGGTGCTTTCCATGGATGTTGCCGGCTATAAAACGAAAAATAAAAAAGCCCGCGCTTTGGAACTGCTGTATCAGGTCGGCCTTGAGGAAGATGAAGCAAACCGCCGTGTCCTGAAGCTGTCCGGCGGCCAGCAGCAGAGAGTTGCCATTGCCAGAGCCCTTTCCTACGATCCGGACATTATCCTCGCGGACGAGCCTACCGGAAACCTTGACCGGGATACGCAAAAGGAGATCATGGATATTTTCCGGGAACTTGCGGATCAGGGGAAATGCGTGATTTTAGTCAGTCATTCCCATGAGGTTGCGTCCATGTGTGATGAGCGGTATGAGCTTTCCAAAATATCCGGAAAAGATAAGAGGAGACAGTAATGAAATCAAAGTTTGCTGCGTTTTTATGCGTTATGTGCCTGCTTTTCAGTGTTACAACGGTCATCACCGGCTGTGATTCGGAGATATCCGCAGGTATTGTGGATGCGCAGATCAATGATAGCGGAGAATTGATACTGACCTACCAAAACGGACGGAAACAGAATTTGGGCGTCGTTGTGGGAAAGAACGGAACTGACGGCGTAAACGGTACAAACGGCACAAACGGAACAACCATCGTTACCGGCGGCGGTAATACGGCTGCGGCCAGCGCAAAGGGTCTCAGAAGCGCAGTGTGTATTGTGTGTAATTTCACAACAACAGTACAAAGTCCCGGCTTCCGTCCGGGTGCGAGCGGAACGCGGACAGAGCAGTATTCCTCACAGGGCTCCGGCGTGATCTACATGCTGGACCAAGGGGAGGGGGATGCGTTCATTATTACCAACTACCATGTTGTGTATGATGCCAGCAGCGATACAGAAAACGGGATCAGCGATGATATCCGTGTCTACCTGTACGGTTCTTCTGAGGAAGAGAAGGCGATGAAAGCAACCTATGTAGGTGGATCACTGTATTACGATATTGCGGTTTTGCGTATCGAGGACAGTCAAATTTTGAGCCAGTCCCATGCCTGTGCGGTGGATATCAGCGATTCTGATACGGTATCGGTGGGCGACAGCGCCATTGCCATCGGAAATGCGCAGGGTTTGGGAATTTCTGCCTGCTCCGGTATTGTCAGCGTGGATTCTGAGTATATCACCATGACGGCTGCCGATGGAAGAACAGAGGTGTCATTCCGCGTCCTGCGGGTGGATGCGGCGATCAATTCCGGCAACAGCGGCGGCGGTCTTTATGATGCAAACGGCAACTTGATCGGCATCGTGAATGCCAAGATCGTGGACGAGAGTGTGGAGAATATCGGTTATGCCATTCCCTCCAATGTGGCTGTGAGTATTGCTGAAAATATTATCGATTACTGCTATGGCACCGATATCGAGAGAGTGCAAAGAGCCATGCTGGGCATTACGGTAAGCACTTCGGACTCCAAGGCCGTTTATGATGCTGAAACAGGAAAAGTATCGATTCGGGAGACGGTTTCCGTTTATGAAATTGCAGAGGACTCGATTGTAAGGGACGTGCTGCAAACAGAGGATGTGCTTCTTAGCGCAACCTTAAACGAGAAAACAGTTGAGATTACACGGCAATACTGTATCATTGATATGATGCTGGATGTACGGGTAGGGGATACGGTACAGCTGACGATCCTACGGGACGGTGAAGAAAAGACTGTCGCTATTCCCATTACGCAGGATTGTCTTGCGGCATATTAAAATAGTTGTGCGTGTTTCAAATCAATAAAAAGTCCACCCCAATGGGTGGACTTTTTATTGGTGGACTTGAGGAGATTCGTTTGCATTTTCGCAAAGCGAAAATAAAGGATCCAACTCGTCGAGCCGAGTTGGGCAACGCTCATTCGCGTTGCATTTAAACCATTCGAATCTCCTCTGCGTGAATGCCATACCAATAAAATAGCCCACCCCAATGGGTGGACTTTTTATTGGTGGACTTGAGGAGATTCGAACTCCCGACCCCCACAATGCGAATGTGGTGCGCTCCCAACTGCGCTACAAGCCCGAGTGGACATTATTATACTGCGGGTACGGGAGTCTGTCAATATCCTTACATGAAATTCATTGAGAAATGGTTGACGCTTTTCGTAATTCAGGCAATTAGACAGGCAAATTATCAACTGAAATTATATTTTATATATCCGTTTTTCTATATACATAGGAAACCGGATTTTATATAATGTGACTGAAAAGGAAATGATGCGCAGATGATTATCGGTTGTTTCCTTAATTTTGCCGTTTTCTTGCCTGCCGCTTGGTGTGCGGTTACGGAAATATCCGCACCTTTCATCACGCTTTCCGACGAATCACAGGAAAAGCCCCCGGCGATTTGCGAAAAGCGAATATATAAGAGACTGTTGCATCAGCCTCTTTTTTGTTTCCGAAAATTTTTCCATGATAGCAAAAGGACTTTCTTGTAACGCAAGTCCTTTCTCTTGCATAATAAAAACAGAATCTTTTACGCAGATATTGCAAGCGGATGATGACCCTTAACAACCACCCGGAGAAGCCTGTTATGTGTATAATGAGCATGATCTTGTTTTTGGAAAAGTTTCGTTAAAGAGTTTGTTGTAAAAGGCGGAAAATGCTGTTATGTTTCTGTAGGCAAACGATTGTTGATTTAACGAATTTAAACATAATATATCATTTTATAACATGTAAACACTTAATCATGTGATAATGTGTTAAATGTCAAAAAACGATGGTAAATTTTGTGCAGAATTACCAGTATTCGATCTTTTGATACTGGTTGATAAATAGATGAGAAGCAAGTATAATATTTAACATAGCATAAATACCGAGGGAGGAGAAATTATGCGAAACACATGGAAAAGAATGATAGCAATGCTTCTTGCGGTGCTGATGTTTGTCTGCGCAGTACCGCTGACGGTATTTGCGACAGGCGAGTCGGCAGTGACGGAGTACTACGACTTCGGTGTCAAGCAGAAGTACGCTGAACTCAAGAGCGGAACGTTCTCCGTTGACGATGCCGATAATGCAGCATTCCTGAAAGGAAAGTATGACTCCGGCGAGCTGAACTGGCTCTATGAGGGCAGACAGAACGGCCGGGAGAAAACAGATGGCAGCGGCAATGAGGTGAGCACCTTTACCCAAGCCGCTTATCAGCCGGGCAACCTCCAGTTTAATGCCTCTTATGGCTACAACTGGTGGGTGGCGATTCGTATTCGCGCGCCCAAGACCGGTACATACGATATGACATTCCATACCGCAACGGTTACTTCCGGCAACGCGCAGAAGCACAGTATGTGGACGGAGACCTATTTCTTTGATGCTGCGGATATCGATGCCGGTACCGCTACCGTCAACGATAAGCTGGTCGAGGACAATAAGATCAATAAGTTTGCGCCCACCACAGCTGAGCCTGATGCCTTTGTAGGCAACGTGGCTGTGGAAGAGGGCAAGGAGTATCTGGTTGTCCTGCGTATGGTGTTCAAGCACTACGGCGAAGCTAACGGTGACGGCTTGCGTACCACTAACCTGTACCTGAAGGGCCTGACCATGGTGGAGGCAGATCCTCCTGTACCTCCCAGCACCGGCTATGATTTTGACCTTGCTGCCAATTACCCCGATGATTTTATGAATAACGATACCATCGACAGCAAGCAGACCAAGATCGATACCTATTATGAAAAGGGGTATATCGATTGGAAGATCGAAGAATTTGGCCTTGCCGTAGCCGACGCTACCGGTACGATGGACAAAGAGTACCTGATGAATGGCATGGGTATTTACTGCTATACCTCCGGTTACGACTGGTACTATGCCATTCGTTTCCGTGCTCCCGGCAGCGGCTATCACAAGATCACCGTGAATACCGGTCTCGGAAGCGTTGTTTCCGGCGGTCAGACCATTTACAAGCATTCCATCTGGACAGATGCCTATGTGCTGGATGCTGCTTCTGTTGACAGCGGCTCCACTACCATTGTGGACGCTCTGCTGAAGCGGAACAAGCTGTCCAATATGTTTGCTCCCACGGTGGATAAGCCGGATGCAGATGTGGGTTACTACAACTTTACAGCGAACAAGGAATATATCCTTGTTCTGCGTCAGACCAAGAGCAGCTATAACACCGGTAAAGAAACCGGTTTAACAACTACGAGCCTCTACCTGAAGGGCATGTCCTTCAAGGCAGAACCCGGCTATGTACCCCCTGCGGCAGATAACACCAAGGTGGTATATGACTTTGACTTAGCAGATGCCAAGACCGGTATTTATCCCAATAATACAATGCTCAATGATAAGATGGACGATCTGAAGCGTTTGTATGATCTGGGTGAGATCAACTGGCACATGCAGGAGGCTGTCAACGGCGGCGGTAAGCTTTCCAATGGTTCCGGTGTGACCATGTATTCCAACGCAGACGAATATGCGGCATTCCGTATCAAGTCTCCCGGCCCCGGTACCTATACGCTGACCATGAAGCATGCAACCTTTGGCAGAGGTGCAATGGCAGCACTGTATATTCTGCCTGCCGACACCACCAATATTGTGGAAGCACTGGACACCCACAGACGGGTTGGTCTGATGCGTTTCTATAATGACAACGGCGAACTGGTGGTAAAGGACGGCCTGACCTCCTTGGCAGGCACTTGGGAGTTTGGCGATGAGGAAGAGTACATTGTTGTACTGGAAGCCTTCGGTAAATCCCCCTATACCTCCGAAGCATACATGTACTTCTCCCAGCTGATCTGCGAGAAGGGCGATGTAACCGAGAATTATCCCAAGGAGAAGAAGCCCAACTCCATCGTGGTATCCCAGCATGCGGTGAAGATCAATCACGCCGGCATTATGAACGCTACTGCAGAGATCAACGGCTTTGACTACTTCTTCATGCCTCAGGAAGGCAAGTCCATGAGTGTCTATAATCTGGATACCGGTGAGTTTGTCTCCCAGTTGGCAACGCCCTTTACCTCCTGCCGTGGTATCACTGTGGATCCCGATGGCTATGTATGGATGGTAGGCGATAACTCCTACATCTTCCGCTACGACCCCTATCTGGATATCGGTTCTTCCGTGTATTATTACAAGCATAGTACCAATCAGCCTGACAATTTGGGCGGTGTTTACGGCTCTTCCTCTGCTTTCGGTCTGGTCTATGGTGACGGCGACCTGTATTTTGGCGTTTTCGGTAATGATGGCTGGCTGGTCAAGTATAACATTGCCACCAATGTGTTTACCCGTATGGGTATGTATGGTACTGAAGATACTAACGACTATGTTTCCTGTCCTGTTTATGACGACGGCATCGTCTATGCCTGCATTGTGGGCGACAGCAACGGCGATGGCGTGAAGACCTTTGAATTGGTGAAGGTCGATGCGGCAACCTGTGAACTGTTGGATCGTCTGGATCTTACTCAGTATGTCAGCAAGAAGGAAGTTATGCTCCGCGGTATGGGAATCTGCGGCGGCGTGCTGCTGATCGGCGGCGAAAACAATGATAAGGCAAACGCCCTTGCGGTTGACACGACCGGAGAGAAGATGAAAGTCATCGATTTGGGCATTTCCGGATTTATCAATTATTACCCCACCGAGGAAATAAACGGTAAGTGCTACTTCCTTGCAATGGGCAGAGGCATGTACGAGTTTGATGCCGCTACGAAAACGGCAACGCCTGTGAAAGGTCTGGATATTGCGACGGTCGCGTTCCGTACCTGCAAAAATGTCACCATGACCATAGAAAACGATGACAAATTCCCCGGCCTTTCTTATGTGGCATTCCGTGGTAGCAACAATATGCCCACCATTTATAACATGGAAACCGGCACACTGAAGGTAATTGATAATGTGATTCTGGACGAGTACGGCAACGGTCAGGAGATTCTTTCCGTCTATAAGGGCTTTGGTGAAAATGAGATCTACATCGGTGCATACCGTACCAATGCCTGCTCCGTGTTCAACACAGTAGAGGGCAAGATCACCCATGAATATGAAGCAAATTCCTCTCAGACCGACGTTATGTATATCTATAAGGATAAGCTGTATGCCGGTAACTACAATGCCGCTGTCCTGACCCAGATCAATCTGACGGACGAGAGAAGAAATGTTTCTCTTCTGAGCTTGAAGTCCCTGTATGAGCAGGCTCGTATCCATGTGATCACCGGTGGTGACGACTATATCTTCTGTGGCTCTGTCCCGGATCAGTATAAGTACGGCGGCTGCCTTGCTTGGGTAAATCTGGAGAATCTGGAAGAGAAGGTCGTGATCCGCAATGCGGTGCAGGATCAGTCCATTGTGGCGTTGGCTTATCATGATGGCTTGGTCTATGCCGGCTCCTGTGTGACCGGCGGTACCTCTTCTGCAGATCGTATGGATCTGTCTGCAAAGATCGTTATTTACGATGTGTCGCGTGGAGAAGAGGGGAAACTTATCGAGATTGATCCCCATGATTACGTTGATGGCCTGCCTGCCCGGTTGAGCGGTATTGACGCCATGTTTGCCGATCCCGATGTTGCCACAAATGGTAAGATCTGGGTTCACATGGGCTCAAGACTTTTGTGCCTGAAGTATAACAAGGCCACCAATAAGGTCACCCTGACCGAGGAACTGTGCTATGACACAGCCAATCAAGGCGGTGGTTGGCGTCCCATGGCACCTGTGTTAGAGGGCAATTATGTATATATCGGTTTCGGTCAGAAGGGTGGTCTGCGGAAGATCAATCTGAAGGATCTTACTGACAATGTACAGCTCCCTGTTCCCGGCAATAAGAAGTTCACCATTGCCGATGATGGATGTGTTTATTACGCCAACATGGGCAGCCTGATAATGTATCCTCTGAATGTGACGGATGCGGACTGGGCCATTGCCGGCAAGGTGGATGACATGATCGCAGCTTTGGGCAATATTACACTTGCTTCCGAGTCTGCAGTCAAGGCTGCCCGCGCAGCCTATGAAGCCCTTGGCAACAAGCACAAGGCGCTGATCCAGAACATCTACGATCTGGAAGCGGCAGAGAACGATCTGCTGGAATGCAAGATCGATTCCATTGGCGAGGTGACCATGGAGGATGGCGCACTGATCAATGAGATCCGTGTTACCTATAAGGCACTGAGCGTGAAGAACCGTTCTTATGTCAAGAACTATACAACGGTCTTTGCCGAGGCTCTGAAGCGGTACAATGCCCTTGTTGACTCCGCAGAGGCGGTAAAGGTTCAGAAGCTGATCGACGGCATTAAGAACCTGGGCGAGATCACCTTGGAAAAGGAAGAAGCCATTAGAGCGATCCGCGCAGAATACGACAAGCTGACCAAGCCTCAGAGAGATATGGTCAATGCAAAGGCTCTGCTGGATGCGGAAGCGATCATTAAAAAGCTGCGTCTGGAGAAGGTGGAGTTCCTGAAGCAGCTGATTGCGTCCATCGGCGAGGTGACGCTGGAAGATGAGCCTGTGATCGACGAGGCCGTGACGATTTACGAATGGCTGACCATGGATGAGCGTAAACTTGTAAATTACGAAACGCTGATTGCCGCAAAGAACCAACTTGCAAAACTGCAGAAGGAAGCGGCCGCCAATGTGGATACTTTGATCGGACAGATTGGCGATGAGATCACCTTGGACTCCAAGGATGCCATTGAAGCAGCCCGGAAAGCATACGATGCGCTGACACCCGGTTCCAAGAAACTGGTAAAGTCTTTGCAGCAATTGCTGGATGCGGAAGCGATCTACGCTGACCTTGTCAAGGCGCAGACAATGACCGTTATCATTATCGTTGTTGCGGCAGTTGTTGTTCTGGCAGCGGCGGCAGTTGTGACGGTCCTGCTGATCCGGAAGAAGAAAAATGCTGCTCCTGCAACCGCAGAAGAGGCAGAAGAAACACCTGCAGAACCCGAGGCATAAGTCCTGAATAAAAGCAAGGCAAGCACATTTGTGCTTGCCTTGCTTTGTTTTTGTGATAGAATAACAGAAAGAAATTATATTCCGAAAGGAAAACGGTATGGAATTTCATGAAAAGTTACAAGAACTTCGCAAGCAAAGGAACTTGACTCAGGAAGAACTTGCCGAAGCTCTTTATGTGTCCAGAACAGCAATTTCCAAGTGGGAGTCGGGGAGGGGATACCCCAATATTGACTCATTAAAAGCCATTGCAAAATTCTTTCAGGTAACGGTAGATGAGCTGCTGTCCGGTGAGGAACTGCTGACCATTGCTGAAAATGACCAAAAGCAAAAAGAGGGCAATGCCCGGGATCTGGTATTCGGTTTGCTGGATGTCAGTGTCGCTATGCTGCTGGTTTTGCCAATTTTTGCCCAGAGGGCAGGGGAACGGGTTTTGTCTGTTTCCTTGTTGGCGCTATCTGCTGTTTCACTGTGGCTGAAGATTGTGTTCTATGTGCTTGTGATTGGGTCATCGATTCTTGGTGTTTTGCTCCTTGCGCTGCAAAATTGTGAGTGCGCATGTTGGATGAGAAACAAGTATAAAATCTCAATGGTTTTATCTGTGGTCTGTGTCGCTTGGTTTACTGTGAGCTTACAGCCCTATCCGGCAATTTTTCTGCTTTTATTTTTGATCATTAAGGCATTTCTGCTACTGAAAAAACAATGACACGATTCGTGCCGTCCTTGTGACGGCACGTTTCTTGTTTTCGGAGATACTTGCTTGTAATTTGTTCTTGTCAAATACAAGAAAGGCAGGTATCCTCAATGAATCACAAAAGAAAAACATACATCTTGCTTGGTATCGTCTGCTTACTGCTGTTTGCGCTGTGGACGCATTTGCTGTCCTTTGTGGATGTGCAGGTGATTGGACCGCAAAATTCCTCAGTTGGCTTTGCAGCGGTCAATCAATGGTTTCATAATCTGACTGGTGTCCATATGCTCCTTTATACTGTCACCGACTGGGCCGGACTGGTACCGGTTGCCTTCGGCTTCGGTTTTGCGATCCTCGGTCTTGTACAATGGATCAAGAGGAAACATATCCTGAAAGTGGATCGGAGTATCCTTGCACTAGGTGTGTTCTATATTGCGGTGCTGGCGGTTTATCTTTTCTTTGAACAGTGTGTGGTAAACCGCAGACCGGTGCTGATTAACGGCTATCTGGAAGCATCTTATCCTTCGTCTACAACATTGCTTGTAATGTGCGTGATGCCAACTGCTTTATCGCAATTACGCGAGCGTATTCGTAATAGAAAGTTAAGGCAATGGGTGACGATGTTGGTTGTTGCATTTATCACCTTCATGGTTATAGGAAGGCTGGTTTCCGGTGTCCATTGGTTCTCTGATATTGTCGGCGGCGCTCTTCTTAGCGCAGGACTCGTGACTTTATATTATTCTGCAATATAAGATCCCGGGAGTCATATCGACTCCCGGGATCTTTGTAAAGAATCAAAGGGTTATATGCGCTGTCTGGACTGATGGGACACAAGGACGTGCGGCATCATCTAACGAAGGGTTACCGGATTGCTCATTGTCGATTCCAAGATAGAAGGAGGATTCCATGCCTTCAATATCGATGGTCGTTCCATCCAATGTGATAATTGCGTGGAGGGGATCGTTGAAAACAAGATAACCCATTTTCTTATTACATTCAGGGTACAAAGTGTGGGGATGGTTCAGTGCCTCAAAGGTCGCAGAGTTGAAGTCGAAATAGCATACACCGTCAAGAATCCGTATGTAGTCACGGTGATAATGTCCGTTGATACACATGAGGACCGTGTGAGGCTTTCTCTTGTTAGCGGCATTGATGATATCCAACACTTGCTGCCGGTTTTTTACACCATCAGGGCGCTCAAATGACTGGTGACTGATAATGATGCAGGAACCTTCTGCTGTTGCAAGGGTTTCTTCCAGCCATTTCAGTTGATCCGGGGGGATGTGGTCACGGCTTTTGCCAAAATAATTGGAGAGGGAAAAGTTGATATATTCGCCATCTTCCAGATAGTAATTCGGGTTCATAATAATGAACCGATAGCCGCCATTATCAAAGAAATAATAGCCGTTGGGCATGTTGTAATGCTGCAGTACTTCTTCGTATGAAGTATGATCGGCATCGTGATTGCCCAGACAGTTATAGGTTGGGACTTTTAAGTTATTATAAGCCTTTGTGAAATCCGGATTGTCGGTGGGGCCGTGAGTCAGGTCGCCTGCGTGGATAATAAAATCACATGCATTTTCGATGGCTCGCTTTTCAAAGAGCGCAAGGTCTTCCAAACATCCGCCTTGAAAGATACCCGGGTAATGATGAAGATCAGAAAAAAGAAGAAATTTCATAACAGAGGTCCTCCGTCAAAAATTAACAGTATCACCTTTAAGTATAAACTACGTATATGATTTGTCAATGGATACGGCAACGAAAAAGTTTCGGATTCAGTAAGCTTAAAAAAATCCCGGCTACAGACGGCTTGAAGTCAACGCCCCTCGTACAAAAAGAACACGCTCCAAACGGAACGGGCTCTGAAATGTGCACAGCAGATTATCTCTTGGAGTTTTAAGAACGCCGTTCGATATCGTGAATAGCGTGAAATATCGTGTGATATCGTAGCCTTATCGTGTGTTTTCGTACGATTTCGTGAACATCGTGAGTATCGTCTCATAAAATGTTGCACCAAATTTGCACCAAAATCACACCGAGATTTTCAAGCATTCAAAGTCCTAAATAACAGCTTCTTGCTTCGCAAAAGGTTCATGCCAAGCAAAAATACAATTACGCACACGGCAGAGCCGAGGGTAGCGTTCATAATTACAATTTCTACTTCGGTCATTCCCTCGAATGAAACAAGCATTGAGCGTTGCAATGCGAATATCGATACGAAAGCATCCGCAAAGGATATGTTTCGTAGTGTGATAAGAGTTGCTGATGTACTGCGGCGAGCTTTTATGAGCTTTATCGTCGCAAGCGTAATCTTTGTAAAAGCATACGCCGCCATTGCTATCATCACGATCATATGAAGCTCGTGACCTCTATCTCGCACCACCGAAAGTATAACAGTTCCGGCAAGGGGGATAGATAATATTATAAGCATCCACCCCGTAAACTTGGCAATGAAACGCTCTTTGGATTTGGAGCGTAGCACCACAAAGCGTACAATGCTTAAAACAAGATAGTACGAGCCAAGCGTTAATAACCACCACGAGCTTGTAAGCAATCCCATTACAATGTGGTAGGTTGCAAACGCTATGTTGAATGACAGACTTGCGAGAGTAAGCTTCAATGTTCTATCCATTGATATTCCTCTCACCCATCACGCAATCGATGATGACCTTGATAACTGTTGCCGTATCGTCAGAGCAGTTCTTATCAAGCCATTCCATAACAATAGCATATATGCCGGTTAGATAGAATTTAATTACATAGGCACGCTCCTTTTCGGGAACATAGAAACATTCAAGAATGGGGTTGAAAATGTGTTCGAACATTTTGCTATACACCTCAGCCATATTCAATGAGTTGAACTGTTTGATAGACACCCTAAATAAACGCTGATTGTCCTTGATAAACATCAAATACGGCACAAGATACTCATATGTGATAAACAAAAGTTCCTCACGCTTGCAGGTTTCAAATTGCAGAGATATGCGTTTCTGGTCTATTTCGTAGTATGCGAGGTGTTTGTTAATAATATAGCGTGTGGTTTCCTTTAGCAAATCCGAGGTGTTCTCATAATGCAAATAAAAGGTTGAACGGTTAACCCCTGCAGTATCACATATCTCCTTAATGGTGATATATTCAAAGTCCTTCTTCTCAAGTAACGTAATGAGGGCTTCGTCCATTTTTATTGCCGTATTAAAGTATTTGCTTTCGTTCTTGTTCATAAGACCGCCCTCCGTGAATGCTTATTTGTTCTCGCTAATCTCTCTCGCAAGCTCCACAATCTCATAGGCGTACTTCTTCTTGCCGTTCTCAAGCATCTTTTTATAGATAGGATAGTTCGCGCCGCATCCTATCATACCGATAATACCGACGATAATACCAATCACCATACCGATAATACCGCTACCGAGAACTTGCATTGCAAAACACATTCCCGTGCCCAACACGAGCGATGAAATGATGCCGAAGGTGTAGGTAAAAATAGTTGCAGGCATCTTTGCTTTTCTGTCGAGCTTGCGAAGTGCTACGATTTTGGAGCTGTTCTTTGGAGCGTACTCCTTTGCAATGGATTCTGCGTAAATTTTGTCTGTGTTCATTTTGTTTCTCCTTTTCGGTTGTTTTGTTGTGACTTTGTTATACCAACCGACAGAGTAAAACGGAACAACAAGATTTGCGTTATGAGTTGATTTAAGTAAATTATATCATAAAATCCCAAAATTGAAATAGGACGGTTCAATTCATTACAAATTGAACCGCCCTTTTTGATTAAAGCAAATCGTGATCGCTTGATTCAGCCATCTTGGCTTTGTATTCATCGAAAATTTGAACGTAGATATTAGAAGTAATTTCGGTGTTACAATGTCCGAGGTGCTTGGAAATAGCTGTAACGTCATATCCGTTGTAAAACAAAAAACTCTGCCATAGCAGAGCTTTTTGCATATCGACATAATCCCAAACGGGTAATTATCTCTTGGAGAACTGTTGGCGCGTTAAGAAAACATGCCGGGGGCATGTTTTTAGCGTCAACCGCAGCGGCTATGCCGCGAGGACCGCACATCAGTTTGAAAAAAGTCCCGAAAGCCGTAGTGGCTTCCGGGACATAAAATCCAAAAGTAGTAATTATCTCTTGGAGAACTGAGGTGCGCGACGAGCGGCCTTCAAGCCGTACTACTTGAAGCCAAACAAGAAAAGTTCCCTATTCCCAACGGGTTTTCCGTTTTGTTTTCACAATGAACCTCAAACTGAACCTCAAACTGGGGTATCTTGAAAAGCCATATTCACTTTTGAGATAAGATCCTTTGGGCGGTTGTAGGTTAGGTGTGCGTAAATATCCAATGTGATCTTTGCGTTTTCGTGCCCGGCCAGAGCCTGGACAGTTTTAACATCCACGCCTGCCAGCAGCAGGTTCGTGATGTAGGTGTGCCGCAGCTGATGGGGTGTAACATGGAAATCGATACTGTAAACGACTTTGCTGTTATGCGCTGCAGCTTCACCGAGAACCGGCTGCACCACATGCTTTGTCTTTACGCCGTCCTTGTACCGGTAGTAGACCCGTTCTTCTGCGGTCCGGGTCGTGATATACTTCCATAGCCGCTGCCACTGTGTTCCGGACAACGGCTCCCCATCCCGGTTGGCAATGACATAATCGGAGATCGAAGCTTCCTTGACGGCCTTCAGATGCCGCACAAGCTGTGGCGGTATCGGGATCGTGCGCCGGGAAGCTTTGGTTTTCAGATCGTGAGTAACCACAGGGCGGTTGTTCTCAATGTGCCAGGCACGATCCACATAAATGTGCGGTGCTGCATCGTCGAGGAAAACACAGTCCCATTGCAGAGCCAGAGCCTCTTCCCGGCGCAGACCGGAATATAGGCAGACCAGGACAAAGGTGTACGGGGGCAATCCTCTGATTGCATCAAGAAGGGTTTGCACCTGCTTTTCGGTGAGCGCCTTTTTCTCCTTGGCGCTCTTGCCGCCTTTTGGATCCAAGTCCTCACACGGCGAATGATCTATGATGTCGCTTTTGTATGCCGAGTAGAAAATGGACTTGTAGAGCATCTGGACACTCCGGTAGATGGAAGCGGATCTTTCTGCCGCTTTGGTGATCGCCATATTTACATCGTCCGGGGTAACATCGGCCATATACTTATCACCGAGAGGTTCGATGATGTAATTCTTGACCTTTGAGGTGTAGTCGGCCAATGTGGTTTTGCGGACGTGTGCGGATCTCATTACGAGCCATTTTTCGGCATAGTCTTTGACGGTGGGGTTCTCCCGGCGAAAAACCGCTTCCTCGATCTCCCGTTCGGCCAGCTTGATTTTCATAGTCAGCTCGTCCGGATCCTTGGCATAGAGGGCAACATACTTTCCGTCGCTGTCCTTGATCCGCTTACGGTATTGATTTCGACTGGGTACCCATTCGTAGGTTGGTTTTTTAGGGCGGGCCATTGGAACCTCCTTTTTAGCTTGCGCCCTGTACCCGGCTATGCTATAATAGCAGGGCAAGGCTGTGATCTGTGAGAGGGTCTATGCTGGGCATCTGCCGTCCATGGTGTTGGCGCACCATGGGCGGCTCCTTCTATTTTAGGATCTCTAATTACGAGATTATCATAGTTGCAGATATAGGTTAGCATTAGTATAGCAATAGAATAGAATAGCTACGCGTGCGAGCGCACGCGCACGCGTGTATACGCGCGCGAGAGAAATGCCACTGTGTTTTAGTCATTGGAGAGCCGGACCGCTGTTCCAATACCACACAAATTCATTCCGTTCATTTCCATGCTGACGGAAATAATGGCATCGGCTCCAAGATCTGCCGCTTCCTGTTTAAGAACCTCACAAACACCGTCGACACCGGCTTTCCATCCTCGCTGCGTTGCTTTGTTCCCTCCGGGAAGTGCTGCAACCACGGCACCGGATACGATACCAAGATAGCTGGCGATCTGACGGCCTTCAATGTTGGGGGATGTTGTAATAATCATAAAGCACCTTCCTATGTGATTTCGCAAAGGATCCACCAAGGGATCCCCTATACATTATAGCGCATGTCGTTGTCAGTCGAATGTTATATTTTTTCTATTTTCCCAAAACGGGAATTTTCTATGCTATAATGGGCTTGCCGGCAGTACCCACGAAAGGAGAAAGCTCTATGAAGCAGGATCAACCCAAGCCCAGCCTGAAGGAGATCTTGGCAGCGGAATTGTTTGCCAAGCTGTCGGAGTCTGCCCAGGATATGATTATTGAACAGCTAAAAGCCCTTTTATCGAAGCAATGATAAATGCCTGCTGTTCTTCGTTCAGCATATCAAAGAGTTCAATATACTCCGCCTTACGCCCATCGCTGTTTGCAGCGGTGGGCGTTACGCTTCTTTCCATAGGAACATCGTAGCCCATCAGCCATGCTTCGGAAACATTGAGAGCCAGACCGAGGATGGTCAGCTTTTCCTGTCCGGGCTCGGTCTTTCCGGACACATACTGGCTAAGAGTGTTCTTTCCAAGGTTGACACCATACCGCTGACAAAACGGCTGCGCAGCACGAACAATGTCGGCTTGTCGGATCTGCCGCTTATCCATAATTTGTTGTAGACGCTCGCTTGTTGTGTAAGGCTTCATAGCTTTGCCCTCCCTCTTGATATGCCAATAGTATACACCATATTGAATAAAAGTTCAACAGCAAAAATAAAAAAGTTCTAATTTTTTGAACTTGCCTATTGCATTTTTGAATTTAGTGTGTTATATTGCTAACAGGTTCAACGCCTATGAACTTGTACGAAAGGAGGAAATCACACATGGCGTATGATTATAGCAAGCTGAGCGGCAAGATCCGTGAGGTGTTTGGCACCAACGGAAAGTTTGCTAAGGCTATGGGGCTGTCTGAACGCACTGTTTCTTTGAAAATGACCAGCAAGGTTGGTTGGAAACAGGAGGAAATGGACAAAGCTATGAACCTGCTCGGCGTACCCTGTGAAGAAGTAGGCACTTATTTTTTTAAGCAAAAGGTTCATAGCTAATGAACTACCGGCGTGAAAGGAGCAAAAGTATGGGTACACTACTGACCCGCAAGGAAGCTGCAGCAAAGCTTGGCATTTCCGTGGACACGCTGGATGCAGAACGAGCCAGCGGCCATTTGGCTTACATCCAACGGAAGCCGGGCGGCAAGGTTTGGATCGCCGAGGAAGCGATCAATGATTACTTATCCAGAGCGACGCACCCTGTACGACCTCCGGTCAGAATGACCAAGGAAACATACAGGAACCGTCGAGCCTGAGAATAAGCGCACAGCGCAGAAAGGAGTTGAGAGGTGATGGCATATTACAGGCGCTGCCCCTGCTGTGGAGCGAATAACGATCCCGGCGAGATCTGTGATTGCCAGGGCGAGGACGAAAAAAAGGAGGCCACCCCCGTCGCACCGGGAATGACCTCAGGCTTTATACCCATTCCATCTTATCAAGGGGCAAATCAAAAGTCAATCTTTGAAAGGAGAGATGCCCTTTGGCGGACAATGATCTGAGAGATCTCCGGGTGCAAAAGCAGCTGCCGGTTAAAGATATGGTCGAGGTTGTCCGTACCCTGTATCCGAAATTCGATAAGACCGTACAGAGCAAATGTGAGAATGGCAGTTCTTACGGCATAGCCCTCCGCCCGGATGCAATGGAAGCCCTTTACAAGCAGTTTGCCCCGGAGATTCTGGAGGGGCGCAGGCTGGCCCACAAAGAACGCCACAGATTAACCTGTCGTATATCTGCCCGGTTAGAGAACGACGACTATGCGGCGTTGCAACAGCACCTAAAGGCAGACGGATACGCAACTATGCAGGATCTGCTTACTGATCTTGTGCGGAGGTACTTAAAAGCAAAGGAGGATGCTAAATGAACATCCCCGATCACCCTGTTATCCGGAATATGGAAACCACCGGAACCCCGGATGGCAAAGAGCCGGTATATCCGCACTGTCCGGTTTGCGGTAAGGAATGCGAAACCGTGATCGTAAAAGACGGCGCTGTCGTGTGCTGTGATGAATGCGGTGACTTCAAAGATGCGTGGGAAGTCCAAGAGTGCTTCCCGGAAAGCGAGGACGAATGAAAGGTATTGTAATTACCCCTGAGAATGTGATCTCTGTCCAGGACTTCGGCGATCCGCTGTATAAGACAGTCGGCGCAGCTGTTGGCGGTGGCATTGAGATCGTACACCCCAGGTTACTGGAACAGCCTTTTTGCATGATCTTAGACGACGAGGGGTTGTTGAAGGAGTACCCCTTGAATGTGGTCGGTAGTTTTCTCTATGAAACACTCAGCCACGGGTATCCGATTGTCGGCACAGTCGTGTTCATGAAAGAAGGGTTCCGAGATGGAGAACCGGACATCATCGGCCTGTCCGATGAAGATATCCAGTACTTAACTGATAAGTTTAATCACTTTTTCAAACTGAAAGGAGAAACTACCCCATGATTATTAAACCTGAAAAGCTGACTTTCGCCGATAAGAAAGTCCGTATCCTGATTGCTGGCTTCCCTGGCATTGGTAAGACCACTCTGGCACTTTCTTCTCCTGATCCGCTGTATGTCGATGTGGACCTTTCCGCAGAGCGCATCAATCGTGATGTACTGAACCTTGCGAAAGGCATTACACAGCCCCGGGATTACAAGGAACTGCGGCAGGATCTTGGCCTTGGCTGCACTGAAATGGAACTGCAGGCGGTGAGAAATAGCCTTGCAGACTACAAGACCATCGTCGTTGACACTGGTGGTAAGCTGCTTGCCATCATGGGCCAGTACGGTATGCGGATCGACCCCAAGTATGGCCGAAAAGATGGAAGTCTGTCCTTGCAGGGCTATGGTTGGCTCGGCAAAGAGTTCCAGCGCTTCCTCGATCACATCATCTATCAGCTGGACAAGCACATCGTAATCGTATTCCACACTGTTGAGGAAAAGGATGGCGACGATACCAAGCTGCGGATCAAGGCAGAAGGATCCTCCAAGAACTCCGTGTGGGAGGTTATGGACCTGGGCGGCTTCGTAGAAATGCGTGGCAACCAGCGCACTATCGGCTTCTCCAACTGTGAGCGTTACTTCGCCAAGGGCACCCGTGGTATTCACGGCGTTTACCCCATCCCCGAACTGACCCCCGGCACACCCAACGATTTCCTTACCAAGCTGTTCGAGAAGTACAATGCCGTATCTGCGCAGGAAGCGGAGAAAGCTGCAGAGGACAAAGCTGCCTATGATGCCGCTATGACTGAGGGCTATCAGCTGATTGCGACGGTAGTCGATGCAGACACCGCAACAGCTGCGCTGCATGGAATCAAGGCAATCAAGCACGCACTGACTTCCGAGAAGGAACTTGGCGCCGCTTTCAACAAGCAGGTCAAGGAACTGGATCTGATTTGGAACAAGGAGCAGAAGCAGTACACGCCGAAACCCAAGGAGGATAAGTGATGGAGAAAGTAGGAAAGCCGAGAGAAAAATCCCCCTATGCAGGCATGGTTGTCAAGACAAAGCCGGATGTTGGCATCGACCTGACCTCAGGAAGATCTTTGGGAGACCAAGATTTTCGCATTGAGGATTGGTGGGAAAATGTTTCTGGCCAGTCGTGGATGAACTCGGATGGAAACCCGGCCGCAATGAACTATGCTTTCCGCATTGGCATGGGTGGCGGTAAGGTGCCGCTCGATAACGAGGTGCTTTATGGAAAGATCGGCTGGTTTGGCTATCTCTTCCATGTGTCGGAACTCTGCTTGCCGGAGGTGGGTTAAGTGGCTCGTTATCTCATGACACACTCCCTGCTTTCATCGTGGATGTACTGCCTTAGGGAAAATCCCTATGAGGATGCGACCACTGAATCGGATCCCATGGGCGACTTCCTAAAGGTTCTGCGCCGGGAGCCTACCGAGACTACCGAAGCTATGGCTAAGGGCATCGAGTTTGAGAACCTGGTTGACGATATTGTAAACGGCTTCCACGACAAAACACACAACTGGTACGATGCGGCAAAGCAGGTGGCAGATCGTGTGCGCGGCGGTGTTCCGCAGATGAAGATCAACAAGGAAATTACCGTAAACGGGTTCACCTTTGTGCTCCATGGGCGGCTCGATTGGCTGAAAGCCGGAGAGATCGTCGATGTCAAGTACACCGGCAAATATGAAAGCGGCAAATTCTTCACCAGCACGCAGCACCCTATGTATTTTGAGTTGGTTCCGGAAGCGAACAGTTTTACTTACCTTGCCAGCAACGGTAGCAATGTGTGGCCGGAAACCTATCGCCGGGATGAAGCGCAGGATATCAAAATGGTTATTGCGAATTTCCTCGACTGGCTCGTAGCAACCGGACATATCGAAACCTACAAGAAGCACTGGGAGGCACGATGAAAGGTCCAATGCGAGGGCGCTTGGTCGACATGTCTATCGGCCTAAACCAGAAGTACCGGATTACTGTCGAGGTGGATCGTGACTTCCGGGAGGACTACGAAAAGCTGAAAGACCAGGATCTTGACATTGAGATCAAGAAGCACCGGGATAAACGGTCAAAATCAGCAAATGCCTATTTCCATGTGCTGGTCAATAAGATCGCATCTGTCCGCGGCGGTAGCGACGATGCTACCAAAAAGAGTCTGGTTATTGAGTACGGTGCTTTGGCAAAGGACGAAGACGGTTTTACTGTCGGTTTCAAACTGCCGGTATCCGTCGATGTCGATACGGTCTACCCCTATGTTAAGTGCTTCGATACCCGGGAAGAAAACGGAAAACTGTTCAACTGCTATTTGGTCTATAAGCAGACCCGGTTGATGGACAGCAAGGAAATGGCCCGGCTGATCGATGGCGCTATCGAGGTTGCCCAGGAACTGGGTATTGAAACCGATACCCCGGAGCAGTTGGCACGGTACAAGGAAGATTGGAGCAGACAATGAAACAAGGTCAAGAAGTCTATTGCCCCTACTGTGGCAATAAAGCGGAGTATGTCGATAGCGCAGAGATCTACGGCAAAAGCTATGGAATGGTTTACCTGTGCCGCCCCTGTGATGCCTATGTCGGTGTTCACGACGGAACAGATACACCCCTTGGCCGACTGGCTAACAGAGATCTCCGCAGGTGGCGCAACAGAGCGCATGCCGCATTCGATCCCCTTTGGCAGCGAGGCCGATACCGGCGCCGGCGAAACGATGCTTATGCGTGGTTGGCCGGGAAGATGGGATTAACCAAAGAGGAAACCCACATTGCAATGTTCGATGTGGAGCAGTGTAAACAAGTAATTCAGATTATGGACAACGAAAGGAGAAATCCAAATGTGTAAGTGTAAATGCGATACCCCCGAAGAGGGCGTTCTGCTCGATGAGGACTTTATCGCCGTTCCTGTTTCTTATTACGAGGAACTGATCCGGGCGCAGACTGAGAGGGATATCCTCGAAGCAACCATCGAGGAAAAAACCGGTACAGCATTGAACAGGTGCTCCAGGGCATCAAGGACGCCCGGGAAAAGCGGCTGCGCTGTATGTGTATTTCAGAGGAAAAAGGCCAGGACGAACCTGTTCCTGCGACCGATCCTGCAGAGGATGTGAACGAGGATGCTTAATCACATCACTATCATGGGTCGCTTGACCCGGGATCCCGAGCTGCGCCGCACTGGTTCCGGTATTGCGGTGGCAAGCTTCACCGTCGCTGTGGATCGTGACTTCTCTGGTAAAGACGGTGGAGAAAAGGAAACAGACTTTATCGATTGCGTTGCTTGGCGGCAGACCGGTGAATTTGTTTCTAAGTACTTCACCAAGGGCCGGATGATCGTTGTGTCCGGACGGCTCCAGATCAGACCTTGGACAGATAAGGATGGCAATAAGCGCAGATCTGCCGAGGTGGTCGCTGATAACTGCTACTTCGGTGACAGCAAAAAGGATGGCGAGGGTGGATCCAGCGCACCGGCGCAGAATAGCTACGGCAACTACGGCGGTGGCTATGGTGGATCCAACAGCGCTCAGCCTGCACCGGCCTATCCTCAGTCAAATTTCGATTTGATAGAGGGCGACGACTCTCAGTTTCCGTTTTAGGAGTGCTGGAGGTTGCGCCTAAGGAGGTGAAAACATGTCGATTAACAGGCCTGTTGAAATGTCGTTTTGGACAGATCCCAAAGTGGTTGATAACTTCACCCCGGAAGATCGGTATGGTTTTCTCTATTGCATGACCAATATGCACACAAATCTTTGTGGTTGCTACGAGGTTAGCATTAAGACGATCTCCCGGGAGACGGGTTACACGGAGGACGCAATAATCCACCTGCTGAAACGGCTCGACAGTGTACACAATGTTATCCGCTACGATGTCAAGACCAAGGAATTGTTGGTATGCAACTGGTACAAGTACAAGTGGCACGAATCAGAAAAGGTTAACGATCCTCTGTTGAAAGAGATCCGCAAGGTGAAAAGCGATAGTTTCCGGGCGTATCTCGCTGAACTATACAATTCCCGGAAAACCGTAACTGTCCAGTATGTACCGGATGAAAAGAGCCAAAAGCCTAAAGAGCCACGCACCAAGCACGGCGAATATGGTTGGGTGAAGCTGACAGAAACAGAGTATCAACGGCTGCTTGCCGATCTCGGTGCAACAGAACTCGAAAGGTGCATTCGGTATATTGACGAGTACGCGCAGATGAACAACAACAAAGGCAAGTGGTCTGATTGGAACCTTGTTGTTCGCAAGTGCCATCGTGAGAAATGGGGCTTGAAACAGGGATCGGCTTCGGCACCGGCTTCCGGAACGGATCGAATACTCGGAATGATTGAAAGAGGTGACTTTGATGAATAAGGCGGAAGCTGCGAAAGTAATAGCGGTTTTGCAGATTAACTACCCTGAGAACTTTCGCAATAAATCCGACGAAGTCATTAAGGCAACTGTCGATCTGTGGGCTCGGTCCTTTGCCGACGAACCTTATGCCTTGGTGTCAGCTGCGGTGATGGCTCACATGCTATCGGACACAAACCGCTTTATGCCGCCTGTCGGTGTCGTCAAGGCGAAGATAGCAGAAATGCTAAAGCCTGACGAAATGACAGAGCAGGAAGCATGGGGGCTGGTAGCAAAAGCCCTCCGGAACAGTACTTACGGCGCCGACGAGGAATACGCAAAACTGCCCCCCGCAGTCCAAAGGGCTGTTGGTGGCGCTTCCCAACTGAGGGATTGGGCAATGATGGATACGGAAACGGTACAATCTGTTGTTGCTTCCAATTTCCAAAGATCCTACCGGGTAACGAGCCAACGGGAACGGGATTGGGAAAAGCTGCCTTCTGGCCTACGGACTTATGTGGCAGAGATCGCCGAAAACAGCTTCGGCAGATTGGAAGCCCCATCACTCAGCATTACGGATGCCGAGAGAGCCAAGCAAGATGCAATAAAGAAACTGCGTGAAGCAGAATGACCAAATATAGGAGGTTTTCAGAGTGAACGGAAATGGTATGTATGCAGCGGTCAAGGACAACGCCGGCGTGCGGGCGGTGTTCATCGAGGAAGAGATCCTGGATCTGCACCGCTTAAACGCAAAAACTGCTCAGCGCAGAAACGCAGCTGCGCAGATGGTAACCGAGAACGCAAAGGCCGCTGAAAAGCAGCAGCGGGATCTGGCTAAGGCTGCACGCCGCAAGGCGATGGCAACTCGGCGCCTGATCGTGCAGGAGCTGAAGGTGCTGGCAGGTGTGATCGTGGTTGGACTTGGAATGAGAGCCGGTTTGGTGGCTGCTGCATGGGCCATCCCGGTACTCGCATTCTTCCAGGCGGTTGTTTTCTTCAAAGCGGGAAAATACTTCGGAAAGTATTTCCCCCGGTGGTTCCAGTTATGGCAGTAAGAATGGATCTCCCCCACGAAAAGGATCCACGGCGCCAGTGGTTAGGTTTACGGGCAAAACGGATGGGGCAGGAATTTGAAAGCCTGCTTGACGAAAGCTTTGCCTACTATGACGAGCGTGGTTTTGCGTGCATCGAAAAAACACCGGAGCCGATGAAGCCGATCAAGGATCTTGGGAACGGAAAGTTTATTGCTTGCTACGAAAAGAAAGCCCAGCCTGATTACAAAGGCACCATCAAGGGTGGTAGATCTGTGATGTTTGAAGCGAAATTCACATCGACAGAAAAGATGGAGCAGAAACGAGTGAGACAAGGTCAGACCGATTACATGAACAAGCATCAGCTGCTCGGTGCCCGGTGCTATGTGGTGATCGGCTTTGCTACTGGAAATGTGTACCGCTTCCCCTGGGAAGATTGGTGCAACATGAAGGAGATTTTTGGCAGAAAGTATGTTACCGAGCAAGACAACCTACAGCGATACAAGGTGGACAGATCCTGGAACGGGAAACTGGCCCTCCTGTAAATTTTACCGAAAAGGAGTAGTTAACTATGAGCGAGATTTCTATGTATGAAGCTCAAAAGAAGAAAATGGAAGGATTGTGTAACGAACACGAGTTGACCTTCCGTTTTCAGAAAGACACCTATCCGCTGATCTTTACCATTAAGCCCACTGGCGGTATCGGTGCTCAGATGTCCATGCTGGAGAATGTTGAGGAAGTCGGCTATCGCAGCCCCGATGCTTCCATGACCTGGATCTTTGAGGACGGCAACCTTCAGACCAAAGTCACAGGCGGCACCTTCACGATCTCCAAGACCCTGCGCACAAAGATCGAAAACATCCTGATCAAAATGATTACATACTGGCAGCAGTACTTCTTCCGGGATGTGATCCAGCGTGGCGCTCTCAAGGATGGCATGAAACCGGAGATCGACGAGAGCGATGCCGACGATACCGACATTGTTTCTGATGGGGTTGATCTTCCGGAGGGCGCAGAACCCTTGGAAGGTTATGTGGACGACGAGGGCGAGGATCCTCTGGATGATGAAACCGACGAACTCCCGGACACCGAAGACGAGGATCCCGATAGCGACGGTGGCGAGGCCCTGGGTGGCGTTACAGACGACGAGATTGCGCAGGCTATCTCCATCATTCGGATGGAGAATAAAGCTTCCGTATCCCTGTTGCAACGCCGCATGAACATCGGATATGCCAAGGCTGCGAAGATCATCGATACCCTGGAGGAACGGGGTGTGGTTGGCCCCTATAACGGCTCTCAGCCCCGGGAGGTTCTTCCCTTTGACGAGCCTGACGAGGAGGTAGCTGACAATGCCTAAGACCCGTACCGTTCAGAAGTATACCGACAAAGCTATCGAGCGTGCCGGCACGATGTCCAAGGAAGAGTACCACCGGATCAAACACATGCCCAAGATCGAACTGGTGCATTACCTGGATCGCCTTTGCGCAGCTGCTTACAAGAGCGGCTACGAAAAGGGCGTAGAGGATGGCAAGCAACAGGCTGTTAATGCCGCTGTTCCCGCTGCCACTCCGGACGAAGCAAAGTAAGGGAGGGCGGCCATGGCACAGTTAGTACGGAATGTGAGAACTCAGGCGCAAAAGGAACTCGTCAAGATCTTCGACACCGCTTGCTACCGGCATAACCGCTGGCAAGTGTGGTCTGATTTCGTGGTGATGGCAGCAATCAGCATTTCCAATGCAGTCGATAGTAGCCACGCCAAGGCGAGAGAGGAAATGTATTTGAACATTGCCAAGAGGTACAACAGCAAAGAGTTAGAGTGCTTTGCGGAAATGTTTGCAATGATCGTTGCCGCAATCGACCGGGATCCGAACCAAGACTTCTTGGGAGATCTATTTATGTGCCTGGGCTTAGGCAATGAAAGCGGCGGTCAGTTCTTTACTCCGTACAGTGTTTGCAGAGCCATGGCCGCTATGACCTACGGCGAAGATCTAAAAGATAAAATCAAGAAGCGGGGTTGGGTGTCCGTGAATGATCCAGCCTGCGGAGCCGGGGCGCTGCTGATCGCCTTTGCCAACGAGTGCCGGCGTCCCGGAATAGACATCAATTATCAAACCTCTGTGCTGTTCGTCGCACAGGACATAGACCTGATTGCCGGGTGTATGTGCTATATCCAGTTAAGTCTTTTAGGCTGCCCGGGGTATGTGGTGGTGGCAAATACCCTCACAAACCCTTGCACAAGCATCGACGGAAATGCCCTAATACCGGTGCCGAGTGAAAACATTTGGTACACACCGTTTTACTTCCGGGATGTTTGGCATTGGCGGCGCCAGTTTTGGCGGGTGCAGTCGCTGATCAAAGCGGCGCCTGCACCTCTGCCAGAACCGGAGGAAATTATCCCGGAGGTACCAGCAATCCCATTGACCGAAAACAAAGTCGGTCAACTATCGTTTTTTTAAGGGTTTATTCCCAAATCAGGAGAAGCTGCCCAGGGCAGCACGAAAGGAGTTAATTAAATGCCGAAGAAAAACAGTGAGAATGTAGAGCAGACAACCCAGCAGTTTGTGATGATCCCCATCGAGAAGCTGCACCCCCACCCGGACAATCCCCGTAAAGAACTCGGAGATCTGACCGAGCTTGCCGACAGCATCCGTGCAAAGGGCGTGTTCCAGAACCTTACGGTGGTTCCGTTCGAGGATGATTACCGTATTATCATCGGACACCGGCGCCGGGCGGCTTCCGAACTGGCCGGGTTGACGCACCTGCCTTGTGTGATCGTGGATATGACACCCAAGGAGCAGGTGGAAACGATGCTCTTGGAGAATATGCAGCGAGAGGACTTGACGCCTTACGAACAGGCTCAGGGCTTCCAAATGATGATCGACATGGGCGATACCGTGGAAGAGATCGTGCAGAAAACCGGCTTTTCCAAAAAGACGGTCAAGCGCCGGTTGAGGATGGCCGAACTGGATCCTACAGTTCTGAAAGAGGTGTCCTCCCGGCAGATCTCCATGGAGGACTTCGATACCCTGGCGAAGATCGAGGACATCGGGCAGCGGAATGAGTGTTTGAAGAATATCGGCACCGCCAATTTCGCCATCGATGTCCAGAAGAAGATCAAAAAGCAGAACATCGAAAAGAACCTGCCTTGGGTAAAGACACAGATCCGCAAGGCGAAGGGCAATAAGATCAATCGCACTCAGACCTATTACGGCAACCATTCGCAGATTGGTAATGACATCAATATCCACGAACTGACGGAGGAAACGCAGATCGTGCCGGACACCGGCACAAAAAAGCTGTTCTACTGTTTGGACGAGGATACCGGCAGACTTAGCTTCTATGTTGAAAAGGAAAAGCCTGCGCCGGTTCGCCGCCCTCAGGCAGAAATCGACCGGGAAAAGGCAATGGCAGAAGCAAATGAAAAGTGCGCCGAACTGTCGGCTCTGTGCTACAAGCTGAGATCTGAGTTCGTGAAAAAACTGTCCTACGGAAGCAAGAACCAAAAAGAAATGCTGTACGGACTGGTCAGGGCGATTATCAGCCACGGATTTCACTACGCAAGCGTTTCTTCGTCTGACCTGTTTGCAATTCTTGGAGAGGAAAGAAAGTGGGAAAGTGGCGAAGAAAAGGGGCTCACTGAGCGGCTTTTGGAAAAGCCGGCAAGCACCTACCCTGGAATTGTGTATGCGGCGTTCTGCGACAAAGACACAGAGGCTTACCATACGACCTACAAGAAGCAGTGGCCTAAGCACCACGAGAATTTGCGGCTGGACGCCCTCTATGTGTGGCTTACCTCTGTCGGCTATGTTATGAGCGACGATGAAAAAGCCTTGCAGGATGGTACGCACAGCCTGTTTACCGATCCTCAGCAGGTAAAGAGCTGATATGAAAAAGGTCTGGGCAGACTGGGAGGAAAGGTATCTGCGGAACAACTGGCCGGATATGAGTGATGCGGATATCGGAAAGCGGCTTGGTCGCAGCGTCGAATCAGTACGGACACATCGGTATGTGCTGGGCATCAAGGTAGATCCTGCCCAATGGGCGCCGGAAGAGGACGCGTATATCCTGGAGCATTGGCAGGATCAGACCGATGAAGAAACTGCTGCTGCCCTCAACCGAACACCGAATGCCGTGTATACACGAGGCCTGTCGCTGGGCTTGTTCCGCAGAAAAGCCGGGGTGAATAAATGGCGCCGGTGGACGCAGGAGGAAGTGTCCTACCTCCGGGATAACTGGGGTATGGTCACAATTCAAGGCATAAGCAGAAAACTCGGTCGCACGGAAGCGGCGATACTGAACAAGGTCCAGGAACTCGGCCTTGGTGCATTCCTGGAGCACGGCGACTACATCACCCTTCATCAGCTGCTCGTGGCTTTTACCAACACCGGTGCATCCGATACATATAAGCTGAAAAGCTGGATCGAGAACAGAGGGATGCCGGTGCACACCCGGCTTATCAAGCAAAAGAGGGTTCGCATTGTGTATCTGGACGAGTTTTGGGAATGGGCGGAAAAACACCGCTCATTCCTGGACTTCTCCAAGATGGAGCCGCTTGCCCTTGGCGAAGAACCTGCATGGGTAGCTGAGCAGCGCAGAAAGGATTACAAAGCTTTTGCTGCGCAGCGGAAGGATCCCTGGACGCCTGCCGAGGACAGCCGCTTGATAATGCTCCTTCGCCTGCATAAGTACGGCTATGCGGAACTATCGGAAATGCTGCAGCGGTCCGCAGGTGCCATCCAGCGCCGCTGCACCGACCTTGGTATCAAAGAGCGTCCGGTTAAGGCTGATAACCACAGCGAGGAAGCAAAATGGACGGATGCGGATTTTGAAATATTGGCTGACGGAATCCGGAACGGCGACAGCTACACGATGATCGGCAGGGCTATCGGTAAATCCGAAAAAGCCATCCGAGGTAAAGTCTATTTTGTGTATCTGACGGAAAGCGCTGATAAGGTACGATCAATGATGGGAGATCGCCCGTGGGGATCCGGTGCGCCGGTACCAACAGTCAAACAGGCGGTGCATCTATCGAGGACTCGGACAGAAACCAAAGCAATGCTGGAGCAGCTTGCCGGTGTTCTATATCGTAGAACACTCGAACTGAAGAAAGTGGACTATGACCACTATTTCCAGCGGGCTATGTGTATGAACTGGGACGAACTGCATAGCTGCTGTGCGGCCGGGTGTGAGGATTGCGACGCCTGCACAGAGTTCGTCCGGATCCAACCGCAATACTGTGTCCGCTGCGGCGCTACTTTCTATGAGCGCAAAGAAAACCGTGTCTGCGCCCGGTGCCGGGCAGCTCGAAAGAGCCAAGCCTTTAGAAAATATCAACGCCTTTATGGAGGAAAGCGAAATGAGTCAGTTTAGGGGTTGGGAGCCTTTGAAGAAGGAGGACACATTCCGGGTTGAGGATAGCATGGTGATCGACAAGCTTCTCGAAAGCAAGAAACTCACCGATAAGCAACGGGATGCGCTGCGAAGGTTGGTTGCCAATTTCAATTACATACGAGATTAAGGAGGTTTGCGGTGATTGTTGCAAATAGTGGATTTATCCCGGCGAACCGAGGACACAGGATCGTGCCAGGATCCCGGTACTTCTGTCGGTACTCCGTGTATGACAACAGAACGGACTTTCCAATCATCATAGACGGCACCGCCGACGAGTGTGCAAAGGCCCTCAAAAGATCCCGCAACTCTTTCTACTGTATGGTGGATCGAGTGCGGAAAGGAAAGAACAAACGATACACCGTCCTGCAGCGGATGGTAGACGAGGAGGATGCCGAAGATGGCTAAGGTCAAAAAGCCAAAGAAGAATAACCGGCACAAAGCCGGAGTTATGGGGAGGTCTGACATCCCTTATGCGCAGAGAATAGCAATGCAGCAGAACCGGGATATTGTGAACTGCCGGAATCACGCAGCACAAATCACAATGTTTTGCATGAGTATTGCAATGCACGAGGTTGAGGGTATCGGGTACAAGCGGCTTGTTCGCTTCTCCCTCCACTTCAAGGATATTGTAGACGAGTTCTACGAGGATCCCGAGGTGGGTATGGCTCACGCAAAGCGACGTATGGAACAGATCGGAATGCCGATCTCCGGCGAGTTCTTCTCTGTGAAACAAGAGGGTGCAACCGTCCGCGAACAGCAGGTACACGATCACGCCCTGCAAGCTGCGCAGGTGGCTCAGATCTGTGGTGCTATCGCTATGAACGACGAGTTCGGCTTCGGTCAGGAACGGCAACAGAAGATCTCCGAGAAAACCAACGAACTGTCCGCTCGGTATGCCAAGGAAGGCAAAGGATTCCTGCTGGAGAAAATGGCAGAGATTGGCTTCCTGATCGTCGATGGTGAAGTGAGAGCGTTTATCGGCGACGACGGAAAGGCTGTTACCCCTACACAAGCGAGAAAGGAAGGGTTCCCAGATGCCTAAGAAGAAAAAGAAAACTGAACAGCCGGCCGCAAAGCCGGCACCTATGCGGAGGGTTACGCACAGGGGCTATACCGCTGTGCAGAGCCCCAGGAATAACCATGTAATGATCGGCAAAGCCGGCAAGATGGTGTACCACGCACAGTACGAGATCAACCTGTCGGAAGAGGGGCTGCGCAAGGTGATTGATGAATACATATCCCGGAGCGAAAAGGCGGTGAATCGGCCATGCGTTCCGTCCTAATCAGCATACAGCCGCAATGGTGCGAAAAGATCGCCAACAAAGAAAAGTCAATCGAGGTGCGGAAAACTCAACCGAAACTGGAGTTGCCATTTAAGTGTTACATCTATTGTACAGCAGCTGCTCCCTATCTCGTCTATGGAGATGTGTTTGATGGCGGCAGCTTTGTTGAACGGTACACGGTAACGCACGGGAGATCCCGGCAAGAAGCAGACAAGATATGGGGTATCATGAATGGCAAAGTCATAGGCGAGTTTGTGTGCGACAATATTCGTTGCTTCGATGTCCCTTACCCTGCGTTTCGAAAAGAGATGGACAAAGCTATTTTGGAGCAGTCCTGCTTGACTTACTATCAGCTACATCGGTACGCATATCATGACTGTCTTTATGCCTGGCACATTTCCAACCTTGTGATCTATGACCAGCCGAAGCCACTCAGCGAATTCCGCCGCCCCTGCGTCAATGACCTGTACTGCGAGGAATGCGGTATGCATAGCGAGCATGCCGGCACCTGCGGTAATGTGGCTTTGCAGATAACAAGACCACCCCAAAGCTGGTTCTATGTGGAGGAACTGGAATGTCAACGATGAATGATCTTATCAGCAGAGCGGCATTGCTCGAAGCATTCAAAGAAGAATTTGGATGTAACGCAGATTGCCGGGAATGCTTTGTGCATGGTCCGGACTGCCACGAAGGAAGGCTGATCCTTAATGCGCCGGCAGTCAATGCTGAGCCGGTGAAATACGAACATTGGATTCTGCGGCAGCGCGGAAAAAATCCCGGAAACTACACCTGCTTTTGCTCCGGGTGCAAGACGGAGGGATCGCTGGCTTGGAAGCGGTGCCCGGTGTGTGAAGCAAAAATGACTAAGGAGGTGCAGGAATGAGAGAGATCCTTTTCCGTGGAAAACGGACGGATAACGGCAAGTGGGTGGAGGGTGAAATGCTCCATGATATGCAAGACAGACCACACTTATATTGGAAAACGCCTAAGGAATTACCTATTGTCTTTTCTAATCATGCGATAGTTGATCCTGGTACCCTGGGCCAATTTACCGGGCTGACTGATAGGAACGGCGTGAAGATTTTTGAGGGAGATATAGTAAAGCACTACTTCAACTATCACATCCCCTCGGCCTACTCCGTTGGGCAAATCTTCTGGAATGCCAAAAAATGCAGGTGGTCCAGAACCGCCACTGATTGTGATTATTTTCCGGAAGTTTGGAGCAGTACCAGCAAGGACTGCGAGGTTATCGGTAATATCCACGATAATCCGGAACTGGTACAGGAGGTAGTCCTATGTACAAAGTGAAAAACATTGGAACCGGCGAGGTCAGAACTGTGTATGCGCTATGCGGCACGATGTTCCTGTTTCATAACGGGCTTGAGTGGCACTACGACAACATGGAGTATTATATGCCGGTTGAATGCTGCGACTTCTCCATGGTTAGCGATAGTACCAAGAACGCACTGCTGCAGATTGGTCGTACCGCCCATGGTGGCAAGGATCCCGGCAAAAAGAAGCAGCTGACAATGGAAAAGGCGTTGGATCTGCTGAATGCAGAGTACGAAAAAGCAATGGGGATTGAGTATATCAGAAACCCTCTTGCGTATGCGCTATACCAGGTTTGGAAGCTGGCAGACCAGAAGAACGGGGGCGCAGATCGTGGGAAAACCTAAAATGTTCGGCCTGAACCGCACCTACATACCCAATGCCCGGGCAGATATGCACCACCGGAAAAAGGCGTTCTATCAAGGACGCAACACAGAGGACCGGAACCCGAGGATCCGGAAACCTGCTATCAAATCTACGAAAGGGGCTACCGAAGATGCGTAAGATCTGTTACTGGATTTTGAGTGCTTTCGAATGGATCCTGCTGTTCCTGCTGGTGATCGTCATGGCGCCGCTTGCAATGGTCGACGAGCTGTTGTGCAAGCTGCACCGGGAGGATCCGGAACGCATGACCGACCAGGAACGCCGGGAGTACTACGGCTACGACAAAGGGTGGTGAGCATGGAGCCGCATGAAGAAACATATTGCATCTTGTTCCTTTGGGAAAGACAGTCTGGCGGCGATCATAGTAGGACTGGAAAATAATGAGCCTATGGATGGTGCTTACTACTGTGAAGTGATGTTCAATCAGTGGATCAGCGCCGAAGTGCCCGAGCACCGAAATTTTATATACCAAACAGCGATACCTTTCCTTGAAAAAGCAGGCGTTAAGGTGGATGTGGTGCGAGGGAAAAAGACATTCGTCGATCTGTTCCAACACAAGATTGCCGGAGATGGCGACTGGTCGGGGTGTATATGGTCATGGCCGTTATGCAGCCGATGCTATGTACAAAGAGATTGTAAGACGCGTCCGTTGGAAGCATACAAAAAGCAGCAATGGAGCGGGATCGATGTCGTTCAGTATATTGGCTACGCATCCGATGAACAGGTACGCCTTGCCAAGTTGGACGGGACAAAGAAGGTGTCGCTGCTGGATAAGTACGGCATAACCGAGGATGATGCTACAAGGATATGCGAATCTTATGGGCTGCTTTCTCCGATATATGAGTTTGCACCAAGAAATGGCTGTTGGTTTTGCCCAAATGCCAAGGAGCCAGAACTACTGCACTTACGAAAGTACCACCCATATCTGTTTGAAGATCTGTTGAAACTCCAAGCCCTTCCGTGCAAGGCAACAGAGAAGTTCAACAGGGATATGACAGTGTACGAACTCAATCAGCACCTGCGCTCGTTAGAGGATGATTTAAGAAAAAGGGGTGGCAGGATATGAAAAGGCGAAACCGAGAGTCAAGATCCCGAATTAAACTCATTCAAGAAAAACACCTCTCCAAAGAGGAACAGGCGTACATTGGAAACGCCCTGTTAAAACAGAAAAAGCGGTACACCGCTGCATACACCGACTATCGCAATGGCCTGTACTTTTCGTACGATTTGGTGATAGGTATGATGCGAGGATCCCGAGCATGCGCAGCGGCAGGCGTGTCGGTAAGTCAAGTAACTGATGCCGTGCGCAATCTTGCCGAAGCTGCAAAGGCTGCAATCAATACATAGGAGTGATATAATATGGCTCAAGAAACAAAGTGCCGTGGCTGCGGCGCACCGATTGTTTTTGTTAAAACATCAGCAGGTAAATCTATGCCCTGTAATCCGGGACGGGTGCCGTTCTGGGCAAAACAAAGAGGATCCGGAAAGGTCGTAACCGTCAGCGGTGATGTAGTCAGCTGCGAGTTTGACGGACCTCGTTCCACGGTTTCCGGCTTCGGCTTTGTATCTCATTTCAGCACCTGTCCGAATGCCGATAAATTCCGTAAGAAGTAATTTGCAAGGGGGTGAACCGCATGACACTGGATGAACTGAACATTCACTTTAATCTCGTTACCGAACTGAAAAAGGCCAAAGATATGCTCCAGAACCTGTGGAATGCGGCTTATCCCGGAGGTCAAGTACTAACCGGCATGCCCCACGCACCGGGGGTAAAGGATAAGATCGGCGACTTGGGTATTGAGATCGCAGACTTAGAAACAGAGATCGAAGCTATGGAAGCGATGGTCAACAACTCGGCTGTTCCGGTGCTTGCGTTCATAGCCGAGATCCCGGACATACAGACACGCATGGTTTTCCGCCTGCGGTTTTGCCGTGGGTATCAATGGAAAGAGGTTGCAAGGATGCTCGGCGGTGGCAATTCTGAGGATAGTGTGAAAAAGGTTTGCTACCGGTATTTGGGCTTCACGGCAATACCGCCAAATGAGAAGTGAGAAGTCGTCCTGTCTCCGCACGGCGTGTCACTTGCAATCCTGCTATATGTGTGCTTTACTGTAAACTGTAAAATCTTAACAAGCCAGGCGGCCATCCTTCCGGGGGTGGCCGTCACTATTTTGGGAAGGAGGTTATAGGCTCTGCGTTTCTCCTTTGCGCAGGGTCTGATCCCGGGCAGGCGTCGGATCGCCAGCCGTGCCGGCAGCGGGAAAATCATCAAAGGAGGAAAACCGTAGTGTTTTCGAGAATTACAAACAAATTCAAAGCAAATCCCATGCTCTACTATGCGCTTAGCATAGCGGCATCCTGGGCCGGTGTCGGATCGCTGATGAACTCCGTCACTATGACCCAGACCTATGGCATTGTCCCGTCCATCCTTTGGTCGCTCGGCAACTCCCTGGCGTGTATGCTGTTTGGTATCATTGCCTGCAAGCTGACAACGCTGCGAAGCCTTATGCGGACAAAGGGAATGAAATACGCCATCGGCATAATGTCGATCTTCCAACTGTGGATCAATATGAACGGCATCCGGGAAGTCTTTTCTGATACGCCGATCGGCGCAGTTGGCGGAACGATCATTGTATATGCCGTGTGTATCGGCTTCATTATCGCACTACTCAAACTCGGTATGATCCGGAATGTCCTCACGGATGGTTTTTCGTGGACTGCGGTCTATGTGTTGGTAGCGATAGTAACAGCTGCAGCATTCATTACAACCGGAGATCTCAACACCGGAATTGGCCTTGGCCTGGAGCCGGCGAATATGGAGGTCGGTTTCGTCAAGGGCTTCCTGCTGCTGCCCGGTCCGTTTACATTCCCGTATTTCTTTGAACTGCTTGATTACAACGATGTGAACCAAGATGCTACAAAAAAGTGTAATATCAAGCGAGCATTTATCCTCGGTGGTGCGCTGTTCGGCTTCTATATGATCTTCACATTTGCTCTGGCATTCGTGCAGTTCACTCCCTGGCTGAACCTGCTGAAAGCGATCCTCGTCAGCATCATCGGCATTTCCACTATCTCCACCTTTATCTACTCCGAGTACATTGTGTTCGGCAGAAAACTCGGCTTGGCTATTGACATTACGGCAGTTGTGTTCTGGCCGCTGTTCATCAGCCTTGGCGTTATGGGTGTGTGGACTCTTATGGCTGAACTGCGGGTTTATCTCGTAATCGCCATGCTTCTGATCGCCCTGATCCAATGGGTGAAGCAGAAGGGGGTGCGCAGCTGATGGAAATTACCGTAAAGAAGCTGTCAGAGCTGCGCCCTGCGGCAAAGAATGTGCGCCGGCACACCGATAAGCAGATCGCCGAGTATATCCGTTCCTTGGAAATGTTCGGACAGATCAAGCCGATTATCGCCGACGAGCACGGCGAGATCATTGCCGGCAACGGTCTGTTTCAGGCTTTGGTACAGATGGGCAAAGAAACCTGCGACTGCTACATTTTGACCGGGCTATCCGAAAATCAGAAAAAGAAGCTGATGCTTGCGGATAACCGGGTGTACGAACTTGGCATCACGGATATGGACGCCTTTGACGAACTGATCCGGGAACTGGGTAACGACATCGATGTGCCCGGATGGGATGCAGATCTGTTATCCATGATGAACGCAGCTGCAGAAGATGTGGACGATATTGTGAATGGGTACGGCAGTTACGAGGAAACCGATGTGAGCCGCTTGGCTGAACGGAAAACCCCGGACAATGTTCCTACATCTGTTCCGGTGGAAACCCCGGTTGCAACGCCGCAGGTAGCCCCTCAACCCGAAGGAAGCCAGGGGCAGGTACAGCGAGTGATCGTCTGCCCTAAGTGTGGTGAACAGATATGTCTGTAAAGAAATTCGAGAGCAGCATTAGTGTCCTCGATGCCGCAAAGACCAGGATTAAAAACCTGTTCGCCAGCGGGTGCAAGGTGTATCTGTCATTCTCCTGCGGTAAGGATAGCCTGGTGATGTCAAGTCTGACCTACGACTTGATTATGGCCGGCGAGATCGACCGCAAGCAGCTGACGGTGATATTCGTGGACGAAGAAGGTCTGTACAAGTCGATGGTGGATGCAGCCATGCGCTGGCGCAAAAAGTTTATGTCCATCGGCGTTCCGTTCCTGTGGCTCTGCTTGCCGGTGAAACAGGTGTCGGTACTCGACCATCTGTCGGCATCGGAAAGCTGGATCACCTGGGAGCCCGGGAAAGAGCACATGTGGATCCGGAAGCCGCCACCCTTTGCGATCTTCCAGCATCCCTGTCTGCACTACCCGGGGGAAATGAACTATCAGACCTTTTGCAAAAAGGCGTTCTCGGATGGTGTGCAGATGATCGGCCTACGCACGGCTGAGTCGCTGACGAGATTGCAGTGCATTTCCAGAGCAGATCTATCCAAGATCAAACCGGGAGGAGCTTTTTATCCAATCTACGACTGGAAAGACAATGATGTTTGGCTCTACATCAAGGAGCGAGGTCTTGTCTTTCCTGAAATATATATGCGCTTGTACGAAGCCGGTGTTCAGCGGAACCAGCTGCGCCTGTGCTGCTTCTTTGGTGATTGCAGCACGCAAGGCCTGCGGTGGATCGCCGAAACCGACAACGATCTGTGGGAGCGCATTCAGCGCCGGGAGCCTAACGCCTATCTCGTACTGCTGTACTGGGATAGCGAAATGTTCCGCAGATCTTCCAACAAGCGCCGGGAACTCGAAAAGGATGAAGAGAAAAAGGACTACTGCGCCCTTTGTAAAGACATCCTTTTCCTGAACACCGATAAATACACTATTGCATCCGACACAAAGAAGCACCTTAAGGCTTGGCGTGGGCTTTTCACGAAAACCTACGGCGTTGCCCAGGAAAAGCACTATAAGCGGATGTACGAGGGCCTGTTATACGGAGATCCCAAAATGCGCATACTCCGCATCCTCTGGACCGTGATCTACACGGACTACAACACCAAAGGAAGGGGGTGAGCGCATGGCGAATAATGACCTCTTCTCTCCGCTGGCATCTTTGCAGTGGGTGGATCGTACAAAGCTGAAGGCTAACGACTATAACCCCAATAAGGTTAGCGAGGATAATTTGAAACTGCTGGTGCAGTCGATCCTCACGAACGGTTGGACTTTGCCCATTGTTGTAAGACCTGACTACACCATCATTGATGGCTTTCATCGTTGGACTGTTTCTGGCCGAGAGCCGCTATATACGAAGCTCGGTGGTAAAGTACCTGTGGTTATCGTGGACCATGACGATGAGGCGGACGATGTATACGGTACCATTACCCATAACCGTGCCCGTGGTACACATCTGCTCGAACCTATGAAAGCGATCGTTAAGAAGCTGATGGACGAAGGTAAAACTGTTCCGGAGATAGGTAAGCAACTGGGTATGAAGCCCGAGGAAATCTTTAGACTGTCTGACTTCTCTCGTGAAGAGTTCCTGGCTATGATGACCAAGGATGTGCAGGGCTACAGCAAAGCTGTGGTGTATCGCTCTACATAGTAGCTGTTGTCGTGTTCGCTGTGAGCCAACGGGCGAAGCACAGAGAAGCGATAGCTATAAGTCGAGTGTTAACCTTGCTAAGACCGGAGAGGGCTTTGGAGAGCCGCTGAGCGGTGTTGCAACCCGGAAAAAGGTACTGTGACGGGGTGCCCGGGTTTTGGTGCGGGCTCGTCGACCCCGAAATTCGTTTAGTTAGTAAGGGGAATTTCTACCCGTTTCGTTACACTTTATGTAACACCCCTCCGGGAACGGCTGGCAAATGACCGGCAAATTACAGGCAAGTTAACGCACACTTTTCAGCGATCCGTGCGTTATAACACACACAAATCCTCTTTTTTGCGTTATTAACGCAGAAAAGTGCGATAAGGGTTTTTCGGTTGGGCATGGCCGAGATCCCCTATGATATCTCCTAATATGACCACAAGCAGGTAAGGGTCACGCAGACGGTTGCTGGTACCAACCTTATGTGCTCCGGTGCAATTCCGTGTGAGCCTGCGCTAAAAAACGAAAGGAGATTGCTATATGGCTGGAACAGAAGAAAAGATCACGGACGAAACCGAAGTCAATGTTACCGAACTGGCTACGGTGCTGGGTGTGACTGCCCGGCGTGTTCAGCAGATGGGACAGGACGGCACCATTACGGCGGTGCGCCGTGGCCGCTACCTGCTGTGCGATAGTGTCCAGCGATATATCAATTTCCTTTCCAAGCCTGCTGTCGACGACGAGGATAAAAAGACAGAAAAGGCCAAGAGGATGGCCGAGGCTCAGATCAAGGCGGCAAAGGCTACCGTCGCAAAGATGGAAGCTGAGGAATTAAAGGGCAATATGCACCGGTCGGAAGATGTGGCAGCTATGACGGAAGATCTCATTTTTGCCATCCGGGGTGCGCTCAATGCTCTGCCCGGTAGAGTTGCGGTAGATACCGCCAACGCCACGACCGCTGCGGAAACTGCCGAGATCATACGCCGGGAAGTCCATAAGGCTATGGGCGAATTGGCGAACTACAAATACGATCCTAAGAAGTACGAAGAAAGAGTGCGTGAGAGGAGAAGCTGGGCTGCATCGGAGAGTGACGACGATGGCGGTTAGGCACGAAAGATCTGCGGCACAAAAAGAACTGGATGCGCTGCGGCTCAATAAGGCTATTGCCAAGGCTGTTGCGGGTATGCAACCTCCGGAAGATCTCACCGTAACCGGCTGGGCGGAAGCACACCGGCGACTGTCTGCGGAGAGTGCAGCTGAACCCGGTCCGTGGCGTACAGAAAGAACCCCCTACCTCCGGGGGCCTATGGATGCTTTCACTGATCCCAAGGTGAACCACATCGTAGTGTGGGCGGCATCCCAGGTAGGCAAATCGGAGTTTATGAATAATGCCATCGGCTATATTATTGACCAGGATCCCGGATCGATCCTGTTCATACAGCCGACGACCATTGACGCAAAGGACTATTCCAAGTTGCGTATCGCTCCTATGATCCGGGATTGCCCCACTCTGAAAAAGAAGGTGGCGGCAACCAAGTCCAGGGACTCCGGCAACACCATTCTGCAAAAGACATTCCCGGGCGGCATCCTCACTATGTGCGGATCCACGGAAGCGCACGCCCTTTGCTCCAAGCCAATCCGTTATGTATTCGGCGACGAGCGAGATCGCTGGGCTGTGTCTGCCGGCAACGAAGGCGATCCCTGGGATCTGGCTATGGCTCGTCAGACAACCTTCTACAACGCAAAAGCGGTAGAGGTATCAACCCCCACCATCAAGGGCGCAAGCGCTATTGCATCTGCTTACGCAACCGGCACTATGGAGCGCTGGAAATCCAAATGCCCCCACTGTGGCGAATACCACGAAATCCAGTGGAAAGACATTCGGTACGAGTACGAAGAAAAGGTCGTCGGGGAAAGCAAGGCATTCCTCGTCGGCGAGATCTTCTACATCTGCCCGGGATGCGGCTGCATCTCGACTGAGTTTGTTATGAAGCGACAGCCTGCAAAGTGGGTAGCCGATAATCCGGATGCCTACTTAACCGGCTGTCGTTCTTTTAAGCTGAATGCCTTTGTCAGCCAATGGGCTACTTGGGAGTCAATCATTCAGAAATTCCTAAAGGCTCAAGGCAACTCGAAAAAACTCCAGGTTGTGTACAACACCTGTTTCGGTGAACTGTGGGAAGATCGCGGCGACATCGAGGACGAGGATAGCTTGCTGGCACGCCGGGAGGAATACCCTGCGGAACTCCCGGACGGAGTACTTGTACTGACCTGCGGTGTCGATACACAGGATGATCGTTTGGAATTTGAAGTGGTAGGCCACGGACATTTCGGTGAAACCTGGGGTATCAAGAAAGGCATTATTATGGGTCGCCCGGACGACGAAAAGGTGTGGGCGGCGCTGGATGATGTACTGGATCACACATACCGCTTTGAAGACGGTTTGGGTCTGCATATCAGTATGACCTTTATCGACGAAGGCGGCCACTTCACGCAGGAAGTCCGTATGCAATGCCGCAACCGTATCAACAAGAAGGTGTTCTGCATAAAGGGTATGCCTGGACGGGATCGACCTTTCACCGGTCCTCCCAAACAGCAGAAGATCGTTGTGCATCAGACGGCTGTTGGCACCTGCTGGCAATACCAGTTGGGCGTTGACTCCGGCAAGCAGATCATTATGGACAACATTCGAGTGAAGACGCCGGGTGCGAAATACTGTCATTTCCCACGCCGGGACGATTACGGCCCCGGGTACTTTGCCGGTCTGCTCTCCGAGCATCTTGTTTATGATGCCGAAAAGAAGCAGCCGTGGATATGGAAAAAGATCCCTGGACACGAACGGAACGAAGTACTCGACTGCCGCAACTATGCGTTGGCGGCGTTCAAGTCGCTCCCTGTCGATCTTGATGCCGTGGATATGCGTCTAAAGGCACTCCGGGGGAAACGAACCACAGGGGCTGTTGCAACGGCTCCAAGACCGCAAACAACGCAACCTGCGCCGCCTCGTCAACAGGGCTCGGCGCTGAATAAATACTATGACAGCTGGTGAGGTGCATTATGAAAGCAGAAACTATCCAAAAACGGATCACCTTTTGGGAGGGAACTCTCGAAAAACTGATGACCGCATACGAAGCCCTTGCGGCTGGCGGTACAAAATCCTATATGATCGACGATCGGCAAGTAACCAAGATCGATCTGCCGGTACTGCGCCGGGAGATCGACGAGGCGGAAGCCAAGATCGAGGCACTTACCAATGAACTGAATGGGCAGCGACCCCGAAAGGCGTTCGGCATCATCCCGTCAGACTGGTAAAAAACGCAACCTAAAAAGGTTGCATTTCCCAAACGCAACCCAAAAGGGTTGCTTTTTGTTGGGTATTCGCCCGTGAGGGCTTTACCAGAGGGGTCGTAGCTGCCTTCTGCTCCTTTCGCAGCTGCGCCCCTCAAAATACATACTATCGGAGGCGATAATCGTGAGCAATGTAAAAGATCGGCGGGTGTCGGCACCGCAGGTCAGCGGATACAGCGAAGCCGGTGCAAGTCTTACCCGTAGAGCGTTAAAAGGGTTTATCCCTCGTAGCGGTTCGCCTACGGACGATATTGACAAGAACAACGGAACTCTGCGACAGCGATCCCGAATGCTTTATATGGCAACCCCGGTGGCGGCTTCGGCGGTCAACACCAACTGTATTAAGGTGGTTGGCACAGGCCTGACCTTGAAGCCCACCATTGACAGAGAACTCCTGGGATTATCCCGGGAGGAAGCAAAGGCGTGGGGGCGCAGAGTTGAAGCCGAGTGGCGGATTTGGTCCTCGAAGCCTGAGAACTGTGACGCCCTTGGTGTGAACGATTTTGCCGGGCTCCAGGATCTTGCGCTGAAATCGTGGCTGCTTAGCGGTGATGTGTTTGGTTTGACCAAACGATACCCGGCAAAGCCGTCAAACCCCTACACCCTCCGCTTGCACCTTATCGAAGCTGACCGGGTAAGTACCCCGGGTAGCTATGGTGGACATCCTATGCTCGGTGTTACCGAGGGTAAGATCCCGGAGGGAAAGCCGGGTGCAGGCAATAAGATCCACGACGGCATCGAGGTAAATGCCAGCGGTCAGATCGTGGCATATCACATCTGCAACCTGTACCCTGGGCAGGTCTCCAGCGAGAAGCGGGAGTGGACACGGGTGCTTGCCTTTGGCGAAAAGACCGGCCTGCCCAATGTGCTGCATATCACAAGCACAGACCGCTGCGATCAGTACCGTGGCGTTCCTTATCTGGCGCCGGTTATCGAACCGCTGCTGCAGCTGCGCCGTTACACGGAAAGCGAACTGATGGCCGCACTGGTGCAGAGTTTCTTCACGGCATGGATCGAAACGGAAACCAACCAAAGCGGGATCCCAATTAACGAGGTCGGCACCGGTGATATTGCCGGTGTTCCCGGATCTAACCCTGGGGAGGGGCAAGTTTCCCAAAGCCAAAACGAGTATGAGATGGCGCCGGGTACGGTGATACATTTGAAACCCGGTGAAAAGATCCATTTTGGCAATCCCAACATTCCCACCACAGGGTTTGACATCTTCGTTAAAACCCTCTGTAAACTGATGGGCGCTGGCTTGGATCTGCCGTACGATGTGCTGGTCAAGGAGTTCAATTCCAGTTACAGCGCATCCCGAGGTGCGCTGTTGGAAGCTTGGGAAGCGATCAGACGGCGCAGATCTTGGCTGGTTAACCGGCTGTGTCAACCCACATACGAAATGTGGCTTGCGGAAGCTGTTGCCCGGGGGCGCATCAAGGCTCCTGGTTTCTTCGAGGATCCGCTTATCCGTGCCGCATGGTGCAAAGCTGTGTGGATCGGACCTGTGCAGGGGCAGCTTGACCCCAAGAAGGAAGCAGAATCTGCACTCACCCTCGCAAGCAAGAGTGTCAAGACCTACGAAACCATTACCAGAGAACTGGGCGGTGGCGACTGGGAGGACAATGTGGAGCAGCGGCAGCATGAACAGGAAATGCTTGACGGTATGAGTGGCGGGAATAATCCCGCACCCGCAAACCCGGTTGATCCGGGCGGCGATCCCAATAGCGGCTCCGTATAAAGGTGGCCGCTATGAGAAACTACGATCATTTACGGCAACTGGCGCCACGTGCGCTTGCAGAAGCAATTATCAACATTTCCGAAAACTGCTGTCTGTGTTGCCCCCGGGAACGGGAGCGGCGGTGTAACGAGGACTGCGAAAGCGGCTTAATGGAATGGCTGTTGTCCAAGTTCATTCCGAGCAGCGTTGTTTGGAAAAAGAGGAGGAAAAAGTAATATGAGCATCCCCAAGAGCCCTTGCGTGAGTATTCAACGCAATGTGTATTCGATGGCCACAACCGATGGCAACTCTGCCGAGATCGTCATGTATGGCGATATTTACGAGCAGCAGCCCGTAGATTGGTGGACCGGCAAACCTATCGAGGGTCAGTACATTCTGCTGTCTGACTTCCTGGCAGACTTGGAACAGATCTCCAACTGCAAGGAGATTACCATCCGCATGAACTCCTACGGCGGTGATGCCGGTGTTTCCAACACCATCCACAACCGCCTGAGAGAATTGGTAAGAAACGGCGCCAAGCTGACCTGCGTGGTCGACGGCGTTGCAATGTCCGGAGGTTCGTTGATTATGTGCGCCTGTGATACGGTGCAGGTCAACCCCTCCAGCCTTATTATGATCCACAAGTGCTGGTGCTACATTTGGGGCGGCTACAACGCCGACGAACTGCGCCAGCAGGCCGATCAGCAGGAAGCATGGGATAAGATGCAGGTTGCTATCTATAAGCGCAAAACCGGTCTGTCGGAAACTGTGCTGTCCCACATGATGGCTGACACGACCTATATGACAGGCCGTGAAGCCGTTGAAAAGCATTTTGCCGATGAAGTACTGGAGGACGCAGAACCTGTGTCCATTGCGGCCAGCGCTGATGGCCGTAGCCTGTTTGTGCGTGGTCGGCAGATGCACATGGCCCCGGGTATGTTTGCCCCGGACCACATTCCCACGGTTACACCCGAGGATCCTACCCCGGATGTGGCAAATATCAATACGCCGGTGGTCACCGGCAGTCAAGAAGGAGGAATCTCTATGACCGAACAGGAACTCCGGGAACAGTACCCGGACCTTGTGGCACAGGTAGAGGCGAACGCAAGAGCTGCCGGCAATACCGAAGCTGTATCTGCCGCTGTACAGGCAGAGCAGAAGCGTATTCAGGACATCGACGCCGTAGCCTGCCTGTACTCCGAGGAAATGGTGCGTGAAGCCAAGTATGGCGACAAGGCATGCACCGCACAGGAGTTGTGCTACCGGGCTGCACAGGCTGCAGCACAGAAGGGTGGCAAATTCCTTAACGATCTGGGCGAGGATGCCCAGGCATCCGGCACTGCTGGTGTCGGCGCAGCTGCTCCCCTTGCGAATGAGGGTGGCGAGGAAACCCCGGAACAGATCCGGGCACAGGCGAAGGCTGATATGAAGGCCTTCCAGGAAAACAAGGAGGTTCGCTGATATGAACAAAGAACTCGTTTCTAAGGTCGGCAGCATCGGTCAGGACAATCTGATCGCAAAGCTGTTTCCCCCTGCAACTACTTTTGGCGTCACCATTCCCACTGGCACCGGTGTTCTGAAAAGAGGTACCGTCCTGGCTCTGAATGGCGACAAATACGCCCTGCTGAGTGCTGCAACCACCGGTAAGGCAAACTGCGTTCTGGCTGATGATGTGGATGCTTCCGGTGAAGCGGCTGCTGTCGGTATTGCTTACCGTACCGGTCATTTCAACCGCAAGGCTCTGATCGTTGGCGAGGGCTACACCATGACCATTGCCGATGAAGAGGAACTGCGCAAGGGCGGTATCCTGCTCACCGACATGGCAGACTAAGGAGGTAACACCATGAACATTTACGATACCTACTATATGCTGGCCGCTGTGGAAGAGGTCAAGCCTGAACACACCTTCTTCAAGCGCCGCTATTTCCCCACTGACCTGGCAATGGATGTCTTTGGCACCTCCCAGGTCCTGGCTGACTACAAGAACACCAACCAGAAGCGGGCTCCCTTCGTGCTGCCCCGTATCGGTGCTATTCCTGTTGGCCGTGAAGGTTTTGACACCTATGCACTGGAGCCTGCTAACATCAGCATCTCCATGCCTCTGACCGTCGATCACCTGAAGAACCGTGGCTTTGGCGAAAGCCTTATGAGCCAGCTGACCCCCGAGGATCGTGCAAAGCGGTTCCTTATGAGCGACCTGACCGAGCTGTCTGCCCGGATCTCCCGCTCCGAGGAAGTCTTGGCTGTGAAGACTATGCTGGATAACGGCAGTGTCATGCAGCACCAGACCGACAAGGAAGGTGTTTACGAGAACATCGGTGTCAAGTTCTACGACGGCGAGGATAACCCCGCTCAGTTCAACCCCACCGGCAACTGGACTCACTCCAAGAAGAACGCAGACGGTACTTGGACCATGGGCACCTGGTATCACGATGTCTGCGCCATGACGAAGATGCTGACCGGGCGCGGTCTGCCCGCCCGTGATCTGCTGCTGGCGCAGGATCTGGCTGAGTTTGTCATGCTGGATCCTTGGGTCATGGCTGCTATGGACAATCGCCGCATGGAGATTGGCCGCATCGAGCCTACCGAGCTGACCGAGTATGTTACCGATTACGGCGTGCTGAACTTTGCCGGCAAGAAGTTGGATCTGCTGGTCTGCGACGGCTCCTACGAGGAAGCCGGTGAGGATGTTCCCTATATGCCTGATGGCAGTGTGATCGTCACCGCTCCCGGCTGTGGCAAGGGTCTGTACGGCGGTGTCACTCAGATGGAGAGCGACGGCGAGTTCCATACCTACGCTGGTACCCGTGTGCCTCAGCACATCTGGACCATGCGGCCTCCCACAAAGGAAGTGCAGCTGACTTCCCGTCCTCTGTTCGCACCCAAGCGCCTGGCTCCTTGGTCTTCCGCTAAGGTCACTCTGGGCTAAGGCACAGGAGAAAGGAGCAGTATATGATCCGATTGATTTCCGGTGTCTGTCGTGTCGGCAATAAGCTGATGCGCCCGGCAGATAAGCCCTTTTCCATCACCAAGGAAGAGGAAGAATACCTTGTGGAACAGGGTGTTGCTAAGTATGTAACCGAGGAAAAGCCTGCGGAGGGGGTTGCAACGCCCCCTGTCGATCCGGACGGTGCGGCAGCTGGTGTTAACTCGGGTAACGACGAAAGCGGCGCAGATGGCACTCAGGGCGGCGGTGAAGAAACCGAGGACGCCCTCACCATCGTTGACGGTCACTATGTCAAGGAAGAGTTGATGAAACTCACTCGCCCCGAACTGAATGCCATGGCAGAAAGCCTTGGTCTGGACGGTGCGTCCTGCGACAACAAGGGCCAGGTCGCTGATCTGATCTGCGCTATCGAAGTCGCTGGTAACGACGAGGGCGGTCAGATGCCCAACCTCAACCCGGAGGATCCTGTGGTATGAGTTTCAAGGACATGGTTGCAGCTGATAACCACAGCACCTTCCTCAACCTGGCAGAGTTCGCAGAAAAGCGGACGATAAAGTACGATGGGGAGATCTTCGTGGATATCCCCATCGTACTGACCGGGCGTAAAGAAAAGGACCGGCGTGTTCTGGTCAGCGACCATGTCCAGGGTCTATTCCTTGTTACCGACATTCTTCATTGCGCTATGTCTGACCTCGGGGGCAAACAACCTGAAAAGGGATCCCGTATCAGCATCAACTACCAGGAGGGCGGCGGTGGCTATTTCGGTAGCTACTATGTTGCTTCCTCTGTTGAGAAGATGGGTATGCTCCGTGTTGAACTGGAGGCGATCGGCGAATGAGTGTGGTTCGGATTGACGAGGTTGGCAAAACCAGTCTGGACAGGATCAATAAACTGCTTGCCGGTGTTCCTGGCGGTATATGGAAAGCTACTTCCGCTGCCATGAAACGATCCGGTGAAACAGCAAAGACCCGGGCTGGTCAGTTTGCGGCGGCTGAGTACACCATCAGCAAAGGATCTTTTATGCACAATGTTTCGCAGAAGACCCACATTTCCGGTGGCGCTGGCGGCGTTGTGAGTATGAGCATCGGCTTTGCCGGTACTGTGCTGCCGTTGCTGACTTTTAACACACGGTTTTCGAGGAATGGTCTGGTACAGACGCAGGTAAAGCGCAATGGTGGCGCCGCCACACTGGAACACGCCTTTGTTGCCAACATATATGGCAGCACGGCGGTGTTTGAGCGTGTCGGTGCCCCTCGTTTCCCTGTGGAGCAGAAATACGGCCCCAGTACCGGACACATGATGCAGAACGAGCAGGTCATAGAGAAGATGGACGAAACGATCCGGACAACCTTTGACTCTCGTATCGAACACGAGGTGCTTCGTGTTCTCAATGGATGGGGAGGTTAACTTATGACAAGAGTGGTTCTCCTGGAGCAGCTGAAGGAGTTTTCCAAAGCGGCGACAGCGGATCTCATTATGCCGGTATCTATGCAGAAGGGCGATACGGAACAGAAATTCCGGGCAGCGGATGTCTACCTTATGCGCCTGCCTGATAGTACGGCAGCGTATAAGAAAGCCCCCTACATTCTGCATCAGTTTATCACCGGCGCCGACAGTCAGCCTAAGGGTGAGCGGGATATTTCCACCACAAAGGTACGCACTATTTTCTGCGTCTACAATGACGATGAACAGGAAGGTGCGCTGATGCTCCTTAACCTGATGGAACGGGTGCGAATCGGGATCCTGAAAAAGATCGTGATTGGCAATCAGTTCACTCTGGATAAGGAAGCGGGGTTGGAATGCCTTGCATACCCGGACGACACGGCGCCGTGCTACGCCGGCGAGATGGTATCCACTTGGATTATGCCGTCAGTCGAAAGAGAGGTTCCATTATGAGCGATAACAAATCTAAGCCTGCGGCAAAGAAATCTGCCGCAGTTCAGAAGCCGGCCGCAGAGGTCGGCTTCTGTGTTTACATCGGTCCTACCATTGCTGGCGTGATCCAGTCCGGTACGATCTTCCGTGGCACCAAGAAAGAGGTACTCAAATCCGTGGCGAACACTACGGAACGGTACCCGCTTGTGGCGTCGCTGATCGTAACCGGCGACACGCTGGCGCAGGATCGCATCAAAGTCAAAACCCCCGGCAATCTGCTGTATGTGAACTATCACAAACTGGCATCCGGGGCCATGTAAGGAGGAAATTCTATGAACCATGGTGTATTCAATACCGAGCAGGCCACCAGTGTTACCACCCCGGCAGTAGCCGAGTCCGGTGTTGCATTTGTCGTCGGTGCTGCTCCTGTGCAGAGCGCCGCCAACCCCGCAAAGGTCGGCATCCCCGTGATCTGCACAAGTTGGAAGGAAGCCGTTGAAAAGCTCGGCTACTCCGACAACTGGAAGAAGTACGGCCTGTGCGAGTTTATGTACTCTCACTTCAAGCTGTTCTGCTGCCAGCCCGTGATCTTCTGCAACATCCTGGATGTGTCCAAGTCCGAAGCCGTTGCCGCTGCGGATATGGATGTGGTCGATCATAAGGTCAAGCTGCCCATCGAAGCCATTGCCGACAAGGTGGTGGTTAAGGCAAACGACAAGGCGTGTGCTGCCGGCACCGATTACGGCACCTATGTTGATGGTGAGTATCTGGTGATCGAACTGCTGGCCGATGGCTCCGCTTATGAAGCCCAGAGCCTGAATGTGGCATACTCCAAGGTCAACCACGAAGTTGCAACCGCTGATGTCGCTGCCGGCATCGAAGCTGTTGAACTGTGTCTGACCACTCTGGGCATTGTGCCTGACCTGATCTGCGCCCCCGGCTGGTCTCATAACCCCACCATTGCAGCTGCTATGGTGGCAAAGGCTGCAACCATCAACGGTCTGTTTAAGGCCAAGGCTATTACCGATCTGGACTGCACCTCTGCTGGTGCCAAGTCCTACACCGAGGCTATTGCGCTGAAGGCTTCCGCCAATATGACCGACAAGGATCAGATTGTGTGCTGGCCCATGCTGCGCAATGGTGCATACCTGTTCCATAAGTCCACGCAGACTGCCGGTCTGATGGCGCAGGTTGACACCAACAACGGCGGCGTTCCCTATGAGTCTCCCTCCAACAAGAACCTGGCGTGTGATGGCCTGGTACTGGCTGACGGTACCGAAGTCAATCTCACTCTGGCGCAGGCAAACCAGCTGAACGCAGCCGGTATCTCTACTGCGCTGAACTTCGTCAACGGTTGGGTGGAGTGGGGCAACTACACCGGCTGCTATCCCGCAAGCACCGATGTCAAGGACTATATGATCCCCATTTCCAGAATGTTCGCTTGGGTTGGTAACTCCCTTATCAAGACTTTCTGGAGCAAACTGGATCAGCCCATGACCCGCAGACTGATCGATACCATCCTGGACTCTGCCAACATTTGGCTGAACGGCTTGGTTGGTCAGAATTACTTGCTGGGCGGCCGTGTGGAAATGAACGAGGACGAAAATCCTCTCACCAACCTCATGGCAGGCATCATCAAACTGCATGTCTATTTGACCCCTCCCGGCCCCGCCCAGGAGATCGATTTTGTCTTGGAGTATGACGCCAGTTATGTAACTGCGGCTCTCCAGGGCTAAGGAAGGAGACTGAACTATGGATCAGAGTGTAATCAATTTCGCTGTTTATGAGGACAGTGTTGAGTTCATGGGTCTGGCAAAGGTTACTCTGCCTGACCTGACCGCTCTTACGCAGTCTATCTCCGGTGCCGGTATCGCCGGCAATGTGGAGAGTGTTCTGCTCGGCCACTTCGAGGCTATGACCCTGGGCCTTGCTTTCCGGAACACCACCAAACAGGTTATTCGGCTGGCAGAGCCCCGCCGTCATAACATCGACCTGCGGATCGCACAGCAGGACGAGAACACCGTCAAGGGTGCTGTTGAGGTTCGCAATGTGAAGCATGTGTTTGCGGTCATTCCCAAGAGCACCAAGGGCGGCACCGTCGCCCCTGCTTCCCCCACCGATGGCAGCGGCGAGTATGCCATTCGCTACTGGGCTAACTACATTGATGGCAAGAAGGTTTTGGAGATCGATCCTCTGAACTTCATTTGCTTCATCAATGGTGTCGACTATCTGGCACCTGTGCGTAAGGCACTGGGTAAGTAATTCATCCGGGGCGGCAACGCCCCGGACTTTGACTATGAAAGGAGTACCACAATGAGTATTGTTGACAAAACCGAGATCGCTGCCGCTGAACAGGCTGCTTCCACGAGTGTTCCCGTTTACACCCATACTTTCGCCACCCCTTTTACTCACGGCGATAAGACCTATGAGGAAATGGCTTTTGACTTCGGCAAGCTGACTGGCGGCGACTGCCTGGACATCGAAGCAGAATTGCAGATGATGGGCAAGCCGCTGATCGCTCCCGAGTTTAGCGGTGAGTTCCTTGTTCGCATGGCTGCCAAAGCTGCCGGCATCGGCGCCGATGTGCTGATGGCTATGCCTATGGCTGACTACAACCGGATCCGCAGCCGTGCCCGTTCTTTTTTGTTAAAGTCGGGGCTGTAAACGGCGGTAAATGGCTCCGAAAGCAGTGCTTCATTCTATCATCGAACACCAACACGCCGATCCCGTACTGGCTATCGTTGCCGCTTGCGGATCTGCGCTGTTGGCTCGATGTGAACAATGAGGTGCTGGAGAACAGGAACAAGAAACAGTGATTTTGCAAAAGGAGGGAACCGTGTATGGCAGCAGGCCGCAAAGAATATGAGATGCTATTCCAACTGAACGCCCAACTGGGCGGCAGTTACAGTAGCACCTTTACCAAGGCCCAATCTCAGGTTGCAGCCATGCAAAAGGAGATTACTGCCCTAAGCAAAACACAGTCCGATATTTCTGCCTACCAAAAGCAGCAAAGCGCTTTGGAGGCAACTCGGCAAAAACTTCTCACTCTGCAGCAGCAGTACGACAACATCCAAAAGGAGATCGGTGAAACAGAGGGTTATTCCTCTGCACTGGAAAACCGGCTGTTGGCAAAGCAGCAGCAGATTGAGAAAACCTCCGCTTCCATCGACAGACAGACACAGAGCCTTCAGCAGATGCGTGATGCCCTGGATGCTGCCGGTGTCGATGTGAAGGATCTGGAAAACGAGTCCGCCCGTCTCGGTTCCGAGATGGAGGACTTGAAGCAAAAGCAGGTCGAGGTGCAGGAAGCTGCCGAAAAGATGGGCAACTCCGGAACACAGGCTATCCAAGCCTACCAGCAGGCTCTTGTTGCAAGCGGCATCCAAGATGCGCTAAAGGCGATCTTTGAGGAATTGCAGGCTTGCGCCGAGGCTTCCATGGAGTTCGAGTCCGCTCTGACTGGCGTCGATAAGACCACCAATTTGACGGCATCTGAACTGGCTGAAATGTCTGCATCGGTCAAAGATCTTGCTTTGGAGATCCCGGTTACAACCGATGAAATGCTGGCAATCGGCGAGGTCGCCGGTCAGCTCGGCATTGCAAAGGGAAATATCCTGGATTTCGCTACCACGATGTCCATGCTGTCAACTGCCACCACAATGGCAGCTGACGAGGGCGCTACGATGCTGGCTCAGTTCGCCAATATCACGCAGATGGATCAGACCCAGTATGACGAATTGGCAAGCGCCATCGTCGCCTTGGGTAACTCCTACGCCACCACAGAGCAGAAGATCACGGAGATGTCGCAGGGCATTGCGGCCAGCGCAAGTCTGGCAGGAATGTCCGAAGCGGATATGCTGGGTTTGTCTGCTGCTGTGTCCTCCTTGGGTATCGAAACCCAAATGGGTTCAACGGCTGTCTCCAAGCTGATTTCTATGCTTATGACTGCCGTAGAAACCGGTGATGGCTTGGAGGATCTGGCCTATGTAGCCGGTATGAGTGCGGATCAGTTTGCCGAAGCCTGGGGCAACAACGCCGTTGGAGCCTTGGAGAGCTTCGTTGTAGGTCTGTCCGATACGGAGCGCCTTGGTCAGAGTGCCATTGTCACACTGACCGATCTCGGCGTTACCGAAACCCGTATGCAGCGCACGATCCTGTCGCTGTCCAATTCCGGAGATCTTCTGACCCGGACTATCGCCACCGCAAATCAGGCGTGGGATGAAAACATTGCACTGTCCGAGGAAGCGGCAAAGCGGTATGCTACCACGGCAAGCCAGCAGGTGATGATGCAAAACTCCTTCAACAACCTGCGTATTGCTATTGGAGACAACTACACACCCGCCCTAAAGGAACTGTATGGCGTTACTAACGATGTTCTTGCCGGTGTAACGGATTTCGTGGAAGCGAACCCCGGACTGGTTAAGGCTGTTACCGCCACCGTTGGCGTGATCGGCTTGGTTACGGCTGCGCTGGCGGCGTATACGGTTGCTGCAAAGGTTGGTGCCGCTGCTTCTGCAATGCTGACCGCAGCGATCCCTGGTGTCAATGTCATTATGGGTGTAACTGCCGGCATTGCTGCTCTTACCGGTGTGGTTGTCGGTCTGTCCGAAGCCACCGATAAGGAAGCGCAGGCGGTCCGTGAAATGACCGAGGCTTCTCGGGAGGACTACTATCAGCTGCAAGATCTCCGTAGTGAGTATGAAGCAGCTGCTGCAACCTATGGCGAAAACTCTGAGGAAGCCCTATATCTTGCTTGGCAGATCGACGAGCTGAGTGCATCTTTCGAGAACAATAAGCAATCCTTGGCAGAGTATGTCGAGGAAAGCAACGCCGCAAGCGACAGCATGAACTCCATGCTCGATGCCAACCGGGATGCTTACGAGCAGATCGGCACCAACGAGGGTACAACCCTTGCACTGGTTCACCGGCTCCAAGATCTTGCTTCTCAGACTGACCAGACTGTGGAAACGCAGGAGGAAATGAAGGCGATCATTACCGAACTGAATGGCATAGTTCCCGAACTTGCTATCAGTTACGAGGATGTCGTTAATGGCGTAACGGACTACGCCGCAGCCATCGAAGCTACGATAAAGGCGGAAGCCGCAAAGCAGAGATACGAGCAGTCGCGGCAAGCCATGGTCGATGCCTTGAACGCCCAGTATGAAGCCGAACAGCGATTGGCAGAAGCGAAGGACAACCAGGCTTCGGCTCAAGCCCGGTACAACCGTGCGTATGCGGACTACTGTGCAACAATGGACGCCTACTCGATGAACGGACAAAATCCGTGGGCGGGTGTTGCGATGTGGTTTACCGACGAGCAAAGAGAACTCAATGCGGCAAAGGAAGCGCTGGGAAACTATAACGCAGAGGTGGAAAAGTGGCAACGCAACCTTGACTCTGCCACCTCCGAATATCAGGAATATTTGGGCTCTATGGTTGACTATGTCGAAACCATGGAGGAGTCTACCACAAGCACCGCCGAACTGAACGAGCGGATCAGTGAGACCACCACAAAGATGGAGGAACTCGCTGAGGCCTACACGCTCGCTTACGAAGCTGCTTATTCCAGCGTGTCTGGGCAATATTCCCTTTGGGAAGAAGCCGCAGAAGTCGTTGCAACGAGCGCAGGCACCATAAATACCGCCCTCGACAGCCAGATCACATATTGGCAAAATTACAACAGCAATTTGCAGTCCCTTACTGACCGCAGCAAGGACATTGAGGGGTTGAGCGATATGATCGCTTCCTTTGCTGATGGATCTACCGATAGTGTGAATGCGGTTGCTGGCATGGCGACTGCCACCGACGAAGAATTGGCGGCTATGGTCGCTGACTGGCAGACCTTGCAGGCCGAGCAGGATAAGGTTGCAACCAGTATCGCCGAGCTGAACACCAACTTCACGGCTGAAATGGATGCGCTGAAAACTCAGCTTGCAAGCGACATTGAGGAAATGAACCTTTCCGAAGAAGCTGCCACAAGCGGTAAGTACACTATCCAAGGCTTTATCAATGGCGCCACCGATATGCTCCCGCAGGTCCAGGCTGCTTATGCCCGGATTGCCAGAGCCGCTATGGATGCCATCGACAGCACATTGGACATCAACAGCCCGTCGAAGGAGATGGAGTACCGTGCAGAAATGACCTGGGCCGGTTATATCAATCAGACCCGGGAAATGGAACCCGAGGTTATGAACGCAATGTCCGAAGCTGCCGGCGCAGGTGCCGACGCCACCGACATTCAGCTTATGACCTTTGCACCGCAGCTGATCGCTGCGCTGAGCGGTTACAGAGGATCGGCAACGGAAGCTGTGAGCAGCTACCACGCCACCCCTGTTTCTATCCAAGTATCGTTCCAAATCGCCGGCGATGCTACCCCTGATGTGGTGGATGCACTGGACAGATACGGCGACGAGTTTGCAGAACGGGTGCTTGCTGTCGTGGAGGAAGCGGGCATTGACGCCACAAGGAGGGGTTACTAATGGCAACCTATACAACCAAACAAGGCGATATGTGGGATGCCATTGCGCACACCCAGTTAGGGGATGTGTCGTACACCGATAAGCTGATGAACCTTAATCAGCAGCACCGGGAGTACTACACATTCCCAGCTGGGATCGTGCTGCAGCTTCCCGAGGTGTCCACGGATCTGATCGATACGATGCCGCCCTGGAAGCAGGTGACAGGATGAGTAACGCAGATCTTGCCCGGAGAGCCCGGGCGCAAGTCGCCTTTGATGGCATCGACATTACCAAGTCGATCACGCCATACTTGCTGTCGCTATCCTATACCGACAGCGAAGAGGACGAAGCTGACGATCTGCAAATCAAGTTGCAGGATCGTGAGAGTGTGTGGCTGACATCCTGGCTCAACCAAGCGATTGACGCCGCTTCTGAGCCTTCGTCCTCTGCCGGCGCACCGGTTACGGCTTCCGAACTGAGCGTCGGTGATATTGTAGAGTTTACCGGTACCACGCATTACAGCAATGCTAACGCCTCCAGCGGTCCTTCGTGCAGACCTGGTAGAGCTAAGGTAACGGCTCTTTACAAAACCGGAAAACACCCTGTCCATCTGATCGCCGAAAAAGGCGGTGGATCCACCGTCTATGGCTGGGTAGATCTTGCGGACATAAAGGGGGCTTCCGGGCAGAGCGGTGCAGCGCAGACCGCGACAGCTGCAACCTATAAGGTCAATGCCAAAAGCGGTCTGAATGTCCGCTCTGGACCTGGCACCAACTATTCCCGGTATGGTGCTTTGACCTACGGCACGCAAGTGGTAATTACCGGCTCCACCGGTAATTGGTCGATCTTTACTTACAACGGGAAAACCGCCTACCTATACTCCGATTACCTAACAGCTGTTAGCACCGATGCTTCCTCGATGCCTACTCTCCGCTTTGGCAGTCAAGGCACGAATGTCAAAACGATGCAGCAGCACTTGGTGTCGCTTGGCTACTCTCTGCCGAGATTTGGCGTTGACGGTTACTTTGGCAGCGAAACACAATCTGCTGTTACTGCGTTCCAGCGGGATCACGGACTGTCGCAAGACGGTATTTGTGGCCCTAAGACGTGGGCGGCAATCTTCTCGGCGCTCAATTCCTCGACGGTGCAGCCGTCAGTTGTTGAGAAGGTTGGCTTGTCCATCAGCGCAGTTATCGCATTGGAAAATGCGAACAGTGATGGAAAGGATAGGATCCTCGACTGTGGTCAGTTTGAACTTGACAGCGTGGACGCATCCGGTCCTCCCTCGGTTATCACCATCAAGGCTACGGCTCTGCCGTACACTTCGCAGATCCGACAGACCAAGAAAACCAAGGCGTGGGAATCGTACCACCTTTCCGGTATCGCAAACGAAATGGCATCGTCAAACGGAATGAGTTGCATGTATCTTGCAAAACAGGATCCGTTTTACCGGCGTGTGGAGCAGTATTCCACAAGCGACATTTCGTTCCTGCAAACCCTGGCCCATGCGGCCGGGTTGTCGCTGAAGGCAACCAACAACATCATTGTGCTTTACGACCAGGCATCGTATGAAGCGAACAACACGATACTGACCATCCGGAGGGGCGATAAGTCCTATACCAAGTGGAAGGTCGGTACCAGTGAATCGGAAACCCATTACACATCATGCCGGGTAAGCTGGACAACCAGCGCCGGCAAGCTGATCGAGGGTATAGCGAAGGTCGAGGACTACGATGCTAAGTCGAAAACCAACCAGCAGTTGGAGATCAAAGCAAAGGTATCGAGCAAAGCGGAAGCTGATGCCCTCGCTGCCAAGATGCTGCGTATGCACAACAAGTACCAAAAGACTGCTACCTTCACTATGCCGGGCAACCCTGCGTTGGTTGCCGGTATGACGGTGCAGCTGGAGGGTTGGGGCGGTTGGAGTGGTAAATATATCATTTCGCAATCCCGGCACAGTGTGGGAGGATCCTACACCACGCAGATTAAACTACGAAAGGTATTGGAGGGGTATTGATGTCCGGAGAATTTGAGCGACTGATCCAAGTCGGCACAGTTACCGCTGTGGATCCTGCTGCGCATAAGGTGCGTGTAAAGTTTCTTGATACCGGGCTGACCTCCGATTGGCTGAGTGTGCTGAAGAATGCGCCGTCTGTGTCCATCGGCTCTGCCGGCGCACATTCCCATGGGGGATCCGTTTCGGTTAACGCCGCTGACGGTCACTCCCATGGGGCTTCTGTGTCCATCGAACAGGCTGACGGGCACAGGCACACCGCCTCTGTTAACCTCTGGATGCCTGCCGTAAACGATACCGTCCTCGTTGTATATCTCCCTGTTTTCAACAGCGATGGCTTTGTGATTGGAGGGATCTAAATGGCATCTATCGGATGCTTGGGAGACATCCCGTTCAAGGTGTCTTCCTCCGTTGTTCAGACCATCACCAATGGTAAGCTGTCCGGGTCGGCTAATTATGCTACCCATAAGCGGCATGCCGGTGATGCGCTGACGGAATTTGTTGGGAACAACCCTGACAAGTTCAGCTTTGATATGGTCCTGTCTGCATACCTTGGTGTGAACCCGATGCAGATGGTGGATAAGATCATTGCCTATATGCGAGAGGGCCGCACTCTGCCGCTTGTGATCGGCGACAGATCTATCGGTCGGTATCGCTGGACGATAACCAACTACAATGTGCGGATGCAGACCACAGACGGCGAAGGAAATATTCTGACCGTTACTGTAACCGTCAATTTGCAGGAATACCTGAGATCGTGAGGTGCCTATGAGTTACAAAGTTTCTTTGGACAATATCGGTCCTCTGCGGCTCAACGAAACTGACAGAACAAGGTCAGTTCTGCAAAATGTTGGGATCGTGCTGAGTACATGGCAAGGCTCTGTGCCTTTGTATCGTGTGTTCGGTATTTCGAGGGAGTTTTTGCACAAGCCTGTTCCGGTGGCAAAAGCATTACTCCGGGCAAATATCCGGGAAGCGGTAGAAAGGTTCGAGCCACGTGCTGAAGTCGTGGATGTAACCTTTGCTGAGGGAGTCGACGGCTTAATCCCTACTGTGGAGGTGAATATCCTTGAGTAGAAATCCGGAATACCAATTTGTCAGCACCGATACTGATGCTCTTGTGTCTGAATTGGTTGCTGGCTATGAGAGGATCACGAAAACGACGGTTCGCCCTGCAAGCCCTGAAAAGCTGTTCATCCAATGGGTGGCAAGTGTGATTTTGCAGGAGCGAGTATGGAACAACTACACCGGCAATCAGAACATTCCGAGCCGTGCTACCGGTGAGGATCTGGACAGCCTCGGTGAGTTGTTTTACGAAACCAAACGCCCCCAGGCGAAACCTGCGGTGTGTACGATGCGCTTCCATATCTCCGAAGCACAGAATACATCGATCCTGGTACCTGCCGGCACACGAGTAACCGACAATAGCGGCGAGATCGTATGGCAGACCACGCAGGATGCCTATGTGCCGATCGGCGAAACTTCCGTCGATGTGCCGGTGCAATGTGCGACAGCGGGTGTAATCGGCAACGGTTATGCAGTCGGTCAGATCACCTCGCTTATTGATGTGTTTGACTATTATGCCCGGTGCGAGAATATCACCGTCAGCGACGACGGCGCCGACAAAGCCAATGACGAGGACTACTACACTCTGATGCGCACCAGTATGGATGGCTATTCCTGCGCCGGTGCCCGAGGTGCTTATGTCTATATCGCCAAGAAGGTCAGCACAGAGATCGCTGATGTGCTGCCAAACCGCCCGGCCCCCGGTTGTGTGAATATTTATGTGCTGATGGACGACGGCACTCTTGCCACAGAGGAAATGAAAAATGCTGTTCTTGCTGCGTGCAGCGCAGAAACCGCCCGGCCGCTTACGGATCTCGTTTCCGTAGCGGATGCAGAGCAGGTCAAGTACAACATTTCCTTTACCTACTACATTCAGCGGGGCGTTTCCAAGAGTGCAACAGAAATCGAAGCAGAGGTTGCCAATGCGGTGCAATCTTATGTTTCGTGGCAGTGCGGAAAGTTTGGCCGGGACATCGTTCCTGATCGGCTCCGGGAATACCTCTACGGCGCCGGGATTAAGCGCATCACTTTGAATGAGCCTGTGTTTACTGTGCTGCGTGATGGCCTGGACAACACCGTACCGCAGGTTGCCAGTGTCGGAGAAATCAAGATCATAAACGGAGGGTACGAGGATGAGTAACCATTCTTTGTCTGCGCAGAACCTGATGGCAACATTGCCCCAGGTGCTCCAGAACGATCCGGATTTGGCTGCTCTCGCTTCCTCTATCGCTGATATCCTGGCAAAGCGGAAGGGGGAGATCCGGAGGGTGGCGATCTACTCCCGGATTGACGATCTTCCGGAAGATCTGCTGGATATCCTGGCTTACGATTTCAAGGTCGATTGGTACAACCCTGACTATCCCATTGAAGCCAAACGGGCTTTGCTGAAAAGTAACTGGAGTGTTCATCGGCGGCTCGGCACAAAAGGCGCAATCTCCACGGCACTGTCGGATCTTTACCCCGGCTCGACGGTGGAGGAATGGTTTGAGTACGGCGGTGAGCCGTATTTCTTTCGTGTGGTGGTGGATGTTACGGAGCAGTTTATGGATATTTCCCATGACGAGATTATCCGTACCATCGACATCTACAAGTCGTTGCGTTCTCAGATCGAAGAGGATGCAATTTATTACCGCAGCCGGCAGGTGTTCCGCATCCGGACATCCTGCGGCGCCGTGGTGTACGGCGTGCGGCTCTGTGGCACTTATCCCGTGAGAGCCACCCAGGGCAGCATAGAGCCGGGAAATCTATCCGTTGAAACCGATGGAGCCGGTACTGCGTATCGTGTCAAGATGTGCGGCACCGCCCTCGGCAGCATTGTTTAGGAGGTGCGTTCACTATGCTTGCAGCTGCAGCATTCGCAGATCTGCGCGGCTACATCAAGCGCAGGATCGCCTTTGCGAAATATCGTGTAGGCGACACTTACCACAAGACCGCACTGACGGATGTATCTATCTTGGCTGATGGCACTGTCCGGGCGCAGCTGTCCATTATTCCGGGAGATACCGTCACGGTCAACCGGGTAGAGCTTTACAATTCCGACAGCACATTGTGGGCCTACCAGGATTGCAACATCACTATTTCCACGGGGCAGACCGGGATCCTGTACTGGTTCGACTTCTCCGTGGTGGAAGAGGAGGGATAGTCAATGTATCAGAAACAGCATTGGCAAGACCATGTAACCACTCCGGGTAGTCTGTTCACGATCACCGATCACGGCGACGGAACATACACCATTACCCCTGCCGGCAAGGTTATGCAGCAGGGCACTCCGCAGGATCAGGCGCACTTCAACAACATGGAGGAAGGTATCTTTGATGCCCATACCGCCGTTGCGCTTCTGCTGAACTACGCCCGGCAAAACTCCTGGGAGGTTGAAAGCGGCACCGCACAACTGACCAACAGTATGCAGTTCCCGTTTAACGGATCCCAGAAGTCCGTTGCGCTCTCCGTCGTCAAGGAGAGTGCGGACTACATCGTGCTTACCGAAGTCGTGGCCACCGATGGTAATGTCGGTGAGATCGTTGTTTCGGACAAACTTATCAACGGCTTTAAGCTGGCCTTCACCGGCTCGGCAACAGCTGTTACCGTCAAATACACCGTGATTGGAGGTTTCATGAGATGACCATCATCGAAAAGAATGTAGGAAAGAAAATTCCCTACGAGGTATTCGGCAATAAGATCTGCTTCGACGACGATCTGACAATCAACTTGGCGAAGCGAGAAGAGGACTGGCCTGTGCATATCGATGTGTGCCTCGATCCCGATGGCGCATTGGTGATCGGCGCAGCTGCCGGCCGTTCCTATGTTGCTGAGATCGACATTCCCAAGCGCAAGTACATCGAAGTACCTGCCGACGAAGCCACCGAGCCTGTTGCAACGGGTACGGAGGGCGCAAACTCCGGGCCGGTTATGGAACCGGTTCCGTTCGATATTGACAGCATTACGCTCACTCTGTGGGCTGTGGAGTAAGGAGGACAATTATGCCTAATTTCGATCTTTCCAACCTGGCACTCGCTTCTGTGTGTCCGGGCAATGAACTGATTTACGACGACAAGGGTATGCCCTCCGTCATGGTGAAGATCCCCAAGCAGACCTACGCACAGTTGGGCTTGGGCGGCAGCACCGCCACGCACCCCGCTTTCATCGTCAACGGACAAGAAGTGGATGCGATTTACATTTCCAAGTACCAGAACATCGTGCAGAACGGCCGTGCGTATTCTTTGCCTGCACAGGATCCCAAGTGTTCCATCAACTTCGATACCGCTGCGCAGTACTGTGCAGCGAAGGGTGAGGGTTGGCATCTTATGACCCGTGCAGAATGGGCGCTGATCGCTCTGTGGTGCAAGCAGAACGGTTTTATGCCCAAGGGCAATAACAACTACGGCAAAGACCATAGCGAAGCTGGCTACAAGGCGATCCCCACTTACTACGAAAGCGGCAAGATCGCCCGCGTCGCCACCGGTACCGGTCCGCTGTCCTGGAGCCACGACAATTCTCCTGCTGGCATCTGGGATCTGAACGGCAATGTTTACGAATGGGTCGGCGGCCTGCGTACGGTCTATGGCGAACTTCAGATCCTGGCAAACAATAACGCAGCTGACAGCGCACATTCCCAGAGCGCAAGCAGTGCCGAGTGGAGAGCCATTGATGCTACCACCGGCGAACTGATTGTTCCTGACGGTGCCGGCACAACTGCGAACTCTATCAAGTTGGATTACATTTCCAACAAGATCACCTACTCCACGGCGATCACGAACCAGGTTAACGATTACAAGTCCACCGCTTTCAACTCCGTTACCTGCGACGGCACGATCAGCGACGCCGCAAAGCAGGTTCTGTATGGTTTGGCGCTGCTGCCCTATGGCGACGGCTATGCTGACGATTACATGTACATGAACAACGGCGCTCCCGAGCGGTCCTTCTTCTGCGGCGGCTACTGGGACTACTCCGCCAACGCCGGCGTGTTCTTCCTGAACGGCAGCTATGCCCGCTCCCACGCCAGCCCGGGCATTGGCTTCCGCTCCGCTTTTGTTAAACTGCCCTCTGCCTAACTGTAACCTGTTTGCTCTGCGATAGCAGAGCCTTGCCGTGCGATAGCACGGCCGCGCAAATTTTCAAAATAACGCATTTCGTTATTTTCTCCCAAATCCCACAATCCTCCTGTGCCCGGGAGTAAAATGTATGCACATTATTTCCGGGCAGCAGGGAGGGGTCGTCATCGGCGCCACCGATGAATACCTACAAGAGCACATGGGTCTGCAGCTGAACCAAAAAACGGCAGTTGTGCCGGTTGGAACAGGTGTTGAGTCTGTAGGACGCCGGGTGTGGCCTGAGAAGATAGAACTTCGCAAGTCCACCTCTCTGCAAATGAAACAGCACCTTTCCTATGTTATGGACGGGTACTCGAACGGCACCTTGCCGCTGGAGTACTGCAACAGTGTGATACTTAGCTACCTCGGCCTGATGAAGCATTGCAACTGTGATGCGCTCCGGGAAAAGGTGCTGAGCGATTTCGTACTGGTGCGAAAATCAATGGAACAAAAGGACTGATCTCCTGCCCTGGGAGACCGGTCCTTTTTTACTGCTTCAACCTTCAGTCTCCACCATGCCGGCGACTGAAAGCCAACAACTTACAGAGCCGTGCATCTTGGTTGAGGTGCGTATGGAGGAGGTGAGGAAGTGACATTACAGCAGATCTTAGATATGGTCGGCGATGTGGTTGGCAACAACTGGGGGTGGATCTTAGTTGTGCTGCTGTCTATCGTCGAGGTGTCGAAAATCAAGATCAATCCCTGGACGATCCTCTTCGAGTGGATCGGTAATCTCTTTATGTCTGGCGTCAAGAAAGACATTAAGGATCTGAACGAAAAGGTTACCGGTGTTCAGTCTGACATTGTTGAAATGAAGGCAGAGAGCCGGGAAGCCGAAGCTAAAGCTGCAAGAAATCGCATCCTTAGGTTTGGTGATGAGGTCTACCAAGGCATCCACCACAGCAAGGAGTATTTCGATCATATCTTGGCGGATATATCGAACTACAAAAAGTATTGCAAGGAGCATCCGGAATTTCAGAACGAAATGACGATTATGACGGTCCAGCATATTGAGACAATCTATCAGCGGTGCTTAGAGGAACACGATTTCCTTTAGGCGCAAATCCATAAACAGGCTCACGGATCTCCGTGGGCTTAAAATTTTTTTGAAGGAGGAATCTCTATGAGTTTTACTGCAAGCAAACTCCTGGCTATTGCAGCTGCCGAGATCGGCTACAAGGAGAAGGAAAGCAACTCCCAGCTTGACAACAAAACTGCCAATGCCGGCGACAACAACTACACCAAGTACGCCCGGGATCTGCACGCCGCTGGTTATTACCAGGCGAACAAGAACGGCTATGCGTGGTGTGATATGTTCGTCGACTGGTGCTTCCTGCAGCTGACCGGCAGCAAGGAGAAGGGCGAGTACCTCGAATGTCAGACCGGCCTTTACGGTGCGGGCTGTGAATGGTCCTCCGATTGCTACCGTCGTGCAGGTCGCTTTGACAAGAACCCTCAGCCCGGCGATCAGATCTTCTTCGGCAAAACAGATGATGAAGAACACACCGGCATCGTGGAAAAGGTGGAGAATGGCTATGTCTACACCATCGAGGGTAACGCATCCAACCAGGTTAAGCGCTGTACCTACTCGCTGAACAGTTCCTACATCGTTGGTTATGGCCATCCTCGGTTCGATCCTGAGGAAGCAACGAAACCTGCTCCTGTGGTTACCGGCAGGCCGAGTACCAGCGCCGATGAAAAGGCTCTGTGGGATCGCTGCAAGGCAATGGGCATGAACGACTTCGGTGCTGCCGGCACGATGGCAAATCTCTTTGCCGAGTGTGGCCTGAAATCTAACAACCTTCAGAACACCGGCAACAACAAGTTGGACATGACCGACGAGGAATACACCGCTGCCGTTGACAGCGGTGCTTACACAAACTTCGTCCGAGATAGCCGTGGTTACGGTCTGTGCCAGTGGACATACTGGAGCCGCAAGCAGGCACTGCTTGATTTCGTGAAGGCTGCCGGTAAGTCTGTCGGTGACTGGGCAGCGCAGATGGACTTCTTGGAAAAGGAACTGGCTGGTTACTCTGGATTGATGAAGATCCTGAAAACCGCCACCTCTGTCAAGGAAGCTTCTGACGCATTTATGTGCCAGTTTGAGCGCCCTGCCGATCAGAGCGAAGCGGCAAAGGCGAAGCGTGCGAGTTACGGCCAGGGGTATTACGACAAGTATGCCACTCCGGCAAAGCCGTCTGCTCCTGAAACTCCCGTCGTTACCGAGCTGAAGGTTGGCGACATCGTTGAGTTCACCGGCACAAAGCATTATGCCAGCGCCAACGCTTCTACCGGCCCTTCCTGCAAGCCTGGTCGTGCTAAAGTTACTGCGGTCTACAAGACGGGCAAGCACCCCTATCACCTGATTGCTGAAAAGGGCAGCGGCTCCACTGTTTACGGTTGGGTCGATGTTGCTGACATCAAGGGTATGACTGGTTGTGCGGAAACTGGTGGCGCAGATCCTGCGTGGACGCCTAAGGTGGGCGATATTGTCAATTACAACGGCACTACGCACTACACCAGCGCCAACAGCACTTCTCCCAAGTCCTGCAAGGGCGGTAAGGCTAAGATTACACAGATCTATCAGCTGGGCAAGAGTAAGCACCCTTACCATTTGGTGCGTGAGTCTGGCTCCGGTGCAACGGTCTATGGTTGGGTTGATGCCGGCAGCTTCACGAAAGTGTGATGCTATGGCTGTACGCAGAAGGACAACCAAACCTTCCCGGATGGAGTTTTCAAAAAGGATAACCGTCCTCTCCTGGGCGGTTGCCCTGATCCTTGCCTTGCTTGCGATCGTACTGCCGATCGAAGGATATTCCCCTGAGGGCGTATCCCTGGCACTGCCCTATGCATGGGGTGAGGTCGCAGCGGTGAACGCCCTTTATCTGTGGAAGGCCAAGAACGAAAACCGCCACAAGTACGCCCAAATGTATGTAGACAAAATTGCAGAAACACACGGTATCGAAACTGCTATCCGCATTGCGGAAGTGGTGCTTAAAGATTAGGAGGAAATCACATGGATAAAATTGTTGGATTGATCCCGCTGCTGCTGGTGATCGTAGGCGTGTTGGTCGTGCTGACCAACATCATTGTTGAGGTACTGAAAAAGCTGATCTGGGATAAGATGCCCACGAACTTCCTTGCGGTGATCGTGGCACTTGTGCTGACGCTGGTGGCGTTCTTCGCCTTTATCGCCATTGCCGGCATCCCGTTTGTGTGGTACTACCTTGCCGCCGCTATCGTTGTTGGCTTTATGGTGGCGTATGCAGCTATGTTCGGATTTGACAAACTTCGTGAAGCCCTGGAGAAAATTAAAGAACTGAAAACCTAAATAGGCGGCCGTGAGCCGCCATGCAGAATTAAGCCCCCACCGGATTGTTTCGGTGGGGGCTTTTTGCGTCTGTGGGGGGCGGGACGACGATTTGCGCCGGGGACAGGTGTTAACTTGTCTAACTCGGTTCGGGGCCGTTGCAACGGCGCTGTGGGGCTTGCAGAGGGGTTTAATCGGTAAGCGCATCGTGCATTTGATTACAAACCCCGCTATTCGATTACCCCATAGCACCGATAACCAGGCCAGTTGTTTGGTGGATCCATCTCCGCCCATCGTTCTTCCTCGTAGAAGAATGCGCAGTTAATGGTGTGGGGTCTACGATCCGGGTACAATGCTCGGAATTTCTTATGTGCTTCGGCCCACGATGCAGCCTTGACCTCGACCCATCCGTTTTGGAACGGGAAGCCGGTATCTGTGCCGAAGGTGTAGTAATATGTCCGCTGGATAGTCTGCTCTGCCATTATGCCGACACCCCCTTTACCGGAGTCCGGGCTGCGTACAGCAGTTTCCGATGATCGAACCGGAAATCGTCGTAGCCCTGTCTGATTACATGCAGATAGTAGGGGGAGGGCTGCGCCCAAGTGCGGCCGGGTGTCATGATATAGGCTATGGCGGTTACCGTCCGCAGATCAGGCAGCTTCACCCGGAACTCTTGCTTGCGGTAAAGGAACGGGAAACCCTCGTACCGATCCAGCGCCTTTTCGTCTGCCTGTGTGATGGACCATATACCAACCGGCACCTGGGATCCCTTGCGAGGTTCGATGTTGGCGACACCGCTGCGAGAGTTTCCCCGGAATGTAATCCGGTAATCTTCGAGGTAGGTTTTGCCGATCATCACGGCACCGGGGCACCGGTATTTCATTTGCTCCACATTCAAGTTGGAGCCGTAGGCGAGATAGAATTTTCTGCTCATATCGCATTCCTTTCTGCCGGGGAGAAACCGCCCCGGCTCGGTATACAGGCTTAGTAGGTGTAGGACTTTATGAGATTGCCACGGTTGTCTTGGAGATCCACCCGGATAACCTTTTTGCCCCGGGCTTTTTCCCAGTAATCTTTGAACTCACGGGCTTCTGTTGCGGTCAGCGTATCAGTGTTGGCGACATTCTCGGTTTTGCCGCCCTCGTACCATACGAAAACCCATCTACTCGGCATACTCAACATTTCTTTTTCCTTTCTGCCCGGTTACAGGCCACCGGGCGTGGCGGTTAGTTACTTCTTGTATGTTTCGTCGACGGTGCCAGATTCCCAGTAGGTGTTGATCCTGCACCAATCGTTGTGTTGAACGGTTGTAACCCGGAAGAAACGATCTCCCTCGCTGGCTCCGGCTTCGATGATAACTACCTCGTTATCCTCATTCTTGCCGACAAGAGGCAGGGCCTTGCCATCTGTCATTTTTAGCAGTTCGTCATATTGTGCCATGTTGGTTCCTTTCTCCCCGTCGAGCCGATAGGACAGCTGGTGTAAGATCCGTGCAAGTTTCGTGTAAGATCCGTGCAAGGTTGGTTTAAGCAGCTGTGGCGGTAAAGGCGCTGGTCAGGTGTTGCCGGCAGGTCCTGTATTCGTCACCCTTTAAGCCAAGCCGGTTCTTGAGAACCCGGCGCATGAGGTTGGCTTTCTGCTCCTGGGTGTAGCTTCCGCAGCCCTTGAAGTACAGCCGGTCGCTGTCAGCTTCGATAGCCCATGCGCTCATTGCCAAACAGAACTGGACATAAGCCTTGATCTTGCCGGCGTGGGTAGTGCCGTTGAACAGTCTGAACTCCACGGTGCCCTTGGTGAAGAATGCGTGGAGGTTGATGCCGTGATACCGGGTGGCGTTGTAGTGCTGATGATCGATGCCGCCTGCGTAATTGTCGTTTGCACGGCTATACCAAGTAGCTTCCATATTGCCGTTGGAGCGGATGGTGTTCTTCATTGCCCGGAGAAGTTCCGGGAACATTTTGTGACACCAACGATTTGCACGATCTCCGACCTGGAGTGCTTCATAGAACAGATCCTGTCTGCCGGTGGCAAAGTTCACAAGGCGGGTCAGGCTCTCGGGGGTATGCCGTGCGCCGTCCACATGGACATGAATACCGCAGGAACTGTTGGCGATAGCACCGGCGCTCCGGAGTGCCCGGATGATGTTCTGTAGATCTTCCAGATCTTCGTACTGGAGGATGGGAGTAACGATCTCGCAGGAATAGTCGTGGTTGGCATAGACATTGCGGCCGTTCTCTCTGCGCTGGGTGGTGATGGATGCGTCGGACATTGCTTTCCAAGTCCGGTTCTTCCGATCGGTTGCACCCCAGGTCTTGTAGTGAGTGCCGAGGTAGCGGGTGCGAGTACCAAAGTAGTTCGCAATGATGCCAGCGGCTTGCTCACGAGTTACGCCGGTCAGTTCGATTTCTACGCCGAAGTTCTGTTCCTTGATCAACATTATAAGTTTCCTCCTTGACATTTGACACCGCTATGACTTATAATGGGGGTGCTCGGGAGGGGCGGTGTTCCCTCCCGGCCCCCAGTTTACTGTGAGAGGTTTACTGGGGCTTTTCTTTTAGTAGTCGGTCGAGTTCTTTTAGGAACTCTTCTTTGGTTTCGGACTTTTCTGCGATTAACTTGATTGCTGTGATTATTGTCTGTGTGTAAGTCATTTCATCAACCTCGGTTTTGATTTGTTCCACCGCTTTGACCTCCTTTCTGTCTATGATTATACACGATAATCGTGTACTTGTCAATAGGAAAAGTAAAATAATTTCGTGAAAATGTAAAATAATTTTATTGACAGATAAACGAAAATGGTGTATAGTACAATCGAGGTGATGAATATGGCTATTTCAAAGAAAATCAAAACCCTACTGACGGAATGCGATAAGAAGCAGGCCGATCTTCAAGAAGTCCTGGACATGAGCAGCAAGCAGAGTTTGAGCAACAAATTCTCGAATGAGAGATGGTCTGCTGAGGATCTGGCAAAGATCGCTGAGTTCTGCGGCTGCAAGCTGGCGTTTATTTTGCCTAACGGTGAGCGCATCGTCATTGATGCAAACGAATAACCCGCAAAAGGAAAGACCCGGACGCATAAGGCATCCGGGTCTTGGAGTATGTCTATCGCTTGCTATGTATGTGCGATCCAGTGCGTGTCTTGGTCCTGGTATCTTTGTTTGGCTCCCGGACGATCAGATCTGAAAGCTCACAGTCCAATGCTTCACAGATCAGGTCAAGGTGCTCCAGGTTTACACGCTCGGCAATCTCATGGTACATATCGTTTATCGTTGACGGTCTGATACCTGTTGCCCTGGCAAGGTCTGCTTGCATCCACCTCCGCTCGCCAAGCCGGGTGGAAAGTAAAATCCTAATCATAGCCATGCTCCTTTGCGGTTTATTCTAACAATTTCATTCTAATTCCGCAGTCATTTGTTAGAAAATAACGCATTTCGTTAGAGCAGTACAAAAAAGGGCTGTCTGCGTGATCGTGATGATCCCGTAGGCAGCCCTTTTTTCCTTTTGCTGTAAAATGCGCTATAATCCTGCACCAGAATGAACCTCAAAATGAACCGCAAAGGGTGGGCGTAGGGCGTTTGCACCTCAAATGAACCTCAATAATTTCAGTTCGGTTCGGTTTAATTCCGTCAAACTCGGTTAAAATAAAAAACCCAAAAACCGTTGCGGTTCTTGGGTTTTTTGAAAAAACATAGGGAAATCAGCGCTTGCTGAACTGGGGAGCACGGCGAGCTGCTTTCAAACCGTACTTCTTTCTTTCCTTCATTCTGGGGTCGCGGGTCAGGAAACCAGCAGCCTTCAGAGTGGAGCGCAGCTCGGGGTTCAGGGTCAGCAGGGCGCGGGAGATGCCGTGACGGATTGCGCCGGCCTGACCGGAAACGCCACCGCCTGCGACGGTAACAACCACGTCAACCTTGCCAACAACATCGGTAGCAACCAGGGGCTGACGGACAACCAGCTTCAGGGTGTCCAGGCCAAAGTAGTCGTCGATGTCACGGCCATTGATGATGATAGAACCGGTGCCGTTTTCGAACACGCGAACACGGGCAACGGAGGACTTACGACGGCCGGTGCCGTAATGATACTTCTTCTTGCTCTCGTACATAATCGATTACCTCCAAATCAGTCCAGGGTCCATGCAGCGGGCTTCTGAGCGGCGTGAGCGTGCTCCTCACCCTTGTACAGGTGCAGACGGCCCATGCAGTTGCGGCCCAGAGTGTTCTTGGGCAGCATACCCTTGACAGCCAGCTCCATGGCGTAGTCGGAGCGGTTCTCCATCATGATGCGAGCCTTGGTTTCCTTCAGACCGCCGATCCAGCCGGATACACGGTAGTAGGACTTCTGATCCAGCTTCTTGCCGGTGAAGACAGCCTTGTCAGTGTTGATGATGATGACGAAATCACCGCAGTCAACATTGGGGGTGAAATCGACCTTGTGCTTACCGCGAAGCAGGTTGGCAGCGATCACAGCGGTGCGGCCCAGGGGCTTGCCTGCTGCATCGATCACATACCACTTACGCTCTACGGTCTCCTTCTTAGCGAGTGTAGTGGACATTATGCGTTCCTCCATAGGTTAAATTATTTTGACAAATTCATAGATTCGCAGTACAATGACTGCAAAACGCTTGATTCTTATATCATAAGAAAAATCAAATGTCAACCATATTTTTGAAGATTTTTATGAAAACGAATATAAACTCTTGAAATCTCTTAAATACTCTCGTATACTCTTAAATGCTAACATATCAATTTTAGGTAAAATGGAGGAAATCCAACATGCAGAAACTGGTTGGACTGGTGCGCCGTTGCGTGGAAGACTACCGGATGATCGCCCCCGGTGACCGGATCGGTGTCGGCGTATCCGGCGGAAAGGACTCTTTGGCCCTTTTGGTGTTCTTGGCTGCACTGAAAGAATATAACCATATCCCCTTTGAACTGGAAGCGATCACCATCGATATGGGACTGGGAATGGATTATTCCGGCATCCAAGCCCTTTGTGAGAAACTGCATGTACCCTATACAGTCGTTAAAACAGAGATCGCGCCGATTATTTTTGATCACAGAAAGGAAAAGAATCCCTGTTCTATGTGTTCCAAGATGCGCAGAGGCGCGCTGAATCAAACGCTGATCGAACGGGGACTCAACAAGCTGGCCTTGGGTCATCACTATGACGATGCGGTGGAGACTTTTATGATGTCTCTTTTATACGAGGGACGGATCAGCTGCTTCCAGCCGGTGACAGATCTTGACCGGACCGGCATTATTCAAATCCGTCCCATGCTCTACATCCATGAGCGTACCATCGACAATTTTGCCGAGCGGCAGCAGCTGCCGGTGCTGGAAAACCGCTGCCCTGTGGATAAAGAAACCAAACGGGAGGAGATCAAAAAACTGATCTTCGACCTCAGCGCCACCTATCCGGATTTGAAGGAACGGATATTCGGTGCTATGCAGCGGTATCCGCTGCCGGAGTGGGAGCCGAAAGGCCGCTATAAAAGACCCAAAGATGCCGGTATGGATTGACTGCCAATGGGGAATACTTTTCCCAAGAGGTGGTAATTATGGTAAAAGGTGTATCCAGACAGGTGATCGTTGTCCATTCTCCGGAACCTAAATTATTTGAACAGGCTATTTTCATCCTGCGGGATGAGGTGGTGGAGAACGGCGGTGTCACAGACGAAGCGTTATTAAAAGAGGCGAACCGGATCATTCGCGGTCCTATGCACCAGAAAAAACGCAAACTCAGTGCTTACGGTGTAGTATGGGCCTGCGGCGGCGCTGTGCTGACGGGGCTGGCGTGGCTGTTGACTGTGTTGCTTTGACTTGCGAAATGCGTCAGCCTGTGTTATAATCTCCCGAAAGGGAGGTGAGCGCCATGGAGCTTGGCAAGCATACAATTGAAAATCCCTTGATCCTTGGACCAATGGCAGGTGTGACGGACTGGGCGTTTCGGGAGATCTGCGCCGGCCTTGGCGCGGATATCACAGTCACCGAAATGGTGTCCTCCCGGGCACTGGTATATCAGGACAAGAAAAGCAAAGCCCTTTTGAAACGAAATAATGATTGCCTTTGCGGCGCGCAGATCTTCGGTAATGATCCGCAGATCATGGCGCAGGCGGCACAGCTGGCGCTGGAAATTTCCGGCTGTGATTTTATTGATATCAACATGGGTTGTCCCATGCCTAAAATTGCCAACTCCGGTGACGGCTGCGGCTTGATGCGGACTCCGGAACTGGCAGGGGAGATCGTAAAGGCTGTGGTTGCTGCTGTGAATGTTCCCGTGACGGTGAAATGCCGATTGGGCTGGGATAAGGGAAGCGTCAATGTGCTTGAGTTTACCAAGCGGATGGAGGACAATGGCGCATCTATGCTGACCGTCCACGGACGCACGCGCAGCATGCTCTATTCCGGGACTGCCGACTGGGACTTGATCGCCAAAGTGAAGGCGCAGTTATCGGTTCCTGTGATCGCCAACGGTGATATTACATCCGGCGAAGCCGCCATCCGCTGCCAAAAGTGGACAAAGGCAGACGGCTTGATGATCGGCAGAGCTACCTTCGGCGATCCGTGGGTATTCTCCGAGGTGAAAGCGGCATTAACGGGAGAGTGCTTCACAAGACCGGAGCTTGCCCGCAGGGTGGATGTTGCCGTGCGGCAGTTTGATCTGGCGCAGCAGGATAAAGGCGAGCACATTGCCTGCTTGGAGGCGAGAAAACATTTTGCGTGGTATCTGCGCGGTGTGGCGTATGCCAACTATTATAAAGAGCAGATCTCGGGTATCAAAACCATGGAGGATGTTTACCGGATCGCAGAGGGTATTCAAAAAGATTTGAAATAATTACATGGCATGATTTTTCCGCCGTTTCACATCCTATCCAAGAGGTGAGGATATGAAACGGCGGATCGCTATTTTGCTGATACTTTCCATATTGTTCATACTGCCTGTCCGCGCAGCGCCTATTCGTTGGGTGGATTTTGGCGTACCCTATGAATCCCTGAAGTATGCTATGGATACGGATATCCATACCGCTGAGAAAGAAAAGCATATCGATTGGATCAATCTGCTCTCTGTGGCTGCCTGCCGTACCGGCGGCAAGTGCCCTTTGTCCTCGGTGAAGAAAGCCGCTAAGGAATTGCAAACGGATGCTTCTCCGGAGGAGCTGCTGGGAAATCTATACAAGTACTATGCATATTACCACGAAGCCTTTTCAGCGGTTTTGGGTGGCTTGCTTGGCAGCTTTGCAGTGGAGATCAACGGACAGTGGAAGCCAACCTACGGCTTAAAAGCCTTTTCTCCCGTTGCCGCCGGTTATGGCTATAGCCATTGCGACGATTTTGGCGTCAGCCGCTCTTTTGGCTTCCAAAGGAAGCACCTCGGTCATGATATGATGGGCGGCTTGGGGACACCCATCGTTGCCGTTGAGGGCGGTGTGGTGGAAGCAATGGGCTGGAATCGTTACGGCGGTTGGCGGATCGGCATCCGATCCTTTGACTCCAAACGGTATTACTATTATGCCCACCTGCAAAAGGATCATCCTTTTGCTGACGGTCTGCAGGAGGGAGATCTTGTGCAGCCCGGCGATCTTATCGGCTTTATGGGCAGAACCGGCTATTCGGACAAGGAGAATGTAAACAATATCGAAACCGTCCATCTGCATTTCGGCATGCAGCTTGTGTTTGATGAAAGCCAAAAGGAGTGCAACAGTGAGATTTGGATCGATGTCTATAACATCGTCCGTTTGCTTCACTCCCACAGAAGCAGCGTGACAAGAACCGCTGAGGGTTGGAAACGGGTGTATCACTACCGGGATCTGGACGAGAATATATTTTTGCAATAAAAAGATGGCCGGACTTGCGTCCGGTCATCTTTTATACATTTAAGAGTTTGTCGTATTTTTGGAAGTTTTCATAAACCTTGCTGTAGTCAGCGCCGGAGGGGATGTACTGCTTGTCAATGGCAATGCCTGCGCAGGCTTCTTTTACAGAGGGGAACACACCGGCGCCTACGCCTGCCAAAATGGCAGCGCCCAGACAGGCGGTTTCTTTGTTCTTCAGGGTCTGCAATGTCAAGCCAGTGATATCTGCCTTCATCTGACTCCACAAAGGACTCTTTGCGCCGCCGCCCATAATACGGATCTGCTTCACGGGGACACCCAGATGATCCAAATTGCTCTTGAGGATGCAGGCAACGGATTCCATAATACTGCGGACAAAGTGACCGACGGTGTGCTCCGGTGTCAGACCGGTAAAGCTGCCCCGGGCATCGGGATTATATTTGGGCATGGTAGAACCGCACAGATAGGGGAGGAATACCACACCGTCGCAGCCGATGGGAACCGCTTCTGCCAGCACATTCAGTTCCTCAAAGGTCTTGTCTTTCAAGAAAGCATCCCGGAACCACTTTAGCGCCATACCGGCGGTAGGACTCCAGGACAGCAGACAGTAGCTGTTATCGAAGCTGTAATGGCAGGGAACAAAACTGTCGGGATCAAAGGCAGGGATGGTGTCGGTGGGCATATAGATGGCCATAGTGGTGCCGGTCATCTCGCTGATGATACCTTTTTCCACAACGCCTGCGCCGATAGCGCCGGCTACCTGATCCATGGCAGAGGTGACCACCTGAATGCCCTGATAATCGCCTACATATTCACCGCTGTTCATCAGCTTTGGCAGCATGTCGGTGCCTACACCGATGAAGTCCAGCATTTCCTGCCACCAGCTGCCGTTACGGATATCAAAATAGATGGTGGAGGATTGGAGGGTTTTCTCGGTGACGAATTTACCGGTGAGCTTGTACAGAAGATAATCTTCCAGTAAGAATACCATCTTGGTCTTGGCCCAGATTTCCGGCTCGTTGCGCTTGACCCACAGCAGCTTGCAGGCAGGCCAAGTGGCGGTGATCTCCGGCTGTCCGGTGACCTCGTACACCTTTTGACGCCCGAAATGGGCTTGGATCAGCTCTGCTTCTTCTGTAGCACGGTTGTCCAACCATACGATGGCATCCCGGACAGGGTCGCCGTTCTCGTCGGTCAAAATCAGCGTTTCGCATTGGGTGTCAATGGAAAGACAATGGACATCGGCAGCGGATGCTGCATGGCCAACGGCGTTTTGCAGCAGCTCCCAATAGGTAAGGGGAGGCAGCTCCACACGGTCACCGGCGGTGTTCAGCTTGTAATCCTGAGTGGATTCGGTCAGTTGATGCAACTGGCGGTCAAACAGCACCGCTTTGACTGAGGTCGTGCCAAAATCAATTCCCAAGCAGTTCATGGCTTATACTCCGTGACGCTCGTCCCAAGCCTTGCGGACAGCAGCGATCATCTCGTCTACCATGGCAGCCCGGTCAGCAGCCTTGGCAACACCGGAGGAAGAGCCGGTGGCATCTGCGCCGGCAATAATGGTGTTATAAACATCCTGACCGTTGGCAATACCGGCAGCGGTCAGCACCAGAATGTTTTCATCCACACTCTTGACGGACTGCATGGCAGCCTCCACATACTCCGGGCCGACACTGACACCGGTGCCGATGAGCTCGGAGGGCTCAGCCACGATGATGTCGGGGTGCAGAGCGGCGATCTTGCCGGCATCTGCCATAGAGTCTGCACAGACGATGGAGGTAAGACCCACTTCCTCGGCGCGCTTAATGGTCTGAGCCAATACCTCAAAGGTCAAAGGCTTCTCCACATGGTTCAGCATCACGCCTTCTGCACCGGCAGCTACCAGAGATTCGGGCAGGGTGTCTGCCAGACCGCGACCGGGGTAAATAGGATCCATGTGGGGAGCGAAAACGTGGATGCGGCTGGTTTCCTGTGCTACCCGGCGGATGTCTACCACAGGGCAGGTGAAGATGATGTCTACATCGTATTTTGCGGAAGCTGCATCAGCGGCCTTTGCAAGGGCAATAATATCCTCACCGTAGAGGTAGGATTTAGGACCGATCTCAAAAAAAGGAGCTTTGATTTTTGTGTTTGCCATGGTTGACACCTCGTTAAAGTATTTTTGGTTGTGTAATGATTTTATCAATAAATTACACATTTGTAAACAATTATTTTTTCTTTCAAAAAACCAATCTGACATTTGACAAAAAGCCTGTGATGTGATATACTTACCCGGATAAAAATATACCTGAGGAGGAGAAATCATGATGAGCGCAGTGGATAAGCTGAAGAGTGTTTGTTGCTGTGTTGATGATTTTGTTTCTTCCAATGCTCCCATGACGGCGGAACTGTTTTCTTCCGACGTTCCCCAATATGTTGTTTTTCCCGGCTTTTGCGATGTGCATGTGCATTTCCGTGAGCCGGGTTTTTCTTATAAAGAGACCATTGCTACCGGCAGTGCAGCATCCGCAAGAGGCGGCTATACCGCAGTTTGCACCATGCCCAACCTGAACCCTGTGCCGGACAGCAGAGAGCATTTGGACGAACAGCTTACATGCATCGACAAGGATGCCTGCATCCATGTATACCCTTACGGTGCCATCACGGTAGGGGAAAAGGGCGAGAAACTTGCGGATCTGGAAGCCATGGCGCCGGATGTGATCGGCTTTTCCGATGACGGCAGGGGTGTCCAAAACGATGAGATGATGCGTCAGGCCATGCTCCGGGCAAAAGCGCTGGGTAAAATGATCGTAGCCCACTGTGAGGTCAACAGCCTCCTTCGGGGCGGTTATATTCACGATGGCGACTATGCCAAAGCCCATGGCCACAGGGGCATCTGCTCTGAGAGCGAATATGCCCAGATCGCAAGAGACCTGAAGCTGGTGGAAGAGACCGGCTGCGCTTACCATGTGTGTCACATCTCCACCAAGGAGAGTGTAGAGATCATCCGTCAGGCAAAAGCAAGAGGCGTAAATGTCACTTGTGAAACCGGACCGCATTATCTTGTGATGGATGACAGCGACCTGCGGGAAGAGGGCAGATTCAAAATGAATCCGCCGCTCCGAAGCAAGGAAGACCGGGAAGCCCTGATTCGGGGCATTCAGGACGGCACCATCGACATGATCGCCACCGACCATGCCCCTCACAGCGCGGAAGAAAAAGCGAAGGGACTGGAAGGCAGCGCCTTCGGTATTGTGGGAATTGAAACAGCGTTTCCTGTGCTGTATACCCACCTTGTGCAAAAGGATATCATTACCTTGGAAAAGTTGATCGAACTGCTGGCGATCAATCCCAGAGCCCGGTTCGGCATCCCTATGGGCAATGACTATACTGTGTGGGATCTAAGCAGGGAAGAGATCGTCGACCCGGATAAGTTCCTGTCCAAAGGCAAGGCAACACCCTTTGCCGGGTGGAAGCTGACCGGTCGCTGTGTGCTGACGGTCTGTGACGGAAAAGTAGTATATAAATGTTGTGAGTAACAGGAGGATATAGAAATGGCAAAAAGAACAGATTTGAAGAAGATTTTGATTATCGGCTCCGGTCCTATCGTGATCGGTCAGGCTGCGGAGTTCGATTACGCCGGCACGCAGGCATGTCTGGCGCTGAAGGAAGAGGGCTATGAGGTCGTCCTGTGCAACTCCAACCCTGCTACCATTATGACCGATACCACCATTGCGGATAAGGTCTATATGGAGCCTTTGACGCTGGAATATATTGCAAAGATCATTCGTTATGAGCGTCCGGATGCCATCGTTCCCGGCATCGGCGGTCAGACCGGCCTGAATCTGGCTATGCAGCTGGAGAAGAAGGGCGTTCTGAAGGAATGCCGCGTGGAATTGCTGGGCACCAGCTCCAAGAGTATCGAGCGTGCTGAGGACAGAGAGCTGTTTAAGGAAATGTGCCAGTCCATCGGCGAGCCGGTCATTCCCTCTGAGATCACGTACTCTATTGAGGAAGCTAAGGATGCGGCAAAACGCATCGGCTATCCTGTGGTTCTGCGTCCTGCGTTTACCCTTGGCGGTACCGGCGGCGGTTTTGCTTACAATGAAGAGGAACTCGTTGAGATCGGTTTGAATGCCTTTAAGCTTTCTCCTGTGCATCAGGTGCTGATTGAGAAGAGTGTGAAGGGCTACAAGGAGATCGAGTTCGAGGTTATGCGCGACTCTGCGGATAACGCCATCACCATCTGCGGTATGGAAAACATTGATCCTGTGGGCGTCCACACCGGTGACAGCCTTGTGGTTGCTCCCATTATGACCCTTTCCGATGCAGACAGAAAGATGCTCAACGACTCTGCCATCAAGATCATCCGGGAACTGAAGATCGAGGGTGGCTGTAATGTACAGTATGCCCTGAATCCCCATACCAGTGAGTACTACCTCATTGAGGTCAACCCCAGAGTTTCCCGTTCCTCCGCACTGGCCTCCAAGGCATCCGGCTATCCCATTGCCCGGGTCACTGCCAAGATCGCTGTGGGTATGGAGCTGAGCGAGATTAAGATTGCTAACACCAATGCTGCCTTCGAGCCGGCACTGGATTATGTGATCGCCAAGCTGCCCAGATTCCCCTTCGACAAGTTTACTACCGCTTCCAATACGCTGGGTACCCAGATGAAGGCTACCGGCGAAGTCATGGGCATCGGTTCTACCTTGGAGGAATGCCTGCTCAAGGGCATCCGTTCTCTGGAGGTGGGTGTTAACCATATTTATCACCACAAGTTTGACGACATGTCCACCGAGGATATTCTGACCTATATCCACCAGTTCCGTGACGATAACATCTTTGCCATTGCAGAACTGCTGGCAAGAGGTGTGACTGTGGAGCAGGTTCACGAGATTACCCAGATCACGCCCTATTTCTTGGAAGCGATCAAGCGGATCGTGGATATGGAAGAGACTCTGAAGGCAAATCCCAGAAACTTGGAGATCCTGAAGGCCGCCAAGAAGATGGGCTTTAGCGATAAGTATGTTGCCCGTATGTGGAAATGCTCTGAGCTGGATGTTTACAATTTCCGGAAAGAGCATAACCTGTTCCCTGTGTTCCGCATGGTGGACACCTGCCACACCGGCGCTTATATTCCTTACTTCTATTCTTCCTACACCGGCGAAAATGCGTCTGTGCTGACCAATAAGAAGAAGATCGTGGTTCTGGGCGCAGGCCCCATTCGTATCGGTCAGGGCGTGGAGTTTGACTACTCTACCGTCCATGCGGTCATGACCATTAAGAAGGCCGGCTACGAAGCAATCATCATCAATAACAATCCCGAAACTGTTTCTACCGACTATACCACCGCCGACAAGCTGTACTTTGAGCCTCTGACTCCCGAGGATGTGATGAACATCATCGAGTTTGAGAAGCCTGAGGGTGTCATTGCCTCTTTGGGCGGACAAACTGCCATCAATTTGGCACAGCCCTTGTTTGACCGCGGTGTGAAGATCATCGGTACCGACTGCGCCGCTATTGACCGGGCAGAGGACCGCAATGCCTTCGAAAACCTGCTGAACGAGCTGAATATTCCCCGTGCCAAGGGCAAGGCGGTTACCAAGCTGGAGGACGGCATTGCCGCCGCTGCGGAAATCGGCTACCCTGTGCTGGTGCGTCCCAGCTTTGTCTTGGGCGGCAGAGCAATGCAGATCGTTGCCAACGAGAGCCAGCTGCGTCACTACCTGCGTACTGCCGTTGAGATCGACGAGGACAAACCGGTGCTGGTTGATAAGTATATTCAGGGCAAGGAAGTGGAGGTCGACGCTATCTGCGACGGCACCAATGTCTTTGTTCCCGGCATTATGGAACTGGTGGAGCGTACCGGTGTTCACTCCGGCGACTCCATGAGCGTTTATCCCACCTACAGCATTTCCAACAAGGTCAAGGGTACGATCCTTCAGTACGCTAAGAAGCTCGGCTTGGGCATCGGCATTGTAGGCCTTTACAATATCCAGTTTATTGTTGATAAGGACGACAATGTGTTCATTATCGAGGTCAACCCCCGTTCTTCCCGTACCGTACCGTTCCTGTCTAAGGCAACCGGCTACTCTTTGGCAGATATTGCCACCGAGATTATTTTGGGCAAGAGCCTGAAGGAACTGGGCCTGTTTGAAATCTATCCAGATGAGAAGAAGCGCTGGTATGTGAAAGCTCCTGTGTTCTCCTTCAATAAGCTCCGTGGTCTGGATGCTTACCTGAGCCCCGAAATGAAGTCCACCGGCGAAGCCATCGGCTACGATGATAAGCTGAACCGCGCACTTTATAAAGCACTGCAGGCATCCGGTATGCACTTGCAGAACTACGGCACGATTTTGGCTACCATTGCCGATAAGGATAAGGAAGAGGCACTGCCCCTGATCCGCCGATTCTACAATCTGGGCTTCAATATTCAGGCGACCTCCGGTACAGCCCAGTTCCTGAAGAGCAACGGCATCCGTACCCATGTTTTGGAGAAGATCAGCTCCGGCAGCGAAGAAATTCCCGAGGCGCTGCGTCAGGGTCACATTGCCTATGTACTCAACACCAAGGACCCCGGCGATGACGGCTCTGCCAATGACGGTCACCACATCCGTCAGATCGCCACAGAAAACAATGTCACGATCTTTACTTCCTTGGATACTGTGGGCGTTCTGCTGGATGTTCTGGAGGAGGTCACTCTGACCATCTCCACCATTGATGCGTAATATATTTTCTGCGGTGGGAGGTTACTCCCACCGCACTATAAGAATATGAGGAGAAACCATGAAACAGAGTTTTTTTGAGATACTCTCCAACACCGCTTTGACGGAAAATGTTTTCAAAATGGTATTAAAAGGGGATGTTTCCCATATTACTGCCCCGGGTCAGTTCGTAAATATCAAGCTGGACGGTCTGTTTCTGCGTCGTCCCATCTCCGTTTGCGATGTGGAGGGCGATACCCTGACCATTATCTACAAAGCGGTGGGTAAGGGAACAAAACAGATGTCTGAAATGACAGAGGGCAAGCTGGATATTCTCACAGGTCTTGGCAATGGCTATGACCTGACAGCAGCAGGGGATAAGCCGGTGCTTTTGGGCGGCGGTGTGGGCGTTCCTCCCATGTATCTGCTGGCCAAGAAGCTGATCGCTCAGGGAAAGCAGGTCAAGGTGATCCTTGGCTTCAACACCGAAAGCGAAGTGTTTTACGAAGCGGAATTTAAGGCACTGGGCGCAGAGGTCGTTGTTACCACTGTTGACGGCAGTTACGGTATCAGGGGCTTTGTCACCGATGCTCTGAAGGATATGGACTATTCTTACTTTTATACCTGTGGTCCGGAGCCCATGCTGAAGGCGGTTTACAAGGCATCCGTAACTTCGGGACAAATGAGCTTTGAGAAACGGATGGGCTGTGGCTTTGGCGCTTGTATGGGCTGCTCCTGCAAGACCATAACCGGCTACAAGCGTATCTGCAAGGAAGGCCCTGTGATGCGGAAGGAGGAGATCCTGTGGGAAAGCTGAGCGTAAACCTGTGCGGTATTGAATTGGACAACCCCGTGATCCCTGCCTCCGGTACATTCGGTTACGGATATGAGTATGCGGAGCTGTACGACATCAATTGCTTAGGTACATTTTCGTTTAAGGGAACCACCAAGGATCCCCGTTTCGGTAACCCCACACCCCGGATCGCAGAGTGCACCGCCGGCATGATCAATGCGGTAGGTCTGCAGAATCCCGGTGTAGAGAAGGTGATCGCGGAAGAACTTCCGAAATTGAAGAAATGCTTCCACAAGCCTGTGATGGCAAATGTCAGCGGATTTTCTGTGGAGGACTATGCCTATACCTGCGCAAAATTGGACAAAGAGGAGCAGGTCGGCTGGCTGGAAGTCAATGTCAGCTGTCCTAATGTTCACGGAGGCGGCATGAGCTTCGGCACAGACCCTAAGGCTGCAGCAGAGGTAACAGCAGCCGTCAAGAAGGTCACTACCAAGCCGGTGATCGTGAAGTTAAGTCCCAATGTTACCGACATCGTATCCATCGCCAAGGCCTGTGAGGATGCAGGCGCGGACGGCATCAGCCTGATCAATACCATGCTGGGTATGCGGATCGATCTGCGGTCCCGTAAGCCTATCATTGCCAACAAAATGGGCGGATTCTCCGGCAGCGCCATTTTCCCTGTGGCGGTCCGTATGGTCTATCAGGTGGCAAATGCGGTGAAGGTTCCTGTGGTTGGCATGGGCGGTGTCAGCAGCGCAGAGGATGTTGTGGAAATGATGCTGGCCGGCGCTACCGCCGTGGAAGTGGGCGCGGCAAACCTTGTAGATCCTTTTGCCTGCCGGGACATTGTTAACGATTTGCCCCAAGTGATGCAAGCATATAAAATCGACACATTAAGTGAAATTATAGGAGGCGTAAAGTAATGGGTAAGGATGTTATTGTGGCCTGTGACTTTGCAAGCGCAGAGCAGACCTTTGCATTTTTGGATAAGTTTACCGGCAGAAAGCCCTTTGTGAAGATCGGTATGGAGCTTTACTATGCGGAAGGCCCTGCCATTGTTAAGGAGATCAAGGCAAGAGGCCATAAGATCTTTCTGGATCTGAAGCTGCACGATATTCCCAACACCGTCAAGAAAGCAATGGCGGTTTTGAGCCGTTTGGATGTAGATATTACCAATCTCCACGCAGCAGGCACTAAGAACATGATGCGTGCGGCTCTGGAGGGCCTGACCCGTGAGGACGGCAGCCGTCCCTTGCTGATCGCCGTGACCCAGCTGACCTCTACCGATCAGCAGAGCATGGAGGAGGATATTCTCATCAAAGAACCCATCGACAAGGTGGTTATGCACTACGCCAAGTGCGCCGAGGAAGCAGGCTTGGATGGCATTGTCTGTTCTCCTCTGGAAGCAGGGAAGGTTCATGATACCTGCGGCAAGCAGTTCCTGACCATTACCCCCGGTGTCCGTTTTGCTGACGGCGATGTGGGTGACCAGAAGCGCGTTATGACGCCTGCACAGGCAAAGGAGATCGGCTCCGACTACATTGTGGTGGGCAGACCCATTACCGCAGCCGCTGATCCTGTTGCCGCTTACGAGCGCTGCGTTGCCGAGTTCTGCGATTAAAAGAGGTGTTTTTCTATGCGCTTTGCGTATGACCACGACTATCATATTCACTCTTACGCCTCTTCCTGCGCAACAGATCCTGCCCAGACACCGGCGCGTATTTTGCAGTATGCCGAGGAAAACGGTTTGCGGGAGATCGTCCTGACAGATCATTTTTGGGATGAGCGAGTAGGAGAGCCTTGCCAATGGTACCGGTCGCAAAATTTTGTGTGGATCAGTCAGGCAAGACCTTTACCGCAGTCGGAAAATGTCCGTTTCCTGTTTGGCGCAGAGGCAGATATGGATATGCATATGCGCGTTGGTGTATCCAGGGATCGTTGGGATGAGTTTGATTTTGTTGTTGTGGCAACAACCCATATGCACCACGAGAATTTTAGTATAAGTAACGAAGATGGCGCAACTGCGCAAGGTCTTGCAAATGCGTGGATCCGCAGACTGGACAGCTTGCTGTCTCAGGACCTGCCGTTTCATAAGATCGGCATTGCCCATTTGGCATGCAGTACGATTTCCCGTGACAAGGAATTGGTCAAGCAGTCGCTGATGCTGCTGCCGGATGCCAAGCTGGAGGAATTGTTCCGCGGCTGTGCCGATGCAGGTGTTGGTATTGAGATCAACTTCGCGGATTTCCGATTCCGGGAAGGGGAACGGGAGAATATTCTGCGTATTTTCAAAATCGCAAAAGAAATGGGCTGTAAGTTCTATTTAGGCGGCGATATTCACCGTCCCATCGGATTCCCGTGGTTGCGTCCTGTGTTTGAGAATGCAATCGATCTTTTAGGACTTACCGAGGATGATAAATTTCACATTACATAAAATCGCTGTGTATGCAGCAGAACGGAGATAGAAATATGGAAAGCTACAAAAGAGAATTTATTCAGTTTCTGCAGAGCGCAGGTGTGCTGAAATTCGGTGACTTTACTGCCAAATCCGGCAGAAAGATCCCTTATTTCATCAATGCCGGTATGATCAAGACCGGTGATGAGATCGCCAAGCTGGGCGAATTCTACGCCAAGGCCTACTTTGAAAAGGTAGGCAACAAGAAGACGGTCCTGTACGGCCCTGCATACAAGGGCATCTCCATTGCTGTGTCTGCTGCGGTGGCATTGTCCAAGAATGGACTGGATGTACCGTTTTTCTTTAACCGGAAGGAAGCGAAGGATCACGGCGAAGGCGGCGTGTTTGTTGGTTATGTGCCTCAGGCAGGGGAGGAAGTGGTCATTGTGGAAGATGTGATCACAGCCGGTACTGCCATTCGTGAGAGCATGGCAATTCTCAGCGGTCTTGAGAATGTTAAGGTCGCTGCTACCTTCGTTATGGTGGATCGGAAAGAAAAGGGTAAGACCGAAAAATCTGCTATGGCAGAGGTGGAGGAAGAGTTTGGATTCCCTGTATACTCTGTTGTGGATGTGTATGACATTATTGAGTATTTGGAAGAAGACCCGGCAAATGCCGAGAATGTGGCAAGAATCCGCAACTATCTTGCGGTGAACGGAGCAAAGGCATGAGAAGTCTCATCGACATTGTTGATTTTTCCGTAGAGGAACTGGACCAGCTGATTCAGACCGCCTGCCATATCAGCGAGCATCCTGAGCAGTATAGCGCTGCCTGCAAGGGCAAGAAGCTGGCAACTTTGTTCTTTGAACCCTCTACCCGTACCCGCCTGAGTTTTGAGGCGGCAATGTTGGAGCTGGGCGGCAGTGTCATTGGTTTCAGCGAGGCAAGCTCCTCCTCTGCAGCCAAGGGCGAAAGCATTTCCGATACTGCAAAAATGATCAGCTGCTACGCCGATATTATGGCAATGCGCCATCCCAAGGAGGGCGCGCCCTATGTGGCTTCCAAAAGCGCGTGGATCCCGGTTATCAATGCCGGTGACGGCGGCCACTGCCATCCCACCCAGACCCTTGCGGACTTGCTGACGATTTACCGGGAGCTGGGCCGTCTTGACAATCTGACGGTTGGCTGCTGCGGTGACTTGAAGTATGGCAGAACTGTCCACTCGTTGCTCTCTGCCATGGGTCGGTACAAAAACATCAAGGTGGTGCTGATCTCTCCTGAGGAGCTGCGTCTGCCCAAATATGTCAAATACGAAGTGCTGGATAAAAACGGCATGGAGTATGTGGAAACGGATTCTTTGGAAAATGCCATTCCGGAACTGGATGTGCTGTACATGACGCGTATCCAGCGGGAACGGTTTGACAGCTTTGACGAATATGAGCGTTTGAAGGACAGTTATATTCTAACTGCGGAGAAGATGCAGGCGGCAAAGCCTACTATGCGTGTGCTGCATCCGCTGCCTCGCGTTAATGAGATCAGCGTCAAGGTGGACGACGATCCCAGAGCTGCTTATTTCCGTCAGGCATTGAACGGTAAATATATGCGTATGGCGCTGATTCTTAAGCTTCTGGAGGAAGCAAAGGACCCTGCAAAGGAAGAGGATTCCTCCGATTGGTTGGTGGATGAACTGACCTGTGACAATCCTCGCTGTATTACTTCCACCGAGCAGGAACTGGCGCATGTGTTCAAGTGCGTCAGCCCGGAAAACGGCATTTATCGGTGCATTTACTGTGAAGGAAAGAAGACTGTGAATCATTAAAGGGAAGCCCCCGGAATTTCTTGCCGAATGTTACACAAAAACGGCGGAAAATCCGGGGGCTTTGGTGTCCAAATCGTAAAAATTTTGGAAACAGTCTTTAAGCTTCTTGACAGTGCTTTTTCGACATGTTAAAATTACAAAGTAATTTGTAATATCCGCTTTCTGCGACTGACGGATCAGGTGGAGCACCACCGGGAAACAGAGAGCGCGGGTGTTCATAAACACCGTTTGCCGACCGTCTGGGCGCATTTAGCTTTTGTGATAGGCTGAGTGCGCTCTTTTTAGTTTTAAGGAGGATCATGCTATGAAAAAAGTTGGCATTATCATGGGCAGCGACAGCGACCTGCCGATCATTCAAAAGGCAGTGGATGTCCTTAAGGGCTTTTCTGTACCTTATGAGGTCCACATTTATTCCGCACACCGTACCCCCGTCGAAGCCAGGGATTTTGCACTTTCCGCAAGAAGCAACGGCTTCGGCGTTTTGATTGCCGCTGCGGGCATGGCTGCTCACTTGGCAGGTGCCATCGCGGCAAATACCACATTGCCGGTTATCGGCATTCCCTGCAAGGGTCCTGTTCTGGACGGTATGGATGCGCTGCTTGCTACCGTACAGATGCCTACCGGTATCCCTGTAGCAACCGTCGCCATTAACGGCGGTGCCAATGCAGCTTTGCTGGCACTGCAGATTTTGGCGGTTTCCGAACCGGAGCTGGCTGCAAAGCTGGATGAAAAACGTATTAACGACGCTAAGGCTGTCCTTCAGAAGGATGCCGGTGTCATGGAAAAACTGTAATACAAAAAGGAGATTATCATTATGGAAAAGAAGCTTGTTTACACCGGTAAGACCAAGGACGTATTTGCTCTGGAGAACGGCAATTACCTGCTGAAGTTTAAGGACGACTGCACCGGCAAGGACGGTGTATTTGATCCCGGCGAAAACTCTGTGGGCCTGACCATCGAAGGCGTGGGCGATGTAAATCTGCGTATGTCCATCTACTTCTTCGAGAAGATCAATGCTGCCGGCATCAAGACCCACTATGTCAGCGCTGATCTGGCAAACACCACCATGGAAGTTCTGCCTGCCAAGGTCTTTGGTAAGGGTCTGGAAGTTATCTGCCGCTACAAGGCTGTGGGTTCTTTCTTCCGCCGCTACTCCGACTACTGCACTGAGGGTCAGGATCTGCCTGCTTATGTGGAGACCACCTTCAAGAACGACGAGAAGGGCGATCCTCTGGTTACCAAGGACGGTCTGGTGGATCTGGGCGTTATGACTGCTGAGCAGTATGACGACCTGAAGGCTATGACTCAGGCAATCACCAAGATCGTTGCTGACGATCTGAAGGAAAAGGGCCTGGATATGTACGATATCAAGTTTGAGTTCGGTTACGACGCAGACGGTAAGGTCATGCTCATCGATGAGATCGCCTCCGGCAATATGCGTGTTTACAAGGATGGCCAGTATGTGGATCCGATGACCCTGAACAAGCTGTTCTTCGCTTAATTTTCTACTACCAAGCAAAAGGAGTTTACCATGGGAGGCTTTTTTGGAGTCGCTTCCAAGCGCGATTGCATGACGGATGTGTTCTTTGGCGTGGATTACCATTCCCATCTCAGCGCACGCCGCGGCGGCATGGCTGCCTACGATGCGGAGATCGGTCTGCAAAGAAAGATCCATAATATCGAGAACTCTCCGTTCCGCACAAAGTTCGAGCATATCTTTGATGAAATGCAGGGCACATCGGTGATCGGCTGTATCAGCGACACTGACCCACAGCCTATGCTGATCCGCTCCCACTTGGGCACATACGCCATTACAACGGTGGGTATTATCAACAACGCAGACAAGCTGTTGGATGAGTACCTCAGCACCAGCGGCGATCACTTTGACGCCATGACCGGCGGCAGAGTCAACTCCACAGAGTTGGCCGCAGCGCTGATCAATCAAAAAGATAGCTTTGTTGCCGGTATTCAGTATGCCCAAAGTGTCATTGAGGGTACCGCCAATATTTTGATTCTTACAGATAAGGGCCATTTGATCGCTGCCCGTGACCGTCTTGGCAGGATCCCTGTCCAGATCGGCAAGGATGAGGATGGTTACTGCGCCTCCTTTGAAGAGTTTGCCTTTACCAAGCTCGGCTACGATAAAGTCAAGGAGCTTGGCCCCGGTGAGATCGTGGAGCTGACCCCAGAGGGAATGACCCAACTGGCAGCGCCCGGTAAGGAGATGCGGATGTGCGCATTCCTGTGGAGCTATTTCGGCTATCCGACCTCCACCTATGAGGGCGTAAATGTGGAAGCCATGCGCTACCGCAACGGCGCGGCAATCGCCGAGCGGGATATACAGCAGGGCAGATCCATGGATATCGACTATGTGGGCGGTGTCCCGGATTCCGGCACGCCCCATGCCATCGGCTATGCCAACCGTACCGGTAAACCCTTTGCCCGGGCATTTATCAAGTATACGCCTACCTGGTCTCGCTCCTTTACCACAGCCAAGCAAGCGGATCGGAAGAAGGTTGCCAAAATGAAGCAGATCCCCGTCCATGAGCTGATCAAGGGCAAGAATCTGCTGTTTGTGGATGATTCCATTGTCCGTGGCACCCAGCTGCAGGAGACGGTAGAATTTTTGTATGACAACGGCGCCAAATCCGTACACATGCGTTCTGCCTGCCCGCCGATCATGTACGGCTGTAAGTATTTGAATTTCTCCCGTTCTACCAGCGATATGGATCTGATTTCCCGTCGGGTCATCGTGGAGCTGGAAGGAGAAGAGGGCCTGAAGCATATTGATGAGTATGCTGACGGCAACACCGAGCGCGGCAAGGCCATGCGCAAGACCATTTGCGAAAAATTTAAGTTTGCATCTTTGGGCTTCCAAACCATTGACGGCGTTGTCAACGCCATCGGCATTGAGCCCTGCAAGCTTTGTACCTACTGCTGGAACGGCAAAGAATGACTTAAAGGAGTTCTGTGAAATGGAAAAGAGCTATTCTGCAAGCTACGCCGCTGCCGGCGTGGATATTACCGCCGGTTACCGTGCGGTTGAACTGATGAAAAAGCATGTCAAGCGTACTCGCAATGAGGGCTGCCTGGATGATGTGGGCGGCTTTGGCGGTTGCTTTGGTCTGCCTGTTGCCGGTATGGAGGAGCCTGTGCTGGTCTCCGGTACCGACGGCTGCGGCACCAAGGTGAAGCTGGCGATCCTGATGGACAAGCACGATACCATCGGCATTGATGCCGTTGCCATGTGTGTCAACGACATTATCTGTGTGGGCGCAAAGCCTCTGTTCTTCTTGGATTACATTGCATGCGGTAAGAACATTCCCGAGAAGATCGCGGAGATCGTTGGCGGTGTGGCAGAGGGCTGCGTCCAGTCCGGTGCTGCACTGATCGGCGGTGAGACTGCTGAGCACCCCGGCATGATGCCCGTAGAGGAATATGACCTTGCCGGCTTTGCTGTGGGTATCGTAGATAAGAAGAAGATTTTGGACAACACCAGAATGGCAGCCGGCGATGTTGTGATCGCACTGCCCTCTACCGGTATTCATTCTAACGGCTTCAGCCTGTGCCGGAAGGTGTTTGACATCGATAACAACAATCCCGAGCTGTATGTTCCTAAGGCAGAGCTGGGCGGCAGAACCACCGCTGAAGCCTTGCTGACTCCTACCAAGATCTATGTCAAGCCTGTGCTGGCTCTGCTGGAAAAGGTGGATGTAAAGGGTATCAGCCACATCACCGGCGGTGGTTTCTACGAGAACATTCCCCGTAGCATTCCCGATGGCTTGGGCGCAGTGATCGACCGCAGCGCGGTCAAGGTTCTGCCCATCTTCGACTTGATTGCCAAGACCGGCAACATTCCCGAGCGTGATATGTTCAACACCTACAACATGGGTGTTGGTATGAGCATTGTCGTTCCTGCGGATCAGGTGGAGCTGGCGATTGAGACCCTGAAGGCAAACGGCGAGGATGCTTATGTGATCGGTAAGATCGTGGCATCCGATGAGAAGATCGTGATCGAATAATCAAAAGGGGAGCAGAGGATGAGAAAAGCAAGCATTGCCGTGCTGGTTTCCGGCGGCGGTACCAATCTGCAGGCGTTGATCGATGCTCAAAGTGCCGGTGTTTTGCAAAGCGGTGAGATTCGCCTTGTAATTTCCAATAACTCCGGTGCATTTGCGTTGGAGCGGGCAGCAAAGGCCGGTATTCCTTCTGAGGTCGCAACCAAAAAACAGTGCGGCTCTCAGGCAGCCTTTGAACAGAGAATCAAGGAACTGCTGCATAGCTATCAGATCGACCTGATCGTGCTGGCAGGCTTTATGTCCATCCTCAGCGAAGATTTTACCAAGGATTATCCCGAGCGGATCATCAATGTCCATCCCTCGCTGATCCCCTCCTTCTGCGGTGTAGGCTACTATGGACTTCGTGTTCATGAGGAAGCCCTTGCCTACGGTGTGAAGGTTACCGGCGCAACGGTCCATTTTGTCAATGAGATTCCGGACGGCGGCAAGATCCTGCTGCAGAAAGCGGTCTATATTGAAGAGGGAGATACCCCTGAAATTTTGCAAAAGCGTGTTATGGAGCAGGCTGAGTGGAAGATCCTGCCTGCTGCTGTAGAAATGGTCAGTAAAGAAATTGTTGGCTAACAGAAAGGAAATAGCAATATGAACGTATATGAGATCGGTTCTATGAGCGAGAAGCTCTCCACCAATGTATATCCCGGCCGCGGTATCGTGCTGGGTGTGACACCGGATGGCAAGAAGTCTGTTGCCGCATATTTCATTATGGGTCGCAGTGTGAACAGCCGTAATCGCGTGTTTGTGCAGGAGCCTGACGGCATCCGCACCGAAGCTCACGATCCCAGCTTGATGAAAGACCCGCATTTGATCATTTACCATCCTGTCCGGGAAGCTGGCTGCGGTCTCATCGTCACCAACGGCGACCAGACCGATACGATTTGGGAGTACCTTGCCAAGGGCGAAAGCTGGGAAGCTGCGCTGCGTACCAGAATGTTCGAGGATGACGGTCCTAACTGGACACCCCGTATTTCCGGTCTGCTGGCCGGTGACGGCAGCTACAAGATGTCTATTCTGAAGGCTGCCGATGCAGAGGGTTCTGCCTGCGCCCGGTTCTTCTATGAGTATCCTGCCATCGCCGGCTTGGGTCACTTCCTGCATACTTATGTCTGTGACGGCAATCCCGTTATTCCCACCTTCCAGGGTGAGCCTGAGCGTGTGGCGATCGATGGTGATATCGATGCCTACACCAAGCTGCTCTGGGAAAAGCTGAATCCCGACAATAAGATTTCTCTGTTTGTCCGTTACACTGATTTGGAGACAGGTAAGTATGAGCAGAGAATCCTGAATAAGCACCAGTAAAAGGAGAAATAAACAATGAAAGAATTTGAACTGAAGTACGGTTGTAATCCCAACCAGAAGCCCGCAAAGCTGTATATGCACGACGGCAGCGATCTGCCCTTTACCATTCTCAATGGCCGTCCCGGCTACATCAACTTCATGGATGCTTTGAACTCCTGGCAGCTGGTCAAGGAGCTGAAGGAAGCTACCGGTATGGTGGCAGCCACCTCCTTTAAGCATGTTTCTCCCACATCCGCAGCAGTCGGCAAGCCCCTGAACGATGACTTGAAGAAGGCTTGCTTTGTGGATGATATCCCTGAGCTGGATGCCAATCCTTTGGCATGCGCCTATGCCCGTGCTCGCGGTACAGACCGTATGTGCTCTTTCGGTGACTGGGTCGCCCTGTCTGATACCTGCGATGCCTTGACTGCAAAGCTGATCGCCCGTGAGGTCTCCGACGGTGTTATTGCGCCTGCCTACACAGAGGAGGCATTGGAGATTCTGAAGACCAAGCGCAAGGGCAGCTATAATGTGGTTGCTATTAACCCTGACTATGTGCCTGCTGAGGCAGAGAACAAGCAGGTTTACGGCATTACCTTCCAGCAGGGCCGTAACAATTTCAAAATCGACGAAGCACTGCTCAGCAACATCGTCACCGATAATAAGGAGATCCCCGAGAGGGCAAAGATCGACCTGATCGTGGCGCTGATCACCCTAAAGTACACGCAGTCTAACTCTGTTTGCTATGCAGTTGACGGTCAGGCAATCGGCGTTGGTGCCGGTCAGCAGTCCCGTATCCACTGCACCAGACTGGCAGGCAGCAAGGCAGATACTTGGTTCCTGCGTCAGCATCCCAAGACCCTGAATCTGTCTTTCCGTGAGGATTTGGGTCGTCCCAACCGTGACAATGTCATTGACGGTTACATTAACGGCAACGAAGAGGATGTCTGTGCGGACGGTATTTGGCAGAACTACTTTACCTCTCAGCCTGAGCGTTTGACCGAGGAAGACAAGAAGGCATGGCTGTCCAGCCGTCAGAATGTGGCGCTGGGTTCTGATGCGTTCTTCCCCTTCAGCGATAACATTAAGCGCGCCGCTGCTTCCGGTGTTAAGTATATTGCTGAGCCCGGCGGCTCTATTCGTGATGATCTTGTCATCGAGGAGTGCAACAAGCGCGGTATTGCTATGGCATTTACCGGCATGCGCCTGTTCCATCACTAAGAGATAGTTAGGAATATGAGATACAAGAATTTCTTGTATCTCATTTCCTGCGTTTTAGAATGTTTTAATTTTTACATAAAGGAACGGATATTATGAAGCTTTTGGTTGTTGGTGGCGGAGGCAGAGAGCACGCCATTATCAAAAAATTAAGAGAAAACAGTTCCATCGAAGAGATCTTTGCGCTGCCCGGTAACGGCGGCATGGCAAAGGACGCGACCTGCGTCAATATTAACGCGACAGATCTGGATGCCATTGCCGATTTTGCAAAAGAAAAGCGGATTGACTATGCAGTGGTCGCACCTGACGATCCGTTGGTGCTTGGCTGTGTTGACCGCCTGAGTGCTATGGGCATTCCTTGCTTTGGTCCTGCAGCCAATGCTGCCATTATCGAGGGCAGCAAGGCGTTCTCCAAGAACCTGATGAAGAAATACAAGATTCCTACTGCGTCTTATGAGATATTCACAGAGCTTGATAAGGCGTTGGAATACCTAAAGACTGCGCCGATCCCCACCGTCGTTAAGGCTGACGGTTTGGCATTGGGTAAGGGCGTGATCATTGCCCAAACCCGGGAAGAAGCGGTGGAGGCAGTGACCGATATGATGGCAAACGCCAAGTTCGGCAAGTCAGGCTCTACTGTGGTCATTGAGGAGTTTCTTACCGGCCCTGAGGTCTCTGTGCTGGCCTTTACCGACGGCAAGGTGGTCAAGCCTATGGTGTCTTCCATGGATCACAAGCGTATCGGTGACAATGATACCGGCCTGAATACCGGCGGCATGGGCACAATCGCACCCAACCCTTACTACACCGCTGAAATCGCCGAGGAGTGCATGAAGACCATCTTCCTGCCAACCATTGACGCCATGAATCCAGAGGGTCCTACCTTTAAGGGCTGCCTGTACTTTGGCCTGATGCTGACTCCCAACGGTCCGAAGGTCATTGAGTATAATTGCCGGTTCGGCGATCCCGAGACACAGGTTGTCCTGCCCCTGTTGGAGAGCGATCTGCTGACAGTCATGCAGGCCACTACCAACGGCACATTGGCAGATACGGAAGTGAAGTTTGCAGACGGTCATGCCTGCTGTGTGATTACCGCTTCTGCCGGCTACCCTGAGAATTATCAAAAGGGCTATGAGATCACCATGACCCCTGAGGCTGAGGCCCATACCTATGTGGCCGGTGCAAAGCTGGACGGCGGCAAGCTGGTTACCTCCGGCGGTCGCGTTACCGGCACAACAGCCGTTGCGGATTCTCTGGAAAACGCCATCAAGGAGGCTTATCGCCTGGCTGACGGCGTCCGGTTTGAGGGTGCTTATCGCAGAAGTGACATCGGTCAGCGTGGTCTGGCTGCATACAAATAAGGAGGATGTTCCTGTATGGTTTATCGCGTATATGTAGAGAAAAAAGCAGGACAGACCCATGAGGCTGACAGCCTGCTGAAAGAAGTCAGAGAATTTCTGCAGATCAAGGGCTTGTCTTCTGTCCGGGTACTGAACCGCTATGATGTGGAGAAAATTGACGGCGAGCTGTTTGCGTATGCGGTCAATACTGTGTTCTCTGAGCCGCAGGTTGACAATGTCAGCTACGATGTGCCTGCCGGAAAGGTGGTTTTTGCGGTAGAGCCCCTGCCCGGTCAGTTTGACCAGCGAGCAGACTCTGCAGCCCAGTGTATCCAGTTGCTGGCTCAGTGCGAGCGTCCTTTGGTCCGCACGGCTAAGGTCTATGTTTTGGAAGGTGACCTGACGGCTGAGGATGTTGCGGCTATTCGCAAGCATGTAATCAACCCTGTGGAGTGCCGGGAGGCAAGCTTGTGCATGCCCGAGACTCTCGAGATGGAAGTGACCATTCCTGAGTCCGTTGCTACCATTGACGGTTTCTTGGATCTGGACCGTGACGGTCTTGCAGCCATGGTCAAGGAACTGGGCCTTGCCATGGATATCGACGATATCACCTTCTGCCAAGGCTATTTCAAGACAGAAAACCGCAATCCCACCATTACCGAGATCCGCATGATCGATACCTATTGGTCCGATCATTGCCGGCATACCACCTTCCTGACCACCATTGACAGCGTGAAGTTTGCAGATCCTCTGCTGCAGAAGGCTTATGACGAGTACATCGAGACCCGGAAATCTCTGGGTCGTACCAAGCCCATCAATTTGATGGATATCGGCACACTGGCAGGTAAGTACCTGCGCAAGAACGGTATGCTGGAGAAGCTCTACGAGTCTGAAGAGATCAATGCCTGCACCGTCCGTATGACGGTGACGGTGGATGGCGAAGAGCAGCCTTGGCTGTTGCTGTTCAAGAACGAGACTCATAACCATCCCACTGAGATCGAGCCTTTCGGTGGCGCTGCTACCTGTATCGGCGGTGCGATTCGCGATCCCTTGGCAAGCCGCGCTTATGTGTATGCCGCTATGCGTGTTACCGGCGCGGCAGACCCCCTGAAGCCTGTGAATGAGACCATTCAGGGCAAGCTGCCCCAGCGTAAGATCGTCACGACCGCTGCTGCCGGTTACTCTTCTTACGGCAACCAGATCGGCTTGGCTACCGGTATGGTGGATGAGATCTATCACCCTGGTTATGCTGCAAAGCGCATGGAGATCGGCGCAGTTGTGGGCGCTGTCCATGAGGATCACTCCAAGCCTGATTTTCGGCTACGCCGCGAGAAGGTCATTTTGCTGGGCGGCAAGACCGGCCGCGATGGCTGCGGGGGTGCAACCGGTTCTTCCAAGAGCCACACGGTAGAATCCTTGGGTTCCTGCGGCGCAGAAGTCCAAAAGGGCAACGCACCGGAGGAGCGGAAGCTTCAAAGATTGTTCCGTAACGGCGAAGCTGCTGTTATGATCAAGCGTTGTAATGACTTCGGCGCAGGCGGTGTCTCCGTTGCTATCGGCGAACTGGCTGACGGTTTGGAGATCGACCTGAACAAGGTTCCCAAGAAGTATGAGGGCCTTGATGGCACGGAACTGGCAATTTCCGAGTCTCAGGAGCGTATGGCCATTGTGGTAGCTGCTGAGAATGTGGAGCGCTTCCTGCAGCTGGCCGAGAAGGAAAATCTGGAAGCAACTGTTGTTGCAACCGTTACCGAAGAGGCCCGCCTGAAGATGTACTGGAACGGTCAGACTATCTGTGACATCAACCGTGAATTCCTGAACTCCAATGGCGCAGAGAAGCATGTGGATGTGGAACTGGCTGCGCCTGCTGATTTTGCCCCTGTTATCGAGGGCTCCTTTACCGAGAATCTGAATCGGGTCGCTACCGACCTGAATACCTGCTCCAAGCGCGGTTTGTCCGAGCGTTTTGATGCTACCATCGGCGCGGGCACCGTCCTGATGCCCTTCGGCGGCAAGCATCAGCAGACTCCCATTCAGGCGATGGTTCACAAGATCAGCCTTGAAAAGGGTCATACCGACGATTGCTCCGTGATGGCATGGGGCTATAACCCCTTTATCACTGAGAAGAGTCCCTACCATGGTGCATATTTGGCTGTTGTGGAATCTGCAGCAAAGCTGGTAGCAACCGGCGCAAGCTATGAAGATGTGTACCTGACCTTCCAGGAGTACTTCCTTCGGGTGGGTAAGGACGCAAAGCGCTGGGGACAGCCTACCGCTGCGCTGTTGGGTGCATTCAAGGCCCAGATGGATCTGAAGATCGCCGCCATCGGCGGCAAGGACTCCATGTCCGGTACTTTCGAGGATATCGATGTGCCGCCTACCTTGGTGTCCTTCGCGGTCACTACCGATAAGATCCCTAATATTATCTCCAACGAGTTTAAGAAGGCCGGCAGCAAGGTGGTGTGCCTGCGTCCGGCGTACGATGAGAACGGTCTGCCCAAGGCGGAATCCTTGCTGGCGCTGTTCAATAAGGTCACCAAGCTGATGCGTGACGGCAAGGTGCTGTCTGCATATACCCCCGGCATGGGCGGCATCGGTGAGGCTGTTATGAAGATGTGCTTCGGTAACGGACTGGGCTTTGCCTTTGCTGACGGCTTGTCTGTTGCAGATATCTTCGGCTACTGCTACGGCGCATTCCTGCTGGAAGTGACTGAGGATGTTGCGGATGCTTGCCTGATCGGTACTGTGACGGAAGCGGCAGCTATTACCTACGGTGCAGAGAAGATCTGTCTGGCAGCACTGCAGAAAGCATACGAGGACAAGCTGGAGAGCGTTTATTCCTGCAATATTCCCAATGTGGTAACCCCCATTGAGACGGTCTCTACTCCCAAAAAGGCTCGTGTTGCGCCTGCCGTGAAGGTTGCAAAGCCCAAGGTGTTGATCCCTGTGTTCCCCGGAACCAACTGTGAATACGATTCTGCCCGGGCTGTTGCCGATGCCGGTGGTGAGCCGGAGATCTTCGTGGTCAAGAACCGTACTGCAGATGCCATTTCTGAGAGCGTGGATGCCTTTGCACAGAAGATCAAGGAAAGCCAGATCATCTTCATCCCCGGCGGCTTCTCCGGTGGTGACGAGCCTGACGGCTCCGGTAAGTTTATTACCGCATTCCTGCGTAACGGCGCAATCAAGGAAGAGGTTACCCGTTTGCTGGAAAACCGTGACGGCTTGATGTGCGGTATTTGTAACGGCTTCCAGGCTTTGGTCAAGCTGGGTCTTGTGCCTTACGGTAAGATCATTGATACCGATGAGAATTGTCCTACCTTGACCTTCAATGTGATCGGCCGCCACCAGAGCCGCATTGTTCACACGCGCGTGGCTTCCAACAATTCTCCGTGGCTGGCTAATACCAATGTGGGTGATGTGTACAATGTTGCCATTTCCCACGGCGAGGGTCGCTTCTTCGCATCCGAGGAGCTGGCTCGTCAGCTGATCGCTAACGGTCAGGTGGCAACCCAGTATGTGGATTTGGAGGGCAATGCCACTGCCGATGTCCGGTTCAACCCCAACGGTTCTATCTTTGCTATCGAGGGTATTACCTCTCCCGACGGCAGAGTGTTTGGTAAGATGGGGCACAGCGAGCGTATCGGCGCAGGTCTCTACAAGAATGTCCCCGGCAATTACGATATCCGTATGTTTGAGGCTGCTGTAAAGTACTTTAAGTAATTCCTGAATATAATGACGCAGACATCCACATGGTGTCTGCGTCATTTTTTTATTGCAACGGCAGGGAAAAGGGTATATAATTGTCATAAAGGTTAATGTAAGGGGATTGTTATGGCGACATATTTGGAAAAAGCAAGAGAAATTCCTGTTTCAGGTCACTATGATACGGTGGTGGTCGGCGGCGGCTTTGCCGGTGTGGCTGCGGCATTGGCGGCAGCTCGTGGTGGCAATAAGGTATTGTTGTGCGAAAGAATGTTTATGCTGGGCGGTCTTGGAACAGCTGGCTTGATCACAATCTATTTGCCTCTTTGCGACGGAAAGGGACACCAAGTTAGTTTTGGTATTGCTGACGAATTACTGAGATTGTCCATTAGCCACGGTAGTGAATTGGTCTATGGCAAGGCTTGGCTTGAAGGCGGTAGCTTTGAGGAGAAGTGCAAGGGGCGTTTTAAGGTGCGGTATAACGCATCTGTTTGCGCTATTTTAATGGAGCAGTTGCTTCTCAAAAATGGTGTTGAAATTCTTTATGGTACAACGGTTTGTGATGTAGCGATGGATAATGATGTTATTACCCATCTGGTAATCGAGAATAAAAGTGGCAGAAGCGCCGTTGTGGCCGGTAATGTGATCGACTGCTCCGGTGATGCGGATGTATGTGTCTATGCAGGTGAAGAGACAGCTTTTTATGGGCCTGGTAACGGTTTGGCTGCTTGGTATTATTTCACCAATAAAGATGGTTTTCAGCTTTCTCCGGTAGGCGTGAAAGATACACCGGAAAGCGAAAACACCGAAGAAATGTATGTTCGGGAAACTTTCAAGTTTGCAGGTGTCGATGCGAAAGAAATTTCCGAAATTATGCAGATCTCTCATAAGACGACTTTAGAGCATTTCTTGGGTAGGGGCGAGGTTTCTCAGTTTAATATGCTGGGTAACATTGCAACGATTCCTCAGCTGCGGATGACCCGCCGTTTGTGTGGTGTCACCACCCAAGATTGTATTGACCGAGAGAGATTTGAGGATTCTGTTGGACTGTATTCTGATTGGCGCGTGTCCGGTCCTGTGTATGAACTGCCGTATTCTGCATTGTATGGCAAGAAAATCAAGAACCTTGCAGTTGCCGGTCGCTGTATCTCTGTCACCGATGAAATGTGGGATGTTACCCGCGTAATTCCTGTGTGCGCGGTTTCTGGGGAAGCTGTCGGTACTGCCGCAGCCATGAACCGAAATTTTGCAGATGTTAATATTCAGCAGCTGCAAAGTAAATTGCGGGAAAAGGGAGTAAAACTCCATTTTGAGGAGTGCTTATAATGTGAATCCGCCTGTGCTGATGCACAGGCGGATTTTCGTTATATGCGAATTTCTTCAAAGGGTCTGACCTCATAGATTTTTCCGGAGATCTCAAACCAAACACTTCTCGGGCTGGGATTGTAGATCAAATGTCCGTCAGCAGAACACTCCAAACGCTTATAATCGCGCCAGACAAGGTATAATTCCATATTGGTGGCATACCAAATGTCATCATTACCGCTCATTTTTTCAGCGAATTGTTCCATCAAGTCCCAATTGTCGTCTCTGTCAAACTCATAACTATGACCCCAAACATAGAACATATAGGGAGCGCGGGGTACATCTGCATTCAAAAAACGGTCTGCTAAATTGTTAAGTTCCGGATCATTATGATGACAGGTAGGATCCAGCCGCAACCAATCAGTCGGTATGCCAAATTGGTGCGTTGCAACGGTGGTGCGGGAGTAGTAAATACCGCAACTTCTGCAAATATCCACAAAATAGTCCGGGTACGAGCCGTTCGCATAAGCCATACCATTGACGCGTTTACCAAGGAGAGATTCTAAATTTTTCCGGTCTTCGACAACATCTACGCAAAGAGCGGCAGTATCACAATAGGTAGCAGTCGCATGCATAAGACCGTGACAAGCGACTTCACATACATCCGGCGTGTAGGTAGAGATAACTTCTTCTTCAGTCAGTTTGCTGGGAGACTTGCCGATAGAGCCGGAGTTAATATTAAAGGTTCCCTTTAATCCGTTCTTTCGGAAAACCTCAACAAGACGCTTATCGGCAACAACACCATCATCATAACTAAATGTCAGTGCTTTTTTCTTACCGCCGGGAAAGCGTAGCCATTTTGTTGTAATCTGTTTTGCTTCGATCATTTTACTTCCTCCAATTGGGTTACGGTCAGTGTTTTGTTTTTCACTGTAAATCTTACATCAAATCCAGCAAAAGTCAACCCATACACTCTATCCGGATCTTGTTGATATGATGGGCGCGGGTCGTGGGACAAAACGCCCAGAAGCGCCTGACGTTTGTTTTCCGGGACTTTGGCGAGAAATTCATGCGGGAATGAGACTCCCAGAAGAAAGTCACCTGCTGTGTCTGTAAAGCCGCCGGTGGCGTCAGGGTGAGAATCTCCGTAGGGAATATAGGGCTTGATATCAAAGATAGGTGTTCCGTCCATCAGGTCTGCGCCTGCAACATGGAGCACAGTACCCAGTTCTTCCGTTTTTTCCACACCCAACAGCCGGACGCTGGATAAGCCCAAGGAATTGGGACGGAAAGGGGAACGGGTGGCGAAAACGCCCATACGGGTGTTGCCGCCCAGTCTGGGTGGACGCACGGTAGGTGACCAGTCGGAGCGGACACATTCGGAGAATTGCCAAATAAGCCACAGGTGGGTAAACTCTTCAATGCCGCGCAATGCATCGGGATTACGGAATGCCGGCTCAAAGACAATGGTGGATTCCAATTCTTCCACCAAGCCGCTTTGCCGGGGAATGCCGAATTTTGTGGGGAAGTCACTGCGCATCCGGGCAATGACTTGAATGGTTGCAGTATCCATATTAAGACCTTGCCTTTCTAAAACAGAAGGTGATCAGGAAGAACAGCGCCATGCCCAGTGATATGGTAGCGCCTGCAGAGGTGCCAAGGTAAAACGCTACGGTTAAGCCACCGATTCCTGCCAAAAGTGCAAATAAAACGGAAAGAAGATGATATTGACGCAAATTCTTTGCCACATTTTTGGCGGAGGCTGCAGGTAAAACCAGCAGAGAATTCAAAATCAGCAAACCTACCCAAGAGATGGCAAGGGTGACGGTCACAGCCAAAGTAACGGTAAATACAGTCCGAATCGCATTGGTAGCAATGCCTCTGGAGGAAGCAAGCTGCGGATGGATAGCGGTAAGCATCAAGCGGTTCGAAGCGATACACCAGAAAACAACCGTTGCAACCAGCACAACAGCAAGGATACCGATTTCTGTCGGTGTGACGGAAAGGATATCACCAATGAGGTACTTATTAAACTTTGTGAAGCTGTTGCCGCCCAGCGTTGCCGCAAAGATGCCTAATGCGACGGCTGCGCTGGAAAATACACCGATGAGGGTATCTGCGGTGTGATTACTGCGGTTTCGGACAAAAGAAAACAGTAACGAAAAGGCAATAGAGAAGAGGACGGCAGCCCATGTGGGTGCGAGGATGCTGAAAATGCTGCCGATGGCAATGCCGGTAAAGGCAGAGTGACCCAGCGCATCGGAAAAGAAGCTCATTCTGCCGCTGACCACCATGGTGGAGGTCAAGCCAAACAGAGGCGCGATCAGAAGAACAGCCAGTAAAGCGTTCTTCATGAAATCCCAGTGGAGCATCTCAAAGGGGAGCAGGTCGCAAAGACCGTACCATAAACTCATTTGGATGCACCTCCCTTGCGATGGAAGATACGGCTGAAATCATCACTGTTCAGCACCTCATCCGGTGTGCCTTGCTGTACGATCTCGTGGTCGATCAATATTACCTGATCCGCATAGCGGTGCAGCATACCGAAGTCATGGGTAGTCATGAGAACGGACAGGTCATAGGTTTTTCTCAGCTCATCCAGCATGTCCATCAGGGTTTCCATACCCTCCACATCCACACCTGACAAGGGTTCGTCCAAAATCAGGATGTTGGGCACAGGCTCCAAAGCCAAAGCCAAAAGCACGCGCTGCAGTTCGCCGCCGGACAGCGTTCCGATCCGCTTATCCAGCATACCTTCTCCGCGAACACGGCTCAGACATTCCCGAACGGTTTCTCGCATGGCTTTTGACAAACCGAGAAACGCAGGTCGCTTGCTCATGCAGCAAGCAAATAAGTCCGAAACTGTCATAGGATCGCCGGGATCAAAAGTGGGGCTTTGGGGCACATAGCCGATCTTCAGCTTCCGATCCCGTTGACCGGGTACAGAAAAGGAAATGGTTCCGTCATATTCCTGCTGCCCCAAAATTGCTTTTAGCAAAGTGCTTTTGCCGGCACCGTTAGGTCCGATCACAGCGATCAATTCTCCACAGTGTGCATGTAAGTTAATATTATTTAAGATCTGGCTGTTACCAATTTTAACGGCAAGGTTTTGAATACGCAGACAGCAGGAATGACCGCAGCTGCCGCCATGGAAACCAAGCTTCATCCCAGCGCCTCCTTCATAACATCAATGTTGCGGTACATGGCGTCAAAGTAGCTTTCGCCGGCCATGCCCATATCCAAGGTGTAGGTTTTGACACCCGTTTCTCTTGCGATGATCGTTGCCGCAGCTGTGCTGCCGTTGGATTCTGTAAAAATGGCAGGCAGCTGCTGCTGGCGGATAAGACCGATGATTTCAATCAGCTCTGACGCGGTGGTTTCGCTGCCGGCTTCTTCCTCTACTGCCTTTAATACCTCTAAATCAAAGGCTTGGGCAAAGTAGGCAAAGCCGTCGTGAAAGGTAACAAGCTTCCTGCAGGATAAGGATTTTAGACATTCCTCTCCGTAGGCTTGCAGACGGTCGAGATCTGCATGAAGCGTCATTAGGTTGGCAGTAAAAGCCTCTTTGTGTTGGGGGAATACTTGGGAAAGACCGTTGCAGATGTTGCTTGCCATGATTTTGGCATTGACCGGTGACAGCCAAATGTGAGGATCGTTTTCGTGGCTATGCGTATGGTCGTGGTCGTGTTCGCAGACTTCATGCAGCAGATCCACGCCTAAAGAGGCATCGATTTCTTTATCTTGGATTAAAATATCTTCGAGAAAATCTTCCAATCCTGCTCCGGAGATGACGACGGCCTGCGATGACTCCACCGCCTGCATTTGGCTTGTTTTCAAGGTGTAGTCATGCAGACAGGATACATTTTCTGTAATGAGTTGTGTAACCTGAATGCCTGTTCCGCAGCAAAGGTGCTTGGTAAATTCATAGGTAGGAAGCGTGGTGGCAACTACCTGCGTGGCGGGGGTCTGCTTATGACAACCACACAGCAAAAGCAGGCAGCATAGGACCAAGGTGAGTTTTCTCATTTCATCATCTCGTTTAAGTATAGTTTCTATATTAAGAATACCACACATGTCAAGAAACAGGAGGCTGCAAAGAATTTGCAGCCTCCTGTTTTACTTGTCTTTATTAGTGAGTGTCCAGCCATTCGTTGACCTTGGCCTTTGCCAGACGGAGAATGTCCTCAGTGGGGTAGGGAGAAGCTTCGCCGCCGCAGACATACAGGAAATACAGGCCGCCGGGTGTCTGATAAAGAGTCTCCTCGTAGCCAGCAGGATCACCAAAGAAACCGTATGTAGCCTTCTTGACGAGGGTTGCGGTTTCGGTGTCATATTCCTTCTTACAGATGATCTTCTTCATGTGATAAACCTCCCTTCTGCATGCTTGATTCTACATGAATTATACTGCTTTTTTCGGGAAAAGCAAGAGAAAAAGCGCGAAATCAAAACTTTTTGTATTAAATTAATCTAATAAAACCATGCAATAGGGTGAAACTATGCAGATTATACAAAAAATAGTTATGGACGGAGCTGCCAAAATATGCTATCCTATCCAATGGAGGTGATTTTGTGCAGGATATTCCTGTTTTTACAACAGAAAACGGCATTGCAAGCCTTGCGTTGAAGGATGTGCCGCACAATGGAGCAGTATATATCCGCATACAGTCATCCTGTACGCCCGAACTACTGATGGAGGATTGCATTTCTTTTTGCCGTGCTGTGGGGGCGGAGCATATTTATGCCACAGGGCATACCTATCTTGAGAAATACCCCTTGCATACGGCAATTCTCCGCATGCAATGCATGAAAGATCAATTGCCGGAGACCGATGCTGCGCTGTTTCCTGTGCAGGAGCATACTTTGGAGCAATGGCGAAGGATCTACAATGAGAAAATGCGCGATATACCCAACGCTTCTTATATGACAATGCTGGACGCTAAGAAGATCCTCGAAGCTCGTACAGCCTACTTTGTCCATCGTGGAGATGTGCTTCTTGGAATAGGCTCTGTGGATGATAATCAATTAGATTCTTTGGCGGCAGTAATTCCCGGAGTCGGGCCAGAGGTGGTATCTGCCCTTGCCAACGCGGTATTCTCGGATACTGTGTATTTGGAGGTCGCCTCTGAAAATCTGCCGGCAATGAAGCTGTATCATAAACTTGGATTTGTGCCAATTGCAGAAACTGCACGCTGGTATACAGTGCAATAAAAATCTCCGGTCATACAGACCGGAGATTTTTATTGTATTGCTTATTCCCACTCGTCGTCGGGCAGTACGATGCCATTGTCAGGCAAGCCGGTTCCGTTGGGAGAGGTGGTGGTGATCACATCCTCAACAGCAAAACGGGTTTCAATTACACTGGGGAGTTCATAGATTTTTTTCATAAAATACACTCCTAATCAGTTTGCAAACTTATATGCGGAATCGCCGTATTTCATCATAGCTACAACCAGTTCGGCAAGCGTGATGTCGTTGTCGTTTTCCTTGGCGCTTGCATAAGACTCAATGCTGTAGCGGACAGTGTTACTGACTGCCACACCGTTTTGATAAGCGGTGATGAATACATCCTGACTCATTTGACCTGCATTCAGGTTATTGAAGTAGATGTAGTTTGTGCTGCCTTCGGCAATAAAGTTAGTGACGATCCATGTCTTGTCTCCGCTTGTGATCCTGAAGCTTAAACCGGTAGTATCGGAGGCTTCAAACTTAAAACGCATAGTAACGGAATCGTTCAGAATCAAACCGCCGCCCCTCCAAGTAACGGTGGGATTATCAATAACGGCATACTTGGTTGTCTGAACGTTGTTGTATTCGCGCTTGTTTGCGGTGGCCCAGGAGGCCTGCGTTGTTGTCAGATTCTTATTGACAAGAGCATCCTCGCGGTAATGGGTGTATTTTTGTGCAGCCGCACCGTAGTTCAGCAGATCAACCAGCAGAGTACGGAATGTTGCGTAATCATCGGCACTGTATCTTGCTAACTGGTTTTCGCAATATTCAGCAATGCTGTAACTGGTGGATTTGCTGACATACTTTGCCCCGTCTCTGGTTGCGTACAGAGTAGCAACCATAATATCATTCATTTGATTGGGAGCAATATTGCGGAAGTGGAATACATAACTATCGCCCTCTTCCGTATACTCTGTCAAGGTCTTGGTGACACCGTTGAAGTTCACAATCAGATACAAACCGGAGAAACCGTAGGTCTCAACAGTGGCCTTCTTGACCTTATATCTAACGGCAATGTTGTGTTCCAAGGAAAGTGTTGCGGCGGAGATACGAACTTCGCCGGCATAGGCGATGTCTGCAGCCAACAGGACCTCATTACCGGAGTTAACAGTGACACCGTTCCAACCGGCAACAGAACTGGTGGAGGAAGCGCGTCCGGAGTAAACGACAGTGGACAGAACGCTGCAGTCTGCAAAAGCGCTTTCACCAATCTCAGTAACAGTGGTAGGGATCTTTACATAAGTAGCGCCGCAGCTTGCAAAGGCGGAGCTGCCAATTGTAGAAACGCCTTCAGAAAGAATGATTTTCTGGATAGAGTCTGCGTAATCTGCCCAGGGAGCGGTGCCGGCGGTATAGTTGTCCATAACGCCGGTGCCGGAAATGGTCAAAACGTAGTCCTTGTTCAGCTTCCATGTCAGTGCAGTGCCGCAGCTGCCGGAGGCCAAGGGGGGATTGATAATATCACCAAGGTTAACGGTTTGGTCGCCGATGGTGATTTTTTGCTGTGCATCTTCATGCGCCTTTTTTGCTGCTGCGTACCAAGCCTTAAAAGCGGCAGAAGAGGCGAAGCTGTTGCGATAAGCGATTTGTTCATCGACTGACAGCTGCAGATATTGCTCGTAAGTCAAATTAGCAGCTGCAAATACAGAGGGGATGCAACAAATCAGAAGTGTAATCACAAGAATTACTGTAAAAATGCGGTGTATGTACTTTTTCATAGACCCTCCTTGCTAAACACGGCATAAAGAAATAAGATTACAACCGTGCTTAAAATATCGTAATCCATATCAGAGTCAGTATACCACTGTCATCGGTGGTTTGTCAATGAAAAGATACAATATATAATATAAAATATGCTTTGTCATGGAAAACTACTTGACAATGTAAGGTGGCTGTGCTATAATGCCACAGGTATCAAGCAAGTAACCTTGACAGGAGGCGCAGTATGGACGCAACAGAACTGATTCTTCTGTACGATTACTACGGCGAATTATTGACGCAGCGACAGAAGGAATGCTTTGATCTGCGCTATAATCAAGACCTTTCTCTCGGTGAGATCGGTGAGGAATTGGGCATCAGCCGTCAGGGCGTGTTTGATAATTTGAGCAGAACGGAAGCGCTGCTGCGGAACATGGAGGAAAAAACCGGTTGTGTCCGCAGAGACCGTCGCTGCCGCCATGCAGTTGGTGATATTATGCAGTATGCGCAGGCGCTGGCGCAGTCCGGTGATCCGCATACAGCTGACCTTGCGCAGAAGATCGTAGATGCTGCGCGAGAGCTTGAGGAGTAATTATGGCATTTGAAGGATTGACCGAAAAAATTTCCGCTGCCTTCAAAAAGCTTAGGGGCAAAGGCCGCCTGAAGGAATCCGATGTGAAAGAGGCGATGCGCGAGATTCGCATGGCCCTTTTAGAAGCGGATGTAAGCTATAAAGTTGTGAAGGACTTTACCAAGTCCGTTACTGACCGCTGTGTAGGCGCAGATGTGCTGGAAGCACTGAGTCCTGCTCAGATGATCGTTAAAATTGTCAATGAAGAGCTGACAAAACTGATGGGCAGTGAAGCCCGCCATATTACCATCAATCCCAATGGTCCTACCGTTGTGATGCTGGTTGGCCTGCAAGGCGCCGGTAAAACCACCAATGGCTCCAAGCTGGCAGGTCTTATGAAGCGACAGGGAAAGAACCCTTTGCTGGTTGCCTGTGATATTTACCGGCCTGCGGCCATTCAACAGTTGAAGGTTTGCGGTGAAAAGCTGGGGATTCCTGTGTTTGAACAGGGGCAAACAGATCCTGTGCAGATCGCGAAGGACGCGGTTTTATATGCCCGTCAGCGTGGCCACGATATGGTATTTTTGGATACTGCCGGCCGTCTGCACATTGATGAAACCCTGATGGAAGAGCTGCAGAACATCAAAGCTGCGGTAAAGCCGGATGAGATCATGCTCATTGTAGATGCCATGACGGGTCAGGATGCGGTCAATGCAGCGCAAAGCTTCCATGAATGGCTGGATATTGACTCTGTGATGCTCAGCAAGCTGGACGGCGACGCCAGAGGCGGCGCAGCTCTGTCTGTCCGAGCTGTCACCGGAAAACCCATTAAGTTTGCCGGTATGGGCGAAAAGTTAGAGGATATTGAAGCTTTCCATCCGGACCGTATGGCTTCCCGGATCTTAGGCATGGGTGATATGCTTTCTCTTATCGAAAAGGCAGAAAAGGCGTATGATGCCAAAAAAGTTGCCGAGATGGAGGAAAAGCTGAAAACAAATAAATTCACTCTGCAGGACTTCTACGACCAAATGGTACAGATGAAATCCATGGGCTCTATGCAGGATATTCTTGCACAGCTGCCCGGTGGTGGTAGTTTGAAGAATATTCAGGTGGATGAAAAAGCATTGGCCCACACCGAGGCGATTATTTTGTCCATGACCCCAAAGGAACGGGAAAACCCTGCAATCATTGGCGCCAGCCGGAAGAAACGCATTGCTGCCGGTGCAGGTCTGCGGGTAGAGGATGTGAACAAGCTGCTGAAATCCTTTGAGCAGATGCGTTCCATGATGAAGCAATTCTCCGGTCCCGGTATGGGCAAAAAGATGAAGCGCATGCGTGGCATGGGCGGCTTCCCCGGTTTCCCGGGATTTTAACAGGTTCGCGGAAAGCAAAACGGCTTTGCGATATAGAAAACAGAAATTACTTTGGAGGTGAAAACCATGGTTAAGATCAGACTCAGAAGAATGGGCGCAAAGAAGGCTCCCTACTACCGTATCGTTGTTGCTGACTCCCGTAGCCCCCGTGATGGCCGCTGCATCGAGGAAATCGGCACCTACAACCCCCTGACCGAGCCCGCAACGATCACTGTTGACGCTGAGAAGGCTCAGAACTGGATCAAGAACGGCGCACAGCCCACGCATACCGTTCGCGGTCTACTGAAGAATGCAGGCGTGCTGTAAGTTTCCCAAAGGAGTTGCACAATGAAAGAACTTTTGCTGTATATGGCAAAGAATCTGGTGGACGACCCGGAAGCGGTTACCGTCACAGAGTCCTCGGATGAGGAAGGCAAAGTGCTGGAACTCCGTGTTGCTCCCGGCGACATGGGAAAGGTAATCGGCCGCCAGGGTCGAATCGCAAAAGAGATTCGCACGATCGTGAAGACCGTTGCCCAGCGCACCGGTGAAAAGGTCACGGTAGAAATCGTGGATTAACGAGCATGCGTGACGCTTGGCGCCACGCATTTCTCGTTTTTCAGGAGGTAATTTATGAAGCTTCAGTATTTAGAGGCAGGCGAAATCGTTACCACCCACGGTGTTCGGGGTGAGGTGAAGATGTTGCCTTGGGCGGATAGCCCGGAGTTTTTGCTGGATTACAACCGCGTCCGCATTGGCGGCGTGGATTATAAGGTAGATAGCTGCCGCATTCAGAAGACCTGCAATCTGCTGAAACTGCACGGTGTAGATACCATGGAGGATGGACAGGCACTGCGGGGAAAGATCGTGGAGATTTATCGGGAGGATGCGCCGAAGGATCTGATTTTTGCCGCTGAGCTGATCGGCGTACGTGTCATTGCAGACGGCGCGGAGATCGGCAAGGTAACAGAGGTGCTGGATTATCCCGGTAATAAGGTCTACGTGGTGAAGGGTGAGCATGAATACATGATCCCTGCTGTGAAGCAGTTTGTGCTGTCTACTGATATGGAAACCGAAACCATGCAGGTTCGGTTGATCGAAGGGATGCGGACGGATGAGAGTTGATATCTTAACTCTGTTTCCCGAAACGGTGGGAGATGTGTTGTCAGAGAGTATTTTGGGCAGAGCGCAGGAGCGAGGATTCATCCGTATTGAGACCCACCAAATCCGGGATTATACTGCAAATAATCAGAATCAGGTGGATGATTACCCCTATGGCGGCGGCAGAGGCGCAGTAATGACCGCAGACCCCCTGTATCGCTGTTGGGAGGCTGTTTGCGATCAGGCAGCCGGTCCGGTCCATACCATCTATCTGTCACCATGCGGACATACCTTTAAGCAGGCAGATGCGATCCGCTTGAGTAAAATGGACAATTTGGTGCTTGTCTGCGGACATTATGAGGGAATTGACCAGCGATTCATCGACGAATGTGTGGACGAGGAGATTTCCTTAGGTGACTTTGTACTGACAGGCGGAGAGATCGCGGCGCTGGCGGTGACGGATGCGGTTTGCCGTATGGTGCCCGGCGTATTGGCAGATCCTGAGTGCTTTGAGGACGAGAGTCACTTTAACGGTTTGCTGGAATACCCACAGTACAGCCGTCCTGCTGTGTGGCACGGCAGGGAAGTACCGGAGATCTTGTTGTCCGGCAACCATCAAAAAGTGGCACAGTGGCGGCGCAAGCAGTCTTTAAGACGCACCAGAGAGCGCCGTCCTGACATGTATGAAAAGTTGGATCTGAGCAGTAAGCAGGATAAGAAACTCTTACTGGAAATGGAGGCGGAGGATCATGAACGATCTGGAAACCCTGAAGCAGTGGATAGCGGAAAGTAACAGGATCGTATTCTTTGGCGGTGCCGGTGTCAGCACGGAGTCCGGCATTCCGGATTTTCGTAGTGTAGACGGACTTTACCGCCAAAAGTTTGAGTATCCGCCGGAGCAGATCATCAGCCATAGCTTCTTTATGCAGAATCCTGATTATTTTTTCCGGTTCTATAAAGAGAAAATGCTTCCCCTTGGCTTTTCTCCCAATATTACCCATCAGGTGCTTGCAGACTGGGAGCAGCGGGGTAAATTGACTGCTGTAGTTACGCAGAATATCGATGGATTGCACCAGAAAGCAGGCAGCAGACAGGTGCTGGAACTTCATGGCAGCGTGCTCAGGAATTACTGTATGGACTGCGGAAAATTCTATGACGGCGAATTTGTCAAGAACAGCACAGGGATTCCTAAATGTACATGCGGCGGTACGGTGAAGCCGGATGTGGTGCTTTATGAAGAGCCGCTGGACAGCTGTACGGTAGAGCAAAGCATCAGCGCCATCAGTCAGGCGGATATGTTAATTGTAGCTGGTACCAGCCTGACGGTCTACCCGGCGGCAGGACTGGTGGATTATTACCGCGGAAATCGTTTGGTGCTCATTAACCGGGACACAACGCCCTATGACAGCCGCGCAGATTTGGTGCTGCATGAAAGCCTTGGTGCGGTGTTCTCACAACTGTAAAAACAGCCCCCGAAGACTCGGTCTTCGGGGGCTTAACTATTTAGTTGACTTGGCTGAAACTGACGATGACGCCCATATCCCGTAAGGGCTTTACATTCGATACCTTTGTGCCAAACACATCCACACGGATCAGACTGGGACAGGAGGTGAGGGGGGTAATGTCCTTCAAATCCGTATTGTAGTTCAAATCCACATTGTTCAACTGCCGCAAACCGCTGAGGTTCTCTAAATCGGAGATCAGATTGTTTGAGCCAACGATGGTGATGAGCTTGCAGTCTACAGTCCATTGAGGCAATACTGCTATCCGATTGTCAGAGAAATTGAAATACTGCAGCGCAACAAGAGAGGACAAGGCAGAAATGTCTGTCAAACTGTTGCGAGAAATATCCAAATCGATCAGATTCAGGCACAGAGCGATCTTTGAAATATCTGTCACCTCATTCTCACCTAAATTCAGGTAGGTGAGGGCACTAAGCTGGTCAATATCACCCAAATCGCTAATGCGGTTGTGATAGGCTTTCAAATAATTCAGCTTGGATAATCCACAAATGGCAGACAGGGAAGTCAGGTCGTTGTTGGAAACATCCAAAGATTCCAAAACGGACAGGTCACTCAGCGCAGAAAGATCCACAATGGCATTTTCGCTTAAGTTAAGAGTCTGCAATGCGGTCAGGGAACGCAAAGGCTCCAGATTGCGGACAGTATTATTGCTGATATCCAAATAGGTGAGCTTCGTTGCGCCGGACAAGGCGGAAATGCTGGTAAGACCGCAGTCACTCAGGGTGAGCGTTGTCAGCTTGGGGAAGCCGGAAATGATCTGCAGATGATCGATGGCAATGTCTGTCTGCGAAATGTAAAGCTGTTTGATGGAATCCTTAAGCGCGGCGATGTGATATAACTGCTCGGAAACACCGCCTGTAATGGTCAGGTTTTCCAAATAGATCATGTGCTGCAAATCGTCGTAATTCTTAGCATCCTCAGGAACGGTAAAGGTGGTAATATTCCAAAGGTCGCTGGTGTAGATCTGAACACTATCACCGAACATCAGTTCCTTGCGGACGGCAGCTTCGATCTCAGGATCTTGGAAGGTGACAGCCTCGATGACACCGCCTACGGTGTAGCTGTAATCAGCCAGCTTGCTGACAAGACCGTCCTTGATGGTCAATGCGCGGATGCGATTGAGGCCTTTTTCCATTCTGATGGGTTCTGTGTACTTGGTGGCAGTTAAAGAGGGATACTGCTGGCCGATGGAATAGTAAACAGTACCATCCGAAGCAGACAAAGGCACATGAATGTACGAATTGTAGGTCTTGCCGGCAGGCAGATCCTCAGGTGGGGTAGGCACGGCAGGCCGCAGCTTGTCGATTTGATTCTTAATTTGTGGGTTGGCAATGCTGTCAAGCATGTTGACCGCATCCAGCAGCTTGTCCTGCTCAATATAGGTCTGACACAGCGCAATGTAAAGCTCCACGTTGCCACCGTCGGCAATGGCGTTGGCAAGAACGTTTTCTGCCTTTGTATAGTTGCCGGCCTTTTTGTACTGATTGGCAAGCTCGATGGCAATGGACTCGTTGTTATCCGAATTGGCATAGGCAAGATTGTAGAACCAAGAGGCAACGGCGCTGTTGCCACGTTCGTCGGAAAAACGGGCGCAACTCAGCAGCATTTCCTTGGTAAACTGTTTGTCGTATATGAGAAGATACCAAGCGGAGCAAAGAATAATCGCCGCTACCAAAATAACCGGTATCAAAATTCGCAGTGTCTTTTTCATGGTCGACTCCATTTCGATCAATTATTACATTAAATTATACCGACCAACGGGAATGATGTCAAGTATTGGCGCAAAATTGGAATAACCTGCCAGCAGAATACGGCAAAAAATAAAGGTCACTGTTTGCTATGCTAATAGCGGAGGTGGACAGCTTGACGAAACGAGGAAATCATATCTTGCTGGCAGTATTTTTGGGTGCAATTTTGCCCATGCTGATATTCAGCTTCTTTGGCGGTCGGCAGAAAAGAAAGAACGAACAGGCTACACAGCCCACCCAAAGCGACGTGCTGCTGATTCCGACAACCGGGCAGACGGTTCGGCCTACGCAACCTCCGCAGCCTCAGGAGGCGTTTACGATCCCGATACTGATGAAGGACGGGTCGGTGGAAGAAATGACGCTTAACAACTACCTGACCAATGTTGTTCTCCGGGAAATGCCGGCAGATTTTGAAAGTGAAGCCCTGAAAGCCCAAGCGGTGGTGGCGCGGACCTATACGCTGCATAAGACCTCAGCGCCCAAGCATGGACAGGCTGTGGTCTGTACAGATCCGGGATGCTGTCAGGGTTTTTGTTCTCAGGAAGAATACTTGCGTAACGGCGGAACGGAACAGGACATCAAAAAGGTGCAGCAGGCGGTATTGCAGACGGACGAGCTTGTGATCACCTATAACGGCAGACTCATTGAAGCCACTTATTTTTCCTGCTCCGGCGGCAAGACAGAGGATGCGCTGGCGGTTTGGGGTACAGATGTGCCATACCTCCAGTCCACGGAAAGTCCGGGGGAGGAAGGGGCGGTGTTTTATACAGATACGTTGAAATTTACCGCAGCAGAGTTTAACCGGCTTCTGGGCGGCCACTTAACAGGGCCGGCGGAAACATGGTTGGAGGAAGTGACCTATACAAAGGGCGGCGGCGTGTCCACCATGACCCTGTGCGGCAAGACGTTTCAGGGGACCGACCTGCGGCAAAAGCTGGGCTTGCGGTCTACGGCGTTTATGCTGACGGCGATAGGGGATTCCGTCACCATCACCACCAAGGGCTACGGACACCGGGTAGGTATGAGCCAGTACGGCGCAGATGCCATGGCAGTGGCAGGCAGTAATTTTGTGCAGATCCTTGCCCACTATTACAAAGGAACGGTGCTGGAAGTGTACGCCCGGTGATTGACAAAACAGGGGAATTGGGGTACAATAAATCGAAATATTTCCCAGAAAGGGGATCGCTATGCCAATTCGTATCCCGAATGATCTGCCTGCCGCCGGAACTCTGCAGCAGGAAAATATATTTGTCATGACAGAAAATCGCGCGATCTCTCAGGACATCCGTCCTTTGGAGATCGTGCTGCTGAACCTGATGCCCACGAAGGTGGCAACGGAGACCCAGTTTACCCGTCTGTTGGGCAATACGCCCTTGCAGGTGCATTTGGAGCTGATGCAGGTCAGTTCCCATAAGTCCAAAAACACCTCTGAGGAACACATGCTGGCGTTCTATAAAACCTTTGAGGAACTGAAGGACCGGAAGTTTGACGGCATGGTCATTACCGGCGCTCCTTTGGAGCATCTTGCCTATGAGGATGTTGACTACTGGAAGGAGCTGTGTGAGATCATGGAGTGGTCCAAGACCAATGTCCATTCCACCATCCACATTTGCTGGGGCGCATTTGCCGGCCTGTATTACCATTACGGTATCGATTGCATCCGCCTGCAGGAAAAGGTCTTTGGCGTGTTCCCCCATGTTGCGGACTATAAGCGCGCCATTCTTCTGCGCGGCTTTGACGATGTGTTCTATGTACCCCATTCCCGGTACTTCGGTATCGACCGGGCAAAGGTAGAGGCAGAGCCTAAACTGAAGATATTGGCATCCTCTGAGAAGTCCGGCGTCTATGCTGTGATGAATGAGGGCGGCCGTCAGATCTTTATTACCGGTCACTCCGAGTATGATGCCGATACTTTGCAGAAGGAGTATATGCGCGATAAGAATCTTGGCATTCCCATTGCCGTACCGGAGAACTATTTCCCCAATGACGATGATACCAAAGAGCCTTTGGTTCGTTGGCGCGGTCATGCGAATTTGTTGTTCTCCAACTGGCTGAATTATTTTGTGTACCAGACGACGCCGTATGATATTATGCATATCGGTGACAAGGAGGATGCCTGATGGCGGTTCGGCTGAATGAGGATGCCGAGGTGGTGCAGGCTGTTCGGGACGGGCTGAAGCGTACCGGCGGCTACTGTCCCTGCCGCCTGCAGCGCACGGAGGAAAACAAGTGCATTTGCAAGGAATTTCGGGAGCAGATCGCTGATCCGAACTTCCAAGGCTATTGTCATTGTTTGCTCTATTATAAGGATTAAAATAATCTCCAAAAAAGTCAAAAAAGTTGTTGACAAATAAGACTTGGCGTGGTATTATGTTCAAGCGGTCAGGGAAACCGACCTCGTCAAGTTTATATGCGCGAGTGGTGGAATTGGTAGACTCGCTAGATTCAGGTTCTAGTGCTCATTCCGGGCATGCGGGTTCAAGTCCCGCCTCGCGCACCAAAGAGACAGTCGAAAGACTGTCTCTTTTTTGCTTGTAGGGGACGGGTCTCCCGTCCCGATCCTTGCCAAAACAGTAAATCCCCCTATGTTTCCAAAAGGGAACACAGGGGTATTTCTTGTTCTTGTTTGAACAGATTAATTCATTTGCAACCATTTACACCCATTTCGGTCGCTCATGATGTTTATTCACTATATGACAATCAAAATGAAACCCGGAAGGATTTTCCTGCCGGGTTTTTGTGTTGTCGCTGAATAGTTAGCCTTCCATCTGTTCGGATGATTCTTCCTCTGCGGCGGCTTCGTCGCTTGCGGGAGAAGCTGCTTTTTTCTTTTTCAGCACCAGTACGAATACCACCGCACCAACTGCCAAAAGTGCAACACCGACTGCAGCTACTATCACAATCATAACAACGGGATCTATGCCAAGGGCGTCACCCAAGTTGGCAAAGAGACCATAACCGCCGCGAATCTCTTGGAAGATGGCTTCTGCTTCTGTCAGGATACCCAGATTTGTTACATATTTCTTGGAGCCTTCCGTCAGGGCATCGTAGGCCTTGCGGGCGGCTTCAATGGCATCCTTGGAGTCGTAGCTGATATCGTCGCCAATTGCCAAGATCAAAGCATCCACAGCCGCTGCGGCTTCTTTTTGCAGTTTGATCAAGGCTTTGTTGGCTACAAGCATAGTCATATAATCCACTTGCTCACGTTCATCCATATACAGCCAGTTATACAGATCCATTGCTTCGGTGATTGCCGCCTCGTCTTCCAGAGTGACTTCTCCGATGCTTGCAATCAACTGCTTCAGATGTTCGACTTTTTCCTGCCGGAGGGTTTTGATCACGGCTTCTGCTTCCACCAGCAAAGTGATATCCAGAAGCTGTTTTGCTTGCTGCTTCAGGCTGCTTACAGCTTCCCGGACAGCCCGGACCTGCGCTTCATCCTCCAATGTGATGGGCTTCAAGCTTGCCAGCGCATCGATCATTTTTTGGACTTCTGCCGCATTCTTGACGTTGGCCAATTGCTGCACTTTGTTCATGGCGGCTCGCAGCACATCGTAGTTTTTCACATACTTTTGCTGCTTTTCGGAAAGATTCAAATATTGGTCATAAAGATCATTGATCAACGATTCTTTTTCCAGAGTGACAACGCCGATTTGGTCAATGCGCAGTTCCAACAAGTCAGACATGGCAATGTCCAGAATCTCATAGTTCTGAATCAAAGCTTTATGCCGCCAGGAAAGTGCCTCGTATGCAGCCAGAGCTGCTGCAACCTGTGATTCATTTTCCAGGGTGACACCGGAACCGATTTGGAGGATCATGGTATCCACAGCTTCTGCAATCGCCCAATCCTCGTCTGTGATATCCAGAGGATAAACATACAGCTCCGGCTTGCCTATAGTCAGATACAAATTATTGTCCTCACCGACAATAAATTGTCTTGCGAGGGGGACATTCAAACGCGTACTGTCTGCAGGATTGGTCATGCTGATCTTCCGGAAACCTGCATTGCCCAAAGCAGCATAAAGGTATCCGTTGTGGAACACAAGGCTTACCATTTTGGAAGCACGCTGATAGGCGGTGGGGTAGTTGGTCTTGGAGTACGAAACGTATTCCTTCACATTGAAAGTTTTGGATTCTGCATCAAAGGTAAAGGTGAAGAGGGTTTCGGAAATCTGACCCCAGATGATGCCGTTTTCTTTGTAATTAGGGTCAAAAGCAATGGCATCCACATAGGGGAGCGTTTCCGGTAAACCGGAGATGTACTTCCGCAAATCCAGTTCTGCCACTTTCTCTTTTTTGTTTACATCGTAAACAAAGATCATTCCGGAGTCTGTGGGACTTTCGGGACCTTCCGTACCGGTACCGCCGGAGGTGGAGGTTGTGCCGAATACATAGCCGTTGCTGTAAAGCAAACCGGTAACGGATTGTCCTTGCACAATGTTTCGCTCAAAGGTGATTTCCAGCGTTTCCAGATCGATCATGACAAATGCGCCGCCGTAGGTGTCGCTGTAGGGCATTGTGCCGGCAAAGATTTTGCTGTCACCGGCTGTCATGGCATGGACACGGTTTTGCTCATAAAGCTTGTTGTTCATAGAGAACAGAATAACATTTCGATCGGGGTTTTCAAAGTTGATTTTGGTGATTGCGCCTGCGGTGTAGTTACCGGTGTACAGGGTGCCGTCATACCAAACCATAGCATCAGTCTGCTGCGCGGCTGCTTCGAAATCACGCCACTCACCGGTTGCGGTGTTGTAAACGGCACAGTTGGGCGTGTTGAATGCACCCATAAAGATTTCGTTACTTCCCGGAGCACCATTGGTGATGGAAAGGATATCGGTGCCGGCAGCGTCATTTTCTTCGTCGGCAATGTAGAAATAGTCAACACGGCGCTGCTCAAGGTTGTAGATGACCAGACCACCGGCAGTATATGTGACCAGAGAAGCGCCGGGGTACAAGGGGTCATCCAGATAAACAACGCTGTCGACACTGCACTTCAGCGCATAGTTAGCTTCCTGCATGCCCATGGAGGTGATGGTGTCGGTTGCAATGTCATATTCCTGCAAACCGTAGCCGGATACCAAAAAGTAAAGCTTACCATTTATAACACCGCTGCCGGTAAACAAAATGTTCCGGTGAAAACCGTAGTCATGCTTCAGTTCCATGGTGTTAATATCGATGGCAACGAAGCCTGTCATAGTACCGCCACCGACAAAGAGCGTGTCGCCGCCAATGGCGATACCACGAACCATGTTCTCTTTGGGGTCCATAAATTCAGTGATATCCACACGGCCGACACATTCGTAGGTCTCGGTGTCGATTTTTAGTATTTCCGTGGTACGGACACCGTCGCCGTTGGTATCGCCGCTAACGCCAATGTACAAGTAGCCGTTCTCGACGATTGCACCGCAGGAGAAGTAACCGTCGTCATTATATCGACCCATAAGGATGAATTCGTCGGTAGCGGGGACATACTTCATAACCGAGCCTTCGGTGTAAGAACCCATGTAGAGAACGCCGCTTTCATCGGTTGCCATGGAGAAACCACCGTAACAGCCGGGCATCTCCATACCATAGGTACGGGTCGTCATACCCACATCGGTGTAGGGATCATACTTAAACAGAACCGTAGACTGACCGCAGACCCAGATCATGCCGTCTTTGTCTACTGTCATGCCACGGGCGATAATGAATGGGGTTTGAATGACCCGCTCTTTTGTCATATCGTCTATGTTGTACATGATCATCTTGCAGCCTTCGATGCAGTAGAACAGATAGTTGACACCGTTGACATTTGCGGCTGCACCATAAGGTGTGACCTCATAAACCGTGACGGCACGGTCAGTAAGGAGAACAGAGGCAACTTGCTTGCTGGTGGTATCGGCTTCTACATGGTGGTCACCTTCAGTGGCAACCAACTGTTTGATGTACATATAAGCTTTGTCGCTGAACGGAGATTTTCCGTAGGCTTCAAAAACTACGATCACTTCATCTTCACTGCCGAATTCCCATGTACCCAAGCTTGCGGTAAGGCCGGAGGTGGTGGCGGTATCGCCGTTGTCATTGTAGAATGCCACTTTACCCACACGGTTGGAGTGGTCCATGGCCTTTTCAATATCCGTGGTGTCAGCCGGGAGGATATACACAGCGCCGGTTGCACCGTGACCGCTAATGCTGTAATTCATTGACAGGGTAAAGGTGCCTTGACCCGGGGATTTTATGCGGTAGGCGTACCAGTCATTTTCTACGGTGTAGACGGTCATACCCACGTTGCGGCCAAATTTACTGGTGGAGTAGTCGGTCGCAAAGCCTTTGTTCTCGTAGGACCAGTTCAATCTGCCATTGCGATACATGTTCTCCAGCTGGGGAATCACATCGGTCATGTTGTAACTGCCCTTGGTAAATTCGCCGCTGGGATGGTTGTATAGGTCAAAGTCATAGGTGACCACATCCGGGCCTTTTTCCGGAAGGGTCTTGGTGCTGTACAGAATAAATTGATTCAGGTACAAATAGGCGAGTTTAGCATCGCCGGTGGTCGTGCTGGGTTTATCTGCGGTGAATACAACGATGTATTCTTCACCGGCAGTGAGTTTCAGTGGCGCATCATAGAAGATTTGAGAAGTGGCTTCCGCATCACCGTTTTTGCGGTTGTTGTAACTGATACTGCCGATGGCTTCGCCTTTGGCGATGGCAGCGGCAACATCCTTGGTGTTGCCGGGGAGCAGGTAGATCGAGCCTTCCAAAGCGCCGGAGTTTTGCTTCATATAGTGGAATGCGGGATAGTAAGTGCCACTGCCGGGGGATTGGATGGTGAAAGCGTACCAGACCGGCGTGGTAACTCCGGTGCTGTAAATACGCAGACCGTCCCAGCCGTACTTCTTCTCATCGGGAGTACCGGCTTTTACGGTACCGCCAAACATGACACCGTTGCCGGTAGAGCCTTCCGGAATGTAGCTGGAGTGGTATTTCCAGTTGATCTTGCCGTCTTTGTAATACTTATTCAGGGTAGTCTGCACGATCTCTGCATTGTAGGCAGCGGCAGCGAAGGAGCCACCATTGACTTGCAGGTCAGTCTTTTCCAGCATGAAATCATAGACACCGGTATCCAGCTGTGCCGGGGCAGGGGGTTCAGGAAGATGGCTTTCGTGAAGCAGTTCCAGACTGTTAATATAGATGTATGCGCCGGAGTTACTGCCTTTGGTGGACTTGAAGACGATGGTATATTCCCCGTCTTGCATGTCCAACATGCCCAGCTCAGAGTAGTCATCTTCAAAGGTGCTGGTAGCGCCCTTGAAATTGATGGTTTGCAGAAGGTTGCTTTCGGTCATATTTGCTTCCACCGCATCCACGGTGTTGTAGGTACCGGGGAACAGATAGACCTCACCGGCAGCAGTGGCATCGGAACGGGTCTGGTAGTTCAGCGTGGCAAGATACTTGCCAGCGCCGGGGGATTTGAGGGTCATTGCCACCCAGAAGCCGGGCGCGTATGTACCGACAGTGGCGCCTGCTTCCTTGATACTCATGCCCAGACGCAAGCCGCTCCACTTAAAGGTGTTACCACCGAAATAGAATGTGTTGGAAACGGTGTTGGTATCTGTTTTGAATGTGCTCAGGTTGTCTGCGGCATATTTCCACAAAATAACATCGTTGTCATAGTAGGTATTCAGCGCATTTTGGACTTTTGGCATGGTGAGGGTAGCCTGCTTCAGGCTGGAACCATCGGTTGCCACCAAGTCTGTGTTCTGGAGCCCAAAGTTATAAACCACGGCATCAGACTTTTCTTGGGTTTCTACGGCGGCGCTTGCGTATAAAGGCAGGGCCGACATGAGTAGGCAGACCGCGAGTGCCATAGAAACAAGCTGTTTCATCTTCAATTTCATAGATATTCCTCCTCTATAGATTTTTCGCAGCATCCTGCGATTTTTACAAACCCAATTATATATGATGTTTATAAAAAATGATTTACCGCATCGTGTTTGAAATTTAACATTTCTTCCGCAAAGGCACATGGGAGAAAATATAAATTTCGATATAATTGCCTATAAAACACAGAAATTAATGTGTAAATCGGCAATATACCTTGACGAATACGGTAAATCAGAAAGAATATAAATAGAGGTAATATTTTACATATATTGTTAGTCGCTTATGGACTTTTTATAGTCTGAGGGAGAGATTCCGGTAACACGCTTGAACATACGGGTGAAGTGGTGAATACTGGAATAGCCCAGATATTCGGAAATTTGCGTAATATTCTGGTCCTTCTCACGAATCAGTCGCTTTGCTAATTTGATTTTATTGGTGATCCAGCAATCAATGGGGCTTCTGCCGATACCCTCTTTAAAGGCATTGCACAAATAGGTTTTGCTGACAGAAAACTGTTCGCACAATACAGAGAGGGAAGGGGGATCCGTAAGATGGTTTTGAATATACTGCAAGACGGTGGTAACCAGAGAGCTTTCCGCTAAAGCCCGGGAGTCTTTGGAACGCACCAGAGAGCGGACGTCGCCTTCTTCGTTGCGAATCAGGGAAAAGAGAAATTCCACCAAATAGCACTGCATCAGCTGCACGGAACCAGGGGCAGCACCGGAGAAATCCAAAGGGGATTTGTTGTTGTAATCTGTGCAAAGACCGCCCAATGCGCTGATTGCCTCGGTGTTGAATAAGGAAAGGATCTTTTTGGAACCTTTGCCTAATGTAAAGACCTTCTTGTTGAAAAAGGACATGATGGGGCTGTCGCAGGAAAAGCCGATGGTAACCACATTACTGGCATCCTTCTGGTTGGCAACATGGGAATGCACCTCGGACGGCCTGTGGAACACCACTTGTCCTGCGGTCAAGTCAAAACCAACACCGTCTGCTACCGAGATGATGTTGCCGTAGTCAACATAGAGTATTTCCCAAAAATCATGCCGCTCCGGCGCGTGATAAAAGTCTTTTCCTTGTTCAAAATAATAGATAAAATGGAAGCCTTGGATGTCAATTTCCTCTTTGATGGGGATCAGTTCAAATGCCATAATTTTCACCTCTGTGGACGATATGTCAAATAATAAAAACAAAAGGGCAAAGAATTTTTTTGCATTATATCATATAATTCTGTTGTAGGCAAGGAAAAGTGCTTGTTGAACGGAGGGGAATTTCAGATGGATCCAATTTTGATCAGTCTGCAAGTACATTCTGTCCGGGAAGATTTCGCAAATAATCCAGAGGAAACTTTGCGGAAAATTGCCCGGATCGGTTATCGGGGCGTGGAATTTGATTTTGGTGCATTTACTGAGTCTGCTGAGTTTTATGCCAACGCCATCGAAAAGGCAGGTCTGCAATGCGTATCTCTGATGGTAGGTCACCATCTGTTAGACCCAGAGAGTATAAGTCGAGTGATTGCCTTTTGCAAGACGCTGCGCTGTGATACATTGGTGATCGGTGCGTTGGACTGGCCACGGCTGGAAGCGGACCCGGATTTCCGCTTTCCTATGCTGGATCAAATTAAAACTGCAGCGGCGACCATTCGGGCGGCAGGATTGGAAACCGGCTTTCATAACCATGCCGGTGATTTTACTACCAAGTTTGATGGCGTGACATTGTTTGAATTTTTGTTTGACAATATGGACGATGATTTTATGCTGATGATGGACACCGGCAACTGTATGGCCGGTGGTGGCGACCCCATCGCAATGGTCAAAAAATTTCCCCATCGCAGCCGCATAGCCCATTTTAAGGGTTACAGTGAAAAAGGTGGCTATTTGACCACCTTGTGGGATTCTGACATTGACAATGATTCTTTGCTTCGCACTTTGATAGAGTTGGGTGATAGCAATATCCTCACAGTGGAGTTTGGCAGGCGGGGAGACTACATCCCTATGGAGCGGGCGAAGGAATCTTTTGATTGGCTCTACGGCCAGTTGAAAACAAGAAATCTGGTGTAAAAGGAGAATTGGAATGCTTAAATATGCGTTGATCGGTTTCGGCGGTCTGGGAAAACTGCATTTGGGTAATCTGTTGCGGTTGGAGCAGGAGAAAACTGGCGAAATCAAGCTTTGCGCCATTTGCGGCACGACAAAAGAAGCGGCCACCGGCGCGGTACAGACCAACCTGGGTACTGTGGATATGTCTCAGGTGGATTTTTCAGAGTGCGGCTTTTATCAGGACTACAAGGATATGTTTGCTGCGGAAAAACCCGATTTTGTGGTAACGGCTCTGCCGACTGCCATTCACGAAGAGGTTGCTGTGTATGCCTTGGAGCAGGGGGTACATGTTTTCTCCGAGAAGCCTATGGCGCTGACGGTAGAAGGCTGCGACCGGATGATCGAAACGGCTAAGAAAATGGGAAAGAAGCTGATGATCGGTCAGAGCTTGCGGTTTAGTCCCGGCTACACCCAGTTGCGGGAGTATATCCGCTCCGGGGTCTACGGCAAAGTTTACCGGGCGGAGTTCAGCCGATATTCGGCTATGCCCAAGTGGACCTGGAACAACTGGATATTAGATCCCAAACAAAGTGGCGGATGCGTGCTGGATATGCACATTCACGATGTGGATGTGATCAACTGGCTCTTTGGCAAGCCCAAGGCGGTGTCCTCTGTGGGTACTGCCCAAAAGTGCCAATTAGAAAGCGTATTTACCCGGTATGACTATGGCGACAAGGTGGTATCTTCTGCGGCGGACTGGTCGTTCCCGGACAAGTTCCCCTTTACGTTCCGTACGCTGGTTAATTTTGAAAAGGCCACGGTGGAACTGGCCAATGGCAAAATGACTGTCCATACCGATGAAGAAAGCTTCTCCCCGGAACTGTCTGCGGAAAGTTCCCACTACATGGAAATGAAAACCTATGTGCAATGGCTTTTGGATAATAATCCCTACGACGACATCACATCCCCGGAGTCCGTCCGGGATTCTGTGGTGATGGCACTGTCGGAAACAGAGTCTATTGAAACGGGTAAGCCCGTACAAATTATTTGAAAGTGGTGATAAAATGATTACCTGGCAAGATGTAAAAAAATCCATGGAAGACCTGGGGGTCAAGCCCGGCGATACCGTTATTGTACACTCCTCATTCAAAAGTCTGGGTGAAACAGAAAACGGTGCGGATACCTTTGTAAGAGGCTTGCAGGCGGCAGTAGGTTCGGATGGTACCGTGGTATTTCCTACCCTTTGCCAAAATGATTGGGAACACGTATATGAAAACTGGCATATGGATGCTCCCTCGGATGTGGGATATCTGACGAACTATTTCCGTAAGCTCCCTGGGGCAAAGCGGTCTAATCAAGCATCCCATTCTGTGGCAGCCATTGGTCGTCATGCAGATTACATTACTGAAACCCACGGTCAAAGCGGCTTGCGCTACGGCATTTTCGGAGACACCCCCTTTGCTGCAGACTCCCCTTGGGAGAAAATGTACCATCTGAACACCAAGGTGATCTTCCTGGGTGTTGGTCTGCGGAAGTGTACCTTCCGTCATTTTGCGGAGTATTGCTACATTGAAAAGTGCCTGCAGAAGATGGAACACAGCGAAAAGTACGATGAGATGAAGAAAAAACTTTGGTGCTATGACCGTTGGAACGAAAAGGGCTGCTGGCCCCACATCAACAACGAGTATATTCAGACCCTGATGGAACCTGAGGGAAAGGTTTTCCACGGAAAATGCGGCGATGCAGATGTGCTGATGGTCTGCGCCAAGGATTTTGTAGATAAATGCACCGAAGTGATGGTAAATCGGGATATTAACGCCGCCGGTATGGACGGCGAATTGATGCTTGCTTGGTGGGAGGATATGGATAAGTTATGAGTCAGAAAGTTTACGATGCTGCTTATGAAGCAGACTTGGCGGCGTATTTTGACCGCATGCTGCCGGAGAAAGTTTACGATGCCCATTTCCATATTAATCGGGGTTATATGACCTGGCATGGCTTAGAGGGCGAGCCGTTCCCTTACTATCGGAATTTTATGGAAAAGTACATCGGTCGCCCCATAGCGGGTGGTTTGATGATGCCCCAGCCCTCCAGCAAGCACACAAAGGAAACTCTCCGGGATAATAATCTTTATAACCTGAAGGTGGCGCAGGAGGAGGGCTTTGCCGCTGGCCTGATCATTACTCCCGGTTGTGGTCGGGAGCAGACGGAAGCGTATTTGGATACCTACGATTGTATTCGAGTGTTAAAGCCTTATATGTGCTATACGGCAAAGGATTGGAACAATCGGTTTGAGGCGGACATTCTGGACTTTGCCCCGGAGTGGATGTGGCAGTTGGCAAACGATAGAGAAATGTCCATTATGATCCATCTGTCTCACTATCAGAATATGCTCAGCGAGCCGGCAAACTATGAGCAGATCCGCTACTTGTGCGAAAAGTATCCCAAGGCGAAGCTGATCTTAGCCCACTGCGCTATGGGTCATCATGTACGGAAGCTGCGCCTTGGTTTGGAGAAAATTAAGGATATTCCCAATATCTGGTTTGATTGCTCCGGTTCGGCAGAGACGATGTCTATTTACTACTGCCTGAAGGCCTTCGGCGTGAAGAAGATGATGTACGGCGGCGACTTTGACCACGCTGCTACCGTGGGCAGAATCTGCTCCTTTGGCAGCAATTTCATCGGTATTCACGATGGCTACTTAAACGAAAGCGCAGTACCTCCTGACTATCGCCATCAGCCCCTGAACAACGGTCAGGAGTGTTTGCTGGCGCTTTTGGAAGCCTGCGAACTTCTGGAACTTAACAAAGAAGATTTGGAAGATATTTTCTACAACAACGCAAAGGTTCTGTTTGGAAGATAACTTAGGAAGAAGGTGCGCTATGGAACTTACCATGTACCAGCGGTTTTCTAACATTGTGCTGGAAAAGGGTATGGAAGAGGCGGCGAAAACAGCGCTGCGCTTAGGCTTTTCCTCAGTAGAGCCGTTGACTCTTTTGGGAAACAACCCACTGCTTCCTTTTGCATCTGTTGCCGACGCCAGAGAAAAACGGCGGATATTGGATGATTACCGTTTGCCAATGGTGTGCTACTCTGTGGGTGTGAATTTGTTTCAAAACCCGGAGGGGGAGCGACAGCTGATGGAGCAGGCAGACTTTGCTGCGGAACTGGGAAGTCCTTTCCTGCACCACTGTATGCTTCCTTGGAATCAGCCCCCGGCAGAGCCGAATTTTGAAGAGGCGTTAAAAGATGTTCTGCCCCGGGTCGCCCGGGTGGCGGAGTACGCAAGAAGCATTGGCATTACCTGCATTTACGAAGATCAGGGTTGCTATGTAAATGGCGTGGATGGTTTTGGCGCATTTTTCAGCCGGCTGCAGCAGCGATGTGACAATGTGGGCATTTGCGCGGATTTGGGAAATATTCTTTTTGTCAACGAAGTGGCGGAGGATTTTCTCAAGACATTTATGCCCGATGTGCGCCACGTGCACATTAAAGATTATCTGCAAGTGTCCGGGGGCGCATCTCCCGGGGAACATTGGCGGCAGGCGAAGAATAATACCTGGATCCGTCCCACGCCAGTTGGTACCGGTGTTGTGGATTTTGCCGTTTGTTTTGATCTTTTGCGGCAAGGGGGATACACCGGCAACTTCTCTCTGGAAAACAACCATCCTGAGGATTTTGAAGCGGGTGTGAAAACCGCTTTTGCTTACCTGAACGATCTTTGAAAAGGGTGAACTTATGAAAGTTGGAATTTTAATTCATTTTAACCATAACGCCTACGAATGTATTGCAGAGGCGGCGCGTCAAGGGTTTGATAACGGTCAGATCTCTATGTGGGATATGTCCCTTTACACCGATGAAATCGCAGAGGAGATCAAGCGGGCTTGCGCGGATTTTCATTTTACCGTTACGGCGGTATGGTGCGGCTGGTCAGGCCCCATTGACTGGACTTACCCCAATATGTATCAGACTTTGGGCTTGGTGCCGGCGGCTACCCGGGAAATGCGCATCGAAGAACTTTTAAAGGGCGCGGAATTTGCCCGAAAGTTGGGTGTGCAGGATATTATTACCCACATCGGCTATTTGCCGGACAACCCCTTCCACCCGGACAATATTGGCGTATGCCAGGCGCTGAAGCGCATTTGCGGAGAACTGAAGAAGTATAATCAGTACTTCCTGTTTGAGACCGGCGAGGAACTGCCCCTTTCTTTGGTGCATCTGATGAACAAGGTGGGTCTTGACAATATGGGCATCAATTTTGACCCTGCCAATTTGCTGATGAACGGTCGGGGCGCTTGCCCTGTGGCGGCGTTGGAATTTTTGGCGCCGTACATCCGGGGTTTCCACGCCAAGGATGCTTTAAAACCTGTTGCCCCGGAATTGAAGAAGATCGAAGTGCCTGTGGGTCAGGGCGATGCAGATTTCCCGGCGCTGATCCAAAAACTCCGGGAGATCGGATACAATGGCAGCATTACCATTGAGCGGGAAAATTATGACGATCCGGAAAAGAGAAAGCAAGAAGTGGCCCAGATCAAGGCTTATCTGGAATCTTTGATTGTAAAGTGAGAATGTTATGAAAATGCCGTTACCGCCTTTGGGAAAAGAAGCCATTTCCTTTCCCCATTTTCCGACCAAGCATCAGGCGTTTATTTTCCGCGCTTATGAATATATCCCCCCGAAGAAAATCGCGGCTGTTTTAGGGACAACAGAAGAAAATATCATTGCTGCCGCGGAAGAAATGGGTCTTACCACTCCGTGCAGTAGCAATATCTGGCTGGAAAAAGGGTATATCACCATCATTCGTCAGTTGTGGCATATTTTGCCCTATGAGCAGTTGCTGCAACTACTGGAGATGGAGCAGGACGAATTGGCGCTGATCCTCCGGGAGGAGGATTTTCTGGACTTCAAATTGGGCGACAAGCCGGTATGCCAACCGGTGACTTGGCGCGCCCTTACGGAGGAAGAACGTATTCGCACCAATGCTCTGAAAGAAGTGGTGCAGACGGTGGATATGGGCGGCGTGAAGCCCTTTGATTTTCGGTATGATGTGGCGGATATGGGCTTTTCCGGCAAGGAGAAGTTTGGCACCAGGATGGTCTACTGTTTTTCCGGGCTTTTAGGAAAGGCATTTGAGGTGGATAGCCGTGAATATTGTCCTGACGAAATGCTGGCGGCCTATCAGAAGGTGGGCGTCAATGCTCTGTGGACACAAGGCATTTTATTCCAGTTGTCGGAATTTCCCTTCCAGAAGGAATTGTCTGCAGGCTATCAGGAGCGAATTGCTCGGCTTCGGGAGTGGACAGAGCGGTGCGACCGCTACGGCATCAAGGTGTTTTTATACTTAAATGAGCCGAGAAGTATGCCGGAATCCTTCTTCCAAAAGTACCCCCATTTACGCGGACACAAAGTAGAAGAAAACAAAATCTGTATGTGTACCTCCACCAAAGAGGTGCAGGATTATCTTACAAACAGCATCGAATTTATTTGCCGGGAAGTGCCGAAGATCGGCGGTTTCTTTACCATCACCCGGTCGGAAAATCCCACCAACTGCTATTCCCATTCTTCTCAGGCGAATTGCACTTGCCCCCGTTGCAAAGAGCGCACCGAGGCGGAAGTGATTGGGGAAGTGATCGGCTGTTTTGAAAAGGGCGCTCACAAGGTAGACCCGGATATTCAGGTCATCGCCTGGAGTTGGATGTGGAATGATTGGAATGTAGATATTATTGAGCATCTGCCCCAAAATGTGACATTGATGAGCCAAAGTGAGCGGTATGTTCCCTTTACCATCGGCGGTGTCAGCGATCACGTGCGGGATTACTCTATGGGTATTTTAGGTCCGGGCGAAAACGCCAAAACCGAATGGGCGGCCGCCAAAAAGCGGGGACTGAAATTAGGCGCGAAACTCCAGGTAAACACCACCTGGGAGGGCTCTACCGTGCCGGCGTTGCCGGTGTACCCCCTGGTGGAGGAACACATCCGCCGTATGGAGCAAGAGAATGTGGACACCTTGATGATCAGTTGGACCTTGGGTGGCTATCCTTCCCGGAATCTGATGTACGCGGCAAAATATTTCTACGAGTATTGCGATGAGGCGGCTCTTCAGGAGCCCCCGGTACAGACTGCGGCGGCGGAAATTTTCAGCCGGGCGTTCCAGGAATTTCCTTTCCACATCCGGGTGCTGTATCGCGGTCCGCAAAATGCCGGCCCGGCAAACCTTTTATATGTAACACCTACCGGCTATCAGGCCACGATGACCTGCTTTGCCTACGACGATTTAGAGACCTGGCGCAGCATTTATCCCCGGGAGGTTTTCTTAAGCCAGTTGGAAAAACTCTGCGCCCTGTGGAATGAGGGTCTTGCCCTTTTGGAGGGGGAGACTGGGGAGATGAAGCAGATGGCAACGGCTGCCTACTGCTTATACTGCTCGTCTCGCAATCTGGTAAAGTTTTATTTGGCAAGAGAAGTTGGGGACAAAAAGACTATGGCGCAGATGGCAAGAGAAGAAGAATCTGTTGCCAGAAAAATGCTCTGCGTTATGAATGAAAATGCCGCTATCGGCTTTGAGGCGGCGAATCACTATTATTTCTCCAAGAGTTGCCTTTTAGAGAAAATCGTAAATTGTCGGTATGTTCTTGCCGCGCTGGAAAGGGAAATGGGCTTATGAAACGATTGGGTACGATGGTAGACTGTTCCCGGAATGCGGTTATGCGCCCGGAGACGGTGGAAAAGTGGATCGATCTGACGGCAGATTTGGGTTACAATTGCCTGATGCTCTACACAGAGGATACATATGAAGTAGAGAATGAGCCGTATTTCGGTTATTTGCGGGGCAGATATTCTCAGGAAGAACTGCGGCAGTTGGACGATTATGCCGCCGCTAAGGGGATGGAACTGATCCCCTGCATTCAGACCCTTGCCCATTTAAACGCCATTTTCCGCTGGCCGGAATATACCCCCCTCCGGGACTGCACCAACATTTTGCTGGCCGGGGACGATCGGTCTTATCTGCTGATCGAGCGGATGTTTGCCACCATCAGCAAGATATTCCGCTCCAAAGTGGTGAACATCGGCCTTGACGAGGCGTATCTGCTGGGCAGAGGTAAATACTTAAATGAAAACGGCTACCGGGAGCAGCCGGATATTCTTTTGGATCATCTGAAACGCCTTTCCCAGATCGCCAAAAAGTACGATCTGGAACTGATTATGTGGGATGATATGTTCTACCGGGCGGTGAGCAACGGTGAATATTACGGCGACGATCAGGAAATTCCTGCGACTGTGAAGGCAATGGTACCGGACAATGTGAATCTTATTTACTGGGATTACTACGGTCTTACCGACGAGCATTATCACAAGCAGGTAAAGAGCCATATGCAAATCAAAGATGGTATGTGGTTTGCCGGCGGTTTGTGGAGCTGGTCGGGCTTTGCCTCCCATAATGCCTACTCCTTGCAGGCGATGGGCTGCGCGATGCGCCAGTGTTTCCACTATGGGGTGGAGAATGTGTTTATGACCCTTTGGGGCGACGACGGCGGCGAATGTTCCAAATTCGCGCTGCTGCCCAGCCTTTATTTTGTGGCAGAGCTTGCCAAGGGCAACGAGGATATGGACAGCATAAAGCGCGGCTTTGAAGAAAAATTTAGTATTCCTTTTGACGATTTTATGTACCTGGATTTACTGGGTACGCCCAACGAAAAGGAAGGCGAAATTGCAAATCCCGATAAGTATATGCTCTATAGCGATTGCTTTATGGGCATTTTTGATACCCGGGTTGACCCGGAAATGGCAGATAGCTATATCCGCTGCGCAGAGAAACTGCGCCAGTGGAAAGACCATAAGGAATACGGCTATCTGTTTGATTCTATGGCGGCGCTGTGTCAGGTACTGAGCATCAAGTACGCCCTGGGCGTGAATACCCGGCGGGCTTATGAAGCCGGCGACTGGGTCGGGCTTCAGGCGCTGACGGAGGATTATAGCCGCTTGGAAGGCTATATTGAGAGCTTCTATGAGGTTTATCAGAAACAGTGGATGAAAGAGAACAAGCCTTGCGGCTTTGAGATTCAGGATGTACGCCTGGGCGGCTTGCTGATGCGCATTAAGCATTGCAAGAAGCGACTCTTGGCGTATTTGTCCGGGGAACTGACACGCATTGAAGAACTGGAAGAGCCCCTTTTGGACATTAAGGCTGACCCTGTCGACAGAAGCGCTATTCAGTATAACAACTGGCTTTCTTCCGTTACGGCCAATATTGTTTGATGGGAGGTCATCTTGTGGAAAACCTGATAAAGGAAAATGCCCAATGGATCAGCGATACCTGGGAGAAAATTGACCGAAAAATGCAGAAAGTGTGCATCCGCAGTCGGGAGAAACTGCCTTGCGGCGCAGTAAACGGCGTTCACGATGACCACAGCGACAGACCCGATGATTGGACAAACGGCTTTTGGCCCGGCGTGATGTGGATGATGTATGTGGCCACCGGCAATGAAGAATACAAAGTTACCGCCATCCGGGCTGGGGAACTTTTGGATAAGGCGTTGGAGGATTACAAGAAGCTCCATCACGATGTGGGTTTTATGTGGATCCCCTCCAGCCTTGCCAACTATCGCATTACCGGCGATAAGGCAGCTTGCAATAAGACACTGTTTGTGGCAAGCACCCTCTTTTCCCGGTATAACATTGATGGCAAGTTCATTCGCGCCCACAACAATTGGTGCGACACCGCCTTTGACCTGGACAAGACTCGGACGATCATCGACTGTATGATGAATATTCCGCTGCTTTACTGGGCGTCGGAAGAGGTTAAGGACGAGCGGTTTGCAAAAGTGGCGATGGCCCACGCAGACACCACACTGCGGGATCACATCCGCCCTGACGGCAGCGTGTATCATAAAATCACCCACGATTTACAGACCGGGCAGAAGGTAAATATTGGCACATTTCACAATCAGGGATATTCGGATAATTCCTCCTGGTCGAGAGGCGTTGCCTGGGCAGTTTACGGCTTTGCCCTTTCTTATATCCATACGGGTGCGCAGCGGTATCTGGATACGGCGCTTCTTTGCGCTGACCATTTTATTCAGGAAGTGAAGAAGAATAACTATCTGCCTGTAATTGATTTCTATGCACCTGCAGAACCGGTCTACTACGATTCCTCTGCCGGTTTGATCACCGCTTGCGGTCTCATTGAGATCGCCAAGATATTAGGCGGCGAAAAGGGTAAGTACTATTTAGGCGAGGCTTTGAAGATTCTGAAGGCCGCGGACGAACATTTCTGCGACTATTCCGAGGACACGGATCCTCTGGTGCTGAAGGCATCGGGTATGTACCCCAGAAAACCCCAGGATTTGAGCCAGGTGGAACTGCCCTGGATCTTCAGCGATTTCTACTATATCGAGGCAATGCTGAAACTGAAAAACGATGCGTTTTTGATGTGGTAATCATGCCACGCCGGAAAATGAGATGGGCTTATGAAGAACCAAGTACTATAGGCGTTATGAGCAAAAGAGCAAACCAAAAGGCAGAGGGGCTCGAAGGGTTTCGTTTCTGCCAACTGTGACACACATTCGTAAGTAATTTGCGCGCAAGGGCCTTTAGCGTATAGGACAGTTATTGTTTAATAAAATAATTTATATTGAGAGGAAGATTCATCTATGAGAACAACAAAGATTGCCCATGCAACCCCGTTTAGCGGTGCACCCAAAATCAATTTAGCGTCAATATTTGGCGCATCTCCCAATAAACCTTTTATGCTTCGAATCCCGGCCACCGGTGAGCGCCCTATGCAATTTTCTGCACAAGGTCTTCCCGAAGGTCTAGCCTTGAAAGATAATATCATAACAGGTTCGGTCTTAAAAGAAGGCAACTATGAAGTAACCCTTACTGCCAAAAATGCGATTTCTGAAACAAGCAAAAAAGTCACTTTTGAAATCTTCCCTAACAATATTCTTCTAACGCCATTGCTCGGATTTACTACATGGAACGCGTTTAACCGAAACATGTCTCAAGAGAAAATAACGAATATAGCAAAAGCGATGGTAGAACATGGTATTGCGGAATACGGTTATAACTATGTGAATGTAGATTCCGCTTGGCAACACGAATATGGTGGAGAATTTGATGCCATCCAGCCAAACCCCAAATTCCCTGATATGAAAGCTATGGTTGATGAAATTCATTCACTTGGATTAAAATGCGGTATTTATTCAACGCCTATGCTTACCGCTTGGGGCTGTCCGTATGAATACGAATCTGTTCCGGGTTGTACCGTTGGCGAGCCGGATATTCGTTTTAAAGATTTGAACGGCGGAATAGGCGTTGTGCACAAAGAGAAGAACAATGTCAAGCAGTGGGAAACTTGGGGATTTGACTATCTTAAATATGACTGGCATCCTTGCGACCCTGTAAATGCAGAAATCATGCGCCAGGAACTTATAAATTCAAGTCGCGATTTCGGATTTTGCATCTCTACAACCGCAGTGCGTGACTATACGACATATTGGTCAAGATTCTGCAGTTCTTACCGTAATAATCATGACTCAAACGGTACCTGGGAGCGTCTGCTGGAAACCTTCAATAACTATTTATTGAATGTTGATTTTATGAAAGTAGCGAATGTAGACTTTATATCAAAAGGACATTTTTACGACCTTGATATGTTAGATGTTGGTAACTGTGTATTTAAAGATATCGAAGGCTTCCTAAATGAAGACGAAATGATCGTTTCTTATTCAATGCGGGCATTCTTGAATTCCCCTATACAGCTCAGTTCTGTTTTGACCGACATCAGCGAATTTGAGCTGGATTTGTATTGCAACGAAGAAATCATTGCAGTGAACCAAGACTCTGCGTTTGCTTTCTCTGCGCCTGTTTTTGAAAAAGTTGAAAATGATTCAAAGCTATATATTTTCGAAAAGCCGTTAGCTGATGGTAATGTTGCTTACGGTATCTTCAATATGGGCGAAACAGGCGAAAAATTCACGATTAATTTTGAAGAAAAAAGCACTATACGAGATCTTTGGAGCAAAGAAGACTTGGCGGCAACAGATGCCCTTTCGCTTGATATGCTGAAGCATACAGTACGTATATTTAAATGCTCTAAAAAATTAAACGATGTAAAATAAATACAAGTGCTTAAGAAAGGGAATTCTTTTATGAAAGTGTTGATGATCGGCGCCCATCAGGATGACAACGAATTCACCCGTGGCGGTTTGGCATACAAATACGTAAAGATGGGTTACACGGTGCGGTTTTTGTCAATGTGCAACGGTTGCGGTGGACACCACATTCTGTCCCCGGAGGAGACGAGCCGGGTACGGGCAGAGGAGTCTGCGGCGGTGGCGAAGCTTATGGGCGTGGAGTATGATATATGGGATGTTGACGACTGCACCCTGATGCCGGATCTGCAGACCCGGTTTAAGTTGGTGCGGTATATCCGGGAGTTTAACCCGGATCTGGTGATCGCTCACCGTCCTAATGATTATCACGCAGACCACCGAGCTTGCAGTCAATTGGTGCAGGACGCTTCCTACCTGCTTACCGTACCCCACACCTGCCCTGATGTGCCGGCCATGCGGTTTATGCCCGTCATCCTCTATAGTGAGGACAGATTTTCCTACCCGCCCTTCCAGCCGGATATCGTGATCGATATTGACCAGGAAGTGGAAATCAAGTTCCGGGCTTCGGCACTGAATGTGAGCCAGGTTTATGAGTGGCTGCCTTACACCAAAGGCGAAACAGTGCCTGAGGATGAAGCGGTTCGCTATGAGTGGCTGAAAGGTATGGACATTACAGAGCAGACCACCGACGAGGAGATCCTTGCCGCCAGCCGCGGCTATGCGCCTCGGTTTGCAAGACCTGCCGCCCGTTTCCGTCAGGAGCTGATCGCCAAGTACGGTGAGGAGCGGGGTAGTAAGATCCGCTATGCAGAGGCCTATCAAATCTGCGAGTACGGTTATCCCCTTACAGAAGAGTTGTATAAGAAATTCTTCCCGTTCTAAAGAGATAAAGACACCCCCTGATATAGGAAAATTTCCTACATCAGGGGGCTGCCTATTGTTTGATTTCATAGAGCCAGCTTCGCCATGTTTGTTTTTAGGAGAATATTATGACTGATAGCGTGTTAAGAGAAAAATCAAAAGGATTTGCTAAAGAAATCGTTTTAAGAGAAAACAAAACAGAGGGCGTTTGAATCAACCGGTTGCTCAAAAGTGGCACATCGTTTGGCGCAAATGTGTACGAAGATATTCCAGAAATTTGCCGAGTGCTTTCTTTTCTCCGCGAACCTTGTATGTCGGTTCCAAAGTACCTTCGTCACTGGCTCTGCCAACGACGCGAATACCCAACAGGCCAACGACCTTCGCCACAGCAGGGCTGACACGACCGTTTTTCGCAAAATTCTCTAACCGTACTAGAGAACTTGGGAGTCGTTTACTTCTGCGCAAACCAGCCCCCAGTTGTATCCATACGGATAGGCAACTGGGCGTTGGAAAGTCTGTGAAGTAAACGACTTAGCGCCTTGCGCTCGATTCGCAACTTATATTCTTTTTCCAGTTCCTGAAGGATCTGCTGCTGACGCATAGGGGTATGGGCGCTGCTTTGATTTTGTAATATCAGATAGACAAAGAGCGGGGCCATCCTGTTCTTTTACCCGATCGATGCAAGGCTCCGGGGGAGCCTTGCCGTCGCCGGCTGGACGGCGACGAACCTCTATGTTTGCCCCATCCGGGGCAAACATGCAAACAAGTCTCGCCTTCGCGGCAGTGCCGATACGCACAATTAAAAACAGCTAAAACCCCTGTGTTTCCAATGAAAAGGGAACACAGGGGTCTTTTTCTTTCTGTTTGCACCAAACGCACCTATTTGCAATCATTTCCACGCATTTCGGTCGCCCAGGTCGGCGGCCCGCCGTCCACTGGTGTAAATATTCATTTCGACGGTGGGAAGAGGCCCCTGGCTGGTTGATATCGTAACGGAATTGCCCGTCTAAAAATAGAAGGACATTTCCACAAATCTCTATTTTTTGTGACGGTTGGCGGATTTATTGCTGTGTTTTTGGTGTTTTTATCTTGAAAAATTGCGTGTTTGGGAATTTTTCTTTCACCTGATCGGAAAATTCAAAATCAGAAACGACCGTGTCGATGTCCGTAAAATCACAGAGCACTCGCTTGTTTGTTACGCCAATCTTTTGATGATCCACCAAAAAAACACGCTTTTTTGCCCGTCCCAGCATAGCCTTGTGGAGGGGGAAGTATCCGTCCCCGTCGTAAATGATGCCATCGGCAGATACACCGCCTACGGAGAAAAAGGCAATGTCTGCGGTATAGGTTCGTGCCTGCACTGCAGCATCGTCGCCGCCGGTCATGTAGGGTGCTTCCACTACCGCACCGCCCAGACAAATGCATTTGACTCCGGCTTCGCTCAGGTGGGATACCAAATTCAAATTGTTGGTAATAACGGTGAGATCTTTGATATTCCGGATATACTCAGCCATATATTGAGCGGTGGTGCTACCGTCAATAAAGACCGTCATTTTGCCAGAAATCAGCTCTGCTGCCCTTTTGGAAATGGCTCGTTTGACCGGGCGCATTTTGTGATAACGAAAGACCAAGGGGATACCTTTTCTGTCCGCCAGTTCTGCACCGCCATAGTGGCGGACGATTAGCTTTTGTTTTTGCAGATCATTTAGATCCCGATTGATAGTGGCAGTGCTGTAGTGCAATTCCTCGCACAGATATTTGACGGTTACATAGCCCTGCTCCTTGATGATGTCCAATATCCGATCAATGCGTTTTTGTAACATTTTTTGCCCCTTGTTTGATAAAAAATGATAAAAGTTCAAAATTATAAACCTATCTTGATAAAAAGTGAAAAACTGTTATGATTATAAAAATATAAAATCGATCTGTCAAGAGGGATCAAAATGAAGGACTTAACAAAGGGCAATATATATAAAACCTTTCTCCTGTTTGCTATTCCCATGGTGTTGTCCAGTCTGCTTTCCCAAGCCTATTCCACCATCGATACCATTATGGCGGGAAAACTTTTGGGTGACAGTGCCCTGGCGGCTATCGGCGCCCTTTCCCCATTTGAAACCTTTGTCGACTCCGTGTTTTGGGGCTACGGCATGGGCGTGGGTGTGTATGTTTCCCATTTGTTTGGCGCAGGAGCGTATGGGAAACTTAGGCGGGTGATCGTGAATAATTTTCGCTTTGCTTTTTCTTTGCTTTTTCTGCTGTCTTGTGTTTTTCTGCTGTTCCGCTGGGAGATATACGGCTTTTTGAAGATCGATCCTGCAATTGTGCAGGATTGTGACCGCTATTTCTTCATCACCACTGCAGGTAAGGTATTTATCCTGTATATGTCATTTAGTGTCTCTGTATTCAATGCCGTTGGTGACAGCGCTTTCCCGTTGAGTATTTCCGTTCTGTCTGCGGTGTTAAATATCGCCATCGGCGCAGCGGGAATCCTGCTCATGCATATGGGCATTGAGGCACTGGCTTGGAGCACGGTGCTTTCTGCCGTGGTCTGTGCCGGCGTTTATTGGCTCCGGCTGCGTTCGGTGTTCAAAAAAATGCAGGTAGCGGCAGTGAAAACCCCTATCCGTTTTTTGGAGATCAAGGAGGCAGGGAGATTTTCTCTTTCCGTTATGGTGCAGCAATCTGTGATGTATTTTGCCGGGATGATCCTGTCACCGATGCTGAATGGCATCGGAGGCGCTGCGTCGGCCAGCTATTCCGTATCGTTGAAAATTTATAACATCAACGCAGCCATTTACATCAATTCCTCCAAGACGGTGGGCAGCTATACAGCCCAATGTTATGGGGCAAATAAATATCATTTGCTAAAAAAAGGCGTGCGGGTAGGCGCACTGCAAACCTTAGTGCTGGTGATGCCTGTGCTGCTTGCTTGTTGCCTGTTTGCAAGTTCTGTCACATCCCTGTTTTATGCAAAAGACGCAAACCCTGAATCCGTGGAATACACCGTTATGTATTTGCGGTATTTTCTGCCGTTTTTGACCTGCAACATCTTTGCGAATCTGTTTCACAATTTCTTCCGAGGCATTGGCAGAATGCGGGCTTTGCTGATTACCACCATAGCGGGTTCTGTTGCCAGAATCATAATCAGCGCTATCCTGATCGGTCCTTTTGGTATCTATGGTTATTACGCTGGTTGGGTGCTGTCCTGGATTGCTGACGGCGCCGTGGGTGCAGGGATTTACTTCTTTGGTTCCTGGCGAAAAACATTGGTAAGGGAATAATATCATAACCGCTGCTAAGCCGGGGGTTATGCTATATAAAAAAGGCCCCCTCAATGAGGGGACCAAATTACTTTATTGATTTGTATAGAATTCAGCCTGAGCGGTATTGTTGTTAAAGGATATCTGGATTTATGATTTCAGAACCAATATCCACTTCACATTGAAGCAGCATCCTATGACAGATGCAGATCTGCTGGACTTTATTCAGTGCTATCACCCAGAGAACCGGCATGAGCGCACCGAAACCTGGTCTGAGGAGAATCCTGATGGCCGTTGGCGCAAGTTCAGCGTAGATGAAATTCTGAAGCGGGATAAGACCAGCCTGGATATCTTCTGGATCAAGGACAAGTCCCTAGCAGATCTTGATAGCCTGCCCGATCCTGATGTTCTGGCAGGAGATATTATTGAGAACCTGCAATCCGCAATGGATAGCTTCAACGAACTGATGGCAACGCTGAAAAAGTAATCGCATTTTCTATTATTTCAAACATATGCAGCCATGTTCTTCCCTCTGTGGCGAAGGAAGCTGCCCGGAAGATCGGAGCCCTGGTTTATGACGCGGGATGAGTGATGGAAGTAGCAAAGGTTGCAATTGCAGTTTTTTGGGATGCTGGTCGCCAGGTGGTCGTCAAAACGGGGGAGAACACCTGTTTCTGCCAGTCGATCGAAGGAGAAGGGGTTACATAACACGGCTTCAAGTCCCGCCTCGCGCACCAAAAAGGACATCCGTAAGGATGTCCTTTTTCTTATTGAATTTCGTGTGCAAATGGAATAGAAATGGCGGCGCCGGGGCGGCTGACGGTGATGGCCGATGCTTTGGTAGCAAAGGCAATGGCTTCCCGGATGGGACTGCCGTGGGAAAGCTTGGTGATCAACGCGCCGATAAAGCAATCGCCTGCGGAGGTGGTATCTACTGCCGTTACTTTTTCGGCAGGGAAGAACAGAACTTCCGCGCCGTCGGTATAGACAGAGCCCTTGTCCCCAAGGGTGATAACCACATTCTTAACGCCCAGTTCCCGGATTTTGCCGATCGCCCGGATTGCGGTTTCTTCGCTGTCGATATGGATACCGGTCAGCAGCTCCGCTTCGTGTTCGTTCGGTACAAGATAATCCACCAGAGGATACATCTCTTCCGGCAGCTTTTGGAAGGGCGCAGGATTCAGCACGATCTTTGTGCCGCTGCTTTTTGCGATCTCCATGACCTTTAACACGGTTTCCATGGGGATCTCTAACTGCATGACGCAAAAATCGCTTTCCGCGATCTGCTGCTTTTTGGCTTCAATGGCCGCCGGGGTGAGGGTGCTGTTTGCGCCCGGATCCAACAGGATGAAATTATCTCCCTGCACTACGGTGATCAGGGCTGTTCCGGTGGGCGCTTTTTCAGTAACAAAGCCCTCAAAGCGGATGCCGTATTCGTTCAGGGTGTTCTTTAGGAAATCACCGTTGCCATCCTTGCCGACAGCGCCTAAAAAGGAAATGTCGCCGCCGGATTTAGCGATGGCAACCGCCTGATTCAAGCCCTTGCCGCCGGCATTGGTCTGGAAATTGCTTCCTGTCAGGGTTTCGCCCAGCTTGGGCATTCTGGCAGAGTGGATCACAAGGTCAACATTGGCGCTGCCAACTACGATTATTTTGTTCATCATACCCCTCGTTTCTCTGTCAGTAGATCAAATCTCTGAAGTTTTTTACTCTATGGAAGGTGATTAGATTTCCGTTATGGGCGCTGGCGCAATCCTGATCGCCGGAGCGGCTGACGATTATCAGATCCTCACCGTCAATGTCCATGCTGCCATACTGCCGCGTCTGCTTGGGAGAATCGCCCTTGCTGACAAGACCGGCAAAGACCCAGTCCACCATATTCTTGGAGAAGTGCAGCGTCAGGCGTTCGCGCTCGTCACAGGGCAGGTTATACCGTTCCTCGTCCAAACACTCGATTCGACACATGGTATCGGTGGCTTGGGTGGACAGAAGCCAGTACAAATTTGTTTTGGCATCGAATTTTACATAGAATTTCATCTGTCCGCCGGGCATAGGCAGGAAGAGTACCTTTTTGCCGGAGGGGTTTGTTACCGGTTCAATCTTGATAACATCTTTTCCGTTAACGGTGGATTCCACCGCTTTGGCAACGCAGCAATAGCCGCTTCCGCCGGTGTGGGCGCGCATGAAGAGCATAAAGGTCTTGCCCTCGGGGTCATACCAATAATGCTTGGGATCCACGATCTCTACAAGGTTGGTTTCCAGCCAGCCGATAGGATAGGTGGTGAAATGGTCACCTTCCTTGTAGGACTGTCTGTATTCTGAGGCAGTCTTAAATTGGCTGCGAGGGTATTTTAGGGGCGAGTCGTAAAACGGTACGCCAAACCACTCCAGCATGTCCGCATCGGGAATAAAATCACAGAACGCAACCTGCTCGGAGAACAGCCAGTTTTCCCGTTTAGTCAGGTCCGTTCCCAGCTTGCCTCGCAGGACCACCGGCGCCAAAACATTGGGACACCAATAAGGAAATTCTTCCTTTTCTTTGGTGATGCATTCCATCACGAGATAAATATATCCGTTTTTGTAGCAGACGCTGCAGGCAGATTGGTGCCATCTGCCATCTGCAAGGACAGTACCCTCGCTCCAATGCTCTCCGTTGTCATAGGAAACAAAGATTACCAAGTGCCCCTTGTGACCGATGAGGTAGATCGTATCTCCGTCGGCAAACAGTCTGGCATGACAGAATTCGCCAGTGCCTTTTAATGCCCATGTTTTTCCGCCGTCATCCGAGGCGTAGATCTCTCCGTATTTGTCGCTGATGTCAAGACTGACAAGTATCCTGCCGCTGTTCAGACGCAGGACAGACGGCGTATACAGAAAATCCTTTTCAGGGAATTCAGAGCGTTTGACAACGGTATATCCCTTTGCGATCGGTTCCATATTATTCACGCTCCAGCATTTTCTCTAAGGTATCGGTTGCCAGCTTCATTTGCTGCATACAGCTTCTGGCGTAGTCAGTCAGCTCTTCGGACTTGCGGTTTCTTGCGATGTTTTCGGTTTTGATTCCGCAAAGGTTCATGTGATATTTGGCTGTCAGGGGATAGGGCAGACCCACCTCGGTAAAGCCAAAGGTACCGGTCACAGACTGCACATAATCTGCGGTTTCGCTTTGATAGTTTTTGCCCAGCCATGCGTACAGCTTGGGGTGGAAGTTGCACATAATGCCGCAGTAGCCGTCAGCACCGTTGCGCATGGACTCCAAGAAGGTTTGGCAGTTGGCGTTGAGCAGCTTGAAATGGCTGCCCTTCAGCTGTTCGGACCGTTCCTTCATCACAGCTGCATCGCAGCAGGTGTCCTTCATGTAGTAGAATCTGCCGGTGGAAAGACACCAGTCCAAAATCTTGGGCGTTACCAGCCGCTTGTAAGGATAGGGACACTCATACAGGCCCAGCTTTGCGTCAGCAGGCAGTTGAGCGATCAACTTTTCGGCATTGGCGATAAAGACATCGTCGCCCTCGTTGTGAATGTCCAGACGGTTGGTGATCAGGATCAGCGCATCGGTACCGGATTCATAAATAGCATTCAGCTCCCGAACCTGATCTTCAAAAGCATCCGAAACATGTCCGGAGGACACCACCAAGAAGTTCTTGTCCAGCTTTTTGGCGTGTTCGTATACTCTCCGGTTCAGCTCCACTCGTTCTTCCAAAGAAAGGAAGAAGATCTCGCTGGATTGACACACAGCAAAGATGCCATCCAAACCGTTTTTGTAATACCAGTCCACATACTGTAAAGCGGTGTCGTAGTCGATGCTGCCGTCAGCCTTATACGGGGTGATCATTGTTGTTAAAATTTCCATATTCATACCTCCCTACGATAAATCATAGTCCGTTTCTTTGATAAAGGCAATATAAAGTTTAGACACAATTTTATAATTTTGAGACATATCTATTGTTTGTGGAATAAAAACCTGCTATAATAGTCCGCAAAAGGGGTGAGGTTATGAGAATCCTATATAAGCAGCCGGAGAGAAAAGAAACCGGCAGTTTAAGCAACTATGGGGTGCAGAATTGCTATTTCAAAATGCTGTCGATCGATCGGGATCACAGCAGTATTACAAAAAAGAGCCATCATCATACAGGATTTGAAGTGCATATTGTGGCAGAAGGTTATCAGCTGTACGAGGTGGATGGAACAGATTACCGGCTGGAAAACGGCAATTTTCTCATTATCTACCCGAATGCACCTCACCGCGTAATCAGTTCTGCGCCACAGACGCAAAAGTTTTCCATTACCTTTAATAAGCAGATCGAGGAACCGACGGACTGCCTGTTCGGCAGGACCACGGAGCGCATCTGGGATGACCTGATGTTTATCTCCAATGAGGCAGCCTTGAAAAAAGAAATATCCAATATGCTGGTAGAAAACACCATACTGGAAATTTTGGTTTCCCTGTTTCGGCTGTCAGGCATTAAAGAAAGGGAATGTCGCATCGGTTTGGATGAAAATGCAACGATCTCGTTGGCGAAACAGTATATCGATGATAATATCGAAACGGCGCTGTGTGTTGCAGATGTTGCTTCTTACTGCTATTTAAGCCCTAAACAGCTGACCCGTCTTTTTAATCGGTTTGAGAGTATTTCACCGGGAGAGTACATAATCAGCAGACGCGTGAAACGAATTGAGAAGCTTTTGTCAGATCAAAGCCTGACCCTGAAGCAGATCGGTACGGTAATGAATTTTGACAATGAGTACTACTTTAACACATTTTTCAAACGGCACGCAGGCATGCCGCCGGGGGAATATCGGAAAATGCTTGGCAATCCGTAAAAAAGTAAGGCAGACAACATTTCTGTTGTCTGCCTTCTGTTTATTTGCTTGCAACGGTAGATCCTCTTTGGTGAAGTCGGGGCTCATATTCCATAAATACGGATTCGCTTTCGCTGAGGGGAGTATTCATTTTCTCCATCAGGATGCCCAGTCCAACCTTACAGCCGTGAAATGCCATTTGATCGACAGATGTCAGAGGCGGTGTTGTCAGCGCATGAAGCCACAGGTTGTCAAAGCCGCAAACCGCCATTTCTTCCGGGATCTTGATACCGTGACGGTTGAGGGCGCTGATACATCCCATGGCAGTCATGTCATTAACAGCGATAATGGCGGTGCATTCGGGGTTTTCCTGCAGAAGCCGCTCGGTCATACGCAATCCGCAGTCAAATTCATAGGTGCTGTCTGTACTTTCGGCTTCCTGATCGTCAATATAGATTCTCAGGTTATCTATCAATCCGTCTGCGGTAACCCGATCCTTGATGCCCTCCAGACGTTTTCTTCTGGCATCTGTCAGGTTTGTTAAGGGCGTGGAAATATAAGCAATGTGCCGGTGTCCCAAAGAGAGTATATGATCTGCAGCCATGCGTCCGGCAGAGTAGCTGTTCAAGCTGACGGTATCCACACAGGCACCGTCCAGCTTTTCGCCGATGATCACTGCCGGAATGTCCTCGGGCAGGGGACTTTTGGGAGTAAACAGGCATAAAAGTCCCTGCACCCCAATGCTTCTCAGGTAGCGAATACTTTGGATCTCGCCCTCAATGCTGCGGGCGGTATTCTGCATAATAACGGTTACGCCCTGAGAACGGGCATACTGCTCAATATTCTGCACTAAAAGGGGATAGTACAAATTGGATAGGGTAGGGATCAGGACGCCTACGAGAGGGGCGCCTGTCTTTTCTCCCACTCTTTTCTTAAATTGGTATCCCATTTGCTCCGCAACCTTAATGACTTTGGCTCTGGTCTCCGCGGAGATGGAAATTTTGGTGTTATTGTTTAGAACGAGGGAGACGGTAGTTTGGGAGACTCCGGCTTTCTTCGCAATATCCCGCGTGGTGATCCGCATATATACAACTCCTTTGCCTGTGCCGAACAGGCAGTTTATTCCATATAACGAATATAAACGATAGGTAAGGGGTTTGTCAACTAATATTTGATTAGTTGATTAGTATCCGCGCAACTATTGACAACAGAGGAAAAATCCATTATAATTTAGATGATAGTTAACTAATAATTACTAATCAAATTGAAGGTGTAATTTTCCACAGGAGGCAATGAACAAATGAAGAATACCGGAACACGCCAGATCCATGTAGATTTAGGTGAGTACTATGATGTGATCGTCTGCGGCGGCGGAACGGCAGGCTGCGCGGCGGCTATCGCATCTGCCAGAGGCGGAGCAAAGACTCTGCTGATCGAGCGCAGCTTCTCGGTGGGCGGCATGCTGACCATCGGAAATGCCGGTATCACTAAAACCACCAAGCATTATTCCGATCATGAGGACTATCGCAACAAGGTGACGAAGATGCTGAAGGAGCACCCGGAGGAGGTACAGCTGGCAGGCGGCATCGTAAAAGAGTATTGCCACAGAATGATGGACAACGGTATGGCTGTTGGTACAGACGGTCAAATGGGCGCGTACATATTTACAGACCGTTACGGTTCTCAGTTCACCATGATGGACATGCTGGAGGAAGCCGGCGTGCAGGTCTTGTACGATACCAAGGTCTGCGGTGTGCAGATGGACGGCAATGCTGTTACCGGCGTACTGACCTTCAATAAAAGCGGCTTTACGGAGTATCCGGCAAAGCGGGTCATCGATGCCACCGGTGACGGCGATGTTGCTGTTTTTGCCGGCGCGGAGTTTGTGATGGGTGTAACGGAGGAAGACATTGCAGAGGGCGGCGGACAGTTTGTGGGACAGGTTTCCAAGACCGGTTCTATGTACCGCGTCCGCAATGTGGATTTTGATAAGCTCCTTGCTTACATAAAGGAAAATCCCTCTTATTTCAGAGTCCAAAGATTCGGCATCATGACTATGGAAGATGTGGAAGAGGCTTTGCAAAAGGGCGAAATGGCGGTGTTCAGTATGCGGATCCCGCAGCCTGACGGAACAGAGCTGGGGATGCAGATCTACAATGCGCCGGCGGCAGATGAAGCCATCGTGATGAACTTTGATCAGACCGTAATTATCGACGGTTTGGATGCTATGGCGATCAGCAACGGCCAGCAGGAACTCTTTAAGCAGGTCCGTGCGAACTTCGCGTTATTGAAGGAAAAAGTCCCCGGCTTTGAGAATGCCCGTTTCTGCTTCCTGCCGGATATCGGCATCCGGGAGACAAGACGGATCAAAGGCGACTATTATATGACGGGTAAAGACTTGCTGGACGGTGTGGACTTCCCGGACTCTATCGGCTGCGGCGGTCATCCCATCGATATCAAGCATTTGCGCGCGGATGTGGAGAGCCACAGTTATAAGGATTGGAAATGCCATATTCCTTACCGCATTATGCTGCCCAAGGGAATTGATAACCTGCTGGTGGCAGGACGCTCGGTTTCTGCCAGCCGCATGGCCATCGGAAGCATTCGTCCCACGGTGCAGTGTATGATTCTCGGCGAGGCAGCCGGCACGGCAGCAGCGCTGTCTGTGAAAGAAGATGTGACCTGCAGACAGGTGGATATTCAGAAGCTGCAGGCAAAGCTGCGGGAAAACGGCGCAATTTTGTAAGGGAGTGTATTAGCAATGAGATTTTTGATTATGACCGATATTGAAGGTGTGACCGGCATCACCACCTACCAGCAGGCAGAAAACAGCCAGTTGGGAAGAGATATGCTGATGCACGATCTGTTGGCGGTGATCGAGGGTATTCAATCCACCGGTGACCATGAGATCGTGGTATACGATATGCACACCGACGGCAGAAATGTGGATCTGAGCCAATTGGATGCAGATATTCAGGCGGTGGTAGGCAAGCCCATCAACGGCAAACTGTACCGCGGCGTTGGCGGCAAGTTTGACGGCCTGTTTATGGTAGGTCTGCACGCCATGTCCAGACAGCCCGGCGCTATGCTGGCCCATTCCTACCTGATCCAGTACGACTCCATTCATTTAAATAATGAGCTGGTAGGCGAGATCGGTGTAGAAAGAGCATTGGCAGGGGAGCAGGGCTTTCCGCTGGTGTTTGTGTCCGGAGATGACAAGGGCTGTGAAGAGGCAAAGGCCTTGGATCCCAACATTGTTACGGCAGTGGTTAAGAGATCTCTGGACGATGCTCAGGCGGTCTGCTATCCGCCGGCAAAAACCTATCAGGTGTTAAAGGACGCCGCGGTCCGGGCAGTGGAAACGGCAAATAAGATCCAACCTAAGGTATACGGAGAATCCGTTGACATTCGGATCCAATATTCCGATTGCAGATATCTTGAGGTTATGAAACAGCTGCATCCGGAATTTTTTGTGGATGCGCGCACCTTCCGGATCACCGGCAAGGGCGTGCTGCAAACATGGTCCGAATACCTGAAGATGGAGAAGGAGATGGTTTGCAATGCGTAACACGGATCATGTGATTTTGGGTATCAATCATCAGTTTCTCTATCCGGAAGCCATGGTAAACGGAGATATCCATACCGCAACCTTGGAAGAGCTGTCCCAAACTCCCTATGTGGATGCACTGGATTGTTGGGTGTGGGCAGCGCATGCCAAGGAAGAGATCCGGATCTTACGGGAATCCGGCAAGGTGATCAATTATAACATCGGTGACCGCTTCGGCGAAACACCGGTATTTCCTGCCTCCGGGGACAAAAAGGATAAGGCCTATGCCATGGATATCCTGCACAGAGAAAGCGATTTTGCCATGGAATTAGGTGCAAAGAAAATCATTTTCGGCAGCGGCAAGGCTGTGCCCGGTGATATGGAGGGTTCTCTTAACAGGTATATAGATTTTCTTCTGGAATGGGACGAGTACCTTCCTGAGGATGTTTGTCTGTGCCTGGAGCCTACGGACTGGGACATCGACAAGTTCTTTATGCTGGGCAGGCTGGAGGATACTGTCCGATGCGTGGAAGCTGTAAAGCAGCAAGGCGGCAATATGGGCATTCTGCTGGATATGGGTCACATTCCCATTATGCACGAAACCTTGGAATCTGCGGTCCGAAAGACAGCGCCGTATCTGCAGCATATTCATTTGGGCAACTGTGTCATCCGGGATCCGCAGCATCCCTTGTATGGCGATAAGCATCCCTGCTGGGGTTATGACGGTGGTGAGTATGACGAACATGACGGAGCAAGCTTCCTGCGTATTTTGCATCAAGCAGGGTATTTAAGCAGAGGAAAGGACCAAACGGTTACCTTTGAAATGCGTACCTTGACCGGAATGACAGCGCAGGAAACGATAGAATCCCTTTCCGGCTGGTTTCGAAGAACAAGGAATCAAATATAAGAAAAGTCCTAAAATTATAAAATTTTGCCTGCATTTTATATTGTTTTATGTGAATGGCAATTTTATAATGGAATCAACCAACAATAGATGGGAGGATCTAACATGAAAACAATGCAGAAGAGGATCGTTGTATTTTTGCTAACGATCTGTATGCTTGCTTCCGCGATTCCTTTTAGCGTGTTTGCCACCGGCGAAACGGGAACGCAGGAGATCTTTTATGACTTTGACCTGAGAACACAGGATTCAACAATTGCTTCGGGAAAAGAGTCTATGGAAGACGCTGCCAATCAGGCCCGCGTTAGGGAACTGTACGCCGCCGGGACTATCAACTGGCAGTATGTCGGCAAGAAAAACGGTAATTCCGCTGCTGACGGCAGCGGCGATGAGGTCAATAACTTTACCCGCTATTCCTATGAAAAGGGTTCGGGTATTCAAATCAACTCCTCCATCAGCTACGGCTGGTGGGTGGCGTTTCGGGTGAAAGCCCCCGGCACCGGTACATATAATCTGACGGTCAATACCAATACCGTCAAGTCCGGTGAGGTGTATAAGCACAGCGTTTGGACGGAGACCTATTTCTTCGATGCATCTGCGCTTACCGACAGCGTTACTATGGATGATCTGCTGGTGAAGCAGAATAAAATCAATCCTTTCGCGCCTACAACCGAATCACCGGATGCTTTCGTAGGCAATGTGGCGACCACGGAGGGTAAGGAGTATATCCTTGTATTCCGTCAGACAAAGGAGACTTATGATGCTGCCAACGGTGACGGTCTGCGTACCGGCAACCTGTATCTGAAGGGTCTTACCTTTGCAGAGGCTGTGGCTGTGGAGCCGGAGAAGACCGGTTACGATTTTGACTTATCCGGTAATTATCCCTACGATTTTGCCACCGGCACTATGTCCGTGGTGGATCAGCAGAGTGATATTCAGGAATTTTATAAGAAGGGCTACATTGACTGGTGCTTCTACGGCAGCGGCGTTGTTGCAGCTGAGGCAGACGGCAAGTTCACCGGCAACAGCTTGGATAAGGGCAACGGTATTACGGTGAGCACTACCGGTTCCAACTGGTACTATGCTATCCGTTTCCGCTCTCCCGGTGAGGGCTACCATCAGGTGGTAGTAGACAGCTATCTGTCCGCGCGCAACGCAGCAGACGGCACGATCTACAGACATTCCATTTGGACAGAAGGCTACATTCTGGACGCTTCTGCGCTGGACAGCGGTAAAATTACCATTGCCGATTCTATGCTCAAGCGCAACAAGCTGGGAGATTTTTCTCCCACATCGGACGATCCGGAAGTGGAGCTGGGATACTTCAATTTTGCTGCAAACAAGGAATATGTTCTTGTCCTGCGCCAAACCAAGAGCACCTATAGCGCAGGCAAGGAAGACGGCTTGGGTACGCTGAATCTGTATCTGGAGGGTTTGAAGTTTACGGCTTCTCCCAATTATCAGCCGCCGGTTGTGGAGAATACCAAGGTTGTCTATGACTTTGACCTGGCAAACAAAAAGACAGGCATTTATCCCAATAAAACCGGACTCAATGATAAGTTCGACGATATCAATCGATTGTACGGCCTGGAAGAACTGAACTGGGCCTTTGCCGAGCCGGTATCCGACTCCTACTGGTCCTTTACTGCCAGCGGCGTTACCGTGTATACCGCACCGGATGAATATGTGGCTTTTCGCATCCAGTCTCCCGGAAAGGGTCTGTATACCCTGTGTCTGAACCACGGTATCTTCGGCAAGGGCGCGCTGGGCGCAGTATATGTTCTGCCGGCTGACACGGAGAACATCAAGGATGCGATGGATACCCACAACCGGGTAGGCATGATGCCGTTCTACAGCAAGGACGGCGTAATGACAGACAATGTTGTGAACGGAAACATTTCCTATGTAGGCACATGGGAATTTGGCGATGCCGAGGAATACATCGTTGTGGTGGAAGCCTACGCAACTTCTGCGTATACAAATATGGCGTACATGTATATCTCTCAGCTGATCTGCGAGAAGGGCGACACCGTTTCCGAGACGGAGGTTGAGAAGCGGATCAATTCCATTGTGGTCGCAGAGGAAGCGGTTAAAGTCAACCATGCAGGTATCATAAACGCTGTGGCGGAGATCAACGGTGACGACTACTTCTTCATGCCTCAGGAAGGCAAATCTTTGAGTGTCTACAATCTGGACACCAAGGAGCTTGTTTCTCAAATTCCGGTCACTTGTACAGCCACCCGCGGCATCACGGTAGATGATGACGGTTATGTATGGATCGTCGGTAATCATGCTTCAATCTTCCGCTATGACCCATATCTGGATGTGGGTGAGCAGGTATACTACTTTAAGCAATTTGAGAACACACCCGAGGATAAGAGCGGTATTTATCAGGCAAGCAACTGCTTCGGTTTGGTATACGCCGACGGATATCTGTACTTTGGTGTGTACGGTGTGGATGCCTCTTTTGCCAAATATCACATTGCCACCGGTGAGTTTATCCACATGGGCGTGTACGGTTCGGAAGATGCCAATAACTACCCCACAACTCCGGTGTATAAAGATGGTATTCTTTACGGTACGATCGCCGGCGACAACAATGTCGACGGTGTCAAGACCTTTGAAGTAGTCAAGATCGATGCCGAAACCAACGAATTGCTGGAGCGCCTGGATATTTCTGAGTATGTGTCTCAGAAGGAGGTCATGATCCGCGGCATGAGTATTTGCGGCGACACCCTTCTGCTGGGCGGCTCTGACAATACGATCAAGCATGTTTTGACAGTGGATACTTCCGGAGAAAAAATGGAAGTAAAGATCCTTGAACTGAACGGTTTTATTAACTATTACCCCACCAAAGAGGTTGATGGAAAATGTTATTTTATCGTCCAGGGTAATGGTATGTGGGAATTTGACGGAACGACCAAAACCGCAAAACAGGTCGAAGGCCTGGAGAATGCTACTGTTGGCTTCCGCTGCGCAGACAAGGTCACCCTGACTGTTGAAAATAACGAGAAGTTCCCCGGTATTTCCTTCCTGGGCTTCCGCGGCGCCAACAATATGCCTACGATTTACAATATGGAAACCGGTACACTGATGACCGTTGACGATATGATCCTGGATGAACACGGCAACGGTCAGGAGATCCGCTCCATTCTGAAGGGCAAGGGCGAGAATGAGATCTATATCGGCGCATTCCGCACCAACAGCTGTAGTGTGTTTAACACCGTGGAGGACGAGGTTGTCCACGCCTATGAGGCAAACTCCGACCAGACGGACATTATGTACATCTACAAGGATAAGCTCTATGCCGGTAACTATAATGCCGCCGTGCTGACCCAGATCAACCTGGATGATGAGCGCAGAAATGTTGCGCTTATCAGCTTGAAATCCTTGTATGAGCAGGCCCGTATCCATGTAATTACCGGCGGCGACGACTATATTTTCTGCGGCTCTATTCCGGATTCTTACAAATATGGCGGCTGCCTTGTGTGGCTCAATCTGGAAAACCTGGAAGAGAAGGTCGTGATCCGCAACGCGATTCAGGATCAGTCTATTACGGCTCTGTGCTATAACGAAGGATTGATCTTCGCAGGTTCCTGTATCTTAGGCGGTACTTCCGCTCCTCACAGAGATGATCTTACCGCGAAGATCGCTATCTACGATGTAGCCACCGAGACCAAACTGCTGGAGATCGATCCCCGGGATTATGTCTCCGGTATGCCTGAGCAGATTGCCGGTATCAATGCCATCGTAGCTGACCCCAATATCGCCCAAAACGGAATTATGTGGGTCCATATCGGCGCCCGGCTGCTGCGTATGAAATACGATAAGAATACAAACACAGTCGAGCTTAAGGAAGTGCTTTGCTTTGATGCAGCCGATCAGGGATGTGACGACTGGATCCGCTATGAGCCGATCCTGGATGGCAATTATATGTATGTCAGCTTCGGTACAAAGGGCGGTCTGCGGAAAGTCAATCTGCTGGATCCCTCTGACAATGAGGTCATTCCCGTTCCCGGCGATAAGCGGTTTACCATCGCTGACGACGGCAACATCTATTACGGCAGCGTCAACAGCCTGTACATGTATCCTTTGAATGTTACAGATGCCGACTGGGCTGAGGCAGAGAAGGTGGATCAGATGATTGCTGCCATTGGCGTTGTTACCATGGATTCGGAAGCAACGATCCGCGCGGTCCGGGCTGCATACGATTCCTTGAGCAATAAGCACAAGGCGCTGATTCAGAATCGCTATGATCTGGAAGCGGCAGAGATCGATCTGGTCGAGGCAAAGATTGCTTCTATCGGACAGGTTACCCTTGAGGACAAGAGCCTGATCGAGACCATCAAGAAGGAATATACGGCTCTGAGCGTCAAGAACCGCAGCTATGTCAAAAATTATCGGGATGTATACATCCCGGCTTTGCAGGCTCTCAACGACATTATCGATGCGGCAGAGGCTGCAAAGGTGCAGACTATGATCGATGGCATTAAGAATCTGGGTGAGATCACTCTGGAAAAGGAAGAAGCCATCAAGACCATTCGCGCCGCCTACGATGCGCTGAGCAAGCCTCAGAGAGCGCTGGTAAATACCAAGGCACTGCTGGATGCGGAAGCTGTTATCAAGGCGCTGCGTATGGTGAAGGTGGAGGAGCTGAAGAAGATGATCGAGTCCATTGGCGATGTAACGCTGGAGGATGAGCCGGTCATCGATGAGGCAGTTAAGATCTACGAGTGGCTGACGATGGACGAGCGCAAATATGTCAGCTATGAGACCTTGATGAGCGCAAAGAATCAGCTTGCCAAGCTGCAAAAGGAAGCAGCAGCCAATGTGGATACCCTGATCGGCGCCATCGGCGATGAGATCACCATGGATTCCAAGGAGGCTATTGAGGCTGCCCGGAAGGCTTACGATGCCTTGACACCCGGCGCACAAAAGCAGGTGAAGTCCTTGGCGCACCTGTTGGAAGCAGAGGCGATCCTTGCGGATATGGAGAAGCAGCAGACAACAACAGTCATCATTATCGTTGTTGCCGCAGTCGTTGTCTTGGCAGCTGCTGCAGTTGTAACGGTTTTGCTGATCCGCAAGAAGAAAAATGCTGCTCCTGCGATTGCAGAAGAAGCAGAGGAGACTCCTGCAGAACCCGAGGCTTAATTCTCAAGTGTTTTTATATCTTTCCCCTCAGTCCCCGGCAGGGCATTTTGTCCTGCCGGGGACAACCTGTTTGCTGTGCGGTGAATCTGCCATAGGGAACGTATCGCGTTGGCTACGGAATCTAACATGTGCATGAAATGATTTGTGAGAGTATTGACAGCCTGAATGGGAATAAAGTAAAATAAATAAAAATGGGTGGAGGTGATACCGATGGACAACAGCGCAATATTTGCTTCGTTACCGGAACGGCTGCTTCCTTGGTATGCCGCCAACCGACGGGAATTGCCATGGCGAATGGACAAGGATCCCTATCATATCTGGGTGTCAGAGATCATGCTGCAGCAGACCCGCGTGGAGGCTGTGAAAGGCTACTATGCCCGTTTTTTGCGCCTTCTGCCGACGGTTAACGATCTTGCAACAGCAGACCACGAGCTGCTCTACAAGCTGTGGGAAGGACTTGGCTATTACAGCCGTGTCCGCAATATGAAAAAGGCGGCACAGCAGATCGTAGAGCGCCATGAAGGCGCATTTCCACGAACCTACGAGGAAGTCCTTGCTTTACCGGGGGTGGGGGAATACACGGCAGGCGCGGTTTGCTCCATTGCCTTTGATCTGCCTGTGCCTGCGGTGGATGGAAATGTTCTGCGCGTTGTTTCCCGACTGACAAATGACCCGACGCCTATTGATTTGCCTGCGGTAAAAAAACAGGTGAGCAAGGCACTAAAGGAAATCTACCCTGTCGAAGCCGGAAGTTTTACACAGGCGCTGATGGAACTGGGCGCTACAATCTGCGGTCCAAATCGAAAGCCGGATTGCGAGGCTTGCCCCTGCAAGGATCTTTGCCTTGCATATCAATGCGGTACTGCGGAGTCGCTTCCTGTGAAGCTGCCCAAGCGTGGACGCAGAGTGGAGGATATGACGGTTTTTGTCCTAAGCTGTGACGGAAAATATGCGTTGCAGAAAAGACCGGATAACGGTTTGCTGGCAGGCCTATGGCAATTTCCCAATGTGCCAGGAAAGCTGTCTGCGCAGCAGGCAATGGATGAAATTGCCCGGATGTCTTTGATGCCCCGGGATATCTTGATGCAGTTGGAGCGTACCCATATTTTTACACATGTGCAGTGGAACATGCTGGGCGTTTATGCGCATGTGGCGTCCTGTTGTGGTGATTATGCTTGGTTTACACCGGAGCAGATCAACGGGGAAGCTGCCCTTCCTACCGCATTTCGCCAATTTTGGGATGAGATAAATCAGTAATCGCTGCCTTGTTTGGCAGCGATTTTACTATATATTGTGGTTTCAGTTGACTTTATGGCACAAAATGGGTATAATATGATAGATAAAATCTGGATAAGTCTGGTGGGTATACAATATGGCTATTTCTAAGAAGGAACAATATGGCAACTCCAGTATTTCCATGCTGAAAGGAGAGGACAGAGTTCGGAAACGCCCTGCGGTTATTTTCGGCTCTGACGATTTGGAAGGCTGCAAGCATGCGGTTTTTGAGATCCTTTCCAACGCCATTGATGAGGCAAGAGAGGGACACGGTGATACCATCATCGTAACCCGTTATGAGGACCTTTCCGTGGAGGTGGAGGACTTTGGCCGCGGCTGCCCTGTGGACTATAACGAAAAGGAAAAGCGCTACAACTGGGAACTGGTGTTCTGTGAGATGTATGCCGGCGGCAAGTATGGCGAAAACGGTGAAAACTACGAGTATTCCTTAGGCTTAAACGGCCTTGGCTCTTGCGCGACCCAGTATGCGTCTGAGTTTTTCGATGCAACCATTCGCCGAGACGGCTTCCGCTACGATCTGCATTTTGAAAAGGGCAGAAATAAGGGCGGCTTAAAGAAAGAACCCACAGACCGTGGTCGTAAGACCGGTTCTGTGTTCCACTGGCGTCCGGATAAGCAGGTCTTTACGGATATTAACATTCCTGTTGAGTATTACCGGGATGTTCTGCGCCGTCAGGCTGTGGTCAATAAGGGTATCAATTTTAGGTTCCGCAATCAGGTGGGCAAGCGTTTTGAGGAAGAGGAGTTCTGCTACGCAGACGGTATTCGCCAGTATATCGAGGAGATGGCAGGGGATAATGCCTTTACCATGCCTGTTTTCTGGGAAAAGGAATGCCGAGGCAGAGATGCGGATAACCGTCCCGAAATGAAGCTGAAGATGACCACATCCTTCTGCTTCTCCAAGCAGCTCAGTCATACGGAGTATTATCATAACTCCTCTTGGTTGGAGTACGGCGGAAGCCCTGACCGGGCAGTCCGTTCCGGCTTTACTGCAGCTTTTGACAAATATTTGCGGGAAAACAACAAGTACACCAAGAACGAGAATAAGATCATTTTCCAGGATATTCAGGACAGCCTGATCATCGTGACCAACTGTTTCTCTACCATCGGCTGTTTTGAGAACCAAACTAAGAAATCTGTCAACTCCAAGTTTACGCAGGAGGCAATGACAGCGTTCTTCAAAGATTATTTGCAGGTCTGGTTTATTGAGAACAAGCAGGGGGCTGATCGGGCAGCAGAACAGATCCTAATCAACAAGCGAGCCCGTGAGAGCGCAGAGAAGACCAAGACCAATATTAAAAAGAACCTGAGTGCCAAGGTGGATATTGCCAACCGGGTGCAGAAGTTTGTAGATTGCCGCAGTAAGGATGTCAGTATCCGTGAGCTGTATATCGTGGAGGGTGACTCTGCATTGGGAAGCGTGAAGTTGAGCCGTGATGCAGAGTTTCAGGGCATCATGCCTGTCCGCGGTAAGATCTTGAACTGTCTGAAAGCGGACTATAACAAAATTTTCGGTTCGCCCATTATTACGGATCTTGTGAAGGTTTTGGGCTGCGGAGTAGAGATTCAGGGCAAGAAGGCGAAGGAACTGTCCAGCTTCGATATCGATAACCTGCGTTGGAATAAAGTGGTTATCTGTACCGATGCGGATGTGGACGGCTTCCAGATCCGCACCCTGATCCTGACTATGCTATATCGTCTGTGTCCTACCCTGATCCGCGATGGCTATGTGTATATCGCCGAATCTCCCTTGTTTGAGATCACCTACAAGGACAAGACCTGGTTTGCCTATAACGAAGCGGAAAAGATGAAGATTCTGCAAGGGGAGCTGGAGGGGAAGAAACCTACGATTCAACGCTCCAAAGGTCTTGGTGAAAACGATCCGGAGATGATGTGGATGACCACCATGAATCCTGAGACACGCCGTCTGATCAAGGTCATGCCTGAGGATGCAGAGCGGACTGCCCACTATTTTGATGTTCTGTTGGGCGATGCATTGGCAGAGCGTAAGAATTTTATTGCAGAGAACGGTTCCAAATATCTGGAACTTGCCGATATTTCTTAAGTGAGGTGCACCTATGGCACGAAAGAAGAAAGAACCGGAACAGAATAAGAAAAAGATCAATACCGACGGCATTATGGGGCTTGTGGGTTCTACCACAGAGCAGGCCATCTCCGAGACCTTGGAGATCAACTACATGCCCTATGCCATGTCTGTGATCGTATCCCGCGCCATCCCCGAGATCGACGGCTTTAAGCCCTCTCACAGAAAGCTTCTGTACACCATGTACAAGATGGGCCTTTTAAATGGCGGCAGAACCAAATCCGCCAACATTGTGGGTCAGACTATGCGCTTGAATCCCCATGGCGATGCGGCGATTTATGAGACCATGGTTCGTCTTGCCAGAGGTAATGAGACGCTGCTGCATCCGTTTGTGGATTCCAAGGGTAACTTCGGCAAGGTATACTCCCGAGACATGGCGTATGCCGCAAGCCGCTATACCGAGGCAAAGCTGGACGGCATCTGCGCGGAATTGTTCCGTGACATTGATTTAGATACTGTGGACATGGTGGATAACTATGATGCCACCATGAAAGAACCCAGTCTGCTTCCCACCACATTCCCCAATGTGCTGGTATCAGCCAATCAGGGTATTGCGGTCGGTATGGCAAGTAATATCTGTTCCTTTAATCTGAAGGAGATCTGTGAAACCACCATCGCGCTTATGAATAATCCTGAGCACGATATTTTGGAAACATTGCCCGGTCCGGATTTCTCCACAGGTGCAGAGCTTTTGTTTGAGGAAGCTACCATCCGTGAGATCTATAACACCGGACGCGGTAGCTTTAAGCTTCGGGCAAAATGGCGTTATTTGCAGAAAGAGAACATTATTGAGATCTATGAGATTCCGTATTCTACCACACTGGAAGCCATTATGGATAAGGTGGCAGAGCTCATTAAAGCAGGTAAGATTAAGGAAATCAATGACCTGCGTGATGAAACGGACTTAAACGGTCTCAAGCTTACCATCGATCTAAAGCGGGGAGCAGAGCCTGAAAAGCTGATGCAGAAGCTGTTCCGGTTAACGCCCTTACAGGATAGCTTTCCTTGTAACTTTAATATCCTGATTGCCGGTATGCCCCGGGTTATGGGTATCGGTGAGATCATTGAAGAGTGGACGGCATGGCGTACCGATTGCGTGAAACGCCGCATTTTCTTCCAGATACAGAAGAAAGAGGATCGGCTGCACTTGTTAAAGGGTTTGGAGCGTATCCTGCTGGACATTGACAAGGCGATCCGCATCATTCGGGAGACCGAGCTGGAAAGTGAAGTCATTCCTAATTTGATGATTGGCTTCGGCATTGACGAAGTGCAGGCAAACTATGTTGCAGAGATCAAGCTGCGCAACATCAACAAGGAATACATTCTGAAGCAGACCAAGGCTATCGACGAATTGGAAAGGGAGATTGCCGATCTGCAGGATACCCTTAAGAGCAGCCGCCGATTGAAAGGGGTCATTATTGATGAGCTGAAGCAGGTGTCCTCTAAGTATGCCCAGCCCCGGAAAACAGAGATCATCTACCAGTCCGAGTTGATCGAGCCGGAGGAGGAAGAGGACGATGCGCCGGATTATCCTGTGACCGTTTTTGTATCTAAAGAGGGCTATCTCAAGAAGATCACCCAGCAAAGCCTTCGTATGTCCGGTGAACAGAAGTTCAAAGAAGGGGATAGTCTGGCATTTTCGAGAGAGACTAATAACCGGGCAGAGCTTTTGGTCTTTACGGATCAGTATCAATGCTACAAGACAAAACTCAGTGATTTTGATGACAGTAAGGCATCGCTTTTGGGTGATTATCTGCCGCAGAAATTGGGTATGGATCCCGGCGAAAATGTACTGCAGGTAATTTTCCCCGGCGATTATAAGGGCTTTATGATGTTCTTCTTTGCCAACGGAAAGGCGGCAAAGGTACCTCTGTCCGCCTATGAGACCAAGTCCAACCGCCGAAAGCTGACCGGTGCATTCTCGGATAAGAGTCCTCTTAAGGCAGCGTTTGCTCTGCAGGTTGAGGAACAGATCGCCTTGTATTCTACTGACGGCCGCGTCGCGGTGATCTCTACGGCGCAGCTGTTGCCTAAGACCACCAGAAATACGATCGGTGTATCGGTAATGAGCCTGAAAAAGAAGGCGGAGATAGAGCGAGCTGCATTGCTGGCTGACAGCGGCATTGTGAATGTCAGCCGCTACCGTTCCCGGACGATACCCACAGCCGGCGCGCTTCTGAAAGAGGAGGATGCACCGGAAAAACAAATCAGCCTTGAATTATGACGGAGGAAAACCATGGACAACAGACGCAGTATTTTAATCAGTGCTTTAATGACAGTTGCAGGCTGTGTTCTGTTCGCTCTCGGTTTTAACCTCTTTTTGGTACCTAATGGGATGAATGCCGGTGGCATCAGCGGCCTTTCTATGGTGGTCTCCCACCTTTTGGGCTTTGGTGGGATCGGTACGATTACTGCGATCATCAATCTGCCGCTGTTTGCTCTGGCAGGCCTTAAGGTGGGACGGAGGTTTTTCTTCGGCTCTCTGTTTGGAATGATCGCCAGCTCCGTTGCTATTGATGCATTTGCCCTTCTTCCGCTTCCGGAAACGGAGCCCTTGATCGGTGCACTTTATGGCGGTGTCCTGTGCGGTGCCGGCTTAGGCACGGTGTTTTCCACCGGCTTTTCTACCGGTGGATCGGACATCATCGTACGCTTGCTCAAGCGGAAATGGCGCGATGTTCCCATTGGCGTGATCAATATTATATTCGACTGTGTTGTTGCAGTTTTGACAGGTGTTGTCCTTGGAAATATTTCTTTGACCTTGTATAGTGCCATTGCTATTTTTGTTTCCGGCAAAGTCGTGGATATGGTGGTGTACCGGTTTGATTATTCTAAGGTCGCATTGATCATTACACCTAAATTTGAGGAAGTATCTCAGGCGATCAACAATGAATTAGAGCGAGGTGTCACCCTGCTTCAGGGTGAAGGTGCGTACCGCCATGAGGAAACGAAAGTGATCCTGACTGCGGTAAAGCGTCAGGACCTGACGGAATTAAAGGAATTGGTTGTGCGTATCGATCCCAACGCGTTTATTATTGTACAGGAAGCGCACCAAGTTCTCGGTGAGGGTTTTGCCCGGTATTCCAAGGATTCTCTGTAATAGGAGGGGTTCTATGCGGCGAAAAGTGACATGGATTATTGTGTTGTGTATATTCATCTGTGCGTTATCCGGATGCGGCGGATGGATGCACGGTGAGTATAGCTCTGTTGAGCCTTATCTGGACCAAACTCAGCAGGAATCACCGGAAAAGACAAGTGTCAGCTCCTATGAGGAACTGCAAAACACGCTGACAGAATTGGTTCGCGCTGTGTGTGCGGAGAGAATATTGACAACAACAGCATTTTCCGCGGATATTGTCGAATCTTATATGGAAAAAGCGGTTGACTATATTATGAATTCGTATGCATACGGGGCTTATGCGGTTGAGCAAATTGTGTATGATACGAGTATTAATGAGAAGACAACAGAAATCGCGGTTGAGATTTCTTACAGAAAAAGCAAAACGGACATAGAGCATATCGGTAAGGCAGAGGACATGCAAGAGGCCTATGTTTTTGTGGAGCAGGCACTTGACAATTACAGCAGCCGTACGGTGTTTTTTGTAAAGGCTTATGAGGAAACGGATTTTCAGCAATTGGTTGAGGAGTACGGGAATCTGCATCCGGATAAGCTGACAGAGCTGCCGCAGGTGACATTGCGTACATATCCCAACCAAGGCGATGAGAGAATTTTGGAGTTGTGGTTTACCTATGAAACCGGCATCGAGAAATTGCGCTCCATGCAAGCACAAGAGTAATCGTTACATGAACATAGAAGCGCCGTTGGTCTGTAGGTTAGCCCAACGTTGCTTTTGTAGTGTTCAAGCGTTTTTATAATAAAAAAGAAGCCACCTTTCGGTGACTTCTGTTTTGGAGCGGGTGACGAGGCTCGAACTCGCTACCTCCACCTTGGCAAGGTGGCGCTCTACCGGATGAGCTACACCCGCGGAACAGTTAGTATTATAACAGATATTTATAAGAAGTCAATACCAAAATCAAAAATTGTTGATTACTTTTTCAATAAGAATAGGCGTTTTGGTTGGATGCTATAGAAATGAAAATAATGGTGTTGATTTGCATTTGATTCTATTGAAAAATGTCACAAAATTCTAACTTTTAACAGCACAATTTCCACGGTTTTTCCCTTGAATCGGTAAATCTCTGTACCATATAATGGGGACACATGTTGCGAAAGGTCGTGGATACAGTGTCTGTGTTTCGAGGAATGCTCATATTGGTTGGTTTTTGCCTCAGTACGGCAGTATTGGTTTTGCTTTGCATCATAAATGGTTTTCCGGTCATGTCATTTTTAAGACTTAGTGGGAATGATTGCATGGATGATGCAGATATCAGTAACATGGAAACAGTAGACCTTCCGCATTCTATCAAGGGTACAAATCTTTTGGTGGAAAGAACCGTCAGTTATTCCGGTGCATTTGTTGAGGATCTTTCCTTTGACGGGGTAACCGATATTATGGCGTTGGCTGTGAGAAATACAGGAGATCAGATGATTGCGGAAGCGGACATTGTCCTGTGTAGTAATGAGGGTCGATATCATTTCTCTGCCACCAAAATCCCACCGGGGAAAGCTGTGTTACTACTGGAGTTGGAAAGGAAAAATTATCAAGACAGCGCGAATTTTATAATTTCCTGCAGCATCACCGAGGAACCCAATCGGCAGGAGGGGCAGTACGGTATTCTTGCAGAGCAAGCCGGCTTAGATCAGCTTGCGCTTACAAATTGCACCAACCGCTTAAGGGAAAATATTCAGGTTTACTATAAAGCAACAGCCACATCCGGTGCGTATTTGTTGGGCGGCGTCACCCACTGTGTCCGTGTTCCTGCACTGAAGTCAGGGGAGACAATATACATAAAACCAGAGCATTTTGCCCGGTATCACAGTCAGATCATTCAAATGCAATATTAGCGTAAAAATCCCCCTCCGCCGGAGGGGGATAAAACTTACAAGACTTTAGATAAGAAATCCTGCAGTCTGGGATTCTTTGGTTCATCAAAAATCTGGGAAGGGGTACCTTCTTCGATGATTTTGCCCTCGTCCATAAAGATGACGCGACTGCCAACTTCGCGAGCAAAACCCATCTCATGGGTAACAACAGCCATGGTCATTCCCTCGGCAGCAAGCTCTTTCATTACCTCTAAAACCTCACCAACCATCTCGGGATCAAGCGCGGATGTTGGCTCGTCAAAGAGCATCATGTCCGGCTCCATCATCAGTGCCCGAACAATAGCCACACGCTGCTTTTGTCCACCGGAAAGTTGATTGGGATAGGCATCTGCGCGATCCCCAAGACCAACACGCTCTAAGAGTTCTCGTGCTTTTGCTTCAGCCTCTTCCTTTTTCTTGTTTAGAAGCTTAGTCGGGGCAATCGTCATGTTGCGAAGAACTGTCATGTGTGGGAACAGATTAAAGTGCTGGAACACCATACACATTTTTTGGCGATGCTGATCAATGTCAATGCCTTTACCGGTTATATCGGTTCCGTTAACAACAATTTCTCCTTCGGTGGGAATTTCCAAAAGGTTTAGGGTGCGAAGGAATGTGGACTTACCACTACCAGAGGGTCCGATAATAACCAGTACTTCTCCGCGGTTAATTGTGCAGTCGATGCCGTCTAAAGCTCTAATCTGACCGCCCTTATAATGTTTTTTTAGATTATTAATTACGATATAAGGTTGATTACCGCTCATTTTTGCGCAACCTCCTCTCCAATGCGCCGACAAGCGCAGTCAGAACAACGACCATCGCAAGATAAATCAGGGCGACGGCGATCAACGGCATAAATGCAGAGAAGGTACGTCCGCGGATCAGGTCGCCAGCTTTCGTCAGATCAACAATGCCGATATAACCAGCAACAGATGTTTCCTTTAAAAGAACGATAAACTCGTTGCAAAGCGTGGGCAAAACACTTTTGAATACCTGCGGAATAATGATGTGGACCATAGTCTGTACATAATTGAATCCAAGAGAACGGCCGGCTTCAAACTGACCGTTGTCAATAGACATGATGCCTCCGCGCAGAATCTCAGCAACATAAGCACCAGAGTTAATGCCGAATGCGATAGTTGCAACCATTAAGGTATTTCGGGAGGAGGCAAAAACAATAAAGTACATGATCAACAGCTGTACGACAACAGGAGTGCCGCGAATTACCGTTAGATACAAGTGACAAACGGAATTGGCAATCTTTAGAACATAGTAGCCAATCCCTTTATGCATTTCCAGTGTTTCTCGGTTCTTATCATAGGTTGAACGGACAGCGGCGATCACAATACCGATAGCAACACCCATCAATAAAGCAAGGAATGTAATTGTCAGAGTGCTGACCAGTCCATCAACCAACCATTTCCAACGGGCATCATCAATAAAGTTAAGAATGAACTCCGCCTTTAACTGTGCGAAATATTCAGCCATATATGTTATCCTTTCGATTTTCTATATCGCAGAAAGAGAGAGGAGAAGGGTTTAAGGCCCAGCTCCTCTCTGTAAATTCTATACGAATGTGAATTACTTAGAAGGAATGTACTTCTCGATGATCTTATCGATGGTGCCGTCTTCCTTCAGTTCCTTCAGTGCTTGGTTGATCTTGCCCAGCAGTTCAGAATCGCCCTTCTTGACACAGATGGCGTAATCTTCTACAGCATATTCGTTACCTTCCTCCAGAATGAGGATACCCTTGTTGGCAGCAACGAAAGACTTTGCGGGTTCGTTGTCGATAATCACACAGTTGACGGTGCCCTTCTTCAAAGCCTCCACGGCATCAGCACCGGTCTTAAAACGCTGCACGCGGTCGGTCTTAATAGAACCGTCTTCGTTCAGATCATTAAAGCCCCAGTTCTCAATGTCATCGGAGGAATAGATGTCACCGGTGGTGTTCTCCTGAACGCCGATCTTAATGGAGGTGTCCTTCAGGGAAACGGGGTCACCATCTGCATTAAAGTTATAGATGTCGTCCAAGGTCTTGATGGAGGAATCTTCCTTGACAATAATGACTTGAACACCGGTTGCGTAAGACTCGGAGAAGTCCATTGTCTTTTTGCGATCTTCGTTAACAGTAATACCGGCCATACCCATATCGTACTTACCCTCAGCAACGCCGGTCAGAACAGAACCAAATTCTACATCTTCGATGACCAGTTCCATACCAAGCTTTTCTGCGATTGCCTGTGCGATCTCGACATCAATGCCCTTAAAGGAATCGCCCTCTTTGTACTCATAAGGAGGGAATGCAGCATTTGTTGCCATGATGAGTTTGTTTTCGTCCTTGCTGTTGCAGCCTGCGAACAGGCACAGGGCCATGACCAAAACTAAAGTGAGTGCAATAATCTTTTTCATGATAAAATCTCCTTTTCAATGTTTTGAAAATATGTATGTATTATACACCGTATAATATTCATCGTCAACTGGCGAAATGAACAATAAAACCGGTATGATATATATTAAATAAACAAATAAACTATAAAATCATACAGTATACAGTGAATACATAAAGAATTTGTGATGAAAATATACAGAATATAGTGAATGCTTTGCGTGTCCTCCACTGAAATGGCAATGGCGATTTGTTTATTTTTACAGTTGTAAATAGATAGATAATATTATATAATGTATTAATTAAATTAGAACGATTTGAGGAGTAGATCTTATGGTTGATCGCACCCAAGAATTAAAACAGTATCTTCAGCCCGGTAAGCATGTGCATCTGATCGGCATTGGCGGCGTTTCCATGCGTCCCCTTGGCCTTGTTCTGCAGGGGATGGGTCTGGTCGTTACCGGCTCTGATATGAATTCCTCTGTTTCTACAGATGAGCTGATCGCGAAGGGTATCCATGTTTCCATTGGCCATGAGGCTGCCAATATCGAGGGCGCAGACTGCATTATCCGTACCGCAGCCGCCCAAAATGATAACCCCGAGGTTTCCGCAGCCCGTAGTATGGGAATCCCTTTGTTTGAGCGTGCGCAGGCTTGGGGCGTGATTATGCAGGCATATAAGAATGCAATTTGTATTTCCGGCACCCATGGTAAGACTACCACAACTTCTATGGTGACCCACATCCTTATGGAAGCACAGATGGATCCAACCGTTATGATCGGCGGTTATTTACCTCTGTTAAAAGCCGGTCACCGGGTAGGTGAGGGCGATACCATTGTGTTGGAAAGCTGTGAGTATTGCGATTCCTTCCTGAATTTTTATCCCACATTGGCTGTGATTCTGAATATTGAAGCCGACCACCTTGATTACTTTAAGGATCTTGCGGATGTGCAGAATTCCTTCCGGAAATTTGCCCAGTTGTCTACCGGCGGTATTTTAGCAAACGGTGATGATCCGCATGTTTTGCAGGCCCTGTCGGGCATGGAGTATGTTACATACGGCTTGGATCTTGGCAACCGTATTCATGCCGAGAATGTGTCCGCTGATTGGCGGCATTTTGATGTGATTTGTGACGGTCAGCTGTATTGTCATTTGGATTTGCTGGTTTTGGGTCAGCATAATACCATGAATGCGTTGGCGGCTGCAGGCGCGGCGTGGTTGCTGGGAATCCCCGGTGAAGCCGTCAGTTCCGGTTTGGCTACTTTCTCCGGTGCTCAGCGCCGTATGCAGTTTAAGGGCAAGTATCACGGCGCGGATGTGTTTGACGATTATGCGCACCATCCTGACGAGTTGGCGGCAACCATCGCGGCGGTGCGAACATTGGGCTACAAGCGCATGATCCTTGCGTTCCAGCCCCATACCTATACCCGTACCAGCGCTCTGTTTGATGATTTTGTACGGGAATTGCAGAAGGCGGATGTTGTGGTTCTTGCGGAGATCTATGCTGCCCGTGAGCGCAACACCATTGGTATATCATCGGTGGATCTTGTAAAGAAAATTCCCGGAGCAGTCTATTGTGAAACCTTACAGGATGTGACGGCGTTCCTGCGGACAGAGGCACGGGAAGGGGACGTGATCCTGACGGTCGGTGCCGGTGATATTTTCCGCGCCGGTGAAGCACTCCTTAGTGAATGATAACAGGAAAAGAGGCGAGCTTTATGAAAAAGCTGAATGTTTGCGTGTTGTTTGGCGGTATCAGCCCTGAGCACGATGTTTCTCTGCGTTCTGCAGAATCTGTGCTGAACAACATGGATCCGGAGAAATACAATATTTTCCCTGTGGGAATTACCAAAGAGGGTAATTGGATCCTCTACGGTGAAACGGACTATTCCAAGCTTCCCGGCGGACAGTGGTTGGACAGTGATACGAACTGCTTTGCGGCCATTTCTCCGGTACGCGGACAGGGACTTTTGCGCTTTGTAGACGGTACGGTAAGTGCAGAGCATATTGATGTGGTGTTCCCGGTACTTCACGGAGAAAACGGTGAGGACGGCGCTATGCAGGGTCTTCTGCAAATGGCCGGTATTCCTTATGTGGGACCCCATGTTTCCGCTTCTGCGGTTGCTATGGACAAGACCCTGACAAAGCTGGTCATTGACAATGCCGGTGTGACACAGGCTGCATGGCAGCTGGTTCGCAACAGTGATCTGCAAAATCGCATGGAGTTGATTCTTGACCAACTGGAAAAGCAATTTGCATATCCTATGTTTGTGAAGCCTGCCGGAACAGGTTCTTCTGTGGGTGTATCCAAGGCAGCAGATCGGGAGCAGCTGGCTCAGGCTCTGTATAGTGCCGGCAAATTTGACGAGAAGATCCTTGTGGAGGAGTTTATTGACGGCCGCGAGATCGAAGTAGCAGTCATGGGCAACGACAGCCCTGTGGCTTCTATCTGCGGTGAGATCCACTCCGGTGCGGAGTTCTATGACTATAACGCCAAGTATATTACAGATACCTCTGTTGCCTATATTCCTGCCCGGATTCCTGAGGATGTGGCAGAGCAGGTGCGTGAGGCGGCGGTAAAGGTATACACTGCTATCGGCTGTCAGGGTTTGAGCCGCGTAGACTTCTTTGTGACCTATGCTGATAACAGGATTGTCTTTAACGAGATCAACACGCTGCCCGGTTTTACCTCCATTTCCATGTATCCCAAATTGTTTGCTGCAAGCGGCATCGCTTACAATCAGCTCATTGATAATTTGCTGTCACTGGCCATGGAGGCGCATAAATGAAGAAACATGTAACCTTATCGATTCGTGGGCAGCAGACCTATGTTGGGCAGGAGCCGGATGTGATCGAATTGGTGACGGAAGGTACACTGGAGCACAACGGAAACGGATGGGATCTTGTATATGAAGAAAGTGCGTTAACGGGTCTTGAGGGCGTTACAACGACCTTCCGCATCGAACGGGAGCAAATTATTTTGACGCGCGTTGGAAAGCTGCATTCCCAGATGGTTTTCCAGATCGGCATCCCTCATGATTCCCTTTACCAAATGGAGTTTGGTGCGTTAATGCTGACCGTGTGTGCCAGCCGGATCGAAACGGATCTGACTGAAAACGGCGGTGTCATTGACCTGTCCTACAGCATTGAGATTGAGCAAAGCACAGCCGGTATCATTGATTACCATTTGGAAATAAAATCTATATAAATGAAAATCAGGCGTGGATTCCACGCCTGATTTTTTGTTTGCTTTAGGCTTCCTCAATGCCACCGCCGCTGCCGGGATGGCCGGAGGGAATGATTTTACAAACGATCTTTGCCCGGCCGTTATAATGGGAGGTGTTGACGGTACGGGTGGTACGTTTGCCGGTATCCTTATCCACCATGATGAGTTTCAGGGTATAAGAACCCTGCGCGTAACCGGGATCAATCACATCGCCGTCCTTATAGCCCCACTCGTTGTCCTCGGGGAGGTGTTCATAGGTTACTGCGATTTCCTTTTCGGCCAAAACAACCGTTTCCAGTTCAACGGTATAGGTCTTGTCATCTGTACCGTAAATTCTGACAGTTACTGCGCCGTCGATGGTGGTTGCTTGAATGAGGATCGGTGCGCCGGTGGTGTTGGTAAAGATGAAGTCCTGACGGGGATCCCAGTTGACCATGGCATCCTGACCGCCTTGCGCATACACCGGCAGGAATCCGTGCGGTGCGCGGACATCAATTTTCAGGTCCGCATATAAACAGCACTGATATAGTGCAGAAGATACCTGACAGATACCTCCGCCGATGGTATAAACGGTTTGACCGTTTGCGTAGGAGGGACCCATAGCATATCCGTTTTCAATGGTGCGCTCGCCCAAGGCATCGTTATAGGAGAATTTCTCGCCGGGCTTGAGTACCTTGCCGCTGATCAGGCTGCAGCCTCTTTTCAGGTTCTGATTTCTGCTGGCATCACTGTCTGCTTGGGTCAGAGTAACCTCTGCAAGCTTATCCGGATAGTCCCTGTACTTTTCGGCAGGCGTGGATGTGAAGGGAATTTCAATCGGGGGATCGCCGGGCTTTGCGGAATCCAAACGTGCTTTTGCGTCGTTCAAATCAAATGTATAGCCGGGAACGGGATCAACAACCTCATAAGTAATCGGGTCGAGGTAGCCGTTGACGGGGTTTCTTGTATATTGTGTATGCAGTGCGTCAATGTCGATGGCAGTGGGCTGACGGATCTCGCACTTGCCCTCTACATGAAATGTGTTTGTTCTGTATGCGTTTAAGACCTGCTGATACAGAACTTCCAAATTCAAACTGTATTCCGGTGTGCCGACATTGATAATGAGAGTTTGCGGAATGTCGTTTTCATCCCGTTCCACATGTACGCTGGAGTCTGTAAGTGTAGAACTGTAGTTTTCACCGAGATTCTCCAAAATTTTGCGAATCATAGGCTCGTCCAGATTCAGGCAGGGAATAATGTCCACCACAATGCCGGTGCGGCTTGCAGTTCGCTTGTCTTTGCTCTTTTGAGAGGCAGAGCCGGTGCGACCGATGGCGTAGGCTGCATCTACGGCAGCCTCTACATCCAGCTTTGCACCGGAGTCAGCAGGCGTAATCAGCGTGCTTTCTTCCAAAACCTTAACAGTCATGATGTTTTGGGAGTAGGAATCACCCACCTGTGATTCAAGGACTTCAATGGCTTCCTTTTTGGTCATGCCTCCAAGGTTAATACCGGCGACCTTGACGCCTTTTAAGATCAAACCGTCATCGGTATCCCGGAAGAGGATAAAACCAAACACAATCACACAGATCAAAGTCAAAACAGCAGCGCAGATTGCAATGATGCCGTTTCTTCTTTGGGCGGCAGCAGACTTTTTGCGGCGCTTACCGGCAGATTGGTGATATGCGCGTTCAACGCGTTCCTGCTCATATTGCGCACTGTTGCGTCTGTTGGGTTGCTGTGTCATAAAGCGTATCTCCTTCTATATCTTAATCTAAATTTGTTTGTTTATTATAGCACAGAAATCGAGAATTTGCAACCTATCCCTGTGCGTGCTGGGAGTAATGGGAGATGAAAATTTTTGCCTGTTTTAAGCTGTCGCTGCCAGCTGCAAGCTTCAAGCGGAGGGTAGGCTCCTTGGCGGAAGCAACGAATTGCACCCGGGCTTTGTATGCAGGTTCTGCGCAGATGGCACTGACTGCTTCAAAATTCAGGTTTCGTAGGACAAACAGGACATCACCGGACTTTTGCCGAATGTCGGTAATACCGACGGCTCGTGCATTGGCTCGCAGAAGCGCAATATCGATCAAATTCAGTACGCCGCGCGGAGGATCACCGTAACGGTCGATGATCTCATCCAGCAGATCGTCTGCATCTTCCTGAGAGCGGATGGCTGCCATTCTGCGATAAAGATCCATCCGTTCTTCTCCACGGGAAACATACTCCGGATCCACATTGGCGGTGACGTTCAGGTCTGCGGTGCAGTCCGGTTCTTTAGGTGCTTCGCCACGCTGTTCCAAAACAGCTTCATCCAGCAGTTACAGGTACATATCATAGCCGACAGACATCATGTGTCCGGATTGTTCTGCGCCCAGCAGATTGCCGGCACCACGGATCTCGAGATCGCGCATGGCAATCTTAAAGCCGGAGCCGAATTCCGCAAAGTCGCGGATAGCAGACAGGCGCTTTTCTGCGACCTCGGTTAAAGATCGGTCAGGACGGTAGGTGAAATAGGCGTATGCATGGCGAGTGGATCTGCCAACACGGCCGCGGAGCTGATGCAGCTGGCTTAGACCGAAACGGTCGGCATTCTCAATGATCAGGGTGTTTACATTTGGAATATCCAAACCGGTTTCAATAATCGTTGTGCAGACAAGAACTTGTGTTTCGCCGTCTGCCATGGCGTGCATGGCATCGGAAAGGGCTTCCTCTCCCATTTTTCCGTGAGCAACTGCCACATTCAGACCGGGGATGCGGCGCTTCAGGGAGGAGGCACATTGTTCAATGGTTTCGACACGGTTGTGCAGGTAATATACCTGACCGCCCCGTTCCACTTCTCTGCGAATGGCATCGTCTAAAACAGCATTGCTGTGCTCCATTACAAAGGTCTGTACAGGATATCTGTCTGCCGGCGGCTCTTCAATGGTGGACATGTCCCGAATGCCGGACAGGGCCATATTCAGCGTACGGGGAATGGGTGTTGCGGACAGGGTCAGTACATCCACACCCTTGGAGATCTCTTTTAACCGCTCCTTATGGCTGACGCCAAAGCGCTGTTCTTCATCAACGATGAGCAATCCAAGATCCTTAAATTTCACACTCTTTTGCAGCAGCTTATGGGTGCCGATGACCACATCCACCAAGCCGGATTCCAGCTTTTGCAGGGTTTTCTTCTGCTCGTTGGCAGACCGAAAACGGCTGAGGACCTCAATGTTGACCGGGAATCCGCGGAATCGGGAAACTGTTGTTTGATAATGCTGCTGGGCAAGGACAGTAGTTGGTACAAGAATTGCAACTTGCTTTCCGTCCATAACAGCCTTCATAACCGCCCGTAGGGCAACCTCGGTCTTACCGAAGCCCACATCGCCGCAGAGCAGGCGGTCCATTGGTGTCGGGGATTCCATATCGGATTTGATCTCTGCGATACAGCGCAGCTGATCGTCAGTTTCGGGGTAGGGGAAATTATCCTCAAACTCCTGCTGCCAAGGAGAGTCTGCGGCAAAAGCAAAGCCCTCTTGCCGTTTTCTTGCGGCATAGAGCTGGATCAGCTCGTCAGCCATATCCTTAGCTGCTTTTCGTGCTTTGGCCTTTGTTTTCTGCCAAGCATCGGTGCCGATCTTATTCAGACGGATATTGGCGTCTTCGCCGCCACCGATATACTTGCTGACCATGTCAAGCTGAGTAGCAGGGACAAAAAGGGTATCGGTACCCTGATAGGCGATTTTTACATAATCCTTTACAGCGCCATCTACCCGGATTTGCTCCATAGCCACAAAACGACCGATACCGTAGTTTTCGTGGACTACCAGATCGCCGGGGGTCAGATCGGTGAAGGAGTTCAGCTTTTGGCGGTTTGTTGCAGATTTTTTGCTCTTCTTTTTTTGAGGTGTACGGGTAATCAGCTGTCCTTCCGTCAGAACTGCCAACTTTGCGTCCGGATATTCCATGCCGTTGGGAAGCGTTCCCTCTGCCAGCAGGATTTGTCCCGGCTGTGGCATGGTATTCAGCGGAATGCAGAGAAATGCGGAAAGTCCGCGGGAGGTAAGCATTTCCTGCATCAGTTCAGCACGCCGTCTGGAGCCGCAGAGCACAAGACAGCGAAAATCATTCTTTTGATAATGGGCAAGATCGTCGGCAGCTACATCCAAACTTCCACCGTAGCCGGGAAGCTGCTTTCCAACCATTTGGATCAGCTGTTTGGGCAGGCAGGCTTCCGGATAGGCGCTGCCCACAAAGGAATCCATATATATAACAGATTTGTCTGCAAGATCCTGACAGAAATCCTCCCACAGACAGACATAATCGCACAATTCACCGGCAACCAGACCCTCCTGCAGCAGAGAATCCAACTGCATGCCGATTTCTTCCACACGGGTTTTTGCAGTGCGTTTGAGATTATTTTGTTCGTATAAAATCACAATGGCGTTTTTGGGGATATAATCAAACGCAGTGGCAAATTCCGGATAAATCATGGCCATGTACCGGTCAGATGCCGGGTTGTTAATGCCATTATTATATTTCTCAAGATCTTTACTTAGGGTGGCGATCAAAGCTTCGTTGGGATTTTTCCTGCGGCGCTGACGGGCGATCAGACTCTCAATATCCCGGCACAATCCGGCAATGCCCTCCGGGTGGAGCTTGGGCTGGGTTTCTCCGACAGGCAGAACGGTCACTTGCGTAATATTTTCGGTTCTTCTTTGGGTCGCCGGATTAAAGTAACCCATAGTGTCCAGCTCGTCACCGAAAAATTCTGCGCGAATGGGTAAGTCTGCGGCAGGGGAGAACACATCCAAAATGCCGCCGCGAACCGCAAATTGACCGGGACCTTCCACCATGCTGCAGCGACTGTAACCGGCACCGGTCAGTGCGTGGATCAGCGCATCGGTTTCGTATTGATTACCAACCTGTAGGGTAAAGACGGCTCGGCGCAGGACTTCGGGAGGTACTGTTCTTTGACTGAGGCTGCTCCAAGTAAAGATCTGTAATGGCGTGTGACCGGCAGACAGATCATATAACTGACGCAGACGCTTTTGCTCCCAACCTCTGGAAACAACGGAAGTATCGTACAGCGTCAGCTCGCGGCAGGGGAGAATCGGTGCGGTTTCTGATAAAAATGCGCGCAGTTCTTCCTGCAGCCGTTTTGCGGTCATATCGTCCTGACAGATAGCAACAATGGGACGGGAGGTGTGTTTATATAAACCGGCAATCAAATGACTGCGATTGATTTGACCGATGCCGGTAACGGCAACAACCTCTGAGCTTTCAATTGCAGAACACATAGTCTGATATTCAGGCATGGTTTTCAGATGTTCTATCAACACAAAAACGCACCTCCTTGATTTTTTTGTTCCACGCAGGAACGCGGAAAGGGGAATATACCTCCCCTTTCCGTGATAATGTGACAATATTCTTCTTAGGCTTTGCTGCCGTTAAAACGGTTTGCTGCTTCCTGAACGCTATGGTCAATGAGGTATAAAGCGGCATCGGCAGCACTCATAAGGGCAGTGTCCAATGTCTTTGCCTCAGATGCGGAAAAACCGGACAGGACCCAGTCTGCCAAATCAGAATCGGGGCTGGGTTTGCCGCCCACGCCGATCTTGACGCGAGGAAATGCCTGACTGCCCAATTCTGCTATAATGGATTTGATGCCGTTATGACCGCCGGCAGAACCGTCACCGCGAACACGCAGCCTGCCAACCTCCAAGGAGATATCATCAAACAGTACGATGATCCTTTGGGGCGGAATGTTGTAATAGGCAGACAGCTGCAGGACCGACCTGCCGGATAAGTTCATATAGGTTTGCGGTTTCAGCAAAAACAGCTTGCAGCTGTTATAGGAAGTTTGTCCGTAAAGACCCTGAAACTTACCCTTATCAACCTTACAGCCTAACTTATCCGCCAAAATATCAATGGCACGAAAACCACAGTTATGACGGGTGTGGGCATAATCCTTGCCCGGGTTTCCTAAGCCGACGATGAGCCAGCAGTCGCTTTTCTTACCAAACACAGCTTAGAACAGATCGGCGATAGAAGTGCCGCCGTGGATATGGGCGATGGCACGGGCAAAGATAGGAGCAACATCCAGATTCTTGATCTTTGCGCAGGAGCAGTCGGTCGGAACAGGAATGGTGTTGTGAACAACCAGCTCCTTGATGACGCTCTTTTCAATGCGCTCAAAGGCAGGACCGGACAGAACGCCATGGGTAGCGCAGGCGTATACCTCCTTGGCACCGCCGACTTCCACAAGGGCATTGGCAGCGTTGCACAGAGAACCGGCAGTGTCAACCATGTCGTCGAACAGAATGCAGGTCTTGCCCTTTACGTCGCCGATAACATTCATGACCTCGCACTCGTTTGCCTTCTGACGGCGCTTATCTACGATGGCCAGACCCATGTGCACCTTAGCAGCAAAAGCACGGGCACGGGCAACGGAGCCCACATCAGGGGAGACAACAACAAACTCGTCGTGATTGTAGGTATCTTCGGGGAATTTTTCGAGGTAATACTTCACAAAGGTGGGATTGCCCAGCAGGTGATCCACAGGAATATCAAAGAAGCCCTGAATCTGAGCAGCGTGCAGGTCCATGGTCAGCACACGGTCAGCCCCGGCGGCGGTGATCATGTTAGCGACCAGCTTTGCGGAGATGGGGTCACGGCTCTTAGCCTTGCGGTCCTGACGGGCATAGCCAAAATAGGGAATGACAGCGGTAATGCGGCCGGCAGAAGCACGGCGGCATGCGTCAATCATAACCAACAGTTCCATCAGATGGTTATTGACGGGCTTACAGGTGGAGTTGATGAGGAACACATCCGCACCGCGGACAGTTTCCTCCAGAGAGACAGAAACTTCACCGTCAGAGAAGGTCTTGACGACGCCCTTGCCCATAGGCAGGCCCAGTTCTTTGCAGACAGTTTCTGCAAAGGCAGGATTGGAGTTACCGCAGAAAATCTTAATGTTGTCACCGTACGCAATCATGTAAGAATACCTCGCTTTATTATCTATTTCTGCAATCAGCATGATGCTGAACATATACGGTTACATTATAGCACTAACCTGTGGAAAAAAGCAACAGGAAACTGGGGAAAATAACCACTAAAAAATCAGTAAAATTTTTCCTTTCTTCCATCAAAGCGACGATTAGAGAAAAAAAGCCTGAAAATGGCGGTTATGAAAATGTTTTGCAGGAAATTGTTCTTGTATGAAGGGACTGGCCGTGGTATAATATTAGGCAAAGTTTAGTAGGGGTGTGAGAATGTGAACGATAAGATTGTCATTAAGGGTGCAAGAGAGAATAATCTAAAGAATGTTGAGTTGAGTATCCCACGGGATAAATTGGTGGTCTTTACCGGCTTGTCCGGTTCCGGAAAATCCAGTTTGGCATTTGACACGATCTACGCCGAAGGGCAGCGCAGATATGTGGAGAGTTTAAGTTCCTACGCTCGTCAGTTTTTGGGACAGATGGACAAGCCGGATGTAGACTCTATTGACGGCCTTTCTCCTGCGATTTCCATCGATCAGAAGACAACCTCCAAGAACCCCCGTTCTACTGTGGGTACGGTTACGGAAATCTACGACTATCTGCGTCTTCTGTGGGCCAGAGTCGGTACGCCCCATTGTCCTAAGTGCGGCAGACAGATCAGTCGGCAGACCATTGACCAAATTGTTGACAGAATCGAAGGCTTGGGCGAGGGAACGCGTTTTATTGTTTTGTCTCCTATTGTGCGTGGAAAAAAAGGTGAGCATGCGAAGGTGTTTGAGGACGCCAGAAAATCCGGCTTTTCCCGTGTCCGCGTTGACGGCATTATGTACGAATTGAGTGAGGATATCTCTTGCCAGAAGAACCAAAAGCACATGATTGAACTGGTAGTGGATCGCCTCGTGATCCGGGAGGGGCAGCGTCGCCGTCTTGCGGATTCTGTGGAAACTGCCTGCACCCATTCCGGCGGACTGGTAACCGTATTGTTGCCTGACAGCGGTGAGGAACTGTCCTTTTCCATGAATTATGCCTGTGAGGATTGCGGTGTCAGTCTTTCGGAGCTTGAACCGCGGATGTTCTCCTTTAATAACCCGGCAGGTGCATGCCCCAGCTGTACCGGACTCGGTTTCCAGTTGATTGCGGATGAGGACCTTGTGATCCCCGACAAAAGTCTGTCTATTTTTGATGGTGCGATTCAAGCCTCCGGTTGGAGCAGTGCCCGTACCGATTCTATTTTTCGCATGTATTTTGAGGCTTTGGCGCAGAAATATCATTTTTCCCTTACAGAGCCTGTGTCTACCTTGCCCAGAGAAGTTATGGATGTGATACTGTACGGCACAAAAGGCGAAAAGCTGCGTATGACCTATAACCGCGGAAACGGTATGGGTGTTTTGGAGCAGCCCTTTGAAGGCATCCTAAATAATATCAGCCGTCGTTTTCGGGAAACCCAGTCGGATGCTGCTCGGAAAGAGTTGGAGGAGTGCATGGCTACTGCACCTTGTCCTGATTGCCATGGTGACCGCCTTTCGGATGTTGCCAGAGCGGTGACAGTCGGCGGTATCGGCATTATGGATTTTTGCCGCATGAGTGTCAAGCAAGGGCTGGAGTTCTTGGATACGCTGCACCTTGAGGGGAATATGGCCATCATTGCGGAGCAGATTATCCGTGAGATCAAGTCAAGACTGCAATTTCTTGCGGATGTGGGCTTGCAGTACCTGACCCTGTCCCGTGGCGCGGCCACACTGTCCGGTGGTGAAAGTCAGCGTATTCGCTTGGCAACCCAAATCGGTTCTTCCCTGATGGGTGTGCTGTATATTTTAGATGAACCGTCAATCGGCCTGCATCAGCGGGATAACGATAAGCTTTTGCAGACCCTGCAGCAGCTGAGGGATTTGGGTAATACGCTGATCGTTGTAGAGCATGACGAGGATACCATGAAGGTGGCTGACTACATTGTGGATGTGGGACCCGGCGCAGGAAGCCACGGCGGCGAGATCGTAGCAGCCGGCACGATTGATGATATTATCCGGGAACCCCGGTCCATTACCGGGCAGTACCTGTCCGGTGTGAAAAAGATCCCGGTCCCTTCTCGTCGCAGAAGCGGCAACGGCGACTATTTGACAGTAAAGGGCGCGACCGAGAATAATCTGAAGGATATTGATGTTTCCATTCCTCTCGGTACCCTTACCTGTGTCACCGGTGTATCCGGCTCCGGTAAGTCCAGCCTTGTGGAGGAAGTGCTGAATAAGACCCTTTTAGGAAAGCTGAACCATGCACGAACCAGACCCGGCGCGTGCCGCTGTGTAGAGGGCATGGAGCATTTGGATAAAGTGATCGATATTGACCAAAGTCCCATCGGCAGAACGCCCCGTTCCAATCCGGCAACCTATACCGGTCTGTTTAATGATATTCGGGATCTGTTTGCCTCCACTGCTGATGCGAAAATGCGAGGTTATGGACCGGGCAGATTTTCCTTTAATGTAAAGGGTGGACGATGCGAAGCCTGCAACGGCGACGGCCTTGTAAAAATTGAAATGCACTTCCTTGCGGATGTGTATGTGCCCTGTGAGGTCTGTAAGGGTCAGCGCTATAACCGCGAAACATTGGAGGTTCAGTATAAGGGAAAGAATATTTCTCAGGTACTGGACATGCGTGCCGAAGAGGCCGTGGAGTTCTTTGAAAATATCCCTAAGATCGCAAGAAAAGCCCAAACATTGGTAGAGGTGGGGCTTGGCTATGTAAAGCTGGGACAGTCCAGTACGACCCTTTCCGGCGGCGAAGCCCAGCGCGTGAAACTGGCCACGGAGCTTTCCCGTGTAACCAGCGGCAGAACCATCTATATTTTGGATGAGCCAACCACCGGCTTGCACGCAGCAGATGTCCACAAGCTGATCGAGGTGCTGGAGCGGTTGGTGGATGCAGGAAATACCGTTTTGGTTATTGAGCATAATCTGGATGTAATCAAAATTGCAGACTATATCATTGATCTTGGCCCGGAAGGCGGCGATCAAGGCGGCTATGTGGTTGCTACCGGAACGCCTGAGGAGGTTTCCAAGACAGAGGAAAGTTATACAGGTGCGTATTTGAAGCGTTGCTTGGAATGAAAAACCGGCCTGCGGAAGCAGGCCGGTGCATCGCACATTATTCACGGTAAAGATCGGCAGACAGAATGCCGGAAAGCTCCAGCAGACACCGATCCCATCCGCCTGTATCATCAATCGGCAGTCGTGTAGGTGAACGCAGGATCGGTGAGTCCGGCTGTTGGACGGCCAAAGTCATTGTGATGCGAAATTCTCCGCTGTCTGTGTATTGCATCAAAACAGTACCGTTGTGGGCAGCAGCTACAGAACGCACCAAAGGAAGGCCTAAACCGATGCCGTTTCGCCCGTCCTCAATTTGTGGCTCACGAAGATATCTTGCAAACAGATTCTTGCTTTTAGACTTGTCTGCACTGCTTTTATTGATGACAGTAAAACGGAAATACTGATTTTCGCAATGCAGTTGGGCGGAGATTGCACCGTCCTGAGAGAAACCAGCTGCATTGGAGATCAGGTTAAGAATCGCCCGTTCTACCATAGTGGCATCGCAAGCAGTGTGGATTGCCTGTTCCGGAATTTGATAATGGAGGGTTTTACCGCCCTTAGACAGCAATGCTTCTACTTTTTCCAAAACTTCCCGGAAGATTGCCACCATGTCGCAGTGCTGGAGCGAGGGTGAGTGCTTGCTGTACTGTGCTGCATCGGACATATTGCCCAGTATGCGCAGCATTTGATACAAACTGCGATTGATTTGCGCCAGATTTTCCTTGTCCGCATCGGCATCGGGAAGCAGCGCGTTTGCACAGATCATCGCATTGGTCAGCGGTTCACGCAGGTGCATGGCAGCAAGGGAGAAGGCTCGCAGCTCCGGCTGTACATAGGCGGAGTCCATACAGAAAAGCTGCTTGTCATCGCATGTGATGACATAGGCATTGCAGGTGTATCCGTTTATGCACAGCGTAAGATCTAAACGGCCGTCAGTATAGGCGTTATACTCCGCGAGTCCATGCTTAATGATACTGCGGATTTCCGTACCGACGGCAATCTGCCGGTTGGCGGCAGCTTCATTGACTTCCGTTACAATGCCATCCTTTACATAAAATGCCGGATGCAGCATGGATTCCGGAGAGGACGGGAATGCTTTTGATTGATCCATGATGTTCCTCCTTAGGGTATATCATGTGCAATAATCGTAAAATATTTCGCCGACAGATTTCGACAACAGATTCATAGCCTTATTCTATCTAAAGATTTGCAAAATAGCAAGAGAAACATTTCAAGGAGTGGGAAACATGTCTTATCATGACGGACACAGACAACGCGTTAAGGCCCGTTTTCGGGAGGAGGGACTTGACGGTTTTTCCGATGCGCATATTATGGAACTTCTGCTGTTCTATTGCATTCCCAGACAAGATACCAAGGAACTGGCATATCGGTTGATCGATCATTTCGGCAGTTTGAATCAGGTTCTTGATGCGCCAGTATCGGAATTGGAACAGGTAGAAGGTATCGGGCAAAACGTGTCAACATTTATCCAGCTGATCCGTGAATTGATGCGGCAGTACTATATCGATATGGATACGAAGGAAGAAATACTGAACAGTATCGACGAATATAATAATTATTTGAAATCCTTTTTCCTGACCATACGAAATGAGGTCGTATATCTGCTGTGTTTGGATGCAAAATGCAAGGTCTTGGGCTGCAAGCTGATTGGGGAAGGCAGTGTCAACGCAACCTCGATATCAGTGCGCAAGGTGGTGGAAACCGCGCTTAATGCCAACGCAGTGACCGTCATTCTAGCGCATAATCACCCCAGTGGTATTGCAATTCCGTCTCACGAGGATGTTATGACAACTGTGCGTATCGCCAAGGCGTTGCGAGCAGTGGATATCTATTTGGCAGATCATGTGATCGTTGCCGGTAAACAACCCATCTCTATGGTGCAGTCAAGGTATTTTGATCCCAAGAATTTGGATGCCATTTGCTGAGGTGTTGGAATGAATTTAGTTGTATGTCTGGATGACAGGAACGGAATGGCGTTTGCCGGGAAGCGGCAAAGTATGGACCGTCTGCTTCGCAAGCAGATTCTGCTGCTTTCTCAGGGAAGTGTTTTGTGGATGAATGCTTATTCTGCCATGCAGTTCTCTGAGCCTGCAGCCCATATCCGCGTTGCGGAAGATTTTATGCAAAAAGCCGACAAAGGCCAGTTCTGCTTTGTGGAAAACGAGGATATTGCTCCTTATGCGGATGAGGTGGAAAAACTGATCCTTTACCGCTGGAATCGCAGCTATCCCTATGATACGGTTCTTCCGCAGGTATTTACCGGAGAGGGTTGGCGCAGGGTCGATCGTTTGGATTTTGCCGGCCATTCCCATGACACCATTACACAGGAGGTTTATGTGCGATGCAGAAAAAACGGATAAGAAAGAAACTGTCATTTCCGCTGATCGTTATCCTGATTGCGGCGGTGTCTGCATTTTGGTATTTCAATAAAACACCTGAGCATACATACAGCGACTCCGTTCAAAATGTTCCGGCCTTTGCTGAGCAGCCTTATGTGGTGATCAATGATAACAAGCCGGAGTTTTCCAAAGAGGATTACACGACCGAATCATACGAATTTTATTCGGAACAGGATTCCCTGAACAGATGTGGCTATGCCATGGCGTGTATCGGCAGGGATCTGATGCCGACGGAGGAGCGGGGGAGTATCGGCCAAGTAAAGCCTTCCGGCTGGCAAACCGTAAAATATGATTTTGTGGACGGAAAGTATTTGTATAACCGCTGCCACTTGATCGGCTTCCAACTTTCCGGTGAAAATGCAAATGAGAAGAATTTGATTACCGGCACGCGGTATCTGAATACGGAAGGCATGCTGCCTTTTGAAAATATGATCGCCGACTATGTAAAGGAAACCGGCAACCATGTGCTTTATCGCGTAACACCGATCTTTGACGGGGATAATCTGGTAGCCAGAGGGGTACAGATGGAAGCTTGGTCAGTAGAGGATAACGGCGATGGTATTTGCTTCAATGTGTACTGCTATAACAATCAACCCGGTGTGGAAATTGACTATGCAACAGGAAAAAGCGAATTAGCTACAAAATCATAAATATCCATTACAATATCTTTGATGCATCCGTTGCAATTCAAAAAGCCGATATATATAATAAAAACACCGCGAAATAATGACTTGATGAAATCTGGAAAGGAGAAACATTATGGCAAATAAGAAAATGTGGGCACTTTTGGTACACATGTCCATGCACTTTGGTTACCGTCATTATGATAAACTTCCATTGGAGCAGGATATTTGGGATTGGACCATTGAGAGCGCAGCTAAGGCAGGCATGAATACGATCATTATTGATGTGCTCGACGGCATTCAGTATGGCAGTCATCCCGAGATTTCTATGCCCGGCGCATGGTCCAGAAACAAGCTTCGTGAAGAACTGCAGAAGTGCCGCGACTTGGGCCTGACACCGATTCCCAAACTGAACTTCTCTGCAAACCACTCCAACTGGTTAGGTCCTTACAAGAGAATGATCTCTACGGATGCCTATTACCGTGTTGTGAATGATCTGATCAAGGAACTCTACGAGCTGTTTGACCATCCCGAGTATTTCCACATCGGTTTGGATGAAGAGGACGAAGAGCATGCTCGCTACAATAAAGACGGTTACTGCATGTTCCGCCGCGGAGATCTGTACTGGAACGATATCCGTTACATCATCGATTCCGTCAAGGAAACCGGCGCTAAGCCTTGGATGTGGTACGATGCCTACATTAACCAGCACGAGATCTTTGAAGAGAAGATCAAGAAGAATGAGGTTCTGTTGTCCTCTTGGTATTACCATCAGGTGAAGGAAGAGAAGTTTGTACCCATTTCTGAGTTCAAATATGACCTGACTCCCTATGCAGGTATGGATCTAAAGTACATTGAGGACATTCCCCGTTTGGCAAGCTTCCGTAAGAATATCCGCAACTGGGTCAATGGCGGCCAGATGTTTGCGCCGTGCGCATGGTCCTTTAAGCCCGGCAACATTGCCACCCAGATGGAGTACTTTAAGGAAGGCGTCAAGGATGAGTTTCTTGCCGGCTTTGTGGTCTCCACGTGGTCTCCTTGCTGCAGAGGTAAGGTCTTTACCGACAACATCGAGATCCTGACTGCTGCGTTTCAGGAATTTGAGGAAGCAAAGAAGAAATTCTATCCCGAAGTGTAATATGAAAAAGCAGGCTCAAAAGAGCCTGCTTTTTTATGTTAGTACAGTCCGAACAAACGCAGAAGCTTCTGCCAGAAGTTCAGCTTTTCTTCCACTGCGGGTTCTGCTACAGCCGGGGCAATCTCAATGGCTTCGGTCTGGATCACAAACTGGACCGAATCTATATTGGTGTTCTTCTCGGAAACAAAGGACATGATAGCAACATTACTGCCGGTGGCATTGCCGATCATAGAATCCACCTCACCGGAGAGTTCGCCTTCGATCTTTCCGATAAATTCTTCGGAGCCATCCTTTAAGGCTGTTGTGCCGTCATACAGAGCCTTCACACCGTCGTTTAATCCTCCAACAGATGTTTTCAGGATTCCCACATTTGCATATAGTGTATCCATATTGAGCTTGAGGGTGTTTGCGCCGCTGGCAGCTTCGGTGACTGCATTCGTATAACTCTTCAAGCCATCGTAGAAGAGGCTGTAATTGTCAAGCTGACCCTTCAGGCTGACCACGCTTGCCGCAGCAGTGCCGGCGGCAGATACGGCAGCTGTGATCTTGTCGGTGACTTCTTTGGATTTCATGAGCTGATCGATATATCCGTTCCGGATCTGTGCCTTTTGCTCTTCCGTTAAGGAGGCAAGCGTTCCTACCCGAATCTGCGTCTTCTGCTCATCCGTCAGGTTTGCGAGGGCAGCGCCCATGATCTGCTGCTTTTGCTCTTCGGGCAGAGCGTCTACCATTTCGGCAATGACTTCCTGTCCGTTCTTAGACTGGATCTGTTGCATTGCCTGTTCCTCGGTGAATCCTAAATCCATCAGCTGTTCCAAGAAGATCTGCGCAACAACCTTTCCGTAGATAGCTTGGGATTGTGATTGCAGATAGGTAAGGTAGATGGCATCGGCATTCTGATCGATATAACCCTTATACAACGCGTCCGCATTGGCTTCTACCTGCGCAGTTACTTCCTTCAGCGCCACATTGTATGCAGTATTATAAACAGCATCGGCCTCCATGGCCTTTAAGAGGTCGCTGAGAACATCGCTGTAAGTTTCCGGGGTGAGTGTGACCGCGTACAAGCCGTTCTTAGACAGTTCGGTATTGAGCAAAGTTTCCGACGCAGAGCAAATGCCTGCAAAGGCGGCGTAAGCGCCGTCAAGCAGCTCTTTGTTCTTAGAGGTGATAGTGGACAATCCGCTTGCCAAAGTGCCGGTGCCGGAATTAAGGGCGCCCACACCAAGCAACAGTTCTCCAACCTTTTCGTTCAATAAGGTTGTGCCGTCGTACAGCTCTTTAGAACCGTCGTTCAAGGCGCCTGCTCCTTCTTTTACAGCCTGTAAAGCGGTGGCGATTTCACCGATTTTTCCGCCAATGACACCGTCATCCAGTTCGATCTTAAGATTCAGCTTGATGCCGTTAATTGCAATTGCCTTCATCTCAAAATCGGTTACCTTTGCGGTGATCGCAATATCCGCGCCGTTATCCGGCAGAATGGTGTAGGAAAGCTGTTTGCTGCTGCCTACATTGGCGATGGTAGCATCATTGGTTTTGATGTCCTGACACTTCTTCGTGTCCAGCGTTACAGAGGCCTGCAATGCGTAGCCCTCAAAGAAATTACCGATACAATCGGTGTTCTTTGTGATATTGATCGTGATTTTCAGGTTGCCGCTTTTGCCGGCGATCTCATTAGCTTTGTACTCTTTTCCGTCTAAGAAGTACTTAATGGCAATATTCCAGGGCATTGCCTTACTGCTGAGCTTGCCCTCGTAATACAGTTTACCGGCTTTTGCATCCACGGTGACAGTATCACCGGAATAACCCAGCTTTTCGTTGGTGGTCATGTTACGGATACTCTCATATCTACCGTAATCAATAATTTTTCCGTCGGTGTCAAGGTCGAAGATGTTGACAACATAAATCTCTTTCACAGAGCCGTCGGCGTTCAGATTGATATATACGACTTCTTCCTTTGGTGTATTTTCCGAAACTGCAAATGCCGAAGCAGGGAGCAATCCGACAGTTAGCAGTGCAACAAGCAAAATAGCGATGATTCTTTTCATTGTGCGGTTTCCTTTCTGTTTGCTTTTCTAATAATGATGCCGTCACTAAGATACAGAAGTCCGGGAAGGACAAACAGTACAATTATCAGGGACAAAATAGCGCCTCTACCAATCAGTGTACCCAACTGACCGATCAGCTGATTGGAGGACATCCACCCAAGGAGGAAGCCAACCACAGTCATTGCGCTGCCGGAGGTCATCACGGAGATAAAAACATTTGACCATGTTTCCACCACAGCGTCTTTTTTGTCAAGTACTTGTCTGTTTTCGCGGTATCTGTCAGTCATCAAAATGGCGTAGTCCACTGTTGCGCCGAGCTGAATGGAGCTGATGATCAGATATGCCAGATAATAGATGGGCGAATCTGCAAAATAGGGGATGGAGAGATTCAGCCAAATTGCGGTTTCGATACTCAGCACAAGGATAAAAGGCAAAATAACCGATTTGAGGGTAATGAGTAATATGACAAAAATCGCGCCAATGGCCACAAGATTCACAAACAGCATGTCCTTGGTGATTGTCTCTTTCAGATCATAGGTGCTGACACCCTCACCGGCAAGATAATTATCTTCGGGATAATATTTATCTGCTATGTTGCGAATGTTTTGTACAAATTCAAAGGTCTTTTGGCCTTCATATTCCACATTGGCGGTAATTACCATACGGCTGTAATGTTCGCCTTCCAACAACGCCAGAGTGTTGGCATCCAAATAGGCGGATGGTATTTCCGCGCCGACCATATCCACATAGGAGATGATGTTTGTGATCTCAGGAAGGCTGTGTAATTCTTCCGACAAAGCGTTTTGTTTTGCGGAATCCCCCTTAGGTACCATCAAAACATAGGTGTCGTTTTGTCCGAAAACATCCCGAATTGCGGCGGTGTCTTTGCCGTAGCGGGTGTCATCGGCAAAGATTTCCGAAGAACCGTACAGATAACTGTTGGCGTTGGATGCAAGATAGGTGGGAACGATCACCAGCGCAAAGATGCAGACCATGGTAATGGTAATCTTGGCTGCAAATTTGCCTGTTTTCTTAAAAGAGGGCAGGAGCGGTTTGTGGGTGGTCTTATCGATCCATTTGTCAGCACACAGAATCAGCGTCGGCATAAAGATAAAGACCGTAATCAGGCTGATGACAACACCTTTTGCAAGGGCAAGACCGAGGTCTGCGCCGATCTTAAACTGCATCAGCACAAGGGCGATAAATCCGATTACCGTTGTCAAGCCGCTGGACAGAATGGAGAAGGTGGATTTACAAAGGGCTTCTATCATAGCGGACTTCGGGTCAGGATTGTGTTCTCTGCATTCATGGTAACGATGCAGTAAAAATACGGAATAGTCCAAGGAAACTGCCAACAGCAAAACGCTTCCGGCAGCATTGGTAACAAAAGAGATCTCTCCAAAAATCAGGTTGCTGCCGTTATTCAGTACGATGGCAACACCAAGTCCCAAAAGGACGACAACAGGCTCTACCCAAGAGGTTGTGGTTAATAACAGCACGCCCAGCACAAATACAACGGAGATCGCCGTAACATACAGGATTTCTGTTAAGGTGGTTGTGGTGGCGTCTGCGGTAGAAACGGCAGTTCCGGTCAAAGCGCCGGCATCTCCGACGATCTTGCGGATCTCTTCTACAGCAGAAATACGATAATCCTCATGGATGGTAATGGTGTATAGTGCGTTGTTATCCTTGTAGTAGGATTCCACAGTTGCCGGATCCAGCATGGCAAGGGGAGTGGTGATATCGGCGGAATCGTCCAGCCACGTAACAGCTACCACACCTTCAATAGCCTTGAGCTGCGCTTTGTAATCCAGCGCTTCCGGCACGGTTACATTCCGGATCATCAACCGGGTGTTGGGAATGCCGCCGGAGAATTCTTTCTCCATGATCTCAAGAGAAATTGTGGATTTTGTGTTCTCAGGCAAATAGTCTTTGATGTCATAGTTCACAGAGACCATTGACATACAGATCATCGCAACAACGATTCCAACGGCAAACAGACAGAGGATCGGCTTCCTGCGATTAACCAGCTTGGTATAAAAAGTATGCATCAGCTTTCACGCTCCTTTTGACTGCGGAGTTCCCCTAAAATTTCGTAATAACCGGTATTTCCGTTGATGGCTAAATATACGGCATGATAGTCGATGGTGCCGTTTGCGGTGAAATCTATCGATTTCATAAGGGAAATGATTTTACCCTTTAAGGAACATCTTCCGTTGGTGTCGACGGTTCCTTCAATGGGCTCGGTATGTCCGAGTACGGATAAGACACCGCTTAATTTGCCGTTCTCGATTTTCGCTTTCAGCTCGCCCTTCTTTTTCCCAAGAGGCGTATGTAGAAAAATATCGTAAATTTGCATTTGCATACCTCCGTGATTATTTTTCTTCAGTATAAGGGAGAATCTCGGAGGTTAATATGGTCATTTTACCACAACTGTGGTATTTTGGGACAAAATGGTGAATTTGTGGGTCAAATTTTGGTTTTACACAAAATTTACATGTTTCTACTTGCATAAATACCGGACAAGTGTATAATAAATGCAAACGGAGGTGCAGTATGAAGCATGAAGTAACAACCTACCATACCAAACGTGCGTTGGCAGATTCATTGAAAAAGACAATGAAAAGCAAGCCTTTTTCAAAAATTACGGTTAGCGAAATCATTGAGGATTGCGGTGTGAACCGGAAGACTTTTTATTATCACTTCGAGGACATTTATGCCCTTTTGAAATGGATGTTTGATGAAGAAGCGGTTGAGGTGGTTAAGGATTTTGATTTGCTGATCCATTATGAGGAAGCGATCCGCTTTGTCATGAATTATGTAGAAGAGAACGATTATATCATCAGCTGCGCATACGATTCTATCGGCAGAGATGAGATGAAGCGGTTTTTCTTTGCGGATTTTGTTGGCGTGGTTACAACGGTCATTGATGAGGCGGCGGATAAAATGCATCTACATACTGATCCGGAATTTCGGGACTATGCCGCAAAGTTTTACACAGAAGCCATTGCCGGTATGCTCTTGGATTGGGTAAAGGGCAAGGATAAGTGTGACCGGGAGAAAGCGATCGCTTATATGACAAAACTGATTGAAATGGCGCTTCTAAGTATGCCGTTGTATGCATCCAAACAATAATTCTTTCTGAAAGAGGGATATCCCTATGGTAAATGCCAACTGGATTCACAGTAAAGAGCATATCGGCGATCATGTTCCTTTTTACAAAAAGACCTTCCGAATCCAAAAGCCGGTGCGCATGGCATGTCTGTATATCTCTGCCAGAGGTGTTTATGAAGCAATATTGAACGGACAACGGGTCGGTGATTTTGTACTCGCTCCCGGCTGGACATCCTATAAGAACCGCATTCAATATCAAAAATACGACATAAGTAAATTGCTTGCGGAAGAAAATGCATTAACAGTAGCGGTTGCGGCAGGCTGGTACAAAGGGGACATAGCGCTATGGTGGAGCCATGCTCAGGGACACCAATGCGCTTTGATTGCAAAAATAGAAATCACCTATACGGACGGTACAATTGAGAATATTTATACCGATAAAGATTGGACAGCGGCATTAAGCGGTTACAGTTATTGTGAGATTTATAATGGATTTGTATTTGATGCCGGAAGAATACCGGATTTTTGTCTGGAAACTGTGGTGGCGGAAAACAACAGCAAGAAAGAATTGGTGCCGCAGTTTGGCGAAAAGATCATTGAGCAAGAACGTTTTAAGCCGGTCGGAATTATCCATACACCTAAGGGCGAAACCGTGATTGATTTTGGTCAGAATTTGACTGGTTATGTGGAAATAAGCTTGACGGCGAAGGCCGGAGATGTTGTTTCCCTCTCTTTTGCAGAAGTGCTCGACAATAACGGCAATTTCTATAATGAAAACTATCGTAAGGCGAAATGTCAGTATACTTATATATGCAGGGACGGCAAGCAGAGTTTTAAGCCGACACTTACTTTTTATGGTTATCGCTACATCCGTTTGGATCAATATCCTGTTGAAGTAAACGCAGATCACTTTACGTCTATCGCAGTCTACAGCGAATTGAAGCAAACAGGATACATAGAAAGCTCAGACAGAATGTTAAATCAGCTGTTCAGCAATGTGTTATGGGGGCAGCGCTCGAACTTTCTAGATGTGCCTACTGACTGTCCGCAACGGAATGAGCGAATGGGATGGACGGGTGATGCTCAGGTGTTTATTCGTGCGGCAAGCTACAATTATGATGTAAATAAGTTCTTTGAAAAATGGTTGGGAGAAATGACGTTCGCCCAATTCGAAAACGGAGCGATTCCCATGGTGGTTCCGTTTGAAAAAGTTGAGGGCAGAATCAGTGCAGCTTGGGCGGATGCGGTTGCCATTTGCCCGTGGCAGTTATATCTTTCCTACGGTAACAGAGAAATTCTAAACAAAATGTTTTTGCCAATCAAACGATGGGTGGACTATGTTACGGAAGTAACAACCAAGCCAAATTTGTGGTTTGGGGGAGATCATTTTTGCGATTGGTTGGAACTGGGTGCGAAAAACGGACAATATATAGGGGATACCCGAGGAGACTTGATCGGTTCAGCTTTTTATGCAAGAAGCACCGAGTTACTGTGCAAAATCGGTAGGATCATCGGACAGGACGTATCGTACTATGAGTGTCTTTACAACAAAATTATTGACGCTTTTAACCGTGAATTTGACGGTACTTATAAGACGCAGACGGAATATGTTTTAGCGCTTGCGTTCAATCTCACAGATAAGCCGGAAGCGGTGGCGGAATCCTTGGTTAATCGAATACATGCAGACGGAGACAAACTGCAAACCGGTTTTGTTGGAACGCCGTATATACTTCATGTGTTAAGCCGTTATGGATATCATGAACTTGCCTATACCTTGTTTCTCAGAAAAGAGTATCCCTCCTGGTTATACCCAATTACAAAGGGCGCTACTACGATCTGGGAGCATTGGGATGGTATCATGCCCAATGGAGAAATGTGGTCCAGCGAAATGAATTCTTTTAATCATTACGCTTACGGTGCCGTCATGGACTGGGTTTACGCGGTATGTGGCGGCATTAATTCCGTGGAAGATGCTCCGGGTTATGAACAGGTGCTGATCGCACCTGTTGCGGACGACAGGATTGCATGGCTGAAGGTCGAACTCCAAACTGCCTATGGCAGAATCAAGTCTGCTTGGCGACATGAAGAGGCAAAGGTGATCTATGAGATTACCACACCAGTTAAAGCTACCGTTATCGTAGAAGGAAAGACCTATCATCTGGATGCGGGAACCTATACATTTTAGAAGTATTCCGGATTCGTTTACTTGTAACGGTTCTTGTGGTATACTATACTGGATTTGAATTCACAGAAGAGGTGAGGGAATGGATAAATTTGTGCTAAAATCTGAATATCGTCCCTCCGGCGATCAACCGCAGGCTATCGAAGCCCTCGCAAATGGCGTGGATTGGGGTATGCGCGAGCAGACCCTGATGGGCGTAACCGGTTCCGGTAAGACCTTTACAATGGCCTCTGTCATCGAGAAGGTAAACAGACCTACTCTTGTGCTGGCGCATAACAAAACGCTGGCCGCGCAGCTTTGCTCAGAGTTCCGGGAGCTTTTTCCGGATAATGCAGTGGAATATTTTATTTCTTATTATGATTACTATCAGCCGGAAGCCTATATTGCCCATACAGATACCTATATTGAAAAGGATTCTGCCATCAATGAGGAGATTGACCGATTGCGCCACAGCGCAACGGCGGCCTTGTTTGAACGCCGTGATGTGATCGTTGTTTCCTCTGTCAGCTGTCTGTACGGTCTGGGTGACCCGATTGACTATAAAAGCATGGTGATTTCCCTGCGCGTGGGTCAAAGCCGTCCGCTGGACGAGGTGCTCTACAAGCTGACGGAGATCCGCTATGAGCGCAATGATATTGATTTCTCCAGAAATAAGTTCCGCGTTCGCGGAGATACGCTGGAGGTCTATCCTGCTTATTGGAACGGACGGGCGATTCGCGTAGAGTTTTTTGGCGATGAGATCGACCGGATCGCGGAGATCAACGCGGTATCCGGAGTTGTGGAGCGGTATGTGGATCATGTGGCGATCTATCCTGCCAGCCACTATGTAGCATCCCGGGAAAAGCTGGAGCGCGCAATGGCAGAGATCCGCAAGGAGTGCGATGCGCAGGTTGAGAAATTCCGTGAGGAGAACAAGCTGATCGAAGCCCAGCGCATTGCACAGCGTACCAATTATGATTTGGAAATGCTGACCCAGATTGGTTTTTGTACCGGCATAGAAAATTACTCCCGAGTGATTCAGGGCAGAGAACCGGGAACACCTCCCACAACGCTGTTGGATTATTTCCCTGATGATTTTCTGTTGTTAGTGGACGAGAGCCATGTAACGCTGCCCCAGTGCCGTGCTATGTACGCAGGTGACAGAAGCCGCAAGGATTCCCTTGTGAATTACGGCTTTCGGTTGTCGTCTGCCTACGATAACCGACCTTTGAATTTTGAAGAGTTTGATTCCAAGTTGAATCAGATCATTTATGTATCCGCAACGCCTGGTGAGTACGAAAAATCCCGTTCCGGTCAAATCGTGGAGCAGGTGATCCGACCCACCGGTCTGTTGGATCCAATCGTAGAGGTCCGTCCTATTGATGGGCAGATTGATGACTTGATTGGGGAGATCAATGCACGCACAGCCCGGGATCAGCGCGTACTGGTTACAACGCTGACGAAAAAAATGGCTGAGGATCTGACTGCTTATCTGCTGAAGGCAGGCATTCGCGTCCGTTATATGCACTCGGACATCGGCGCAATGGAGCGAATGGAGATTATTCGCGATTTAAGAATGGCAAAATTTGATGTGCTTGTCGGTATCAATTTGCTCAGAGAGGGCCTTGACCTTCCGGAGGTCAGCTTAGTTGCGATTTTGGATGCAGATAAGGAAGGCTTTCTGCGTTCGGAGACCAGCTTGATTCAGACCATTGGCCGTGCCGCAAGAAATGCAGAAGGCCGTGTGATCATGTATGCCGATAAGGTTACAGAGTCTATGCGCGTTGCCATTGCAGAGACAAATCGCCGCAGAGAGCTGCAAAATGCCTACAATGAGGAAAACGGCATTGTACCAAAGACCATTATAAAGTCTGTCCGTGACCTGATTGAGATTTCTTCCTCCACACCGGAGCGCAAGGGCCGTACCGGCGTAAAGATGACAAATGCTGAAAAGGAAAAAGAGATTGCGCGCCTGGAAAAACAGATGAAGGAAGCCGCAAAGATGATGGAATACGAGTATGCTGCGATCCTTCGGGATCAAATTATCGAGCTTCGCGGAAAATAGGAAATCCCCTCCGATTTGGAGGGGATTATTTATTCTTCTGAGCCGATATACTGAAAACGGGGACCGTGATATCCGTCATGGTTAATTGTTTCTGTCCACATGGCTACAGGGCGTACCCACAGACCCTTTTCACCGTACAGTGCGCGATAGACGACCATCGGCTCCATGGTTTCGGAATGGGTCGCTACGCCAAGCAGCTGGTATTCGTTTCCCTTAAAATGACGGTACTTACCGATTTTTAATTCCATAATGACCATCCTTTAATAGAACAGCCGGGAGAGCTACTCCCGGCTGTAGTGCGTTAGCTTGGAACATTTCCACGGGTGGCGTCTAAGACGGAGCTTGCGTTAAACATGCCGTTAAACCAGCCTGCATGGTGCGCCATGTTAGAGCCTGTGACCATAATACGACCGAAGCGCACGTAGTTGTCAGTGACGGTTGCCCAGCAGTTTCCGTCAGCGGCAAAGCCGAGATAATAGCGGAAGCCTGCATTTTGCAGGATGTTGTACTTTTCACCGGTATAGACAGCGTTGGTGGTGATGTCGCTGTTTTGGGCGTATACCAAAATATCTACCTCACCCAAAATCGGGAGGACTTCAGAGGTCCAACCACTCAGGTCTGCACGAATCTCAGCAGCAGATGCATTGCCGTAGGCCTTGTTGCCGTATGTATAGCAGGCGATCTCATAACCGCTGTCACGCAGTGCTTTGGCGACCTTCTTTGCGCCTTCTACCTCTGCGGCATAAGCAGTTTCGCCCAGCAGATTCTTGGATTCGGTATCTGTACGGTAACCGAACACGCCCTCATATCCGCTGACGGAAAGGATCGCCTTTGCACCACGGTAGGAGAAAGAGGGGTTGTTTTCGATAAACTTATCCAAGATAGGCACAAGATCGTACGCGCCGGTCAGAGATTTGCCGGTGGCATCCACATACTGACAGGTGACCTTGCCGTCAGCGCCAACTACAAGCTTGTTTGCAAAGCCTGCACCGTCTTTGTCCGGCTGACGCAAACTGTCATTGTCACCGTCAATCATGTATTTGTAATAATTAACCTGATTTTGTGTAAGCAGCAGCGGCTTCTTGCCGGCAGGCAAGTAGAGGGTTTTGGCGCGATAAACAGTAGTACCAGCAGCGTTTGTTTCTGCAGTGACAATGTCATCCAAATTGACAAGCATGTAGCCGTTATTGTAAAGCTGCTGGAGGATCTTGGCGAACTCACCGGTGGTGACAAAGTTCTGATTGTACTTAGAGCCCAAAGAGCGGTCGTTGAACGCGCGAGCAGGATCGGCAATCAGCATTTGGAAGGAAAGATGTGCAACCTTGCCGGGATCGCTCCAGGCAACCATCTGATTCTTTGCTTCCTGAAGCTGTGTGCGCTTTTCTGTCAAAACCGGGAAACGACTCATATCTCCGCTAAAGCTGTCCAACTTGGCGATGGCTTCGTCATACAGATAATCTTCTGCCAGCCGATCCGCTTCCGCGATTAGGGCATTTGCTTCCTGTGTCAGGTTTGAGAGATCAGTCTGTTGCTCTTCTGTGATTTCATTGGCGTGGATCTCTTCTTCTACACGCTTCTTTTGGATGGATCTGGTGATAGAGCCAATTACAAAAATAATAATCATCAGGACAGCAACGCCTGCAATAATGGCAGGCAGATAAGCTTCCTTAAAAATCTCCATCTGCGTCCGTCTTCTGCGACGGGGTCTGTGGGATTGCACAGGTACTTGCTGATTTTCTTCCATAAAATACGCCGCCTTTCTGCATCCTGTGTTACTATTTCTTGTATTATAGCCGTATTGCGTTAAAAAAGCAAGAGAATTTCGTAGAAATAGGGCGAGTGTAATGACCTGTAAATTTTCCTTGCATCCGGTACTTTTTTGCGATATGATACACAATAAGAGGAAAGAAAGGAGATCAAAATGGAGAAGATCACAAGCTTTACAATCGATCATATCCGATTGCAACCGGGATTGTATGTATCTCGCAAGGATTCTGTCGGTGACCAAATTGTTACCACCTTCGATTTGCGCTTTACCAGCCCTAACGAGGAGCCGGTGTTGAATACAGCAGAGGTGCATACCATTGAGCATTTGGCAGCAACCTATTTGCGCAACGATTCTGTGTGGAAGGATAAGGTTTTATATTTTGGTCCTATGGGCTGCCGAACCGGTTTTTATCTGCTGCTGATCGGTGATTATACTTCCCGGGATGTGCTGCCGTTGGTGCATGACTGTTTCCGCTTTGTTGCAACATATACCGGTGATATTCCCGGTGCAGCCCCCAAGGACTGCGGTAACTATCTGGATATGAATCTGCCTATGGCAAATTACTGGGGAATGCGGTATTCCCAACTTCTTGAAAATATCGGTGATGACCGCTTGGTTTATCCCCAATGAGGTGATATAATGAAAAAGATCGGAATTATCGGTGCTATGTCGGTAGAGGTGGCGCTGTTGAAGGAGAAAATGACCCATTTGACAGTGACGAACCGCTGTGGCATGGAGTTTTTTGACGGTGTATTGGAGGGTACTCCTTGTGTCGTTGTCCAATGCGGCGTAGGTAAGGTGAATGCCGCATTGTGCGTGCAGCTGCTGTGCGACGGCTATGGCGTTTCCCACATTATCAATACCGGCGTTGCAGGCTCTTTGGATGCAAAATTGGATATCGGCGATTTTGTAATCAGCCGTGATGCCATGTATCATGATTTTGATGTAGGTCCTTTGGGGTATCCTATCGGACAAGTTCCCGGTATGGATGTACGGGAATTTGCGGCAGACGAGGAAATGATTTCTTTAGCTATGTCTGCTGCGGAGCAGGTATACCGCGGTCATGCCTGTATCGGTAGAGTTGCCAGCGGCGACCAGTTCATTTCTGACCGTCAGCAAAAAGCGAAGATCATTGCGGATACCGGCGCCGTCTGTACAGAAATGGAGGGCGCAGCCATTGCCCATGCGGCAGTTCGTAACGGAGTTCCGTTTGTGATTTTTCGGGCTATTTCCGACAAGGCTGACGATTCAGCACAGATGGATTATCCTACTTTTGAGGCGATTGCTGCCAAGCGCTGCGCGGCAGTAGTACAGGCCTTGGTGAAACAGATGTAAAAAACCTCCGGCAATTTGCCGGAGGTTTTCGTTTATGTTAAGGTGTAGGTTTGCTCCGTTTCAAACGAAAGGTGGTAAGGAAAGTCTGCGACATAGTGGGTTTCCAAATAGATAATACCCGACGATAGCGGCAGCAGCGTAGCGTTGTCGATGATTATATAACCTGTCAGCTGTTCAACCTCATAGGGACAGTCGTCCAGTAGGGTGGGGGTGTTGTATAAGGTGCTGCATACTTCCTGACGGATCTTGTTTGCCATGGCTTTGTTAGCAGTAAATTCGATTTTGTAAGCATGTTCAAGAGTGGTAACCGTTACACCTGTAATGTGACCTGATTTCAAAACTGTGCTCATTAACAGCTCCCGGAAATAGATCTGGATGTCCTGTTGGCGCACATTCCGGTCTTCTGTCGGTGTGCCGCCGTCGATAATATCAGTCAGGACACCGTTTGCGTATTGTTTTTGCTGAGTTTTTGTTTGGGCATCCTCTAAGCGGCCACTGTTTACTTTTACGCTGGAAACATCTAAGCTTGCAGCATAGCTTCCGCCGTTTTGCATGATTTGTATAGACATATCCTGTGTCCATTCGTCACTGTAGGAGTCACACAGGATATGCTCTGTTGTTTTGGCGTCGATGTTCTCAGCCTGCAGCAGATAGCCGATGGACTGTTCCATTAAAAGAAGTGCTTCCGGGTTGTCCAGAGGAATGAAACCGTCGGTATCCGGCATGTCGATCTCCTGATTGCCTGTGTCAACAGTGGTACGTACCATTTTCTTAACAGTACGGTCGGCAATGCGGTATGTGACAGAATAAAGGCATTCCAGCAGCTTGTTGTTTGCATCTAAAATCGCGGAACCGGAGGCCTCCAACAAATAGACGTGTTCCGGGACAGACCAAGCTTCTCCTTTTACCGGCTTGCTGAAAGTGATAGTGGTTATGATCCCGTCGCTGACGCCTGTGATTTCTTGGTAATTATCTGTGGTAAACAGCGCCGCAGGCGCATGCTGCTGTGAAAATTCCTGCATAGTAATTGGACGATGGAATTTTCCGTCAGCAATTGTAAAGTATCCGGTACCTGCTTGATAGGCAAGGCCCGTATATACTTCGTATGTACCAAAGCGGTGTACCTTATTGGATACTGCAACTGCAGATTCCTTACCGATGTCTTTGTATAAAACAGTTTGCGCAGTGCCTTGGGTGTAGGATCTGTTACCGTTGGTGTAGGTTTCTGTTGCAGAGACGGTCAGAGTCATATTTGCTTGCTGTGATAGTGCAGCGCTTGCTGCTGTATAAAGATCTGCCGCGTTATCAATTTGGGCGATGGGGTTCGGTACAGTCGTTTCAGTGACCGGACCGTTTTTTTGACAACCGGTAAAGGTGAGCACAAGACACAGTATGAGTATAAAAAAGCTTTTTTGCGTAATTTGCATGGTTTTCCTCCGTTAGAGATAGCGGAAAGGGTGAAATTATAGCTTGCGATGGGATTTCATGATTCGGTAGTAAAAGAAGACGGCAGCGAAGGGGAAAAGCGCACCAATGAGCATGCCGAGTTTCATGCCGAACTGTTCTGTAGTAAGGCCAACTGACTGCGTAATTGTTACAATGCCGTGGTTCTTAATGGCAGCATCGGTCACAATACCAATGAGCTGCGGACCGACAGAAGCGCCAAGGTCGCCGCCGGCAGCCATCAGTGCGTAAATAAAGACACCGCCGGCAGGATAGCGCTCTGAGGCCACTACAAGATTGCCGGGCCAAAACATAGCGGTGCTCAAGCCGGTAAATGCACAGGCAAGCAAACCGATGACAGGAATTCGGGTAACTGCGGTAATCAGATAGCAGACAGATGCGGCAATAGCTCCCAAAAACAGAACTTTGCCAAGGTTTCGACCGTATTTTGCATACAAACTGCGTCCAACTCCCAAGGTGACTGCGAACAGGGCAACACCAAAAATATCGCCCCAAACCTTTGGAATTTGAAGGGCCTGCTCCAGATAACCGGATGCCCATTGGGACATGGTACACTCAGCGGCACCGCCTAAGAAAATGGCAATAAAACAGAACCAAATACCCTTGTTCCGCAGCAGTCCCAAAGCGCCGGATGCGCGCTCAGGTGTTTCCATCTGGGGCAGCTGAGTACCGTAGAAAAGGATCAGGGAACAAAGGGGCACGGATGTCAGAAGCAGAGTGAGGAACGGCCAGCTTTTTTTATCAAAGATCAGCAGAAATACGGTGCTGACAATAACGACGCCCACAACACCCCACGCGTACATGGAGTGCAGTTTGCTCATTTCTCTGTCCGGATTGGGGGAAGGGATCGCTGCGATCACCGGACTGATAAGTACCTCCGCAAAGCCGCTTGCAGCGGAAAAAATGACTGTGCTGAACACCAAACCAAGGTAGGTGGCATCAGGAAGCAGAAAAGGACTTGCGGCATAGAGCAAAAGACCGATGACAGCAATTGCCGGAGTGGCTTTCACGGATTTGTGGATATTGAGTTTGTGAGAAAAAAAGGAAAACAGCAAATCTATGCCAAGCTGCGTCACATAATTGATAAGCACCAAAAGACCTAATTGCGTATAAGAGATTCCATATAAGGAACGGAAGGTAAGAAACAGCAGGGGCGGTAGATTTGCCACAATGGACATGGTAAGACTTGTGGTATAGCAAGCATATTTTAGTCGAACAGTCTTTTTATCCATAATGCAACACCTTTCATTTTTTGCCTATTATAGTATGCAATTTAGGAAAAATCAACCGTTGCTGTCATGCAATATGCATAGAAAATCCTACCAAAAAGTACAAAATATGTACAGTTAAAAAGAAAATATTCCTTGCATAATATGCACAATTGTTGTATAATTTTAACATTATATTATTATTTTGAGGTGTGTACAAATGTTTAATGCAGAGTTTATTGTATTTTGCTCGTACCTGCTGTTTATGCTTGGTATCGGCATTTTCTTCTTCCTGCGCTCCAAAGGCGCCGGTGAGAAGGGCTATTTTCTCGGTAATCGTCAAATGGGTCCGTGGGTATCGGCTCTGTCCGCAGGCGCATCCGATATGAGCGCATGGGTTCTGATGGGTCTGCCTGCATCTATTTATGCGGCTGGTCTGGGTCAGACTTGGATCGCAATCGGCTTGGCTGTTGGTTACACCTTGAGCTGGCTGTTCATTGCGCCTCGTTTGCGCAGATATTCCATTGCGGCCAATGACTCCATCACCATTCCTCAGTACCTGACTAACCGCTTCCTTTCCAAGAGCCGGGCGCTTCAGGTTATCAGCGCTGTGATCTTCCTGATTGCGTATACGGTTTATGCGGCTTCCAGCATCAAGGCTTGCGGTACGCTCTTCAATACGGTTATGGGAATTGATCCCACCGTTGCTATGTACATCGCTGCTGTGATCATCATCAGCTATACATTCCTCGGCGGCTTCTCCGCAGTTTGCTGGACGGATTTCTTCCAGGGCCTGCTGATGCTTGGCGCACTCTTGGTGGCACCGATCTTTGCCATGACGCTGGTTTCTGCAGGTGAGGGTGTCGGTTCGATGCAGCAACTGCCTGCCAATTATTGGAATCTCTTTACAAATTGGAAAGATATCCTCTCCGGCCTTGGTTGGGGTCTTGGCTATTTCGGCATGCCCCATATCATTATCCGCTTTATGTCCCTGCGTTCCGATAAGGATTTGAAGAAGAGCGCAAAGATCGGTATCACATGGACAGTCCTGATCCTGTTGTTCTCTGTAGCGGCAGGCGTTATCGGACACCTGTTCCTTGGTGAGATTTCTGATGCTTCCACCGTATTTATTCAGATGGTTCGTAAGATCTTCCCTGCATTGGTCAGCGGACTTCTGCTTTCTGCAATTTTGGCTGCGGCTATGAGCACAGCGGATTCCCAGCTTTTGGCATCTGCTTCCGCCTTTGCCAGCGATGTGTATAAGCCGATCGTCAGAAAGAATAAGGCAACAGATAAAGAGATGGCATGGGCCGGCAGATTTGTCGTGCTTGTGATTTCTGTCATTGCAGTTTTGATCGCTGCAAACCCCAATTCCGGCACGATCATGGGTTTGGTGGAAAATGCTTGGGGTGTATTCGGAGCCGCATTTGGACCTGTGATCATTCTAAGCCTGTTCTGGCGCAGATTTAATTTTGCAGGCGCAGTTGCCGGTATTTTGACCGGCTCGGTTGTGGACATTTTGTGGCTGGTGTTCCTGAAGCACCTCGGCGTGTACGAGATCATTCCCGGCTTCCTTTGCGGTTTGGTTGTTGCGGTTGTTGTGACCTTGTTCACTAAGGCACCTGAGGCCGAAGTGACAGAAGTGTTCGATAAGGTAGCATCCGGTAAGGAATAATTACATTACATAGCAAAACGGCTCAGCGTTTTTAAAACGCTGACCCGTTATTTTTTAGTAATACAGCTGCCGAATAATTGCTTCACAGCGTTGGGCATCCATACCGCACTGAATATCCGGATGGTATAACAGCCGCAGAAGCAGCGCATCAATTTCTGTGAGCGCTTGAGGCTCGGAGAATCCGGAGTAAATAATGCTGTCCTCTCGCAGATCGGAGTCCTGTACAGGTCCTAAGCCGTTGTAGATTTCTTCCAGAATCACAGAGTTGCGCAGGTGCTGTCCAATATCGGTCCGGTAGCAAATAATCTCATTGTAAATTTGATTATTGCCGTTATACCAAAATGTGACGCCGCCGTCGCAGTTGTAAAAGTTACTGCCTAAAATGTTCAGCATTTGCTGATTCGTACAGAAATGAATCTGCAGATTTGCAGCAGCATGCGTTTCCGCTTGGTAGATACCGGGGAATCCCTCAATACCGCAAAGCCACTCCGTAAAGGCGGCAAGGACTGCCAAGTCCTCGTCGGTAGGTTCACCGTTGATTTGATAGTAGATCGGCTTGGTCCATTTCTGGATCACAGAGGGATTGCCGGAGGTGACATACTCTGCATCCAAACACACCTCCTTAAAGTAGGTGATAACATCTTCTACACTAAGATCCGGAATATAAAGAGGGGAGTGCTCCGGGGTCGGAGGTTCGGTTGGTTGTTCCGGCTCAGTTGGCAGGGTCGTGCTTTCCTCAGTGGGCTCTGTTGGTTGTCCATGGGTTGTGGTGGGATCGGTAGTCACACCAGGCTCAACCTCTGCATGACACCCTAAAAGCAAACATACACAGAGGCATGCAAGAATAATCGGTATACAGTTTTTCAAACGATCACGCGCCTTCCTTTAATCGACATTGATTCTAATGTTACCGGTGTCTGTTGTGATCTCACATCTGCCGCCGGTGACGGTTTTGGGAACATCAATTCTGCCGGTATCGCTTTTGACGAGAAATACCTTGTCGGTAAGGAGATTTCCGGTAACATTGCCGGTATCGGTTATCACAAAAATTTCCGCCGCATCACAATCAGAAAATGTAACATCGCCAGTAGACCGCTCAATGGAGAACATCTTTGTGGCAAGCACATTTTTCAAAGACAGGTTGCCGGTATTGCCTGTGGAGTTGAGACTTTCACATATGACCTTAGTAAAATATGCATCGCCTGCAGAAACGCCAACCTTAACACTGCCTGCGCAGGTTACATTGGTAACAGTGATATTGCCGGTTGTTACGGATAGATCCATTACGCCTGCAGAAACATTTTCAACACGGATATTTCCGGTAGAGGCCTTGATCTTTGCGGCTTCGGCAACATTTGCATTGCTTGCGATGTTTCCGGTGTTTGCTGTGATATCCATAGATGCAAAGAGAAAATCTTCTGCAATTGTAATATCGCTGGTACTGGAGTCAATGGTAAGCTTGCCGTAATCCGCTGCAGGGATCGACAGGGTGATCTTAGGAGAACCACCGATGCCGATAGAAATAAAATCGTACCACTTTCTGGTGTCCTCGATTTCAATGTACAAGGTGTCACCCTTTACTGCAACCGTATGCTTGAGCTTTTTCTGCTCCAAGCAGGTGACGGTAACCGCATGACCATCAGAGGGGACGAGCTGAATGTTGGCGGTTTCGGTTACAATAGCGATGTTTTGAAAGTCCTCTTGGACCGTATAGTTGTTGGTTTCGTATTTAGTGGTGGATAATTTCGTAAAATCCCAGTTAAGCATTGCCATTACGCCTCCTATTATGATGCACCCAATTAATAAAAGGGAAGCAGCAACCATAAGCCAAATTGTTGTTTTACGCATTATGCTTCCTCCTTCTTGATGAAACATTTCTTGATTAACAAGCCAATGTTTTTCGTGAGCCATACGGTGCCTTTTGTGGAAGCTTTGCAGCCAAAGTACAGAAAGATCGAAATGCCTGCCAGAGATATGCCGGCTCCGATCAAAGCAATTCCGGAAAGTGCATTGCCGGTTACAATCATGATAACACCTGCAACGATAACACCAAATGCGGAAGCCACAATAGAACCGAAAACTGCCCACAAAGATACAATCACGGTCCACACAGATGCATAAACAGAAATGATTAGTGCAAAGCCGATGATCAGCAGAGAAACCCAAACAGGGGAGCCCAGCAGTACGATTTCCCATGCCGTCAGGCTTCTGTTGGGTTTAATTTTCTCCTTTGCGATTTTGGAAAGGGGAATGTCACATGTGATCTGCTCTGCAATCTCCTCGATGGAGCCCACAGCGGCAACAGCTTCCTCTTCCGAAAGTCCTTCCTCCATTCGGTCCTCGATCATTTCACTGTAAAAATTCAGGCGTTCTTCCACTTCGTTTTTCGGCAGACCCGATAATTTTTCATGGAGCGCTAAGATAAACTGTAGTTTAGTCATTGTCCCCATCCTCCTTGGTTACAAACCGATAGATTGACAGAATCTCCTGCCAATTCTCCTTGAAATCTTCGATGCGTTGGAGACCCTCGGTGGTAATGCGGTAATATTTCCGCAGTCTGCCGCCATGCTCAGCGGTGCGGACAGTCAGCATGTTGGCTGCTTCCAAACGCTTCAGGATCGTATAGAGAGTGGACTCAGAAAGCTCTAAATAGGGCTTCATATCTTTGATGATCTTGTAGCCATAAGAATCTTCATCTTTGATGGCTGCCAGAACACTTACATCCAGCAGACCACGCTTCAATTGCATATCCATACCATACCTCCTTATCTGGAATACATCATAACACGAAGTATAGGAGATGTCAATAAAGAAACAGTATTTTTATGGAAGGGTAAAACGAGATGTAGAGATACCTAACGATTTATCTGTGACGAATGCAGAGGTGGGGGGATCGTTTGCATTCTCGCGTTTTACGAAAATAAAGGTGTCGCGCCATCCAGCCGGCGCAACCAAACTACCACCGGCAGTTTGTGATTTGTGGTGATTCGATTTCCACATTCTCACCTCCACCAATAAAAATGACCGCCCAAAGGCGGCGTTTATTATGAATTATAACGCAATTTTTAATACGGGTTGCATTTTGAATTTAGGGTTGCATTTGGAATGCAACCTTTTTTCTCTATGCGACCATACACTTATTGTATGTAGACTTATTGTGTTCTTAAAATTAAAATATATGTAGTAATTTGTCGAGGTGTAACTAATGGATATTATTAAAGTATTTGGAACCAATGTACGAAAGTACCGCACAGAAAAGAAAGTGTCTCAAGAAAAGTTTGCCGAACTCTGTGGATTACATAGAACTTATATTAGTGATATAGAGTGTTTTCGTCGGAGCATTTCACTTGATAACATTCAGAAAATTGCCGATGCACTTGAAATTGAGACTTATAAATTGTTTGTGGAGGAATAAAAATGCTTGAACAGATCAGAAAAATCCTTCTCTTGCATAATGGAAAGAAAAATCCGATTACATCAGCAGAAATTGCAAGATGTCTTGGTATTGTTGAAGATGATACACATGCTCAAACAAGAGCGTTAATACTTGAATGTGCAGAAAAATATGAATTGCCGTTGGCTGCGAATAATAGAGGATACTATCTCATTTCTGACCAACAAGAATATGAAGAGTATATGGAAAATCTCAATTCGCGTAGTGCTGGTATTGAACAGCGAAAGCGAATTATCACTAAAAATTATAAGGGGATAAAATGATGAAATACACATTGAAAAACGAAAGCATAGAGCGCTACAATGAGAGTGACACTTTTAGCTTCCCGAAATACACTTCTCAGTTAATCAACTGGGCAAATCAAAACGCACAGGGCACTCGTCCCGTAGTTGTCGGACAGATGTCTGAGTTATTCCCGGAGTTTATGGCTTCTTGTGAAGAAATCACCATTGAGAACTGGTACGATTGGTATGTAGAAAGATATCCCGACGCCTTTGACAAAGCAACTGATAAGATTTATGCACAGGTGCAGAATCTCCGTGATGCTATTCCGCTTATTGATCGTGAAATGGTGAAACATTGGGTAGAAGATCTCGTTATTTCTAAGACATTCAATGGTATGTATGTTCAAAAAGCAATTTTGGCATCTCTTGCATCTCGCAAGGGTAAAACATATCGTCTCGCTACACCTGATGAAGAATCTGTTGGTATTGACGGATATGTAGGGGATGTTCCTTATTCTGTAAAGCCTGATACATACAAAACGATGGGACGTCTCTCTGAAACGATTGCGGTAAAAATGATTTATTATATAAAAACTAAAACAGGCTTGACCATTGAAGTAGAAGAATAAAAGATAGGCGGAGTAAAAAGCTCCGCCTATCTTTTATTTATTAGGTAATGAATTTAGAAATTTCTTTTGACAGGAATAATCAAAAGAAGTATCAACATCTACAAATCCTGTCCTAACTAAATGATTGTTTACAAAGGTTTTATTATCGAGGTACACATAGCACAATAAAGTGTTATCCGAATCATATTTCACAGCATCATATTTTAAGAAAACTTTCCGCTTGTGAAATTTATCTTGAAGGAATCTAATGGCTTCTTCTTGATATAACGGATTTTGTTTGATACCTAAGAGGCGAACAACAAGTCCATTGCTAAGTTCAATTTTGTTGGATGAAATAACTGCCTTTACACTGAATAATTCTTCTCGTTTTGATTCAGATTGATCAATCCTTGAACCGAATTGAAGCTTCTTTACGTCGATCTTTTTGTCCATTCGATGCGGATCGCTAAAAATATATGGAAGCTGATCAAAAGAAGATATGTTTCCAATTTCATCTTCGATAAAAATCACCTTTGTATCATCGTCTAATCTGATTTGATCTGCGCCTAATTTTTCACGAATGATAGGTTCAAAATCTTTGTTGATTTCATAACCAATGGAATTTCTTCCGAGGTTTTTTGCTGCAAGCGATGTTGTACCGCTGCCTGCAAACGGATCAAACACTGTTTCTCCTGTAAAGGAAAACATTTTAATCAGTCGTTTAGGAAGTTCCTCCGGGAACATAGCAATATGTCCCATCTGCTTGACGCCATTGAAATTCCAATGAGAAGAAAAATATTGGCTCCATTCTTCCTTTGTCATTGCGGATTGCTCTTTTTGCTGCTGAGTTGGTTTAGGAGCATTACCTAATTTCTTAAAGATTAAAATAAACTCATAATCCATTTTAAGAATACCATTTCTGGGATAAGGGAAACTTCCCATAATAGCACCACCACCAGAAGTATTCATCGTGGTGGTTTTCTGCCAAATAATAGCTCCCATATAATCCATACCGAGGGATTCACAAAATCGAATTATTTCTGTTCGAATTGGAATAACTTTGTATCTACCATAATAAACAGAACGAGCAAACTGGTCTCCAATGTTTATACACAATCTGCATCCATCAGAAAGGACACGATTACACTCTTTCCACACTAAATTCAAATTGTTTATGTATTCTTCGTAGCTGTCGTTGAAACCTATTTGATCTTCCGTGCCATAGTCTTTCAACTGCCAATATGGAGGCGATGTTATAATTAGTTGCACAGATTTATCTTTAATTTGATTGAGTGAACGACTATCTCCAAATATGATTTTATGTTCAGTCATAGCAAAATCCTTTCTTACTTAACGAGTTCACCATTACTCAAAACAAAGTATTGTTCATATGTAACATCCAAAGCCTTTGCGATTTGGTTAAGTTCGTCCTGGGTTATTGTGTTCCGTTTGAGTTTAGCATTAAAATTTTGCGGTGTTTGATTTATTCTTCGGGCCAGTTCAGACAAGCTGATACCTGTCCTGACACAAAGCACACGTATTTGTTCTGAAGTAGTCATAAAAAAACCTCCACAAAGTTTGCTTAATTGATATTATAAAACATTTAATTGATAATGTCAATTGATTTCTTGTGGAAGTATGAACAATGAAACCTTTCTCCCTGGCGATGAAACTTTTCTCTCACAATGAAACTAATCTTTGGCACAATGAAATTATTCTTTTAGAAAAGTTTCAGCGTGATTTTGTGTGTTTAAAATAGGGTGTTTGGAGTCACTCAATTTCGACTTTTGGGTGTTATATTTTGATACAATGAAATTTATATAATTTGTAAAAATGTCGAAAAGCCTTGTGCCAAGCGGATTTTGACAAAAAGAAATGGAACGCAAGTATCGTATCAATACTTGCGTTCCATTATGGTGGAGGTGAGGGGAATCGAACCCCTTCCGCCCTTAAATGCTGTTAAACCTCCACATTTTCAACCCTGTTTTATTCGCCCTGTTTTTGTATAAATTAAACGACATAAAAAACCCGGTCAAAAAGAACCGGGTTAAATCCGGGTTATGCGTTCCGGGTTTCTATAATTATGCTGATAACCTTTTCGTATTCTTTCGGATACAGCACAAGAATTTCGTCCATGTGCTCGTTGATCACCTTGAGCACATCTTCAACCCTTGCTCCATTGCACGCCTCCAGGAACTCGCTTGTCGCTTTAATCCTGATGCGTTTTCCGTCTTCTGTTGGTGCTGCGGCCTCTGAATACCCGATTTCCATTTTTTCGGAAATCATCCGCTCCGCTTCTTCCCTTTCCATGTGATCCGCGGCGATATACAGGAGCGCAAGCGTTTTCGCCTGGGCGACGGTTGTGCCGTTCCGCTTGATGTCGTCTATCGTTTCGCGAATCTCGCGCAGATCAATCACGTCCCGCCGCCCCTTTCATTTATGCCTTGCGCAGTTCATCCATGGCGTGCTGGATGATCCGGCGCTGCTCCGGGTTCGCGTTCTCCATCAGCTCTCCGAACGTGCGCATCATGTGCTCCTTGCCGTCCCCACGGCTGTAGTGACCGCGCACATAGCGCTGCCCGCCGCTCGCATAGGAGCTGCC
>JAZKXW010000054.1:0-28525 GCA_045611825.1 Faecousia sp.
TGAATAATTTGCTTCTAGCAATATTACTCAAGAATTTCGTTGGCTGTTATTCGTTCGTCTTATACACGATAACTTAAACAATCCATATAATTGTCCAAGGTGTTCATTTCGTCTTTGCGTTATTCAATTTACAAGGTACAGGTTTTGCCGCCTCCGGGCTTGCGCCGTTCATCGGACAGCTTGCCTATGATACCACTACAAGCCGCATTTGTCAATACTTTTTTTCAACTTTTTTGAGAAATTTTTTCACTTTTTTGCGTTTTGGCATTTTGGCTGTTTTTGCAGAAAACGCGGCCGTTTTTTGTGCATATTGCCTATCGTTCCGAAATGTTTCCGGTGATATCAGAAAGGGCATCTGCCGCATCCATGACGCTTCCCTCTCTGCACGCCATATCCCCCAAGCTGACCATACCGCAGAGCTTGCCGTTTTCCACCACAGGAAGCCGCCGGACCTGCTGACGCCCCATCAAATGGGCTGCCACTCCTACATCCATGTCCGGCTGAGCCGACACCACCTGACCGGTCATCACATCCCGCACCGTAGTTTTGCCGGGATGCCGGTTGGACGCCACACACCGGGTCACCAAATCCCGGTCTGTGACCACACCACAGATCTTTCCACCGGCGTTACACACAGGCAGTACACCTATATTATATTGTGTCAGGGTTCTGGCTGCCACTTCCACCGATTCCTCCGGCGCAACGGTGATCACATTCGAGGTCATAATTTCCTTGACTTTCATACGATCCCTCCTTTTGGCTCAATTATGGACAGAACGCAATGACAATATACCTGCAAACGCAAAAAATCCCGGAGCAACCGCTCCGGGATTTTTATATATCAAATTAGAACTCGCACTTCTTGGCGATGTAAGCCTTCAGCTCGGAAATAGGAACACGAACCTGCTCCATGGTGTCGCGGTCACGGACGGTGACGCAGTTGTCAGCCTCGGTGGTCTCGTCGCCCACGGTCTGGAAGTCCACGGTGATGCACAAAGGAGTACCGATCTCGTCCTCACGGCGGTAGCGCTTACCGATAGAACCGGCATCGTCAAAGTCCACCATGAAGTCCTTACGCAGCTCCCGGTAGATCTCCTCTGCCTTGGGGCTCAGCTTCTTGGACAGAGGCAGGACGGCAGCCTTGAAGGGTGCCAGATAGGGATGCAGGCGCAGGACGGTGCGGATGTCTTCCTTGCCGTTCTTGTCAACACCCACCACCTCTTCGTCGTACGCCTCGCACAGGAATGCCAGCGCCACGCGGTCGCAGCCCAGAGAGGGCTCAATGACATAGGGGATGTAATGCTCATTCCGATCCTGATCGAAGTAGGTCAGCTTCTTGCCGGATGCCTCCTGATGACGGCCAAGGTCATAGTCGGTACGGTCAGCAATGCCCCACAGCTCGCCCCAGCCGTTGCCGAAGGGGAACTGATACTCAATATCGGTGGTAGCGCGAGAGTAGAAAGCCAGCTCTGCAGGATCGTGATCACGCAGGCGCAGAGCATCTTCCTTGATACCCAGACTGATCAGCCAGTTCTTGCAGAAATCCTTCCAGTAAGCAAACCACTCCAAGTCGGTACCGGGCTGGCAGAAGAACTCGCACTCCATCTGCTCGAACTCACGAGTACGGAAAGTGAAGTTGCCGGGGGTGATCTCATTACGGAACGCCTTACCTACCTGACAGACGCCGAAGGGCAGCTTCTTACGGGTAGTACGCTGAATGTTATCAAAGTTAACGAAAATACCCTGTGCCGTTTCAGGACGCAGGTAAGCGACGGAGGAAGAGTCCTCGGTAACACCGATCTTCGTCTGGAACATCAGGTTGAAGTTACGGATAGAGGTGAAGTGATGCTTTCCGCAGTTGGGGCAAACAACATCCTCATGCTCTTCAATGAAAGCGTTCATTTCCTTGGTGTCCATGGCGTCCACATTGACCTGCTTGCCGGACTCGGAAGCGGCGATGAGCTGGTCAGCCCGCTGACGGGAACCACAGCCCTTGCAGTCCACCAGAGGATCGGAGAAAGAGCCCACGTGACCGGTGGTGACCCAAGTAGTGGGGTTCATAATGATTGCAGCATCCAAACCTACATTGTAGTCGGACTCCTGCACAAACTTCTTGATCCACGCCTTTTTGACATTGTTCTTGAATTCCACACCCAGAGGGCCGTAGTCCCAAGAGTTTGCCAAACCGCCGTAAATTTCAGAACCGGCATAGACAAAACCTCTGTTTTTACACAGAGTTACGATCATATCCAAGGTTTTCTCGCTGTTTTTCATGGTATATCCTCCCAAATTATGCTTGATACCTATTATACAAAAATCAACAAAGAAATCAAGAGTTTTCTTCTTCCTCAGGGGTAAGTATATTTTCCTTGCCCAGATCCGCAGCCATCATGGCATACACCTGCTCCGCCACTTCTACGGTGGTCTTGCCGGCGTACTGCTCGGGGGTAATCACATCCAGCAGATGCAGATCCACCGCTGAGCCTTTCAGCTTCAGCAGATTGGGAATCACACGGTTCGTACCCAGCATGGTACACACCACAATAGGAACCTGTGCCTTTTGCGCGATCTTAAACACACCGGGACGGAAATGGGCCAGTTTCCGGTACTTATTGATGCGTCCTTCCGGGAAAATAGCAATGGACACCTTGTCTTCCTTCAGCAGACTGATACATTTCAGAATCGTCTTTAACGCTTCCCGGTCATTTTCCCGGTCAATATGCTGGCTCAGCAGCACCGGCAGCACCTTGTTGACCAAAAACATACTCTTGGTCTCTTTCTTTGCCACAAACGCCAACTGGCTCTTGGGGAAACAACGGAGCAAAAATGCAGGATCGATATTATCCAAATGGTTGCACACCAGCAAAAAACGACCGTTACCGGGTATTTTTTCCAAACCTTTTGTGTGAATTTTGATCGGCAATACCGTCAAAACAGCGTGCAAATATGTCAAGATCATTTTCCGGAAAGCCGTGTTATCCTCTTCCCGAGGCTTTTCCGGATCAACACAGGCGCAAATAAGCACCAACACGCCAAATGCAAATGCCGCCAATACCAAAAAACCGCCAACAAAATACACCGGGATCAGCCAAAAAATTTCTGTCACAACGCCCAGAGCTACAGCGCCGGCTATCGACAGCACGATCATGATTCCCAACAGCATATATCTTTTCCTCCAACGCAAAAGATTCTTTATCATTATACTCTCCCTCATCTCAGGAAACAAGTGCAATTTTTTCATTCCGGGGTAGAAATTAGCAAGAAAAATTGTTATACTATATATAAATGTATCCAACATTCGAAAGGAAAGGGGATATTCGGTGAAAAAACGGATCTGGGAATTGGACGCGCTCCGAGGTCTCTGCGTTTTGGGCACGATCGTTGTCCATCTTATTTTCGATTTGGTAGACGGCTACGGTCTTGTCAGCTGGGAATATCCCGACATCGTTCTGTTTCTCTTTGACTGGGGTGGGATCATCTTTCTGCTGATCTCCGGCACCTGCGCTACGTTAGGCAGCCGTTCTGTCCGCCGAGGCTTGATCGTCTTTGGCTGCGGTATGCTCTGCACCGCTGTGACCCATGTGATGGCAAATATGGACATGTTATCCAACTTGATGGTCATCCGATTCGGGGTTCTCCACTGTCTGGGTGTATGCATGATCCTGTGGTTTGTGTTCAAGCGGTTACCGACTGCCCTGTTAGCCATTCTCGGCGCGGTGTTTATAGTCCTTGGCTTTTACCTTGCCAGCCTGACCGTTTCTTCTCACCGATTATATCCGTTGGGACTGATGTATCCCGGTTTTGGTTCCGGAGATTACTTTCCAATCTTCCCCAACCTTGGCTATTTCCTGATTGGCGCAGTAATTGGCAGATTGCTTTATCGCAAAAAAGAAAGTCTGCTGCCCCGTATCAACAAGCAAAATCCCATTCTCCGTTTTCTGCAGTTCTGCGGAAAACATTCCCTTTGGATCTATCTGTTGCATCAACCTATCTTAACAGGACTTTTTGAAGTCATTAGCTTATTTATTCTTCCGGGAGGCACATCATGAAGCACCGCTTGAAAACCAACCATCTTCTTTATATTATTTTAGGCGCCGGCCTTTTGGGCCTGGCTCTGCGGCACTGGCTGTATGCTATCGGCTATGACGATAAAGGTCTGCTTGCCGCAGGTCATCCGGCGGATGTACTGGTATTCATTCTAACCGCCGCGGTGATGCTTTTACTGGGCTTGTGTACATTCTCCTTAGGCAAAGCGCCCAGCTACTCTCAAATGTTTCCTGTTTCCAAGGTCGCATTCTTCGGCAATCTGGCAGCAGCGGCAGGTCTTGTGATCTACAGCTTTACAAACTTCCCCAAGTCCTCCGCCATCATTGAGATTGCGTCTTTTCTCACCGGTTTGGCCGCTGCCGGAAGCCTTGTGTATCTGGCTTTTTGCCGTCGCGGACGGAAACAGCCCTCCATGCTCTACCACGGACTTTTCCTGTTATGTCTGACTGTCCACGCAGTTGCCCATTATACCTTCTGGAGCACGCAGGTGCAGCCGCAAAATTACTTCTTTACATTAATGGCATCTGTGACCACCTTGCTGGCAGTATATCACCGCACCGCCTTGGATGCCCGGGAAGGCAGCCGAAGGCCGTATGTTTTCTTCAATCAGGCGGCATTGTTCTTCTGCATTCTCTGCATTCAGAGTGAAAAGTGGCTGTTCTATCTGGCCTTGGCGATATGGAACGGCACCAACTATTGCTCTTTGCGCACCGCAAAACGGACAAAGCGGAAGATGAATCTTCCGGAGGATGTTTTGTTCTGTATCCACGCTCTGCAAAACGCCGGTTATCAAGCCTACTGCGTTGGCGGCTGTGTCCGAGACAGCCTGTTAGGTCTTACCCCTCACGATTTCGATCTGTGTACTGACGCCACACCGGACAAGATCTGCGATGTGTTTCACGATCATAAGTTAGTACGCAGTGGAGAAAAACACGGCACTATCGGAGTAATTCGCAACAACAAGGTGTACGAGATCACTACCTTCCGCACAGAGGGCAGCTACACAGACGGTCGGCATCCTGACAGCGTGGAATTTGTGCCGAATATTGAGGACGATCTGAGACGCAGAGATTTTACTATCAACGCCATAGCCTATGCTCCGGATCGGGGTTATATTGACCCATGGGGCGGTCGGCGAGACTTGGATGCTCTGATTCTACGGGCAGTCGGAGAACCGGAAACACGGTTTACCGAGGATTCCCTCAGAATTTTGCGCGGTGTCCGGTTTGCCGTTCGTTTCCACCTGATTCCGGAGCCGAATACGCTGGATGCCATGGAAAGGCTGGCGCCTTTGATGGACAATCTGGCAAGAGAACGGGTCTTTGACGAGTTATGTAAACTTCTCCCTCTTGTCAAAGCCGACGATCTGATTCGGTTTGCCCCTGTGATTACGCAAGCGATTCCTGAATTGAAAGCAACTGTAGGGTTTGACCAGCACAGTCCCCATCACAGCTATGATGTCTATACCCACACCGCCCATGTGGTGGAAGCGGTATCCGACACACTTCCCCTCCGCTGGGCAGCCCTTTTGCACGACATCGGCAAAGTGCCTACCTTTACACAAGATGATGACGGCAGAGGCCATTTCTACAATCACGCCAAGGTCAGCGCAGAGATGGCAGAGAGCATTCTGCTCCGTCTGCGCTCCTCCAACGCATTACGGGAACAGGTGGTGTTCCTGATCGCGCAGCACATGCTGCCCTTGGAGCCGGATAAGAAAATTCTGCGTCGCCGGCTTGGAGAATACGGTGCTGAAAAGCTGCAGCAGCTTTTGGCTTTACAAAAAGCGGATTACGCCAGCAAGGGTGTGGAAGAAAACGACTACGATTTCGACGCAGTTGAACAGATGCTGCAGGAGATCCTTGCTGAGGCCCAATGCTTGACTGTCAAAGATTTGGTCATTAACGGCAGCGACATTTTAGAGTTGGGTGTACCTGCCGGTCCGCAGATTGGAAAATGCATGACCCACCTTTTACACGAAGTTCAAGAAGAGCGCTTACCCAACGAAACCATGGCATTACTGGATGCCGCCAAGAAATTTATGGAGGAATCTGTATGAAAATTGCAATTGTCACCGGCGCCAGCTCCGGCATGGGTCGGGAGTTTGTTAAGCAGCTGTCCGGCTATGTGGCTGTGGATGAGATCTGGGTCATCGCCAGAAGACTGGACGCTTTGGAAAGTTTGAAAGCGGAGGTATCCGTTCCTGTTCGTCCCATACCGCTGGACCTGTGCAACAGTGAGAGTTTTTCCGCATTAAAAGAACTTCTGCAAGCTGAAAAGCCGGACATTCGTCTGTTGGTCAACGCTGCAGGCTTTGGCAAATTCGGTAACTTCTGGCAGGTCCCTCTGGAAGAGGATTGCCGGATGATCGACCTGAACTGCAAGGCATTGGTGGCTGTCACCCGGGTATGCCTGCCCTTTATGAAGCGTGGCAGCCACATCCTGCAGCTGGACAGTCTCTCCGCATTCCAGCCTGTTCCCTACCTCACCACTTACGCTGCCACCAAATCCTTTGTGCTCAGCTATACCCGATCTGCCAACCGGGAACTGCGTCCTGTAGGAATCCGCATGATGGCCATGAACCCCGGCTGGGTCAAGACCGAATTTTTCAACCACGCTCTGCAGACCGACAGTTCCAAGGTGCAATACTACAATCACTTGTACGAGGCCGCTGATGTGGTGGCTACCGGCTTGAAGGATCTGTACAAAACCAAAAAGGAATACTCCGTTCACGGTTTCCCCATCCGGATGCAGGTGCGTTTGGTCAAGTGCCTGCCGCACAACATTGTGATGAGTATCTGGACCAATCAGCAAAAGAAACCCAAAAACAATCAGAATCTCACCACCAAATAAGGAGGCGAATCTATGCACAAAAGACACGAGAGCTTTTTTCATAAGGTCCTGCACATTTTGGAATTTATCATTGCTATGCTGACGCTGATCGTTTTGATAGGTGTCCTGTGTGTGGAAATCTACAAATTGGTTTTGGATGTGAACAAGATGTTCACCGTCCCGGATTATTTCATTACGCTGGATACATATTTGCACAGCATTCTGACCATCGTGGTCGGCTTGGAGTTTGTCCGCATGCTCATTGACATGACCCCTGCCAACACCATTGAGGTTCTGATCGTGGCCATCTCCCGGCAGGTCATTCTCACCCACAACAACCCCTTAAGCAACATCGCCAGCATTTTGTGTATCGCCGGTCTGTTTGCCACACGCCGTTTCCTGATTTCCAAGAAGGAAATGACCATCGAACTCTCCGAAGTAGAATAAGCCGGAAAGCCCGAATTCATTTGCATAGGCAACCATCGGTGTCCCTGCTTAATAGCAACCCCCCGGACAGATCACATCTGTCCGGGGGATGTTTTTATTGAAATTACTTTGCCAGCAGTTCGGCGATCTGGATAGCGTTGGTGGCAGCTCCCTTACGGACCTGATCACCGCAGCACCACAGGCTGAGACCGCAGGGATCGGTCAGATCGGGGCGAATGCGGCCCACGAAAACAATATCCTGATCGGTGGTCTCCAAAGGCATGGGATAACGCTTATTCTGCAGATCGTCCACCAGCTTACAGCCGGGAGCCTTTGCGATCACTTCCCGTGCCTGTTCTACGGTAACCGGCACATCAAAGTGGCAGCTGACGGAAATGGAGTGGCTGCGAACAACAGGAACACGAACACAGGTGCAGGTGACCTTCAGTTCAGGCAGGTGCATGATCTTTCTGCCCTCATAATGCAGCTTCATCTCTTCGCTGGTATAGCCGCTTTCCTTCTCGCCGCCGATCTGAGGAATCAGGTTAAAGGCGATCTGATACGGGAAGATCTTGGGCTCATAGGTTTCGCCCTTGGAAAGCGCCTCCACCTCGCCCAGCAGCTCGATGGGACCACCGGCACCAGCGCCGGATACTGCCTGATAGGTAGATGCGGTCATGGTGCGGATGGGAGAGATCTGATTCAGCGCATTGACTGCGGTGACGGTGATAATGGTGGAGCAGTTGGGGTTTGCAATGATGCCCTTGTGCCAAGCCACATCCTGAGGATTGACCTCCGGAACAACCAGCGGCACATTGGGATCCATACGGAACGCGGAAGAGTTATCCACAAAAACCGCACCGGCCTTTACAATAGCAGGAGCAAACTTTTCTGCAATATCGTTTTCCGCTGCGCCCAAAACGATGTCCACACCCTCGAAGGCTTCGTCGCAAGCCAAACCGATGGTTACATCCTCGCCCTTGAACTTCAGGGTCTTACCGGCGCTTCTTGCGCTGGCAAGGGGAACCAACTTACCGACAGGGAAGTCGCGCTCCTCCAAAATCTTGATCATTTCCTGTCCAACAGCGCCGGTAGCGCCCAAAATGGCAACCGTATACAGCTTTTTCATTTTCTTTTCCTCCATTACTTCACGAAGCTGTTGTACAGCACGCGAATAGACTCGGCAAAGTCCTTGTTATCTACGCCGAAGATAATGTTTAATTCATCCGGACCCTGATTGATCATACGGATGTTGATGCCTGCCTCACCCAGTGCGGCAAAGACCTTACCGGAAGTACCGGGACGGAATGCCATGCGGCGACCGACGGCGGCAACCACAGCGATCTGATCATGCACCTGCAGGGAATCAGGCTTCACTTCCTGCTGGATCTCACCCAAAATGGTATACAGGTTGGAAGCTACAGAAGCTGTAGGCAGCACCACAGAAACATTGTCGATACCGTTGGGAACATAGTCCACAGAGATGTTATGGCGCTCCAGCACAGACAGCATCTTCCGCAGAACGCCTACCTCATTGCCCATGCCGCGCTTGGACATGGAAATAATGGTAAAGTCCTTCTTGCCGGTGATACCGGTAACAAAGCGGTCAGGATCGGCATCGGTATCAAAGCTTTCCTTGATCATTGTGCCGGGGTCCTCGGGCGCATTGGTGTTACGGATATTCAGCGGAATGTTCTTCTCACGGACGGGGAAGATCGTACCCTCGTGGAGCACATTGGCGCCGGAGTAGCTCAGCTCTCTGAGCTCATCATAAGTAACCTCTGGAATGGGCTGGGGATTCTCCACGATCCGGGGGTCAGCCATAAGGATACCGGAAACATCCGTCCAGTTCTCATATACATCGGCATCCAGCGCGGCAGCTGCCAAAGCACCGGTAATGTCACTGCCGCCACGGGAGAAGGTACGGATATGGCCGTCAGGCATCACACCGTAGAAGCCGGGGATCACCACTGCCTCACCCTGCGCCAGTTCCTTCAATGCTGCATAAGAGATTTTCTTATCCACTGTGCCGTCAATGCTGAACTTCACCCAGTCTGCGGAGTCCACAAACTTGAAGCCCAAGAATGCAGCCATCAGCTTTGCGGAGTAATACTCGCCGCGGCTGACCAGCTCATCCTGAGAAACAGCCTTTTTATCCAACCGCTTCTTCAGCGCAGCAAACTCGCTTTCCAAGTCCAGATCGATCTTCAGATCATCGCGGATCTCCAGATAACGGTCGCGAATCATATTGAAAATGGGATCACATGCCACACCGTACTGGGTATGGGCATGGCACAGATACAACAGATCGGTGATCTTGTGGTCATTGCTGTTGCGCTTACCGGCAGCGGATACAACCACCACGCGACGCTGGAGGTCAGCCTGCAGAATATCGCGGATCTTGCAGTACTGGCCGGCATCCGCCATGGAAGAGCCGCCGAATTTGGTTACTTTGAGCATACTATTTCCTTCCTTCCGGTATCAAGCTTTGATACCTTCTATGACTAAATTCTTATTCAGCCTCCGGCAGTGCTGCCAGAAATGCGGTGGGGTTTTCCTTGCGCCATGCGTGGATCTGTGCCACAGACACCGGTCCGGTCACCACAGCATCGCCCCAAACCTCTTTGGTGTTCTCTTCCAGCCATGCATCCTTAACGCCGCTGACATAGTAGTACAGCTCGCAGTCGTTCTGTGCGGCAGTCTTAGGACCGTAGGGGCTGTAGAAGCCCTTGCCGGCCAGCACATCAGCGCAGTCCTGCATGACATTATATGCAGTAGGATAGCGGCCTGCGCCCTGTCCGTAGAAGCTCATCCGTCCGGATGCGCTGCCAATCAGGGTGATCAGGTTGTAGTTGGAGGGAACAGCGGCCTCAGGTGCGCCTGCTGCAAACAAAGTAGGCTGCACATAAGCGCGAAGCTTACCATCTTCCATCTTGCCGGTGGAAACTAACTTGCAAACCAGACCGTGCGCCTTGAAGTTCTCTACATCTGCTGCACGAATGGCGCTGATGCCGCACACAGGGACGGTGTCAGGATCCACGCTGATGCCAAAGCCGATGTTGGATGACAGCAGCAGCTTATGCCAAGTATCAATACCCTCTACATCCGTAGCCGGCTTTGCTTCGGCATAGCCCAGCGCCTGTGCCTGAGAAAGGGCATCGGCATAACCCAGACCCAAACGGGTCATGGAATCAAGAATGTAGTTGCAGGTGCCATTCATAATACCGCCAACCTGCTGGATCTTCTGAATCCGACGGGCACGCTCCAGCTCGGACAGCCAGCCGATACCGCCGCCGACTGCTGCGGTACAGCGGAACAGCAGACCCTTCTGCTCTGCCAAGGGCAGCAGCTCATCATAGAAGGTTGCCACCAGTGCCTTATTGGAAGTGACGATGTTCTTGCCTGCTTCCATGGCTGCGCGGACAAACTCATAGGCAGGATGCAAGCCGCCCATAGCTTCCACCACAGTATCAATGGTAGGATCATCCAGCACACTTTGGAAATCCTTTGTTACCTCGGCATCCGGAAGGGTAATATCCTCCAGACAAACTACCTTCGCAACTTTGATATCATCCCGGTCGGCAGTCAGGTCATATACACCTCTGCCTACCACACCGAAACCAAGCAGACCAATACGCATTTCTCTTCCTCCAGCCTAAACTCAACAGCCCCATGGCAGTTCTTTTGTTCTTTTATCGCTAACAAATGCTGCTTTTCGCAAAACACTTGCTTTTTGACCGAAAACAGTATATCATATACCTGCTTAAATTGCAACTGTATCTAAAAAACAAGTTTTTCGGAGAAATCGGCCGGTATTTGTGCATTTGGCAAATATTTCCGCGGCTTTTCTCTTTTCAGGAGGTTTTTGTATGCTGTATCACTCTACCCGAAGCAACGCTCCCACCGTCGACGGCGCGCAGGCTGTTCTTAACGGACTTGCTCCCGACGGCGGTCTGTATGTTCCGCAGGCGATCCCCGTCATCGATGTAGCCGCCTGTCTGCAGGAGAGCACCATGGACATGGCTGCCCGGATCATCGGCGCGCTGCTGCCGGATATTCCCAATATGGATGTTTTGGTGAAGCGAGCCTACACCGGAAAATTCGAGACCGAGGACCTGACCCCCACCGTGGACACCGGCAAGTTTACGGTTTTGGAGCTGTTCCGGGGACCTACCTCCGCTTTTAAGGATGTGGCTCTGTGCATGCTGCCCCAGCTGCTGACCGCCGCCAAGACGCACAAGGGTATGGACAAGGATATTTTGATCCTGACCGCAACCTCCGGTGACACCGGCAAGGCAGCCTTGGAGGGCTTCCGGGATGTAGACGGCATCAAGATCTGCGTATTCTATCCCCACGGCGGTGTTTCCAAGGTCCAGCGCGCACAGATGGTGACACAAGAAGGCAGCAATGTGGCTGTCTGCGCCATTGAGGGCAACTTTGACGACGCCCAGACCGGTGTAAAGAACATCTTCTCCACCGCTAAGAACAGCGTGCTGCCCAACGGCACGCGCCTGTCCAGTGCAAACTCCATCAACATCGGCCGTCTTGCACCTCAGATCACATACTATTTCAAGGCATACAAGGATCTTTTAGACAGAAAGCAGATCGCCATGGGCGATGCCGTGAATTTCTGCGTTCCCACCGGCAACTTCGGTGACATTTTGGCAGGTTACCTTGCCAAGAAAATGGGTCTGCCCGTAGGAAAGCTGCTGTGCGCCTCCAACGCAAACAATGTGCTGACCGACTTCATCCACACCGGTGTATATGACCGCCGCAGACCCTTCCTCAAGACCATCTCCCCCTCCATGGATATCCTGATCTCCTCCAATCTGGAGCGTCTTTTGTACCTGATGAGCGAGGATGCAGAGCTGGTGGCTTCCCTGATGCGGCAGCTGAACGCCGAGGGTGTGTACACCGTTCCTGCGGATATGAAGAACGCCATCAACGAGGAGTTCTTCGCCGGCTGCTGCGACGACAAAAAAGCCATAGAGACCATCGCCAAGGTCTGGAAGGAGCAGCATTACCTCTGCGATCCCCACACCGCTACCGGCTGGGCTGTAGCCGAAGATTATGTAAACCAATCCGGTGACAATCGTCCCATGGTGGTGCTGTCCACCGCCTCTCCCTACAAGTTCCCTGCCGCTGTTCTTGCCGCGCTGGACACCTGTAACGAACCGGACGAATTCCTGCAGATGCAGATTTTGGAGAACACCACCGGCGTTGCCATTCCCGGCAACCTGAGAGATCTGGACAAGCGCCCTGAGCGTCATACCGGCGTCATCGCCAAAGAAAACATGCTCTCTTTCGTTTCCGGTCTTTGATAACTTAACGGCGGCTGCATCCTGCGGCCGCCGGTTTATATAGACCGGCAGTCCCACAGCTGAAAGGAGTTACATTATGAACATCAAGCACAAGGTAGACAGCCGCTTTGCGATCCGGCAAATGGCGCGGATGCAGATGGAAGTGGCATCCATGTCCTATTGCGAGCTGGACAACACATGGTTCAGCAACGCCGCCAAAGCGCCCTTTACCCGAATTTACATTCCCACTGCCGGCGAGGGCATTCTTACCTGCGGCAATGAAACCGTTTCCATGGTACCGGGCAACCTGTATTTGATCCCTGCCGACTGTGACTTCCGTTTTTCCTGTCCGGAGCGTTTGGAAAAGGTCTATGCCCACATTCATATTCCAAGAGCCGATCTGCAGGATTTGTTCCAAGGGCAGACCCGCTGTGCCGTGATCCCCGACACCGATCATCTTGCCGATGTATTTGTGCAAAAATGCGGTTCTCAGAACATACAGGACTGCCTGCTTCTAAAAGGACTTTTGTACCAGATTGCAGGGGAAGCCATGGAAATATTTCGCATTTCCGCAGTCAACGCAGACTATTCCCCCGGTGTCCGGGCTGCCATTGCCTTTATTGACGGCCATCTGTCAGCAAAGCTGACTACTCAGCAGGTGGCTGACGGCGTATTTCTCTCCGTCCATGCTCTGCAAAAGCGGTTTCGGAAAGAAGTGGGCATTACACTGGGCAAATATATCAGCAACCGCCTGATCGCCATTGCCGCCTACCGGCTGTATTCCGGTAAACAATCCGCAAAGCAGATCAGTCAGGAGCTTGGCTTCTGCGATCAGTTTTATTTTTCCCGGGTCTTTTCCGCCCATTACGGCACAACTCCCTCGGAATACCGAAAAGGCATTGCGCGTTAATATAACAAAACGCATCACAGAAATTTTCTGTGATGCGTTTTTTATTATTTGCATTAGCCCAGCATGCGGCGGAACTGTTCCATATACTTCCCAGCCGGAACATCCCAGCTGAAGTCCTGCTCCATTCCTCGCTTTTGCAATGCCCGGAATGCCTCCGGTTTGTCGTGATACAGGCGCAGGCAGCGCTTCAATGCGCCGCAGAAATCATCGGCGTTGTAGCTCTGGAAATTGAAGCCCAAACCGCCCTCGCCGTTTTCATCGGCGCCGGGTACGGTATCCTTCAAGCCGCCGGTAGCGTGAACCACCGGTACTGTGCCATAACGCATGGCGTTCATTTGGCTCAGGCCGCAAGGCTCAGACTTGGAGGGCATCAGATAGATGTCACCGCCGGCATAGATCCGGGCAGCAAGGCCCAGATTAAAGGTGATCTTCGCCGACACGCGGTCCGGAAATTCCTTTTCAAGATCCCGGAAGAATTGCTCGTACTGGCTCTCGCCGGTACCTAAAATCAAAAGCTGTGCATCCTCTTCCCACATCAGCCGCCGGGCGATATGGCACAGAAGATCCAAGCCCTTATGTCCTACCAACCGGGTTACCATGACCATCAGCGGCACATCCGGCTTCACCGGCAGACCTACCTCCTGCTGCAGGGCAGCCTTACAGGCAGCCTTGCCCTTCACAAAGGTTTCTGCATTATAATGGGCAGGCAAAGCAGGATCTTTCTCAGGATCAAAGGTGTTGACATCGATGCCGTTTGTGATGCCAGTGAGCTTCCATGCGGCATCAGACAAAATACCCTCCAAACCGTGGGCATAATAGGCATACATCAGTTCCTTGGCGTAGGTCTCGGACACGGTAGTGACCAGATCTGCCGTTTCAATAGCGCCCTTCATAAAGTTCACTGCACCGCTCATATCCAGACAGCCCCGGTACGACCAAGGCAACGCCAGCACATCATCAAAGAAGCCGCTGCTTGCCCAACCCTGATACTCCACATTGTGGATGGTAAACATAGTTTTGGTGTTGGGGAACAAAGGACGGTACTGGGCAGCCAACAGCGTAGGCACCAGCGCAGTCTGCCAGTCGTTGCACTGAATCACATCCGGCTGGAAGTCCAGAGTAGCCAGCGCATCCAAACAGGCTTTGGAGAAGAATGCATACCGCTCACCGTCATCCATGTGGCCGTAAATTGCGCCCTCTCTTGCGCCGAAATAGTACAAGCTGTCAATAAAGTAGACCTGTACACCGTCCTGACGGTTCGTCAGCCGCAGGATGCCGGCATACTGCTGCCGCCAACCCAATGCCACCTGAAACTGGGCCACCGTCTCCACCGGATAGGCAGGGTTGTCCTTGATCTTTTGATAGTAAGGCAGGATCAAGACCACCTGATTGCCCTCGATGCGGGAAAGCGCCGCAGGCAGCGCCTCCATGACATCGCCGAGACCGCCGGATTTGATGTACGGCGCGCCTTCGGAGGCAAGAATCGCTATTTTCATACAGTTTCTCCCCGTTTTACAATGACAGGATTGTTGGGCGTGCCGATGATCTTCTGACCGGGCTTCACCACCACATCCTTATCCAAAATCACATTCTTCAAATATGCGCCCTCACCGATCACGGCGTCGTTCATAATCACGCAGTCTTCCACCATAGCGCCGGGATACAGAGTCACCTGACGGAACAGCACGCTGTTCTTTGCCGCGCCGCCCAGCATACAGCCGTCGGCTACGATGCAGTTTTCCACCGCGCACTGATCGCCGTAGAAGGTAGGCACTCTGTCACGGACCCGGGTGTAGACCGGGTGATTGTAGTGGAACAGGTCATGACGCACATTCTTGTCCACCAAGGACAGGGTGTTGCGGAAATACTCCTCCACAGACTCGTTGTACATAGCCTTGCCCTTAAAGGGATAGACATTTACGGAAGCCTCGCCCCGCTGCCACAGACCCATTACCAGATCCCGGTCCATGTGGTACAGATTGTGGGCAATATGCTCCTCCACCTGCTGGATCAGCCACTTCTTGGACAGCACAAAAATATCCATAGAGGCCTGATAGGATGCCGGCGCAGCATAGTCTACCACCATATCGGTGATGTTGCCCACAGCATCCACACGCAGGGCAAAGTCCAGCAGCTTTTTACCGTCGGCAATGCCTTCCTTGGTGACCACGGTAATATCCTTACCGCTTGCAATATGGGACTCCAACACGCTGTTCAGATCGATGTTGCTCAGGATCGCAGCATCAATCATGATGACATACTCGTCCTCCGGTCCATGAACCAGAAAATCCATAGCAGAGTGCAAAGATTCCAGCTTGCCGCGGTAGTTGTCCGTACGGCTCATGGCAAAGGGGGTCAGAAACTCCAAACCGCCCTCCTGCAGCTCCAGACCCCACTCCTCACCGGAACCGATGTGATTAATCAGGGACTGATAGTTGTGGCGAGTGATAATGCCCACATGGCGCACGCCGGCAGCGCAGAGGTTGGAAAGGGCAAAGTCTACCTGACGGTAGCGGCCGCCAAAGGGCAAACTGGCCATGGTACGCTTATCGGTCAATGCGCCGACAGTACCGTCATTGGCAAAAATAATTCCCATTACATTCATAGCCGTTACCTCCTTAGATCATATCGCCGGGCAGCAACGCCGTATTGGCCTGCACCACTGCGCCCTTGGATGTGACACTGATCTGCTTCTTCTCACCGGGCTCGAAAGAACCGCCTACCACCGCGTTACGGCAGATACGGCTGTCCTCACCCAAAATAGCATGGCGGACAATGGCGCCGGGTTCAATGACCACGCCGGGCATAACCACACTGTCCTCCACCAAGGCGCCCTCCCCAATGGTACAGCCAATGGAAATAATGCTGTGGCGGACCGTACCGTAGACCTCAGAACCCTCTGCGATGAAGCAATTCACCGTCTTTGCTCCTGCATCGATATAGCTGGAGGGATAGGCATTGTTACGGGCGTAGATCTTAGTCTTCTCGTCACCGCGGATATTAAACTCAGGATCTTTGCCCAGAAGCTCCATATTGGCTTCCCACAGAGAATCGATGGTACCCACATCCTTCCAGTAGCCCTCGAAGGTGTATGCCATCAGCTTGTGGCCGGCACCCAGCAGATTGGGGATAATATTCTTGCCGAAGTCATTGGAAGATTCAGGGTCTTCCTCGTCGGCAATCAAAAACTCTCGCAGGATCTCCCAGTTAAACACATAGATACCCATAGAGGCATTGGTGGACTTGGGCTTCTTGGGCTTCTCCTCAAACTCGTAAATAGAGCCGTCGGGATTGGTATTGAGGATACCAAAGCGGGAAGCTTCCTTCAAGGGCACATCCCGGACCGCAATAGTACAGGCCGCATTGTTCTTCTCATGGAACTGGATCATTGCGGCATAGTCCATTTTGTAAATATGGTCGCCGGAGAGGACCACCACATAATCGGGATGGAAACGCTCAATAAAATCGATATTCTGATAAATGGCATTGGCTGTACCTTTATACCAGCCGGATTTCTTGTCATGGCGCTCATAGGGAGGCAAGACCTGCGCGCAGCTGTGGGTCTTGTTCAAGCCCCAAGGCTGTCCGTTACCGATATACTCGTTTAACTCCAAGGGTTGATACTGAGTCAAAATACCCACCGTATCAATACCGGAATTAACACAGTTAGAAAGAGGAAAATCGATAATGCGGTACTTTCCGCCAAAGGGAACCGCAGGCTTGGCGGTATTTTCTGTAAGGACTTTCAGGCGGCTTCCTTGACCGCCGGCAAGAAGCATTGCGATACAGCGTTTTTTCTGAAAATACATGATGACAGCTCCTTATGTTTTAACTATAGGATATGACAGTTAAAGATGCACATCCTGCCACAAATAACATATCACATTTTTGTCCATTCGGAAAGAGTAATTTTATCTAAAATATTCAGTGAAAATATGTAGATTTTGCCATATACCAATTTTTTATGTCAATTTTTGACTATTTTCACCAAAATCCGCCAAGCTTTGGTTTTAACGGGTGACCCCGTTAAAACCAAAGCAGAGGTTTGGGCTATTTTTGTTTGTTCTCCATAGGACCGGAACGGATCACTGGCGGCTTGGGGTCTACCACTTCCCATGGGACAGTCTTTTTCTCTTCTTTCTTCACGGTTTTTCCTCCTTGTCTGACAATTGTGTTCTTAGGATTCTTCCGACAAGGATTTTTATGCAAAACGATCAAAAGCACCGCTCTGCTGAGCGGTGCTTTCTTTCTATTTATCAAGCAAATAATCCACACGGTGGATCAAACGGCCGTTTTCATAATACAGCCGGGGGGTACGACGGCTGATACCGCAGACCATTTCGTAGTTAAAGCTGCCTGCTGCCGCAGCGATTTGCTCCACGGTAATGGTTTCCGCACCGTCCGTGCCGATGAGCGTCACCGGATCACCGGCTTTCACATCAGGAATCTCTGTCACATCCACCATCAGCTGATCCATACAGACCCGGCCTAAAATCGGCGCTTTCTGTCCGTGGATCAGCACATAAAAGCGGCCTGACAGATTGCGGCAATAGCCGTCCGCATAGCCTGCGGGCACGGTGGCTACCACCGTTTCCTTTTGGGTCACGAACATTCCGCCGTAGCTGATGGGCCGACCTGCCGGCAAAGTCTTGACAAAGCTGACCCGACTGTGCCAAGACAGCGCTGGACGCAGCCTTAAAAGGCTCGGATCTACCGCGTCGCTGGGGTACAAGCCATAGGTAACAATACCGGAACGAACCATTTCGTAGTGGGTGTCAAAGTTCATCAATCCTGCAGAATTGTTCAGGTGTCGCAGTGCCACACAGACGCCGTGGCGTTTTAACATGCCGTCAAAGGCGTCAAAGCGTTCTGCCTGCTGTTTTGCCTGTGTCAAGTCCTCGCAATCCGCTGTGGCAAAATGGCTGAACAGGCCCTCGGCATACAAACCGGGCAGCTTTGCGATTCGGGCGCAAAGCTCTGCGCTGTCCTCATCGGCCTGAAAACCGATACGGCTCATGCCGGTATCCACCGCAAAATGGAACGGCGCCGTCACACCACAGGTCACAGCTGCTTGGGAGAGCGCTTGGGCATCCTCCATACTGAAAATAGCCGGGCGGATTCCCTGCGGAATTATCGTCAAAAAGGCATCCGGCGGCGTATGCCCGAGGATCAGGATGGGCTTTTGCAGTCCTCCCTGTCGCAGCTCCAACGCCTCAGAAACCGAAGATACGCCGAAAAAGGCGCACCGCTGTTCCAGCAGCCGCGCAATCTGCACTGCACCATGGCCGTAGGCATCTGCCTTTACGACGGCCATCACCGGCACACCGGCTTTTTCCGCAATTGCACAGAAATTTTCCCGGATCGCATCCAGATCAATTCTCAAATAGGTATTGTCCATCGCCAAAGCAAACACCTCCTATCATCTACCGGTGCATTATAGCAGATTCCTCCGCGAAAGTAAACCCTGTCCTGACGACAAACCCATCCCGGAGAAAAAGATGTTGGTTTTTCTCAAAAAGAGGTTGCTTTTTTTCCATAATGTGTTATATTGCAAGGAGAAACCCATTACAATTCACGGAGGTTATATTATGGCACAGAACAAAATGTGGACCCTGATGGTCTACCTGTCCGCCAATCAGTGGGAGCATGTGTTCCCCGAGCTGGAATTTGACGAAGAGATGTGGGACTGGATCTTGGAAGAAGCTCCCAAGAAGGGCTTTAACCATATCCTGTTGGATGTAGGCGACGGCATCGAGTATCACAGCCATCCCGAAGTTTCCACCAAAAACGCATGGAGCCACGCAAGAGTCCATAAGGAGATCGCTCGCTGCAAGGAGCTGGGCATCACCATCATTCCCAAGGTGAACTTCTCTTCCTTCCACTGCAACTGGCTGAAGCAGTACGCCCGTATGGTCTCCTCTGATATCTACTACAAGGTCGCGCAGGATATCATCAAGGAAGTTTACGAGGTCTTTGAGCATCCTCAGTACATCCACATCGGTATGGACGAAGAGGATATCAACATGGCTAAGAACAGAGAGTATGCCTGCTGCCGCCACGGTGAGCTGTACTGGCACGATCTGCGCTACTTGGTGGACTGTGTTGCCGATGTAGGCGCTAAGGCCGCAATCTGGTATGACGCCGCTTTCGTGCACCCCGAGGAGTACCGCAAGCGCTTTGACATCAACGAAGTTCTGCTGTGCCCCTGGTACTATTGGAGCCTGAAGCCCGAAAACTTCACCAAGATGGCTGACTTCCCCTTCCGCGGTCAGTTTGACCATCTGGGCTTGGATGTCATTGAGGATCTGCCCCGTCTGAAGAACTTCCGCGAAAAGGGCATCTCCTTCTGCGAGGAAGGTCAGTTGTACCTGCCCACCAGCTGGCCCACCAGACCTCACAACACATGGAATCTGATGGAGTTCCTGATGGCTGCTCCCGACGAGAATATTCTGGGTCATGTTGTCGCCCCCTGGACTTCTACCAGACTGGCAAACAAGCCTAAGTATGAGCATGCTTTTGCTGATTTTGTGGAAGCGAAGGCTAACTTCTATCCCGACAAGTAATCGACAATACCCCTTTTGGCAAGAACAAGCCCCCAAACCTCGGTTTGGGGGCTTTATCTATGTTATTCCATGACGGTTCCGTCGGGGTTGAAAAGAGGCAGCTTTTCCAGATAGATCAAGTCTTCCCGATCTTGGGCATCGCCCTCGGCAAGAATCGCCATTCTGCCTGCAATGATACCGCCTGCCTTTTCTACCAGCGCTTCCAACGCTGTCAGGCTCTCGCCGGTGGAGATCACATCGTCCACGACAAGGATCTTCTTACCCTTCATCAGCACCGCGTCTGCGGTATCTAAGTACAGCTTTTGCTCCTTGGCGGTGGTAATGGACTTGACGCTGGACTCAAACACACCGGTCATGTACAGCTTAGGGCCTTTCCGCGCCAGAAAATACTTCTGCGCGCCGGACTGCCGCGCCATCTCATGAGCAAGGGGAATCCCCTTTGCTTCTGCAGTGATAATGTAATCATACTCCGGCGCCCGTTTCAGCAGCTCCCGGGCACAGGCCACGGTCAGCTCCTGATCACCGAAGATCACAAAGCCGGCAATGTACAAAGAATCTGTCACCTTGCAAATGGGCAACTCTCGCCACAGACCGGCTACTTTCATGCGATAGACCATAGAAAACACTCCTTTTTCCTATTTGCTTTCATTATACATCCTTTTATCTCAAAAAGTCAACAGCAAGCAGTCCAAGGCGTACCGAAAGATCACCGATGCGCCCTTGAGAAAAAGCCGCCGTGTAACACGGCGGCTTTTCCCTTTGGAAATAGAAAGAAGAGAGGTAGAAAAGATATTCTACGGAGGGAAGAGCTGCGGATCACGGCTTCCGCCGCCCTTCAAAAATTAATATACCGTCTGCTTTTGAACAGCAAATGACAGAAAATAAAACATTTTATGAACAGTCTGCCGCCTCAAAAACAAGCACTGCCTTGAACATATCGCCATCCGTCTGCAAAATCAGCTGTCCCTTTTGCAGCTCCATAAGCCCCTTGGCAATATGCAAACCTAAACCGCTGCCTTCGGTATTCCGGGAAGCATCTCCCCGGACAAATCGCTCCGTCAGTTCCTCGGCACTGACCGTCAGGGGATCTTTGGAAATATTCTTGACAGATATTTCCACGCCCTGTTCCGTGGCTTCCACATCCACATACACCCGGGTACCGGGCATGGCGTATTTCACCACATTGCTCAAAAGATTGCTGAGGACGCGCCATGTCAGCCGTCCGTCTGCCAAAATCCTTATGGATTCAGCAGGCTGCCGAAACACAGCTTGCAGCTGCGCTTTTTCCAGTTTGTCGGAAAACTCGCCCAGCGCCTGATTTACCGCCTCCGACGCATCCATGCACATTCGGTCCACCGTCAGATTTCCGCTGGACATCTTGCTCATTTCCACAAGATCCTCAATCAGCTTCTTCATCCGCTGAGACTGTCTGCCCAATACGGACAGATACTGCTGCTGTTCCTCTGCGTTATGGGGGCGTTCCAAAAGATCCACATAGTTGATAATAGAGGTCAGCGGCGTTTTAATATCGTGGGATACATTGGTGATCAGCTCCGTACGCATCCGTTCCGAGCGCATCTGCTTTTGCGCCGCATCCATTGCCGCATCTGCCAAAGCATTCATGTGCTCTGCGCTGCGAGCATAGATCCCTATCAGATAACGGGTATTGATCTTTGTATTCAGATCACCCTTTACCATTCGCTGTGTACCACGCACCAGTGTTCCCTGTGCGTAGCCGCCGTAGCAAAGGATCAGCAAGCAAACGACTGCCACCGGAATTAGCGCATGCCATCCGCCAAGTGCTACTGACAGCACCAGTGCCGTACCCATCAGGACACCTATCAGCAAATACTGCCACATGACCGGCAGTACGCGGCTGACCGCATTTATCCATTTGACGGTTTTCCGCAGAATACTGGATCTCCACCAATAACCGTCCTGTTTCACTTGAGCAGCAACGGCCATGATCACACCGATCACCGGCAGGATCATAAGAATCAAGACCGTACCCACCAGACTCAGGTTGCCTAAGTGAGGGCCTTCTCGCTGGATCCGTTCCAGCAGCGCATCAAATAAAAACCACAAGGCATAAATCACACCGGCAGCGCCCAATAGATACAGATCTAAGGGCAGTCGGTTCAATCCGCCGGGTTCTGCGCGGTTATCCGCCGCCTTACCGGCTGACCACACCAGATATACGATACCGGCAGCAAACAGCATCAATCCCAAGGCCAGAATTGCAATAAATCCATAGCGATAGGGGTACATATCCGTCAAAATATACACCGCGCTGCTTTGCAGGATCTCCGGGTGCATATAGACCGTAACTTCATATTCCGGGGTTTCGCAATAGTAATAGTAGTAGGTAGTGACCTTCAAGCCATCGCGGACGGTTTTCTCCCGATAGTTTCGATAGGTTTCAGGGGGCACTACCATAAAAGGATCCGGCTTACTTTCATCCGTGGATGCTTCGTCGGGCAGCTCTCCCGGCGCAAGCAGCGACACCACAGGATATACCGCCTTGCGCTTAAAGGTCTTTACAAGAGTAAACCCTTCCGTATTCACAGGACTGGTCAAAACTTTTTCTCCCTGTCGGATCTGCACCTGCCAATAATCCGCATCACCCCGATCCTCAGGATTTGGGTAAAGCTGTTCCTTTTCCTCATAAGGCAGATTGCTGTTGGTATCTGCAATATACCGGTCTGTATAGCTTTGGGCGATCTCTCTTGCCGTTGAATTCAGCTCCTGATCCTGCAGCTTGTCCAATCCGTTGACATACAAGCCTGCGGATTCCATAGCGATAATACCGGCTGCACCGCCAACCGCACAGGCAAGACTGAAGGCTGAAAGCAGTACTGCCAAAAACTTCACCGCAATGCCGTGTTTCATTACCGATCCCCCTCTATCTTGTAGCCCTGTCCCCAAACCACTTTCAAATATCTGGGCTGGGAGGGATCGATTTCAATTTTTTCCCGCAGGTGACGGATATGGACCGCCACAGCACCCTCACTGCCAATAGCCTCCTCCTGCCACACCGCCTCATACAAGGCTTTTGTGGAGTAAACCTTGCCTGGGTTGGACAAAAGCAGCTTCAAAATACTGTATTCAATCGGCGTCAATGCCGCAGCATCCCCATCTACGGTTACGGTTTTGGTGGTATCATTGAGCACCACACCACCTACACGCAGCTCTGTGCCGGTGTCCGGACGGCTGCCCAAAGTGGCATATCGCCGCAGCTGAGAACGAACCCGAGCCAGCACCTCTGCAGGAACAAAGGGCTTGGTAATATAGTCATCTGCGCCCACATTCAGGCCCTGCACCATATCCTCGGTTTCGGATTTGGCTGTCAGCAGAATAATGGGAGCATTGGAAATCTGCCGAATCTGCCGGGTTGCCGTCAAGCCGTCCATCACCGGCATCATCACATCCATCAAAATCAGGTGGATATCCTGCGTGCGTACCGCTTCCAGCGCCTGCTTGCCGTTTTCGGCGGTGCAGAGTTCATATCCTTCCGGTGTCAGATAGATTTTTAATGCGTTGACAATATCCGGCTGATCGTCACAGATCAAAACACGGTACACAGCATATCCTCCCTTCGTTTTTTATACCGCCGGGACTTTCCGGCACTTTTTCATTTTATAAAGCTCTTCTGTTGCGATACGGGTCTTTGCCACCACATCGCCCACATTCTTCGGGAAGCAGTAATACAAAACATCCTGATTGCCGATGCAGATCATATCTCCGATCTCATACCAGTAATAGTCGGCATACAGACCGTAACATGTCAAAGGTCCTTGGGAATAATTCAGCTTGCCGTCACAGCCTGTCAGGCAGAAACCGTTTTCATCATGCACCAATCTGCCGGAACCGACCATGTAGATGGCGTTATAGTTTACCATCACGCCAATGTCCACCTCCGCATCCAGCCGATAGCTCCCCTCTTCCAGTTCCTTGCGTACCTGTCGGCGCTGCCATGCATACCAGTCCGGGATATGGGTAAAGGCGCTGTCACCGTCGGCAGCTTCCAGAAAGCCCAATTCTGTGAGGGTATAGACCTTGCCGCAGTTGTGGCAGGTAAGGGTCACACCCTTGCCCTCTGTCTTTCCTTCTGCGCCGCAGTGGGGGCAGCGGTACAAGATCCGGTTCAGACCGTCCGCCCGGAACGGTTCATCCACAACTATCTTATTTTCCTGCTGCCACTTAAAATTGTCAAAGCCGAAGGCCTGATCCAGCAGCGCATCCAATTCCGCCACCGTCATGGACTTAACCTCCTCGGCAGAGGCAATACAGGTCACATCCGCACGCACCTGCACTTTTCGCTTTTGCAGGCAGTTGTACAGCGGTTCTCTTGTAAATGCGCCTTGGGTAATCACCGTTACCACGGGAACACCCAGTTTTTTCAGCAGAACGCCCATCTTACGGGGCAGCGGTGTTGCTGTGCCGTCAAAGGAATAGCTGGCCTCGGGATACATGAGCACGCTGGTCTTTTTCTTCTTCAGCAGATATTCCATATCCCGGATCAGACCTACATCGGTGACAAACTTTTGGGTAGGAATACAGCCCAGCAGCCGCATCAGCAAGGACATACAGAAGCCTACGAAGCCGTCGGAGGTGCAAACGATACCATACCGCTTCGGGAAAAAGATCCGGGACGCAATCTTCAGGTCGATGAAGCTGGAGTGATTCATAAGAATCAGGCAGGGTTCTTTTTTGCCCACCTTCTCCATACCGTGGGTATTGTAAGTAAAGCGGGTAGGCTTCAGGTCAAAGATCGCCAGAATCCGGATTACGATCTGCAGCAAAAACATAGGACGCAGAGGTTTTCTGTGGGCCGGACGCTTCTTTGCCATAGCTTTTTCATAGGAAAGGCGCTTAGTCGCTATTTTCATGCAGGCCACCTGTCTTCCTTTTATATTTCTGCGGTCATTGTACTATATTTTTTCAAAATACGCAAGAAAAACAGGACGCATTGCGTCCTGTTTTGTCTTAATAATATTTTTCTGCAAATTCCACCAGAGGCGTCACATCTTCCAAACCGTGGGGATGATGGTCGCAGCCGGGCTTGATCACCTCGGTATAATTACCGCCACGGGCAAGCATATACTCCTTCAGCGCCTTGCCGTTTTCATGATAAGGCACTACATAATCCGCATCGCCGCTGACCAAGATCACAGGAATCTTGTTTTCCACCAAAACATGGGCTTGGTCAATGGGATGATTGCGATAATTCACCATGCCGTCCACCATCAGGCCGTGGGCGCTGATCATACCCTGATACATCCGGTCGAAAGCAGCCTGCCGCTCGGACACATCTCTGCCCACAGCGCAGGGACAGCTAAGCATATTCATGACCGGGGCATCCAAGTACAGAGCCGCTACCTTTTCGGGATATTTACCGGTAAAGTACATAGCCTGCAGACCGCCGCAGCTCATGCCGACAGGCATACACTTCTCATTCAGGCCAAATTCCTCTTTCAGGAAATCTGCCAAGGCTGCCTTGGCATCGCTGTCACCGGGCTTGTGCCAGCCGGACTCATTTTTGATATAGGCCAGATGGTAGCCACGGCGGACCATCTCGATCTCAAAATCAGGAAATGCGTTAAAATACTCGGTCTTTAGGAGCCACTTTTTGCCTTCCACCGGCTGATGGGGACAAACCAGAATTGCCTGACGGCCGTTCAAAACGAAGTCCAGCCGCTTAAAGCCGTTCCATTGACCTTCCAGATATACCATAGTGATCCCTCCTTAATAATGCTTGTGGGCAAATGCCAGCAAGGGTGTCAGGTCTTCCAAGCCGTGGGGATGATGCTCACAGCCGGGCTTCAGAAGCACCGTAATATCTGCGCCTGCTGCCAGCATTTTCTCCTGCAGGAGCTTGCCGTTTTCATTGTAAGGAACCACAATATCCTTGTCACCGCAGATCAGGAACACAGGGATCTTATTGTCGATAATGGCATCTACATTGTCAATGGGATGGTTGCGGTAGTTCAGAAGATCTACCATAGTCCGACCGGTAAACTCCACCATTTCTTTGTACATGTGATCAAAGGCTTCCTGCTTTTCGCTCACATCCCGACCGGCGGCACAGGGGCAGCTGAGCAAATTCATCACAGGCGCGTCTAAGTACAAGGCCGCTACCTTCTCGGGATACTTGGCGGTAAAGTAGACCGCCTGCATGCCGCCGCAGCTCATACCGACAGGCAGACACTTTTCATGGAGACCAAACTCCTCTTTCAGGAAGTCCGCCAGCGCAGCCTTGGCATCGTCATCCGCCTCATCCTTGTGCCAGCGGGTGTAGTTCTTAATATAGGCAAGGTGATAGCCCTGCTTTACCATTTCAATTTCAAAGGCAGGAAATGCGTCAAAATACTCGGTTTTGAGCAGCCATTTCTTTCCCTCCACCGGGTTTTCGGGGCAGATAAGGATCGCTTCTCTGTCATTTAAGACAAAATCCAGCCGCTTAAAGCCGTTCCATGTGCTTTCTGCAAAGTTCATATATCATTCTCCTTTACATAAATAGGGCATCTACGGTCATTATACTATACTTATTGCAAATTGCAAGGTTTTCCCAAAGATCAGCCGATTCCCATCATCTTCAGGGCCAGCATAATGCCCACAAGGATCAACAGGAAGCCGAAATTAAAAGCAGAAAAGAGGAAAATATACTGCTTGGTTTTTCCCGGAGCATGGTTGGTGTACTCCCGGAATGTGATCAAGCTGGCAAGGGATGCGATCAAAGTTCCCACGCCGCCGATGTTGACACCGATCAGCAGATCCCGGTAATTCTCCGTAAACTGGCTCAGCAGAATGGCCGAGGGTACATTGCTGATAAACTGGCAGCTGACGGTGCTGAAGATCAGGGTGCTTTTCTCCATCAGGAAAGAGAACAGGCAGCGTACCGCCTCGATCCGCGCCATATTTCCGGCAAAAATGAAGAAAAACACAAAGGTCAGCAGCAGCGGATAATCCACCATTTTCAGCGCCTTGCGGTCCGCAAACAGCAGCACCGCAGGAATCACCACCAAACCCACCTGATAAGGAATCCCCCGAAACACGATGGCAATGGCAAGGATAAACAGCGCAAGATACAGCGCCGTCCGGGCAGGCGGCAAGTAGTCCGGTGTCTGCCTGACCTCCAAGGGCTCAGGCTTCACGAAGATCAAGCAACACAATGTGATCAGCAGCACGGAAACCGCAAAGGGAATGGCCATGATGCCCATAAACTCGCCGGTGGGAATGGAGAATTTGGTGTATAGGTAAAGGTTTTGGGGATTGCCGAAGGGGGTCAGCATACCGCCAAGGTTCGCCGCAATATTCTGCATAATAAAGGTAAAGGCCATGTATTTGGTCTTGCCGGTACTGCCGAGGACGTAGTAGCCCAAGGGCAGAAAGGTCAGAAGTGCCATATCGTTGGCGATCAGCATAGAGCCGATAAAGGTGATATACACCAGCACCAAGATGCTCAGCCGCGCATTCTTGCAGCCCACCACGATCTTTTGGGCAAGGATATAGAAAAAGCGAATGTTCTTCAGGGCGCAGACCACCGCCAGCACACAAAACAGACAGGTCAGGGTCTTGAAATCAAAATAGCCCAGATATTCTCTGTCCACAGGAACAAACAGGCACGTCACCAATGCCGCCGCCAGCGCCACCATCATCACGATATTTTTCGCCACAAACCGGCGCAGTATCACCATCATGGAATCATGAGAATGCTCCAAGCCCATCCCCTCTTTCTCATCTTCGTTTTCGACCAACAAATACAATAGCACCGCAAGCACAAAAGGTCAAGGTTTTCTGTTGTAAAAACCCTCCCCAACAGAGAAAATCGGGCGTTTGTATCGTAGGGGCGATTCACGAATCGCCCACTTATCACGCAATGCACGCCCCTACAGAATTATAAAAGGCAGAGAACGGATTTTCCGTTCTCTGCCTTTTTGTTTATTCCCACTCGTCGTCGGGCAGGACAATACCGCCGCCATTGGGGGATGTGGTGGTGAGCACATCTTCCACCGCAAAGCGGGTTTCGATAACCTCGGGGATTTCATAAAGCTTCTTCATTTTCTCATCTCCTTAACTGATGTAAGCATTTGCGCTGTCGCCGTATTTCATCATAGCCACCACAACATCTGCCAGATACGGCGTTGCGGTGTCGGATTCCTTGGCACAGGCGTAGGATTCGATGCTGTAGCGGACGGTGTTGCTGACCGCTGTGCCGTTGCGGTAGGCAGTCACGTACACAGCATCACTCATCTGTCCGGCGTGTAAGCCGTTAAAGTAGATGTAGGTTGCGCCGCCCTCGGTTACAATGTTGGTAACAGTCCAAGTCTTGTCGCCGCTTTCCACCTTGAAGGTCAAGCCTGCGGTGTCAGCGGTTGCAAACTTGAAGCGCATGGTCACAGAATCCTGCAGCACCAAGCCGCCGCCCTTCCACGATACCGTGGGAT
>JAZKXW010000055.1:0-18521 GCA_045611825.1 Faecousia sp.
GTGGGCAATCCGGTGGTGGGACGCATATCGATCAGGTCCTGCTGCATCTGCTTGTTATTCTTGGATTCCAGCAGATATTTGCCCACAATAAAGGCGCTGGCCAGGAAGATCACGCCAAAGATGACGATGAGGATCCAAAAAATGAAGCGGCTGTTGGATTTTTTGGCCGGTGCCAGCTCCGGGGAGTTTTCTTGGGGGGTGTACTCCATAAGAAGCACCTCCTAATGATAGATTTGCCAATCATTATACATTTTTTTCGGAATAATGTAAAGATAAATTGTAAATTCTTGGCCCTGGGAAGAGAATTTTTTTACGACCAAAAATTATGCTTGCATTTTTGCCGGAAGTGTATTATACTGAGTAAGCGTTCTGCCGGTGTGATGGAATGGCAGACGTAGCGGCCACAATAAACAATTCGCCAGCATGGCTGGTGATTCATCAAACACACCTGCCGGTGTGATGGAATGGTAGACGTAGTGGACCCAAAATCCACCGCTGGCGACAGCGTGCCGGTTCGAGTCCGGCCACCGGCACCAAAAATATCCCGACCCCATTGGGGTCGGGATATTTTTGGTGCCAGTGACCGCAAACGAGAACGAAGTTCGAGTTTGGGGAGCGAGGGGAGCGCTGCCAGTGGCAGAGGAAGCGACCCGAGCGAGTGGCCGCGGTCGGTGTGCAACGCAGTTGCGTCGTCAACAAGGCGCACACCGGGCACCGCAACAGGACTCCGGCACCAAGAAATGGGATACCCCAACGGGGTATCCTTTTTTTGTTACCGCTGAATATCCTGCGTGGTATCGGTATTGTAAATTTTCGGTAACAAATCAAGTTTTAGCATATATTCCAATAGCGCCTTGCTTAAATATTCTTTTGTCACAAACGCATTTTCGTTAGAATCGGAATGTTCATAATGCTCACAGATTTCGGAATCCGGTCGTTTACCCTTGGGCCTGTTGTATGTACAATGTCCGCAGTAGACTTGGAAAAGCTTACGTTGATCGAATGCATAATGCTGCCGATAGTGCTTGCAATTTCTGCAAAAAATTTCATTCATGATAGATCACCCTTATATAGGATAACCTGAAACAGGTTAAAAGTCAATAATCTGTTTCAGGTTATTGTAAAATGCATATGAGGTGATGAGATTATGTACAGACGTATTCGGGATCTTCGTGAGGACCGGGACTTGACGCAGAAACAGGTGGCGCAGTTACTTGGTATGTCACAGACCGGCTATTCCAAATATGAAACTGGTGAAAATGATATTCCTACAGCAGTTTTGTTAAAATTGGCAGATCTCTATCAAACCTCTACGGACTATCTGCTTGGTCGAACTGACAAGAAGTAAGGAATCCTTAAAAACAGGAGGGAAACCTCCTGTTTTTTGCACATAATTCTAATAACACGGATTTTGAAAAACAAACCCGTTGCAAAAGACAACTATTTTTGCTATGATGGGCATAATAAAACCGGAAAAGCGAGAAAGGAAGCGTGAAATATGAGACCTACGAAGCGCGTGGAGGATTCCCTGACGGAGCAGCAGTATCTGATCTGTCCTGCCCATATCAATCACTACGGACGACTCTTTGGCGGTCATCTGTTAAAATGGATCGATGAACTGGCCGGGATCGTGGCGATTCGTCATTGCGGCGACACCGTTACCACAGCCGCCATCGACAATCTGCAGTTCCATGCGCCTGCCTATACCGGCGATATGGTGGTTCTGCGTGGCATGGTCACCTGTGTGGGACGCACCTCTATGGAGATTCGCGTGGATACCTATCGGGAGTCTTTGGACGGAACCCGGGAGATGATCAACCGTGCTTATATCGATATGGTCTGCATTGACTGTAAGGGTCAGCCCAAGGAAGTACCGGGGCTTCTTATTGAGACAGAGGAACAGCAAAAAGAATGGGATGCGGCACAAAAGCGTAAGCAAATGCGCAAACAGCGCCGCAAAGAAGATTTTTAGAAGTCCCTTGAAACAAAGCCGCATTTGCGGCGGTAAGATTGGAAAAAGGACGCCCAATGGGCGTCCTTTTTGTTTACAGGTTGTAGTATTTGTCAAACTCGGCAGGGTGGGGGATGGCGTTCATTTCCCGAACCTCAGCCCGCTTTGCCTTGATGAAATTCTTCAGCAGCTCCTCGGGGAAAACACCGCCGGCAGTCAGGTAGTCGTGGTCGGCTTCCAGCGCATCCAGCGCTTCACCCAGACTGGTGGGCAGACCCTTCAGCTTTGCCTTTTCCTCTTCGGGCAGATTGTACAGGTTCATATCGTAGGGGCCCCAGCCGTTGGCATGGGGATCAATCTTGTTCTTTACGCCGTCCAGACCGGCCATCAGCAGGGCCGCATAGCAGAAGTAGGGGTTGCAGGTGGCATCGGGGTTACGCAGCTCAAAGCGGCGCAGCTTGGGGGTCTTGGCGTACGCAGGAATGCGGATGACCGCGCTGCGGTTGGAGGTGGCGTAGCCAACGGTGACCGGGGCTTCAAAGCCGGGGACCAGACGCTTAAAGGAGTTGGTGCTGGGGTTGGTGATGGCGCACAAAGAAGCAATGTGCTTCAGCAGACCACCCATGAAGTAGTGTGCAGTTTCACTCAGGTGGGAGTAGCCGTTATCATCAGAGAACACCGGCTCGCCATCCTTCAAAAGCAGCATGTGCACATGCATACCGCTGCCGGCTTCGCCGTAGACAGGCTTGGGCATCAGGGTGGCGGTCTTGCCGTATTTCAGGGCGGTGTTGCGGATGATATACTTGATCATCATGGAAGCATCGGCCATCTTGCTCATCTGACCCAGCTGGGGCTCAATCTCAAACTGACCGGCAGCGCCTACCTCGGGATGATGGTACTTGATGGGAATACCTGCCTGCTCCATGAGCATGCACATTTCGCTGCGGCATTCGTAAGTGGGGTCGAAGGGCTTAGCGATGTGGTAGTTCTTCTGCTTGGGAACAACACAGCCCATACCCTCGGTATCGGTGTTCCAGTGGGCCTGATTCACATCCAGCGCCATGCCGATGGCATCGGGGCGTACCTGCCAGCCCACCTGATCGAACAGATAGAACTCAAATTCCGGCAGGATCAGCATGGTATCGGCAATGCCGGAGTCGCGCATGTACTGCTCGGCAGCCAGAACGATGTTCCGGGGATACTGGGCAAGAGGACGGTTTTCCGGGCTGTCGATAATCATGGCGTTGCCGGTCATGGACAGGGTGGGGATCTCGCAGAAAGGATCAATGACAGCGGTGTCGGGATCGGGGATAAACACCATGTCACTCTTTTCCACCACAGCGTAGCCGTAGTTGGAGGCATCAAAACCAATGCCGTCTTTCAAAGTGTCTTCGGAGAAATGACCTGCGGGGATGGTCACATGCCGGTACTGACCGTGAATGTCCACCATTTTGAAGTCGATCATCTGAATGTCGTTCTCTTCAATCAGCGCTAAAATATCCTGAACGGTTTTCTTCATGTTGCATTCCTGCCTTCTATCAAAATTCAAAAGACGGCATCGCCGTATTTCCTTAATTATACCACGGTGATACCGCTTCGTCTATGCCCCAAAAGGAAAAAATCCGGAAATATTTAGGAAAACCTTAAGAAACCACCGGTTGTTTTGAAAAAAACGGTTTGCTATAATAAGAACGGAAAGAAAGAGGAGGGGTGCACGATGGTACTTTGGACGCCGGAGCATATCCGGACTTTGCTGCCGTCTTTGGTTGTTATTGCAATTGTGACGGTTCTTTTGCGGAAGCTGCTGATCAAAAAGCCGCTGAGCATCCGTATGATTCCAATTCAGGTGCTGGCGGTGTTTATCATTTTGCTGGAGATCGGAAAGCAGGCGGTTTCTTTCAGCCGGGGCTATGATTTATATCATATTCCGCTGCACTATTGTTCTTTGCTGATCTTTACGCTGCCTGTGATGGCATTTTACCGGGGCAAGCACCGTCAGACAGTGAACGCGGTTACCGCAACGGTAGCCGGCGCGATGACGCTTTTGACGGTAATCTATCCCAGCTTGATCTACAGCGCCGACAATATCCGGCAGTATTTTAACGGCTATTTGGACTTCCATACGGTGACCTTCCATACGGCGGTGATCCTGATCTTTGCGCTGATCGTTGCGCTGGATGTTCATACGGTGCAGCCAAAGGGAGAAACCAAGGCGGTGACCTTGGTTGCGGTGGTTTTCTGTGTTGTTTCTGCGTCTATGGCGCAGCTCCTGAAGACAAATTATGCAAACTTTTACAGCTGCAACATTCCGCCTTTGGAGAATGTCCGTCTTGCCGTTCGGGATGCTATGGGCGTTATGATCGCCCAGCTGTTCTATGTGATCGTCGTATCTGTACTTACCGTGCTGTTTACTCTGATGTGCTACTGGCTTTACCGTTTGCTGAAAGGAAAAAGCAAGGCGCAGCAAGAAATAAGTATTTGACAAAATTTTGCAGAACATGATAAAATGAACTTGACATCGGCGTAGCCGAAGGAAAGGAGAGAGTGTGGTATGCAAAAGATCAGTAAAAAAGAATTTATTGCAAATTCGGAGACCGGCAAGAAGAAGGACCTTCTGATTATGATCCTCACAGCTGTTTGCGCTTTGGTGATGGTCATCGGTTATTTTGTTACTATGGGCACCCCGATTTATGAAATCCCCATGATCGGTGTGTTTGTCAGCGACAGAAACGCCGCAGAGCTGAAGGAAGATATGGTAGAATCTGTGGATGAGCTGGAAGACATTATCGATGACAAAGAGGATGTTCTGGAGGATATTCTGGAGGATGATGAGCGGAAAGCGCTGGACAAGGTCGTGGAAGTGGCGCGTGACGCTGCCAACAGCCTTTCTTTGAACAACATCAGACGCATGGTAAATGTCTACAAAGAGATTGGCGAAATCGTTGAGGAGGAGAGCGAACTGGCAGCCATCGGCGAGGAGATGGATCAGATCACCGGCCCGATCAATGATATTCTGGATGCCATCAATAACGCTCTGTTGATCGGTATTGCTTTTGCACTGGCATTTACTGTTTTTGGTGGCTTGTTCCACATCAAGGGTCTTGTGATTACAGGTATGATTCTCTCTGCCTTGCATTGCGTTCTGCTGTGCGGTTTCCTGTTTGTGGTGCTTGCAGTGGTGACCCACGCTGCGCTGATTTTCTTTATTTCTGCCTTCAAAAAGGAATATACAGAGTATTGTGTTCAGGCAGCAGCTGCTGCGACTGCAGAGAATATTGCTGCGGAAGAACGGTAATTTTATAAAAAATGATCCTGCGATGTCCAAGACATCGCAGGATGTTTTTATTTTTGCACAGAGCCGGCATATTCCGTAGGAGTCATGCCGGTTTGCTTTTTGAACACGGTGGAGAAGTAGTGGATACTTTCAAATCCTACCGCTTCTGCAATTTGGCTGAAATTCAGCTCTTTTTTGCGGATCAAATGCTTGGCTTCCTTGATGCGCAGGTTAGTCAAATAGGTAATGGCGGAGCAGCCGATCTCTTCCCGGAAAATCCGCTTCAGCTTGGTGATGCTGATGCAGTGGGTTTGCGCGATCTTTTCCAGTGACAGCTTTTCGTAAAAATGCTCCTGCATATAGGACTGAATCTGCTCGGCAAGGTCCACTTGCAGATCGGTAGGGATGAGACGGCGGTCAATACGGATGCACCGGTTGCCTCGGCAGGCGTAGATCAGCAGCTCTTCCAACCGGTTGCAGATGATCTGCTCACTTCCGAACGGCATGTTTTCCGTTTGTTCCATCCGTACTGCACCGGGCAGGTTGTCAAAATGGGCGTAAGTTTGCGATGCCTCCCGAATGATAGCGGCCATGCATTGCCGCTCCTCAGCACTGAGGATAATGATCTCGTTGTCGAAATTCTCCGGGAGCGGCTTGTCCATTGCAAATTCAATATCTACAATGCAGGCTTCTGCACCGGACTCAACACGGCATTTGTGGAACACATTTGGCTTACAAAGAAGCGTTTCTCCGGTTTTCAGCAGAAAACTGTTGCCGTCTTGCTGGACGACGATCTGCCCTTTGTCTACATAGGAAAGCTCCCAAAAATCATGGGATTCTCCGGTAAACTCAAAGTTTTCGGGGAATCTGTAATAAGAAAGGTTAATCAGGGCGGTGACACGAAATGCCGGAACAGCCTGCTGTTTTTGCAATTCCTCTGCCATGACCGCTTCCTCCTTTTCTTGTTACAGAATAATGCCGGTGGGGTTACCCTCCATATCCAGCATTTCCACGCCGTGGAAATCCAATTCGTTGCACAGTGTGGTCCAACGCTCTACCATATCCGTATCGTAGTTTACCGGCTGGAAACCTGCACGCAGGTAGGCTAGCACAGCAGACTTACGGAAATCGTCGGTGTTCAGCCGCATAAGCTTAGCTTCACCCTCGCGGATCAGCTTCTGAATACCGTAAACGGTCATAGAGTAGCCCAGCTTGTGTCCCCGGGCTTCCGGCGCAGCAGTGACCATGTGCAGCAATCCGTCACCCTCAGGCAGCGTAAATGCGATGGTGGTTGCGACGGCTTTTCCTGTGGAATCACAGATAAAATACAAGTCGCGCTCCGGCACTAAGGTGGGGAATGCGGTGATGCAGGTGTCCCAGTTTTCCATAGAAGTATTCTGCAGAAGACCGTTCAGACACAGTTCCAGCCACATTTGCTCCTCACCGGGCTGGAAATAGCGGAGGGTATAGCCCTCGGCCAGCGTATAGTCAGGAACATTCTTGAAGGTATGGATCATTTTTAATTTTGTTGTATTTGCCATTGTTTAACACCTCATTTGATTCCGAAAATTCTTGCGGCATTGCTGTAGAAGATCTTGTTGACATCTTCTTTTCCAAGGCCTAATTGTTGACAGGCCCGTTTGCAGGAGAGAATCTCCTCATAGATGAAGAATGTGATGTTATTCGCTTCGGGATAGGAGATCTCACGCATGTGGGGGTCAGTGGATACATCACCCAAAGAGCCGGCAGGGATCTCGTTGATGTAGAAGCCGTTTTCTACAGTCCGGCGGGCCTTCATGCGGAAAATGGGGAAGTCCGTTCCGTAGAGGAAGCGGTCAGGCCCTACCATTTCCAACACTTTTTCCATGACCTGCTGGTTGGTGTTGGCGGTGAAATCCCATACTGTCTTTTTCATATCCTTCAGATAGGGCAGTGCGTCGCCCAAATCTTCGTCGGCATAGGCTCTGCCCAAGTGGGCAACGATCAGCTGCAGATTGGGATACTTCTCTTCAATCTCCCGGATCTGAATGTAGTTTACAGGGTCGGCAAGCCGTTTGGGACGGGCAATGTGCAGCTGCACCACCCAGCCGTATTTATCTGCCAAAGCCAGATGCTCATGGGGCAGAAAATCGTAAATGCGGATCTCGTTAGAGGGAATATAGGACGGAGCGAATTGCAAATAGACTTTTAAGCCCTTGAAGCAGGGATTTGCCAAAACGGCCCGCTCTACAGACTCCGCACTTTGACTGGGATGGCTGATATACAGCGCCGGGAAGTTGTTTGCGTTGGCTGCGGCGGCTACATAATCGTTATTCTTTTTCAGATCAATGGTGATCATAGGCTGACCGTAGAGAACGGAGATGACTTTTTTATCCGGGAACAAAAGCCGGTTTGTCTCGTTCAGATCCTCTACGGAATTGTCCGCAGCCACCATGCCGGGCCAAGCGCAGGAACGGCTGGCGGTATCCTCACAGAAGTGGTTCTGCTCATCCAGCCAAATATGGGTGTGGCAGTCGATAAAGGTATCCGGCAGGAAATCCTTCAGTTCCTGCTCATAGACCTGTCGGTCATAGGGTTTTACATCCAAAAGCGCCATGATTTACAGTCCTTTCTCAAGGTAGACCATATCTACCAGCTGCACGCCGGCCTCAAAAATGGGATGGTCATAGTTGTCTGTAAAGAATTTTTTTACTCGGTGATGCTCCGTAAAGCCGCATTTTTGGTAGAAGGGAACAGTCAGAGGGCTGTCCCCGGTGCCTACCAACAAGCTTCGACAAACAGGGCGGTAGTGGTCGGCAATAAAAGCCAAAAGCTTTCTGCCGTAGCCTTTGCCTTGACAGGCGGGGGAGACGGCAAGGTTTTTGATCTCAAAAACACCGTTCCCTAAATCGCATACCACACATTCGGCAACCACTTCCGGATCCAAAAGAATAAACAGGTCACCTTGTTCCAGATAGCGATCCACCATGCTTTCCTGTTCATCGGCAAGGAGCAACAGGTCAAGATATTGTTTTTTGCATTCGGTTACTTGCCGAATCTCCATTACAGATCCTTGTCCTCAATGCCGCAGTGCCAGCTGGCAAAGGGCTTTGCGATAGCTTCGGATACATAGCAAGTACCCTTTCCCAGACGGAGAATGGAGGCGGGGAACTCCTGAGAAATAGGACCGTACAACTCCAGTCTGGAGACCATCCGCTGCCAGGAAGAACCGTCGGGATTGACGAAGTTATGCAGCTCAACCCGCTCCTTGGCGTGGCAAATATCCCGAGGACCGATGGTAGCTGCCTTGTAGGGGACAGCCCACACGTCGCCGGAAGCACCCATAGGTCCAAACAGAGAATTCTCACAGATGGTCAGGGGGGTTTCGGTGACGATCCGGGAACCTAACTGGCAGAACTCTTCCAGAGAGTCAGCCTTAAATTCCTCAGTACGGGGATCAATGAAAGCGGTGTGTCCGGGCCAGCCGGTAGCGGTATAGACCACATCTACGCCACCGCCGGTGATCTCGTCGATCATGTTGGAGTAGACATCGGTGCCCTTGTTATCGTTATTGTGGGTGTGCCAGTGATCCACAGGAGGACGGAGGTCTTCCCGGATACGGCCGTAGAAATGGTTCATAAAGGAATAGCCAAGACCTGCGCCGTAGGTCAGAGGTGCCACGTTGCCGTCCTCGTCAGCCCACTCATCCATAGCAAAGGCGTGGACATTCCGGGCGGAAACATTGAACTTGTTGAGCATGTTGGCAACAGCGGAATAGGCGCCGGGCCACTGGTTGGGGCAGATCATGGAGAAGGGAGTGTCGTTGATGTCGGACATCAGGATGCGATAGAACATATCCTGTACCATGTGCAGAGTGGGGTCGATAACGACCTTGACGGAGAATCCATTTTCATTGGTATACTCCATGTCCTCGCGCTTGATGTTGCGGACACGCTCCAGTTCCTCCAGAGGCAGGTCGCTGTGGGGCAGCCAGGGTGCGGGTTTGAAACGGAATTCATCATACAGTGCCATAAGTAATTCTCCTTTATTTTTAATGTATAAAACTATTATACAAGTCACACAAGGGACTGTCTTTGCGGATATAGACGATGTTTTTAAGAAATCAGACCGATTTTTATAAAATCATTATAATGCCTGATATTGCAAAAGTAAAGCGGATTCTGTTTGCTGTACACAATTGCCTGCTTGCGGACACCTTTTGACAAGTTTCTGCATTCGGATATTTGTATAATCGGAGCGAGAATTGTGGGAAGGCAGGTTACATGCGGAAACGGCACCATCAGCGAAAAATATACATGCAATATTTCTTTTTGCAAAGGAATGCTTGCTTTTCGTCCGGATTTGTAGTAAAATATCAAAGAGTATGCTTATGAGTGTACCTATGAGCATTTTGTTTTCTACTAAATGTTTGAAAACTTCTATATTTTCTTGCTTTTTTCAAGAAAATGAAACAGAAATGTTGGAAGTTAAAACAGAATGTGAAAATATGTAGAGTTAAGAGGGAGAACGAAGTGAAGAGATTGAAACACGATATTGGATTGCGCGTGATCAAACTGCTGAATGTAGTGTTGATGAGCATCCCCTTTATTCTTTGCTGGTATCTGTATTATGCAGAAAGGACCTATGTTCCGTTTTTTGGACGAGGGAATTGGGTTGTGGCGGCTCTGTTTGTGGTGCTGTACATCCTGTTTGCTCGGATCTATGATGCGTTTTTAGTGTCCGTTAACCGGATATCCGAGATGGTATACAGCCAAGGTTTGGCGGCACTGATTTCCGATGGCATTATGTTTGTAGTGATCTGGCTGCTGACCCGACATTTCCCTAACCTGCTCCCCGGACTTGCGGCGCTGGCAACACAACTGCTGCTTGCAGTCGTTTGGTCTGTGTTGGCGCATAAGTGGTATTATCACAGTTTTCCGCCTAAGAAGACTGCTGTTGTTTATGAACATCGCTATGGCATGGAGAAATTGATTTGCAAGTACGATCTGCAGAAGAAATTCCAAATTCAATTTACTGTATCTGCAGAGGAATGCTGCGCAAATCTTGATATGCTCAGGGGCGTGGAAACCGTTTTTGTCAGTGGTGTCAGCAGCCATGAGCGGAATGTGATTTTGAAGCATTGTATCTCCCACAATATTGATGTATATGTCATACCGAGAATCGGTGATATTATCATGAGCGGTGCAAAACGGGTACATATGTTCCATTTGCCCGTTTTGCGCGTCGGTAAGTGTAATCCCCATCCGGAGGCAAAATTCTTGAAGCGCGCATTTGACATTATTGTCAGTTCGCTGATTCTTTTGCTGACAAGCCCGATTATGATCGTGGTTGCCATCGCTATCAAATTAGATGATGGCGGTCCGGTGTTCTATAAGCAGGAACGTTTGACGATTGACGGAAAAGTGTTCAAGATCCTGAAGTTCCGTTCCATGTATGAGGGTTCCGATAAGAACGAAAAGGTGAAGGGTGCCAGCGACAAGGATGATCGTATTACCCCTGTGGGTCATGTGATCCGCAAGCTGCGTATTGACGAGTTGCCGCAGATGCTGAATATATTGAGCGGAAGCATGAGTGTGGTAGGACCTCGCCCGGAGTGGGTGGAGTTTGCCAAGAAATACGAAAAGGAATTGCCGGAATTTCGGCTTCGTCTGCAGATTAAGGCAGGTCTGACCGGTTATGCACAGGTCTACGGCAAGTACAATACTGCGCCTTACGACAAACTGCAGATGGATTTGATGTATATTGCAAATCCCAGCTTTTTGGAAGATTTGCGGATCATTTTTGCTACCATCAAAATTTTGTTCATGCCTGAGAGTACCGAAGGATTTACAGAAGAGCAAAACGCGGCAATGACTGCCGCAGAAAAGCCCGAAAAGGATCGGGAAGAAGAACTGCAAAGCGTATAACAGACAGAGAGAGGGGACATAAAGATGCGGCAGAAGCTGGCATATATCATCAAACGATATACTTGGATACAGTTTTTCTACCGGGTCTTTGTAAGTCTGTTTTTCCGGATCGTCGGTTGTTTTGTAGGCAGTGACCCAAAGCTGATTTTGCTGTCCTCTATGAGCGGCGATTATTACGACGGAAGTCCCCGTGTGTTATATGAGAAAATGCGAAACGATCCGCTTTTCTGCGATTACCGGTATGTTTGGGCATTTTCCAAGCCGGAGAAATTTTCTCCCGAGGGCGCCGGAAAGGTCAACATCGACAGCTTCTCTTACTTTGTGACCGCCTTGCGCGCGAAGATATGGATCACCGATGTGAATATTGAGCGCGGTCTGCGGTTTAAGAAAAGGCACACCATCTATCTGAATACTTGGCATGGAACCGGGCCTAAAAAGATCGGCAACGCGGTCAAGGGCCGCAAGGATTATGATTTTTCCTATGTAGATATTATCTGCGTGGACGGGCAGTATTTTGCCAACGAAATGCTCTATTGGTTCAATGCCCGGAAAGAGAGCTTTTTGTGGTGCGGCCGTCCCAGAGAAGACGCATTACTGACCTTCACAGAGGAGGATCGGCAAAGAGTTCGCCGGCAGCTGCAGATCCCTGACGGCAAGAAAGCGATTCTCTATATGCCTACTTGGCGCGAGTACCCCATTGCACCGTTGAATGACGCGTTGTGGGAAAAAGAACTGGGACAAGACCATGTCGTTCTTGTCCGCTTCCACCATTTTACCAAGCAGGAACTGCTGACAGGGGAGAATGGCTTTTGGCAGGATGTTTCTGATTATCCCAACGTCAATGAGCTGTACTTAGCAGCAGATGTTTTGGTATCCGATTATTCCAGCGCTTTTTTTGATTACGGTCTGCTGGGCAAACCCATGGTATGCTTTGCTTATGACTATGAGCAGTATTGCAATGTGACGGGTCTGCACATGGATATCCGGGGCGAGTTTCCGAACGGACTCAAATATACAGATGCGGAAGTGGTGGAGTATATCCGCACGATGGACTATGAAAAGGCAAGCCGGGAAAGCAAGGCCTATTGTGACCGGTATGTGCAGCACACAGGATCTGCGGCAGATGCCTGCATTGCACGGTTAAAAGAATTGCTGATAAAGTAGGATTTAAGGTTATGAGGGTATTGCTGGTAACCAACCAAGTGAAAACCTACGCATGGGGATTTCGCAATATGATCGAGATGTTGCAAGGTCTTGGCCATGAGGTGGTTTGGGCTGCAAATTTCTCCGGCCATGCCGGCAATATAGAAGAAATCCCCTGTAAACGGGTGCAGATCCCTATTTGCAGCAACCCGTTGAAACCGGCGAATCTGCGAGCATTCCATGTCCTGAAACGGACAATTCAAGAAGAAAAAATAGAAGCGCTCCATTGCAGTACCCCCATTGGCGGTATGCTGGGCAGACTGGCGGCCAAGCAAACGGGGATCGGGAAAGTGATCTATGCGGCTCATGGATTTTTGTTCTATAAAGGCGCACCGTTGATAAACCGCACAGTTTACAAATGGCAGGAACGGCTGATGGCCCGCTGGACAGATGTTTTGATTACCATTACGGAGGAAGATCTGCAGGCAGCAAGGAAATTCAAGCTGCGCAGCGGAAAAGACCCCTATCTGGTTCATGGCGCAGGGGTAGAGATCGGAAAGCCGGTTTGTGTTGACAAAAAGGAAAAACGCAAGGAACTGGATATTCCGGAAGATGCGTTTGCGGTGCTGTCTGCCGGATTTTTGAATCCAAATAAAAACAATCGGGTGCTGATCGAGGCGGTTGCCAAGATCGCTGATCCCAATGTGTATTATCTTATTTGCGGCGAAGGCGCGGAAAAAACTGCGCTGGAAGCGCTGGCGGAAAAACGAGGCATTAAGGAGAATGTCCGTTTTTTGGGTTACCGTACCGATCTGGGAGAAATTATGGCAGCCAGCGATCTGTTTGCGATGCCGTCTTTCCGGGAGGGGGTTCCCAGGGCTTTGTTGGAAGCGATGGATCAGGGACTTCCCTGCATGGGCGCAGATACCCGGGGCATCCGGGAGTTGCTGCCGCAGCAAATGCTGCGCCATCCGAAAGATGCAGACGGGTTTGCCCATATCATTGGGGAAGTGATGAACCGTTCCGTCTGTTGGGATACGGCAGCAGCGCAAGCTAAGGCAAAACAATACGGAAACGAACAGATTCGCAAGGAATTGCTTGGGATCTATCAAAAGGAACTGTAACAAAGGGGAAGCACATGGGTATCAAAAAGCTGTTTCAAAAAGCCTTTGTGGGCGGCTGCTGGTCGGTTGCCTACCGGGATACAGAAAGAGAAGAAACAGCGTACCGTTATGCCAATGTTGACCTTCCGCAAGATCAATGGGCAGCCGATCCCTTTTTGTTCCAATATGACGGCAGCCATTATCTGTTCTGCGAGCAGTATGAAACCAAGGAAAACAGAGCCGGCATCGGATGCTTTGCGTTTGAGAACGGGATTCCCGTGAACAAAGGTATTGTTCTGCGCCGACCCTATCATATAAGTTATCCCTGTGTATTTGCGTATCAGGATGCTGTGTATATGATTCCGGAAACCTCTGCCAACGAAACGGTGGAGTTGTACCGTGCGGTGGAATTTCCCCATAGGTGGGTGTTGGATACCGTATTGCTGCGAGGCAGATATGTAGACGCTACGGTATATCAATCGGAAGATGGATTAAAGCTGTTTACTTATGAAAAACGGGATAAAGTGTGGATTTTAACCTGTTTTTCTATGAATATGGACACAAAATCTCTGGAAAAATGCAGCGAAAAAGTATATAAAACCAATGTGGGAAGACCGGCCGGCAGCCTGTGGCAGGAAGACGGCAAGCTGTACCGACCGGCGCAGGATTGCAGTAGAAAATACGGAGAAGCATTGATCGTGTACCGTGTGGACTCCCTTGCACCGCTGCAGGAAACACCTGTGAGGCGGATCACTGCCGCACAGTACGATTTGCCCCAAAAGGCGGACAGGCTTCACACCTATAATACCGACAGCCGCTATACGGTCGTCGATGTATTCCGGGAGCGGTTTGATCTGTTCCACGGCTGGAAGATATTCAAACGGTCAATACTCAGGAAATAAACAGGATGGGAAGAGCGGCTATGGCAAAGGTACTTTTCATAATGAAATACCCTCTGGAGGATGCTTATTCCGTAAAGAATAAGTTTGACGGCCAAATGCGCGCTGCCTGTATGTTGGGACATGATGTGTATTTTGTGGCTTATGACCATAAGCACACCTATTTGATCCACGGTGAGGAAAAGAAAATTCTCAAAAATATTTGGTTTGGAAACTGGAAGATTTATATCCATACAAAAGCCTTTTGGGATCTGTTTACTTCTGTATCCAAAGCGCTGAAAACAGAGCGCTTTGATGTGGTGTATATGCGCCGGTGTCCTCTTTGCTACACCGGCTATAGAATGTGCCGCCGAATTACGGATAGCGGCGCGAAACTGGTGGAGGAGATCCCCACATATCCCGGCAGGGAGGGACAGCCTACCTTTTTGCGCAGAATCTATCTGGAATATTCCCGTTACTGGTGGCGTAAGGTCCATCCCAAGCTGACGATGTATACATTGATCGGTGAACATGCGGACAGCATTGGCGAGATCCCGGCGCTGAACATCGAAAACGGCACGGATGTGGATTTGTTTGCTTTGCGACAGCCGAAGCCGGAAGAAAAAATTCACCTGTTGGCGCTGGCGTCTATGTGCCGCTGGCATGGCTATGACCGTCTGATCCAAGGTCTGGCGGAAGCGCCGGAGGATATTCGCAGCGGTGTGATCGTGGATATGGTAGGGGATGCCGGCGACGGCTCATTGCATGAATGGAAAGCAATGGTTGAGCAGTTGGGCCTGCAAGAACAGGTCCGTTTCCACGGTAATAAACAGGGAGAAGAGCTGACGGCATTTTTTAACAGCGCAGACATCGGTGTGTGCAGTTTGGGCTTGTACCGGGTGGGATTCGCCAGCGGCTCGATTTTGAAGCTGCGGGAGTATGTTTCCCGGGGTCTGCCCTTTGTTTGCGCAGGAGAGGACCCGTCGATTCCCGGGGATGCGCCTTACGCGCTGCAGATCCCCAATGATGATTCACCGGTGGATATGATGCCGGTGATCGACTTTGCGAAGAAAATGCGGCAAATGCCGGGAATACCGGCGCAAATGCGGCAATATGCCAAGGAAAACATGACTTGGACCGCGCAAATGCAGAAAGTATTCCATGCATTAGATGTGAAATAAGGGAATAAAGGAAGGAACATATACTATGTTGGTAACCATTATCACCGTTGCATTCAATAGTGGAAAAACGATCGCCAAGGCGATGGAATCAGTATTGAACCAGACCTATGAGAATATTGAATATATTGTTGTGGACGGCGCTTCTACGGACAATACAGTGGAGGTAGCCAAATCCTTCCAAAGTGCCTTTGATGCAAAAGATGGCCGTAGTCTTACAATCATTTCTGAACCAGATCAGGGTATGTACGATGCGCTGAACAAAGGCGCAAGACTTGCCCACGGAGAATTGGTTGGACAGATTAATACCGATGATTGGTACGAGCTGGATGCCGTACAGACAATGGTAGATCTTTATAAGCAAACAAATTATGACGCAGCATGGGGCAGTATCTGTATCAAAAAGCCTACCGGTGACATGATTAAGCACGCGAAGAACGGCAGACTGTGGACAACGGCCGGCTGGTGCCATCCTGCATCCTTTAGCAAGAGAGAAACCTTGCTGCGTCATCCCTATCCGCTGGAAAGCATGAGCGATGACTTTGATTATATTACGGCAGTGCGCCAGTCCGGCGAGAAGCTGGAGGTAATCGATAAGGTGCTTGCAAATTACTCTTTTGGCGGAATGAGTACGCAGAAGAAATTTAAGGAAGTAATTCGCAGAACCAAATTGGCAGCCCATATTTATCGCAAATACGGTATGAGCAGATTGTATGTCGTACACAAGTTTGCGTTGGAAATGGCAAAGTATATTTTGGGTTAAATTGAAACGAGGAGAAAAGGTATGCCGTCAAGTTTACCGTTATTTCTTTCACAATCCTATAACGATACATGGGATGATTATGTCCGCAGCTTGAACCGACCCGGTTTTCCGGTATGGGACTATGTGGTCATTACGGCATCCAATGACTTGCAGGCGGAGTCTTTCCGGGCGCAGCTGGCAGCAAGAAAGGCGTATTTGCCAAAGCATACCCATTTTGCGGTGATTCCCGATGAGGGGGGAGTGCGGGTAGGCTCCGGCGGCGCAACGCTGAGCGTGATTCGCTATATCCGCCAACGGGAAGCTTCTTTTGATGGACTGCGGATTTTGGTTATTCACAGCGGCGGAGACAGTAAGCGCGTACCTCAGTATTCCGCACTGGGCAAGCTGTTCTCTCCTGTGCCCCGGGTGTTGCCTGATGGCAGACGGTCTACACTTTTTGATGAATTTATTATTGGCATGTCCTCTATGCCCGGACGGATTCGTGGCGGTATGCTGCTGCTGTCCGGCGATGTGCTGCTGCTGTTTAATCCTTTACAGGTAGATTACTCCGGTGTTGGCGCAGCGGCGATCTCCTTTAAGGAGCATGTGGAGACCGGTAAGAATCACGGCGTTTTCTTGGCCGGCGATGACGGCAATGTGATCCGTTTTCTTCATAAGCAGACGGTGGAAAATTTGCGTGTGCAGGGCGCAGTCAACGATAGAGACTGTGTGGATATCGATACCGGAGCAGTGATCTTCAGTCCGGCTATGCTGGAATCTCTGTACAGCCTGATTCCTGATGATGCGGCATATCATGCCTATGTTAACAGCAATGTCCGACTGTCTCTTTACGGCGACTTTTTGTATCCCCTTGCCGGTGATTCCTCATTGGAGCAGTTTTATCGGGAAGCGCCTGAAGGCAGTTATACCGAAGAACTGCATCAGGCGCGGACGCAGGTGTGGAATGTGCTGCGCCCTTATCGGATGAAGGTTCTCCGTCCCGCACCGGCGAAGTTTATCCATTTTGGTACCACCGGTGAGATATTGGAGCTGATGAATAACGGTATCCGGGATTATAAAGTGCTTGGTTGGACACATCAGACCGGCAGCAGCGTATCCGGAAATACTTCTTGTTATAACAGTGTTCTTTCTAATTGTGCCAAGATTGGCAAAAACTGTTATTTGGAAACTGCTTATGTCCATTCTCGGGCGACGGTGGGAGATAATACGCTTTTGTCCTATATCGATATTCATGATGAGACGATTCCGTCCGATGTGGTGTTGCATGGTTTGAAGCAGCGGGATGGGAAGTTCGTGTGCCGTATTTACGGTGTTCATGACGATCCGAAAAAGGACGCGCTGTTTGGTAAAAAACTGTGCAATGAGGATCTGTGGGAGGATGCTGACCATACCCTGTGGAAAGCACAGCTGTACCCTGTTTGCGATACCATCCCGGAAGCCATCGCGGCGGCCTTGAATGTCTATGAGATCTTTGCCAACGGTGCCGGTGATGTGCAGGCGTGGAAATACGCTTGCCGCAAATCTCTTTGCGCCGGTTTTAACGATGCCGATCCCAAGGCAATTATGCAGTGGGATGCGAGAATGGCAGAGCTGGTTCAGATGGACGAGATCGCAAAGCTTATTTTCACAGGAAGCCCGGTTTCTCGCGGAGAGAAACTGTTAAACGGCGCTAAGCGCTTGACAAAGATCCAGCAGCAATGGCTGGACAGCCATATCAAGGATGCGCAGTTTGGCGAGATCATCCGTCTGTATTATTACATCGGCAAGATTTTAGGCGGTGCAGAAGGAGAGACCTATATCGGCAAATGCTTTGCCGGTATCCAAAGTGCAATTTTGAAGAGTACGATGGATCAGCTGCACTACAATGATACCTGTAAGATCGCGTGTGATCGCCATGTTGTTCAATCACCGTTGCGGGTCAACTGGGGCGGCGGCTGGAGTGATACACCGCCTTATTGCATGGAGCATGGCGGTACGGTGCTGAATGTGGCGATCCTTCTGGATGGACAGAAGCCTGTAGAGGTTACGCTGGAACGGCTGAAAGAACATAAGATCGTGTTTGACAGCCGGGACATGGATGTCCATGGAGAGTTTGATTCTATCGAACCGCTGCAGCAGACTGGCGACCCGTATGACCCCTTTGCACTGCAAAAGGCGGTATTGGTGGCTTGTGGCATTATTCCTGCGCAGGGTGGAGATTTGGAAGAGATCCTGACCCGTCTCGGCGGCGGCTTCTGCATGCGTTCCGAAGTGACCAATGTTCCCAAGGGCAGCGGTCTGGGCACCAGCAGTATCTTGTCTGCCACCTGTGTCAAAGCCATTTTT
>JAZKXW010000056.1:0-34521 GCA_045611825.1 Faecousia sp.
GACCAAATGAGTATAAAAGAGTATGTCGACCCGTTCACGGGTCAGCCAGTACAAGGGGGCAAATAAACAAAAGCCCCTTTAGGGGCAGCCCGTGAAATCTGCGCGGTTGGCAGACTTTTCGGCGAGCCTATAGGCTCAGCCAAGGGCATGCCCCAAGGGGGCTAGTGCATACCACCGGCACGGCCGGTGGTTATGATTGTTTGTTAATCAAAAAAGTTACCACTTCAAAACTGCTTCGCACCCGAAAAGGGTGGAGATTTCTGTCAGGCAAGGCAAAAAACGCAGAAATACTTTGTGTATTTCGAGTATTTTTAACGCCGCATGGCGGGAATATACGCCCTTTTTCGGGCATTACTTCCTTACGGAGCGTTGCCCAACGCTTCTCCTGTTTTCTTTATACATCAAATCGATTATAAGCGGTAGCGCAGTCCAGACACAGCTTCTTGTCGTCTGCAAGGCGGATCCAGTTGCTGCCGGTGACTTCGCCGCAGCAATCGCAGACATAGGAATCAAAGAGCCGGGCTTTTTCCGGCAGCGTGAGGGTGGCTTCCTTGACTTCAAACATGTCTTCCGGCAGACAGCCCTGATAGTAGGCAAAGGTTTTCTCTTTGGTCATACCCTCGGGCTTGGGCTTCAGCACCAGCCGGACGGATTTACCGGTTTTCCGGTTGTAAAAGGAGAAAGCCTGCTTGCCCCGGATGTGGAACAGAAGATTTCCCTTGCCGATGCTGCAGCCCAGCATCACCTGTATGGCATCTATGCCGCAGGCATCGTTTTCCGCAAGGCAGACCACCTGCTCATCGTCGGAAAATTCCAGCTGCAGCAGGTGGGCGGCATACAGGCTTGCCTTGTAACCGATGGTAAGACCGCCGCATTCATGACCGTGAAAGGCTACGCAATCATTCCAAGTTTTCATAGTGATTCCTCCACCAGCACCATGTGCTGTCCTTCAATTTCTACAACTTTTGCCTCTACTCCGTAGACATCTCTCAGAGCAACGCTGTCTAAAATGCTGTGGTCGCCGCAGCGGTAGACCTGCCCGTCCTTCAGGAGCAGGAACCGATCGCAAAACCGCAGAGCCAAATTCAAGTCGTGGATCACCACAACCGCGATCTTGTGATCCTTGTGACAGATATCCCGGACCATTTTCAGCACGCCGTACTGGTTTTGAATGTCCAGCGCGCTGGTGGGTTCGTCCAGCAGCAGCACCTTCGGCTGCTGCGCCAAGGCCCGGGCCAGCATAACCTTTTGCTTTTCGCCGCCGGAGAGCTGATTCAGGAAGCGGCCCCGCATGTCCTCCACATCCAGCCGGTGCATGGCATCGTGGACAATGTGGTGATCCTCCTCCGTAAAGCCCCAGTTCATGTAAGGCCTGCGGCCCAGCATCACCACATCGTGGACGGTCAGCTGGGTGTTGGGTACGCTTTGGGATACAAAGGCTACCTGCTTTGCCACCTCCCGGGGTGCGGTCTGCAGCAGATCTTTGCCGTCCAGCAGAATTTCTCCGGCATCCGGCTTCAAAATGCGGTTGAGACATTTTAACAGGGTGCTTTTGCCAACGCCGTTGTTGCCTAAAATGGCCAAAAACTCGCCGGGACGGGCATCAAAGGACACATCCTTCAGCACATCCGGACAGCCCTTGTAGCGATAGCTTAAGTGTTTTACTTCCATCATTGCCGTTTCCCTCCTTTGAACAGGAGATACAGGAACAGCGGTCCGCCCAAAAACGAGGTAATGGCGCCGATGGGCAGGATCACCGGACTGATCACGGTTCGGGCAAACAGATCGCCCAACAGCAGCAAGGTTGCGCCGCCTAAGATGGAGCCGGGGATCAGATATACATGGTTGTTGCCTACCACCAAGCGGACAATGTGGGGCGCGACCAGTCCGATAAAGCTGATAAGACCCACATGGGAGACCACCACAGAGCTGCACAGGCAGCACAGCAGCATGCTGACCAAAGTCAGCCGTTTGACCCGGATGCCAAGGCTGATGGCGGTTTCTTCACCGCTGAGGAGCGCGTTGTAATCCCAGCGGCGGAAAATGCAGTACGCGCACAGGATCGCCACCACCGCAGCCATGCCGCCCAGATCTTCCCAGCCGGTGCTGCCTAAGTCACCAAAGGTCCAAAACACCAGCGTGGCAAGCTCCACCTCGTTGGCAAAATACTGGATAAGGGTGGTTGCGCCGGTGAACATGGAGCTGATGGCAACACCTGCCAACACAATACCCTCGGGGGATACCTGCCGGAATTTGGAAAGACCCAGGATCACCAGCGCCACACAGATGGAGCCGAGAAACGCGCACAAGGGAATGCCGAAGCTGTCGTTTGCACCCAAGCCCAGCACCACAATGGCAAAGGCTGCGCCAAAGGTAGCGCCTTGGGAGACACCCAAGGTAGATGCCGATGCCAAGGGGTTGCGCAGCACCGCCTGCAGGACACAGCCGGCAAGACCTAAGCCGCTGCCGGCAAGGATGGCGGTCAGGATCCGGGGCAGACGGTTGTTCTGCACGATCAGATTGATCTTCCGGTCGGAGGATCTGCCGAAGATACCCTTGATCAGCTCCACCACAGGGGTTTCATAAGAGCCGGCCCGGAGACTCAGCAGGATCGTGATCAGCAGAACGATGCTGAGAATCACCAAAAAACTGATGCTTTTGACTTGGTTTTTCCGATACAGGGCGTCAATATTATTCTTTTCCAATTTGGATGGGGCGGAATGCATAGCCGGCCTCCTTCAGCTCATGGTAGGGGTCATAACCCAGTAGTTTTTCAAAAATTTCCTGTGCCTTTTTCTCCGGGTCAATATCCTTAAATTGCTCCGGATAGATCATGCAGGCGGCGTAGTAAGCGTCTGCCAGCGCCGTTTCCAGATTGGACGCGGAGGAGCGGAAGGAGATCTGGGAGTAGACCTTACCCTCCTGCACAGCGGTGAGGGAATTGTAATAGTCGGGGTTTTGGGCGTAGTCTTCTTTGATGAAGCCCATGCCGTTAAAGTCGATAAAAATCACATCCGGATCCCAAGCAAGGACCTTTTCCAAGTCGATATTGAACGCGCCGGTCTGACCGGTGGTGTCTGCCAGATTCTTGGCATGGATCAGGGCGAAAGGACCGTAACCGGCTTCCGTGCCTTCAAAACCATGGTGACCCTTAAAGGATACACCGCCCACATAGACGGAAGGCTTTTCGCTGTCGGGAATGTTTTGGGTTCTGTCGTTAAGATCCTTGTGAAGCCCCTTCAGGTAGGCGGTCAGTTCCGCTGCCCGGTCTTTCTTGCCGTAAACCTCGCCCAGAATACGGATCGTTTCAAAGGCATCGTTATCCAGAGCAGTATCGCTGCCGGGAACCACCACGACAGGAGTGCCGGTTTTGCTTTGCAGATCATCTGCTTCCACAGAAGCGGATTTGCTCATAATGATCACATCCGGCGCCAGTTTGATAATTTCTTCGTTATAGGGCTGACCGTTGGTACCGATCACCGGCAGACTCTTGAATTTTTCAAAGTTTACATAGTTGTAAAGACGGGACATGCCCTCTTTGGTTTCGTAATCCTCTACACCTACCACCAAATTGGCGGCGCCCATGTAGCAGGTATAGCGCAGCGCGCCAACACCCACACAGACGATGGATTCCACCGTTTCGGGGATCTCCACCTGACGGCCTTTGAAATCGGTAACGGTGCGGCTTTTTCCTGCCGACACACCGGCAGGCCCACAGCCTGCAAACAGACTGAAGCACAACACCATGGATACTATCAGCGAAATTGTCTTTTTCATTCGTAAGCTACCTTTCTGTGGTTGTGCCTTTATTATAAAAAAATCCCCCACACCGTACAAGCCGGGTGGGGGGATATTTTTTGTGGAAAAATGATTGCATATAAAATCGGGATATCTGTTACTTGATGCGGTCATCCTTCAGCATTTTGGCACCGTTTACCGCTTCAATGCCGTAATATACAAAATTTTTTATTGCGCCGGCAAGAGCCAGAACAGCCAAACCGCCGCCACGTACATTTTTCACGGTGATGTTGTAGGTTTCTTCTTCTGTGGATTGGCGTGTGCCATAAAGACGGGTATCGCCAATATGCATTGCGTATGCGCCTCTGTCCAGATGGATCGATTCCGGCCCCATATCATACACACCGTCCACGGTTATGTCGTGCAGCTTGATGCCGCCTTGGTTGAGCAGTCTTACGTTTGAACAATATGCGGCAGTCCGGATGTTTCTGACTTCCACGTTACACAGATCGGTGGAAAGTCCCTCTACTGCAAAAAGCCGTTCCATCTTTCCGTCTACGGCGGTCAGCGCCACAGAATCGTCCTCGCAGAAACCGGTGATATTCTCAATTAGAATATCGTGACAGCCTTGGCGAAGATCAATGCCGTCGGTATTTTTTATTACCACCTCATCGTATTTTCCCCGAATCAGACCATGGTACAAGTTGCCGTTTTCGTCAATACCGGTATCATCGGCGCAAAAATCGATATTTCCCAGATATCCGTTTGCGCAATAGATAAAATTCAATGCCCACCAGCGCTGATTACGGCAGGAAATGTCGGATATCCGAAAACCGTCAACGTTGGTAAACAGAACAAGATTGTTCTTCCAGATGGGAGGCAGACCGTCTTTTCTTTGGTTTTTTTCGGAAAGACCGTTATAGGCGCCTCCGTCAAGGATCGCCTCACCGCGACCGATGATATTGATATTTCTGTCGGTGCCGGCAGTGGTCTTTCCAAGCTCCGTTCCGTGATGTTCGTTCACGAACATGTTGGAATAAACGCCGTCAGCCATTCGCAAATGGGCATTTTCCAAAATCAATGTAAAATTTGAAGGCAGGCGAACCGCTTCGCTGATCTCCCAATTGCCGCTTACCGTGGCGGAACGGTTCTCGTTTGCTACCGCCTCTTCAATTTTAGAGGATATATATGCACTGCCGTTTTTTGCAAATTCTACGTTATGCATACCTACACCACCCTTTTATGTTTTGGGATATCACGCATCCGGGAGAATTGCAGAAATTTCTTCCGAAGCGTAACCGACAACTTCATTATAAGGCATGACCGGACAATTTCAATAGTTTCGTTTATGATTTTACATTGCAAATTTTCCAAAAATATGATATCCTGTTGGAAAGGGGGTGGCGCATTATGAGTTTCCATCGCATTACGCGCTTTGAAGACAGCCACTTGATGATGCAGCATTGCGATATGACGATGCAGACCACGGAGAATTATCCGGTACATACCCACAAGAGTTATGAACTCCTTTTTCTGAAAAAAGGAGATGTTTCCTACCTTGTGGACGGGCAGATCTGCCCCTTGCGAAAAAATTCGCTGGTAATTACCCGACCGGATATTCCCCATCAGATCCGGATAGAGTCGGATGATACCTACGACCGGTACAATCTGCTGTTCTCCCCGGAATGCCTGCCGAAGGAACTGATTGCAAAAATTCCTAAGACTCTGCATGTCCTGCGCTTTGACGGCGACGGTCTGGTTTCCGGTATTTTTGAAAAGATGGATTACTACTGCCGGACCCTTCCCGAGGAATATCTCTCCCGGGCCATGCTGGCGCTGACAGAGGAATTGCTTTGGAATATCATCATCCATACGACGGACGATAAAAACAATCGCTCCCGCTATCTCCATCCGCTGACCCGCAGCGCGTTGGATTATATGGATCAGCAACTGTTACAGATCCAGAATGTCGATCAGATATGCGTTGCGCTGGGGATCTCCAAAAGTTATCTGCATCATATCTTTCAGGAAGATCTTGCTACCACACCCAAGGCGTATTTAAACCAGCGCCGTTTGGAGTTGGCCCGACGGGAGATCCTTTTGGGCGCAAAAGCATCGTCTCTTTGTTTTCAGTGTGGTTTTGACGATTATTCTTCCTTCTATAGGGCGTATAAAAAGCAATTTGGTTATGCCCCCTCCGAAACCCAGCAATCCGCATTTCGGGAAGAACCCGAAGAGTAAAGGCGGCTTTTACAAAAAACACCCCCACACCAACCGGTGCAGGGGTGTTTTTTGTAAGGGCATTATTTGCAAAGGCAAACAATAGACTCTACATGGGCGCATCTTGGGAACAGGTCGGCGGCTTGGGCGTTCATCAGCCGGTAGCCCTTTTCTTTCAGCAGGGCCACATCCCGCGCCAAGGTTGCCGGGTCGCAGGACACATAGACGATCCTGCGAGGGGCGATTCTTGCCATGGCTTCGATGGCGTCGGCGTTCAAGCCCTTGCGCGGAGGGTCCACTACCACCACGTCGGGGCGGATGCCTTTGGCTTCCAGCTCCAAGGCGGCTTTGCCTGCATCGCCGCAGAAAAATTGCGCATTTGCAATGCCGTTTCGCTTGGCGTTTTCTTTGGCATCTTCAATGGCTTGAGGAATCACTTCCACGCCGATGACCTTTCCGGCGGCTTTGGCCATGGCAAGGGTGATGGTGCCTACGCCGCAGTAAAGATCCAGTACCAGATCGTCCTTGGTGATCTGGGCTTGCCGGATGGCGGCTTCATACAGCCGCTGGGCCTGATGGTGATTGATCTGGTAGAATGACCGGGGGGAAAGGCGGAAGGTCAGTCCGCAGAGGGTGTCTTCGATGTAACCCGGACCGTAAAGGGTGATAAATTCGTCGCCCAGCACCGCGTTGCCCGGTTTGGTATTGACGGAAAGCACCAGCGTGGTAAAGCCGGGAACCGCCTGCAGCCGGCGGATCAGGTCCTCGGCGTGGGGCAGCTTTCTGCCGTTGACCACAAGGCACACCAAAACTTGCCTGGATACCGCGCCCCGACGGACATAAATATGCCGCAGAAGGCCGGTTTTGGCGGCTTCGTCATAGGCGGAGATCCGATAGTGGTTTACATAATCTATCACAAGCTTCTTGACCTTGTCGGTTTCCTCCGGCAGGATCAGGCAACGGGTATTCTCCACCACCTGATGGGTACCGGCTTTGAAAAAGCCTGCAAAGGCTCTGCCTTTTTGGCTGGAAACCGGATACTGGGCTTTGTTCCGGTAGCCGTGGCAGTCCGGGGCAGAGAGGATGGGAACTTCTTCCAAGGCTTCGCCGCCGATGCGGTTCAGGCACTGGCGCACCCGGTCTGCTTTCAGCCGGGCTTCCTCCTCGTAATCCATGTGCCAAAAATCACAGCCGCCGCAAAGCTTGGCAACGGGGCATTCCCGGTTGACCCGATGGGGAGATCTTTCCAAAATCTCCACGATCTTGCCGGCAGCCCAAGTCTTGCCTACCTTTTCGATGCGGACGCGCAAACGCTCCCCAACGATGGCGTTGGGGAGGAATACGGCGCAACCTTCGATTTTGGCGATGCCAAGGCCTTCGGCGGTATAGTCGCAGACGGTGGCATCGTATACCTGATTTTTCTGAAGCATTACAGGATGGTCTCCATTCCGATCTTTTGGGGCTGCATGCCCTTGCTTTCGTAGAATTTCATGGCGCTTTCGTTGCAGCACCACACATTCAGGGTCACATTGTAGCACTTGCGCATCCGTGCGTACTTGCAGACGGCATCATAAAGCTCGGAGCCGATATGCTGACCCCGGCAGTTTTCATCGATGCACAGATCGTCGATATACAGGGTCTTATAGTCCGCCATGACGGAATCCAGCTTGAAGTCCTTGACCATGCAGAAGCAGTAGCCAAGCACTTTGTCTTTGTCCACAGCCACAAAAATAGGGCTGTCCACATCCTCCAGCATGGCAAGGATCTGGGAAGCACTGTATTTTTGAGCGGTATGCCGGAACAGGTCAGGTCTGCCCTCATGATGGACTTTGCCTACCTGCCGCAGCAGATTCAAAAGTCCGGATACATCTTTTGCTTGGGCAAAGCGAATTTCCATGGGGATTCCTCCTTAGAGTTTTACAAAAAGATTTTCCGGTTTTCCTCCTGAGAACGGAAAATGCCGTTGATAAGGCGCACCGTCTGGGTAGCGTCGTAAATGGTGTAGCTCTGGGGTGCGTCATACAAAATGGCATTGGAAAACTCGGTGTACTGCGCCGCATGGAGAGAGTAGTCCAGATTGTTGGGGTCGCTGGCGCCGCTGGCAAGCTCCTGAATCCCCACAGGCAGGGTCAGGTTTTCCTTGCCGGGAATATCCCAACGGGCAATGGACTCCTCGATCATCTCCACTGTGCCGTTGGTGCCGCTGATAGAGTACTGCCGGGGATAGCCGGGGAAGGAGGCGGTGGAGGTCTCAAACAGGACCGCCATACCGTTTTCCATTTCCACCAAGGCGGCAGAGGTGTCGGCGGCTTCAATATCATGGTGCATGGTCTTTGCCATGGCGGTGACGGCCACAGGCTTGCCCAGCAGACCCAAGGTCACATCAATGCCGTGGAGGGACTGGGTCATCAGGACACCGCCGTCCTGAGTCTTGCTGCCCCGCCATGGTACGCAATGATAATATTCCGGGCTGCGGTAGTACATCATCCGCACATTGGCAGTCAGCAGTTTTCCGAAATCTCCCCGGTCAATGGCGTTTTTCACAATGCCGTAGACCTTGGAGAACCGGAACTGAGAAACGGCGGTAAACTTGATATCGCTGGTTTTTAAGGCTTCTTCCACAGCGGTGCATTCCTCGTCGGTCATACACACCGGCTTTTCGCACACAGTATGCTTATGATGCGCCAAACAGTCCATAATATCAGCGTAATGGTTGCCGTTGGGCGTGGCAATGTGAATGCAGTCGTTGGCTTCAAACAGTTCTTCCCGGGAAGCAAAGGCACGAATGCCGTACTCCTGAGCAAATTTCTTACATTTTTCGGGATTCGGACCGTAAATGCCGGTGACCTCCCGTTCAGGACACATGGCCAAAGAAGTCATGTGCATCCGGGCAGCGGCGCCGTAGCCCAAAATACCGGTTTTGATTTTCTCCATACCTTACTCCTTTATGAGCTCTGCGAACACAGGCAGACTCTTTTGGATCATTTCATAGCTGACGCAGTAGCAGATACGGAAGTAGCCGGGGCAGCCGAAGCCGTCGCCGGGAACCACCAGCAGGTCTTTCTTTTTCGCCTTTTCGGAGAAGGCGTTGGCATCGCCGCCGGGGGCTTTTACAAACAGGTAGAACGCGCCGTCAGGCTTTGCAACCTCATAGCCGGCATCCACAAGACCCTGATACAGGGCTTTGCGGTTTTTGTCATAAGCTTCCAAGTCGGGACGCAGATGGGCGCAGCGGGCAATGACCTTCTGCCACAGAGAGGGCGCACAGACATGACCGCCTGCCCGGGCAGCGCCGGCAACGGCGGCATAGACAGCCTTGCTGTCGGTGGCATTACCGGGGACATAGACATAGCCGATACGCTCACCGGGCAGACTCAGGGACTTGGAGTAGGAGTAGCACACGATGGTATCCCGGTAGATGGTGGGCAGGAAGGGAACTTCCACGCCATCATAGGCCAGTTCCCGGTAAGGCTCGTCGGAAACGATGTAAATGGGGTGTCCAAACTCTGCGGATTTCCGGGTTAAAAGAGCAGCCAGCTCCTTGAGGGTCTCGGCGGTATAGACCGTACCTGCCGGGTTGTTGGGGGAGTTGATGATGATGGCGACGGTCTTTTCCGTCAAAGCAGCTTCTACCGCATCCAGCTTGATCTGGAAATTAGGGACATCGGGGGGCACTACCTTGAAGGTTGCGCCTGCGCCCTCCGTAAAGGGACGGTACTCCGGGAAGAAGGGCGCAATGGCCAAAATCTCACTGCCGGGAACAGCCAGCGCCCGGAACACAGATACCAGCTCCGGCGCAGCGCCGCCGCCGATGAACAGCTCCTCCGGCAAAACATTTGCGCCGTAACGGGCGTTCAGGTCATCGGCAATGGCTTTCCGGGTGGCAAGGTCGCCGATGGCGGAGGTGTAGCCGTGGACCTGCAGAGAATCGGTGTCCTCCAAAATTTGCTTGATGGTCTCGTTGACCTCCTTGGGGGAGGGAATGCTGGGGTTGCCCAGAGAGTAGTCGTAGACATTTTCCCGGCCTACTACGGCAGCCCGGGCACAGCCGTACTCAAACAGGTCGCGGATGCAGGAGCGGTTGGCACCCAAGGCGTAAGAAATTTCATTATACATAACGGAGTCCTCCTAATTACAGTTCATATAACGGTTTTGGCGGGTCAAATTGCTGGGGCTTATATGTAATGGAACGGATGGGCTTTCCGCTGACACCGTACTTGGGATTGTAACCGAACAGGTTTACATAATGCACAAAATCGTCCCGTTCCTTTTCCATCTCTTTCATAACCGCCACTGTGGCGATCACATCGTCTACTGCCCGGTGGGAGTTGACCACTTCCCCGGAAAGACCGTAGACTTCAATGGCGTTACACAGCTTGTGGGGATAACTGTGCCGGTCCTTATAGACAGTCAGCAAGTCCAGCTTGTCCTTGCCTTTCAGGATCTCCGGGTCGCCGCTGCGCATCAAAAGATAGTACAGGAAGCACAGGTCGAAATGGGCGTTGTATGCCAAAAGCAGGGTCTTGCCGCTGACCATTTCGGCGATATCCCGGCAGACCTGCTCCTTGGGAATGCCTTTTTGGCGCAGATCTTCGTTGGAAATGCCGGTGAGCTTTTCAATCTCCGGGGGTACGAAGCCGCCGGGACTCAGGGAGATCAGCTCATCATACTCCCGGGTGATAACGGCTTCACCGTTTACTTTTTCTACCACCACAGCGGCAAACTCAATGATCTCATCCCGGGCATAGCTTAGGCCGGTGGTTTCGGTATCAAACAGGAACAGCCGGTCATATTGGGAAAATAAGGATGCAAGCTGTGACATGTTCATTCTCCTTTGGCAAGATCCAAGGCTCTGCGGAACTTGCTTTTCCTTTCTTTTGTAAGCCCGTAGGCCACTTGCAGCATGGCGGCGTAGGCTTTTGCGCCTTCCCGGTCACCGGATTTCAGCTCCACCTCCACCTCACACAGAGGAATTTCCCGTTCGCCGCCGGTGAGAACGCCCCGGTCCAGCGCCAGTTCCAAAGTACAGTCCGGCCGTTCCAGCAAAATGGCAGTCCGGTCAAATTTTGCGCCGCACACCGGCACAAGACCCTTTTCCAAAAGGGCAGGCAGCTCTGCAACGCCGCTGAGGCGGCACAGCTCAGGCAGTGCCTTTTCGATGGTGTCGCAGGGTACTTCAAATTCTCCGCGGCCGCCTTCGGCAGGAATCTTCAGGGTGCAGACGGATAGTTGGTTTTCCATTCGCCGCCGCAAGGTAAAATACCGGGCGGAAAGATCACCTGTGGGGGTATCGTAATAGGTGGTTTCCATGTGCAGTTGTGTCCTTGTACCGTTGCAAATGCGGCTGATTTGGGTCTGCTGCTCCGGCGTGGCTAAAAATTTGATCTCAAATTCCACCGCCATGGGTACACCTCCTGAAATTCTTTAGGAAATTTGCTTCGCCACCACCACTAACCGGCCGTTGGTCTGGGAATATTCGCAGGTGGACAGGCACAGCAATTTGTCGCCGTACTCTGCGGTGGTGTCGATTTTGATTTGGCTCATAGATTTGCACTTGCTGACAAATTGATTAAATTCCTCTTCGCTTTCGGCAAAAGCGAATTTATGATAGGAAAATCCTTCTCCCACTACCGCAGAGGTTACAAATACCGAGATGATCTCATAGGTATGCTCTTCATAAATGGTGTCAAAGGTAAAGGTGTTGTGAGTCTTCCAGAAATTCGGCTCCCGGTTGTAGCGCATGAGATCGGCGAACATAGAGCCGTCCTTCATGTGGTGACCGTGGATCACAACATTGTCGGAAGGCGTAAAGGGATCGCTGGAGTACTGAACAAACAGACAGCCGGCGGCGGACTTTTCCTTATAGAAATTCCGCTTCAGGTAATACTCAGGATCGCTGGGGGTGTACATGACCGGATAATTGATGTTGGTACCGGGAATCTGAAGCCAGCCCACCATATCGGGATTCATTTGGTACAGCTGGGCGTATTTGCGCATGACCGTGGCGGTTTCTCCGTTGGACAGCGTCACCTCCACAAGATCCGAGGGCAGCTCCGGCGCAACCGGTTCGCCGGTGGAGGGATCGACCTTCGGCTCGGTGGCGGAGTTGGAGGGCGCGGTGACCACCAGCTGAGACAGATCAGAATAAATATCTTTTTGTTTTTTGGATTCTGTCAAATAGAGGATCAGCTGGGTGCCGGACACCACAAAGGCAATGCCCCATATGATCGCCAGCGCAATGAGAATCCGTTTTTTTGTGATAAAACGCTTCATAAGAACACATCCTTTTCCTATACTATACAAGTTTTCGGCGCAAAAGTAAAGCGGTAAGATAGGCTTGTCTTGCAATAGAACGGCGACGGTGATACAATAGGGAAAATATTCCAAAGGAGAACGTGTATGATTACCATGGAAGTATGCCAGCGGGTGCTGGAGGCGGCAGCGTCCACAGGGGCGGACTATGCCGAATTATACGGAGAAAATACGGCCAATCAGGCCATTACCATGATCGCCTCCAAGGTGGATGCGGTACGGGATTCGGTGGTACACGGCGTAGGCATCCGGGTGTTTAAGGGGCTGCGGAGCGTAACGGCTTCCACGGTGGACACCTCGGAAGAGGGCTTGCTGCGCTGTGCCCGTCAGGCGGCGGAAGCTTTGGGAGAGGGAACGGCGCAGCTGGATATTGTGCTGACACCATGTCCGGTAACGGATATCCATCCGGTGAGGAGGATTCCCGGCGAGACGGAAAACCGGGAAAAGGTGGAGCTTCTGAAAGCCGGTTATTTTGCCGCCAAGGAGTACGATCCTGCTATTTCTCAGGTGACAGGCACGCTGCTTGCGGTAGATCACAACATTCTCGTTGCCAACTCCGAGGGCATTTACACCCAGGACCGGCAGATCCGTACCCGTATGATGATCGAGGCGGTGGCGCAGGTGGGCAGCGAGACCCAGACCGGCGGCTGCCGTCCCGGCAGACGGATGGGCTTGGAGATGTTTGACACCATCGATCCTAAGGAAGTGGGCATCCATGCCGCCCGACAGGCGGTGACCATGGCAGGGGCAGGCTACTGTCCTGCCGGCGTGATGCCCGTTGCCATTGACAACGGCTTCGGCGGCGTTATCTTCCATGAAGCCTGCGGTCATTCCTTGGAAGCTTCTGCGGTAGCCTATGGAAGAAGCCAGTTTGTGGGCAAGCTGGGAGAGGTGATTGCTTCCCCGAAGGTCACCGCCATCGACGATGGCACCATCCCCAATGCTTGGGGCTCTATGAATATTGATGACGAGGGTACGCCTGCCCGGAAAAATGTCCTGATCGAAAAGGGCGTTCTCAAAAGCTATATGATCGACAAAATGGGCGGACGCCGCATGGGTATGGCATCCACCGGCAACGGCCGCCGTCAGGGCTACGGCTATGCCCCCACCTCCCGGATGACCAACACCTATATCGCTCCCGGTGAGGATACCAATGAGGAGATCCTTGGGTCTATGGAATACGGCCTGTACGCCAAGGAAATGGGCGGCGGCTCAGTCAATCCCGTGACCGGAGAATTTAACTTTGCGGTGAATGAGGGCTACCTTGTCCGCAACGGCAGGATCTGCGAGCCTGTTCGTGGCGCAAGTCTGGTGGGCAAGGGCAGCGAGATTATTCAGAGAATTGATATGGTGGGAAAAGTGTTGGAAATGGGGCAGGGCATGTGCGGTTCTTCCAGCGGTTCTGTGCCCACCAATGTGGGACAGCCCATGATCAGGGTCAGTGCCATTACCGTAGGAGGAAGATGATATGGATTTTCAGGAATTTAAAAATGCAGTCTTTGCTGCCGCAGACAGCATGGGCATAAAAGAGTATGAGATCTATTATCAGGCAACGGCATCTACCTCTGTAGGCGCATTTCAGCATGAAATCAACCAGTTTTCCTCCAGCGTGGAGGGCGGTGTGTGCTTCCGCTGCATTGCCGAGGGGAAAATGGGCTACGCCTCCACCGAGGACCTGAGCTTGGAGCAGGCCCGGGCAATTGTGATAAAAGCCCGGGAGAACGCCGGTATTTTAGAGTCGGAAGAGCCGGTGTTCTTAAATGCCGGCGGTATGGAATATGCAAGCCCTCAGCTGGCGGACTATACACTTCCCTCTGCGGAAGCACTGATCGCCAAGGTGCTGGAAACACAGGAAAAGCTTTACGCTGCCGACGCGTCTGTGGTGGATGGCTGCAGCACGCAGGGCTTTGGAGAAGAGGAGACCATTGCCATCTGTAATTCCAAGGGACTGGATCTTTCCTACCGGAACCGGGTCGCCGGTCTGATCGTGGGGGCGCTGGTGGCGGAAAAGGAGGAAAAAGCCAACGATTATCAAATCAAGCTGGGTCAGCCGGATACCATTGACACCGACGAGCTGGTAACAAAGGCGGTGTCCGCCGCCAAGGAAAAGTTAAGCTCGGACACAGCACCTACCATGGTCTGCCCGGTGGTCTTTGATCCTGAGGCGCTGGCGGATCTTTTGGAAGTGTTCTGCAATGTATTTTCCTCCGAAGCGGCCCAAAAGGGGTTATCCCTGCTGGCAGGCAAGGAGGGACAGACGGTGGCATCTCAGGCGGTGACCCTGATAGACGATCCCTTCCACAAGGATAACCCCATGCCCATTCCCTTTGACGCGGAGGGCTCTCCCACTTATGCCAAAGCAGTCATCGAAAAGGGCAGGCTCAACACCTTGCTGTACAACCTGAAAACCGCCCATCAGGCAGGAAAGACCACCACCGGCAACGCTGCAAAGGGAAGCTATGCCGCTTCCGTTGCCATCCGGCCCTTTACCATGTATCTGCAGGCCGGTGACCTGACTGAGGAAGAGCTGCTGAAAAAGGCAGGAAACGGCGTGTATATCCAGTCTTTAAGCGGTCTGCATGCCGGAGCAAATCCGGTGTCCGGAGATTTTTCCCTGCAAAGCGCAGGCTACCTCATTGAAAACGGACAGAAAACCAAGGCGGTCAAGGGCTTTACGGTGGCAGGCAATTTCTTTGATCTGCTGAAAAAGATCACAGCCGTGGCAGATACGGTGCGCCTGCCCATGCCTATGGGTATGACGGCCTTCGGCGGTCCGTGTGTGCTGGCGGAGGGTCTGTCCATTGCCGGCAAATGATGCATGAAGCCAAGAAAAAACCTGCACAGAAAGGAAAGAACCGGAGAAAACACCCGATTTGTTCAATATGCGGTGAAAGAAACGAACCGGAAAATTTCATTTTGTGCGGTTTTTTCTATGTTAGATAGTTGTATTCCTGAGAAGAATCTGCTAAAATGAAACCATCTTTTTGAAGGAGGCATGCTATTATGTCCTATATTGATGAAGTAAAAAGCTGGGTCGTTGCCACCAACCCCGGTCAGCCCGAGTTCCATCAGGCTGTGGAAGAGGTGCTGGATTCCCTGCGTCCCATTATTGACAAGAATGAGGAAGTGTACCGTCGGGAAGCTCTGCTGGAGCGCCTGCTGGTGCCGGAGCGTGTTGTCATGTTCCGTGTTCCTTGGGTGGACGATGCCGGTCAGGCAAGAGTCAACACCGGCTACCGTGTACAGTACAACGGCTCTATCGGTCCTTACAAGGGCGGTATCCGCTTCCATCCCTCTGTGAACCTGAGCGTTATCAAGTTCCTTGGCTTTGAGCAGATCTTCAAGAACGCGCTTACCGGCCTGCCCATGGGCGGCGCAAAGGGTGGCTGCGACTTTGATCCCAAGGGCAAGTCCGACCGGGAGATCATGCGTTTCTGCCAGAGCTTCATGACCGAGCTGTACAAGTACATCGGACCCGATACCGACGTTCCTGCCGGTGATATCGGCGTGGGCGGCCGCGAGATCGGCTATATGTACGGCATGTACCGCCGTATCCGCGGTACTTATGAGGGCGGCGTCCTCACCGGCAAGGGTCTTTCTTACGGCGGCTCTCTGGCCCGTACTCAGGCAACCGGTTACGGTCTTTTGTACCTGACCCGTGAGATGCTCAAGGCCAACAACATGGAGCTGGCAGGCAAGATCGTTGCTGTGTCCGGCGCTGGCAATGTGGCTACTTACGCCATCGAGAAGGCATGGCAGCTGGGCGCAAAGCCTGTGACCTGCTCTGACTCCACCGGCTGGATCTACGATCCCGACGGTATCGATGTGGCTACCCTGAAGGAAGTCAAGGAAGTCAAGCGGGCAAGACTGACGGAGTATGCCAAGGCCCGTCCCAATGCCCAGTACCACGAGGGCAAGGGCGTTTGGACCGTTAAGTGCGACATCGCGCTGCCCTGCGCTACCCAGAACGAGCTGCTGATCGACGATGCCAAGGCGCTGGTCGCCAACGGTGTCACCGCTGTTGCCGAGGGCGCAAATATGCCCACCTCTTTGGAGGCTACCAAGTACTTCCAGGCCAACGGCGTTCTGTTCTGCCCCGGCAAGGCTGCCAACGCAGGCGGCGTTGCTACCTCCGGTTTGGAGATGTGCCAGAACTCCGAGCGCAGAAGCTGGAGCTTCGAGGAAGTGGACGCAACTCTGCAGGGTATCATGGTCAATATCTTTAAGAATCTGGATGCCGCTGCTAAGGAATGCGGTCTCGAGGGCAACTATGTGGCAGGCGCTAACATCGCCGGCTTCAAGAAGGTTGCAGAGGCTATGCTCTGCCAGGGCGTGATCTAATAGAAAGCATAAGAAGCCAACCTTTCTCGGGTTGGCTTCTTTTACAAGAAAAAAACATCCGCTTGCGGTGATTCCGTAAGCGGATGTTATTTTTCGCGGCCTAAGAGCCAATCTACCGATACCCCTAAAATATCTGCCAAAACCGCCAATTCAATGTCGGAAACAGGGCGTTTTTGACCCTCTAACAGGGAGAGCGCCGGGGAACTGATATCGATGCCGGCAAGCTGCAGTTTGGCAAGCAACTCTATCTGCTTCATGCCTTTGGCTTTTCGCGCTTGCGTCACCCGTGCGCCGATTCGGTTGCGGTCGCCTAAATCAAGCTTGCGAGGTTTCATAGTACCCCCTCCTTACAACCAATTATATGTGGCGTAGGGCTTGATATATTTGGTAATACCAAATATAATAAAATATATTTAGTATTACCAAATATGGAGGCGTTATGAAAAGCTGCTTTTTTATTGGACACAGGAATTTGTCCGAAGAGTATTTTCCTTCTTTGGCAATGGCAGTAATGCATCATATTGAAGAATATGGGGTAACGGATTTTTTGGTAGGGAACTACGGCGCTTTTGACAGAATGGCAGCAAAAGCAGTTATTCTTGCCAAGCAGAAACATCCGCATGTTACATTGACATTGCTGTTGCCTTACCATCCCGGAGAGCGACCGGTTGTGCTGCCACCCCGGTTTGACGGCAGTTTTTATCCTCCGGGAATGGAGAAAGCACCGCGGCGGCTGGCAATCTTACGGGCAAACAAATATGCGGTTATGCATTCTGATTATTTGATTGCAGGCGTTTGGCATGCGGCCAGCAATGCCCGGAATCTGTTTGAGGAAGCACAGAGCTTGGAAGAAAAAGGACGGCTGCATGTTTGTAATGTTTGTAAGGCTCAGACTTTTGGGAAAGACGCGTAAAGATAAGCGGGAGGGTCAAGACCCTCCCCTACAGAGCATATGCAAAAGCCACCGGCACAGCCGGTGGCTTTTACTGGTTAGCCTTCTTCTACCACGATCTCTTTTAATTGGAGACCGGGGTTTCTTTTTACGGTAAAGTCGATGGCCCAGTAGCTGGAAAATACCAGCAGGCTTCTGCCGCGATAGTCCTCCAAAAGCTCGGCATCAGAGCCCAAATTCAGGTCCGTCAGGTCGCCGGGATAGCTGTCGATCAGGCGGATCTCCTCATAAGGCAGATTCTCCATCCGCAGGTCCACACCGTACTCGTTCTTCATCCGGTACTGGAACACATCAAACTGCAGCGTACCCACAACGCCTACAATGACCTCCTCCATACCGGAGTTAGGCACCTTGAAGATCTGGATGGCACCTTCCTGCGCGATCTGCTCCGTACCCTTGACGAATTGCTTGCGCTTCATGGAATCCTTGGCGGAAACCCGGCAGAAATGCTCCGGCGCAAAGGTGGGGATACCGGAATACAGGAACTTTTTGGAAGGCACGGTAATGGTGTCGCCGATGGCGAAAATGCCCGGGTCAAAGACGCCGATCACATCGCCAGCGTAGGCCTCTTCCACGATCTCACGCTCCGCAGCCATCAGCTGCTGGGGCTGGGAAAGACGCATCTTTTTGTTGCCCTGCATGTGGAAATATTCCGTATCTCTCTGGAACTTGCCGGAGCAGATACGCATAAATGCCAACCGGTCCCGGTGGGCCTTGTTCATATTTGCCTGAATCTTGAACACAAAGGCGGAGAAATCCGGGCTGAAAGCATCCACCACGCCGCAGTCCGCAGTCCGGGACAGGGGAGGAGGCGTCAGCTTCAGGAAGTTCTCCAGAAAAGGCTCAATACCAAAGTTGGTCAGGGCAGAGCCGAAGAACACAGGGCTGAGCGTACCGTTGCGGACAGCCTCTTCGTCCATTTCCCGACCGGCAGACAAAAGCTCCACATCGTCAATGAGCTGCTGATGCTTGGTATCTGAGTCCAAAAGCTCAGCAACCTGAGGATCATACAGATCCACCGTCTGCTTGGCGGCCTTGTTCTTGCCGGATACGCCGGAGAAGAAGATGAGATCGCCCTTTTGGCGGTCGTAAACGCCCTGAAAATCCTTGCCGCAGCCGATGGGCCAGTTCATGGCGTAGGTCTCAATGCCCAATTCTCTTTCCACTTCGTCCAGCAGGTCAAAGGGGTCTTGGGTCTCCCGGTCCATCTTGTTGATAAAGGTGAAAATGGGAATGTGCCGCATGGCGCAGACCTTAAACAGCTTCCGGGTCTGAGGCTCCACGCCCTTTGCACCGTCAATGACCATCACCGCGGAGTCCGCTGCCATCAGGGTGCGGTAGGTATCCTCGGAGAAGTCCTGGTGACCGGGGGTGTCCAGAATGTTGATGCAGAAGCCGCCATACTGGAACTGCATGACGGAGGAGGTGACGGAAATACCGCGCTGCTTTTCAATCTCCATCCAGTCGGAGGTGGCGGCACGGGAGTTTTTCTTGCCCTTAACCACGCCGGCCTGGGCAATGGCGCCGCCGTAGAGCAGGAATTTTTCGGTTAAGGTGGTTTTACCGGCGTCGGGGTGGGAAATGATGGCAAAGGTCCGGCGGCGGCTGATTTCTTCTGTTAAGGTTGACATAACATTACTCTCCAAATCTGATTTCCAAACAAAACGAGGTTAGTCTATCATAGTTTAACCGATATTACAAGAATTTTCGTAATTTTATGTTGCGGCGCAAAAGGCCTTTTTTACTCCAAGGCGGCGTTGGCCTTGGCTTTGCGGACCTTTTTCATCATGTACAGGATAATAGGGATGGCCATGGACAGGCTTAACACATCGGCCACAGCCTGTACCGAAACGATACCGATCTCCCCCCATAAAAAGGCCATGGGGTACAGGATCGGCAGGAAGCAGCTGCCCTGTCGGGAGGTTGCCAGCAGCATGGCGCCACCGGCGTTGCCTAAGCCTGCGCAGAACATGTTGATCACTGCTACCCATGCGTGGACAGGCAGAGAGAGGCATTGCAGCCGGATGCACAGCGCGCCCAAACGCCGCAGCTCCGGATCGTTTTCTGCAAACAGACCTGTGATCCAGTCTGCGCCTACGATCAGCAGAAGCCCCATGATACCGGCGCCCAACAGCGCCACCTTGGCGCAGAAGCGATAGCTTTTTTCCACCCGGTCATACTGTTTTGCGCCCCAGTTGAAGCCGGCCACCGGCTGGAAGCCTGTGCCGAAGCCCAAAATGATACTGAAGGGGAACATCATGATCTTGGTGGACACACCGATGCCTGCCAGCACCGAGTCGGAAATGTTACCTGCAAGGTCATTGAGCAAAATGGCGGAGACCACCGCAAGACCGCTGCGGAACATGGAAGAAGAGCCAACACTGATGATCTGTCCCACAATATCCCGGTTAAACCGGAAATTCCGGACAGACAGACGCAGGACGCTGCGGTGAGTCAGATAGGGGAAGATGAGAATGCCAAAGCTGACGATCTTGGAGATCATGGTTGCCAGGGATGCGCCGGCAACGCCCATAGCCGGCAGACCGATGGCCGGCAGACCGTTGATAAAGAAGGGATCTAACACACAGTTGAGAATGCCGCCGAAGCCCATGCCGATCATGCTGAGCATAGCGCTGCCTTCGCTGCGCAGACATTGATTCATCACAAAACTGGTGGCCATAAAGGGGGCGGCGATCAGCACATAGGTGGCGTAGTCGATGGAATAGTCCTTGCAGGTAGGGGTCGCGCCCAGCAGCATTACCATTTCCTCCATAAATACTGTGCCGAACAGCAGCAAAAGGGCGCTTAATCCACCGGCCAGCCAAAAGGCGGTGGACAGGACCTGACTGGCTTTTTTCTCATCACCCTGTCCCAAAAGCCGGGCGATATAACTGTTGGCACCCACAGCAAACAGCGCGCCGGTCATCATGATCAGCTGATCCAGAGAGGCGTTGACGCTGACGGCGGCGGTGGCGTTGGTACCCAGACCGCTGACAAAGTAGGTGTCCGCCAGAGAATAGATGGAGTTGATCAAAAAGGCAATGATGGTGGGAATGGCCATTTTGAAGATTACCTTGGGAATGGATTCATTCACCATCATCAGCTTGCGCTGTTCCTGAGACTGGCGATTTTTCATGCTTTCACCTCAAAAAACAAAACAGATAAAATTAGTATAGCATATTTTGCGGGATTATCAAGAAAGGATCGGCATTTTTCCAACCATAACGGCACTTTTTCCGACAAAATAATCCGATTCTCTGTGATACCATGGTGGCGGAAGGATCGTGATACTTATGATGATCTCCTTAGACGCTTATGTGCGGCGGGGAAAACATACCCTTCGGCGGTTAGCGGTAGATCCCAAGACCCATTTGGCCGGCAGGATCGCCGCGTATTTCATCGCAGGCTTTTGCCTCAGCGCCGCCAGCCTTGGAAATTATGCCCAACCCTTTGCTGTGGGACTGATCTGCGCCTGTACCGGCTGGACGGCGGTGGTGACGGCGGCAGGCAGCGCATGGGGCTATGTGCTGTTTTGGGGCGCGGCAGGCTACCAAAGTCTTTTGTGGGTGGCGGCAGCCTTGGCGGCGGCTTTGCTGCTCAACAACCGAGGGATCGTAGACCGGGCGCCGCTGCTGCTGCCCTCGGTGGCAGCGCTGATCCTGTCGGCCAGCGGCGTAGCCTTTCAGTCATGGATGCAGGAAGCTGTCCCTGTTTCTATCTACATTTTGCGCGTTCTGCTCAGCGCAGGGACAACGATGCTGTTTGTCCGGGTGCTTCAGGGACGGGATCCGATCTTGGATTGGCTGACCTGCGGTATCGCAGTGCTGTCGCTGGCACAGATCCGCGTTTTGCCTTTTTTGGGACTCGGTTACTTGGCGGCAGGCTGCGTGTCGGTGGCAGGGGCGTTTCCTGCGGTGGCGCTGACAGGGCTTGCGCTGGATTTGGCAAAGGTGACCCCTGTGCCTATGACTGCGGTGCTGTGCGGCAGCTTTTTGGTGCGGTTTTTGCCCCGGAGAAGCCAACCCCTTTCTGCCTGCGCACCGGCGGTAACCTATCTTTTGATCATGGCGCTGTGCGCCAAATGGGATGTACTGCCTCTGCCGGGACTCTTATTGGGCGGTGTGATCGGTATCTTTTTGCCCGGACCGGCAAAGGTCGCCCACCGACGGGGGGAGACCGGCGCGGCGCAGGTGCGGCTGGAACTGGCAGCCGGTGTCCTTTCTCAAACGGAGCAGGTGCTTTTGGAAGCGCCGGTGATCCCTGTGGACGAAACGGCGCTGGTCAACCGGGCGGCAGAACGGGCTTGCAGCGGCTGTGTTTACCGCCGGGCCTGCAAGGATGCCAACCGGATCGCCCAGCTTTCCGGCGTCCTGCTTCAAAAGCCCTTGCTGACAGCGGAAGAGCTGCCTATCATCTGCCGCAAAAGCGGACGGTTTTTGGCAGAGCTGCACCGGTCGCAGGAGCAGCTCCGCTCTATTCGTGCAGACCGGGAACGCCAACGGGAGTATCGGGCGGCGGTGATCCAGCAGTTCCGGTTTTTGGCGCTGTTTTTGCAGGATCTGTCCGACCAGCTTTCCCACAGGGGAGAAAGCCCGGAACCGCTGTACACACCTTGGGTAAAGGTTTTCGGTAACCGCCGGCTGGGCGAAAACGGTGACCGGTGTCTCCATTTCCTCGGCACGCAGAGCCGGTATTATGTGATTTTGGTGGATGGTATGGGAACCGGTATCGGGGCTGCCCGGGAGGGCAAGGAGGCAGGCTTGATGCTGAAAAGACTCCTTAGCGCCGGATATCCGGCAGAGCATGCCCTCGGCAGCTTGAACAGCCTTTGCGCGTTGCGTGACCGGGCAGGGATCGTGACGGTGGATCTGGCGGAATTGCAGCTGGACACCGGCAAGGTGGCGCTGTACAAATGGGGTGCAGCCCCGTCCTATGTTCTGTCGGATGCCGGGGCAGAAAAATTCGGAACAGCCGGTCCGCCGCCGGGTCTGTCGGTAACAGAGGACCGGGAAACGGTAGATCGGCTGTCCCTGCGCAAAGGGGAGCTGCTGGTTCTTGTCAGCGACGGTGTAGGGGAAGAGGAGGCCCTGCACTGCTGCCTGACGCTGGCAGGACAGCCGCCCGGGGATGTGGCGGCGGCCCTGCTGGCTTGCGGTCAACTGGGGGGAGAGGATGACGCAACGGTGGTCGTGATTCAGCTTAACCCAACCGCATAATACCACACATTCCGCAAAAAATTTGTCGAAACACAACATATAGAAGATAAATATGGAAAAATTCTACCATATATAGGGAAACGCCCCGGAATGCAGACGCATTCCGGGGCGTTTCATAAGCAGCTCCTTATTCGTCCGGGGTATACTCCAACAGATCTCCCGGCTGACAGTTCAGCACCCGGCAGATCTCGTTCAGGGTACTGAAGCGGACGGCTTTTGCTTTGCCTGTCTTCAAAATCGACAGATTGGCAGGGGTCAGGTCAATGCGCTGGGCCAATTCCAGAGAGGACATTTTTCGCTTTGCCAGCATTACATCTAAATTTACAACAATTGCCATAGCGCACCCCTCAAATCGTCAGATCGTTTTCTTCGCGGATGGAGACAGCCGCATCCATCACCCGGGTGACCACGCTGACCACCAGACACAAAAAGCCCATGATGACAGCGAGGAACAGCAGCGGATAGTAGCAAAGTCCGGCAGGAATGCAGATCAGTCCCACTATGGCGCAGCACCACTGGATGTATCGGATATGCCGCACATTTTTGCGAGTAAATACCTCTTGGCGCAGAATGCTGCGCAGCAGAGCGTCGATGTGCCACAGCGCCAGCAGCACAAACACGGCGCAGGCATAAAAACCGTAGGTGATGGCGGTGCGTTCAATGGGGGCTAACACCCGGTGGCTGCAGTACCAGTCCAGTACCGGCCACAAGAAGATCGCCAGAACGACCATAATAACAGCAATGAGCCGGTTCGTCCACAGGGTAAACTTGGTTAACAATTGTTTTTTCATGGAAATCCCATCCTTTCAAGGGGAATATACCATAAAAATTATTGATTGTAAATAATGATTTATCTTAAAACAAAAAACATGCGTATCGCTTGAAACGATACGCATGTCCGATTACAAAGGGGGTTATTCTCCGTAGCCCATGGGGTTCTTGCTCTGCCAGTTCCATGCATCCCGGCACATATCTGCCAGATTCTTCTCGGCCTTCCAGCCCAGCTTCTCTGCGCTCTTGGCAGGATCTGCGTAGCAGGTGGCAAGGTCGCCGGGACGGCGATCCACGATCACATAGGGAACTTTGACATTGTTTACTTCCTGGAAGGTGTTGACCATATCCAGCACGCTGTAGCCGCAGCCGGTGCCCAGATTGAACACATCGCAGCCGGTGTTTTCTGCCACGAACTTTACGGCAGCCACATGACCCTTGGCAAGGTCAACCACATGGATGTAGTCCCGGACGCCGGTGCCGTCGGGGGTGTCGTAGTCATTGCCGAAGACGCTGAGCTTTTCCCGGCGGCCGATGGCGACCTGAGTCACATAGGGCATCAGGTTGTTGGGAATGCCCCGGGGATCTTCGCCGATCATGCCGCTGGCGTGGGCGCCGATGGGCTTAAAGTAGCGCAGCAGGCAAATGCTCCAGTCCGGCTCGGCAGTTGCCATGCCGGAGAGGATCTGCTCGGTCATGTACTTGGTCCAGCCGTAGGGGTTGGTGCAGTTGCCGGTGCGGCTGGTTTCCCGCAGAGGCATCTCGTTGTCGCCGGTGTAGACGGTGGCAGAGGAGGAGAAGATGATTTTCTTCATGCCCACATCCTTCATCACCTTGGTCAGCACCAACGTGGAGTTGAGGTTGTTGTCATAGTACTCCCAGGGCTTAGCAACGCTTTCGCCAACGGCCTTCAGGCCTGCAAAATGGATCACGCAGCCGATCTCGTTTTCCGCAAAGATCTTCCGCAGCAGCGCTTCGTCACGGACATCGCCCTCATAGAAGGTGATCTCCTTGCCGGTGAGCTTACGCACCCGGTTCAGGGATTCGGGATTGGAGTTGCACAGATTGTCCACGACCACTACGCCGTAGCCGCATTCCAGCAGCTCCAGACAGGTGTGGGAACCGATATAGCCGGCACCGCCGGTAACCAAAACATTCATAAAAGTAACCTCCTAAAGGATTTTTTTCTTTATTGTATCGTTTTTTTGAACAAAATGCAATCCTTATGGGCAAGAATGTTCGTTTTGACAAAAAGAAAATTAACAATGGCATACAGGTCTTGCTATTTCCGGCGTAGCAGGATATAATAAAAAATGAAAGAGTGTATGCAATTCCCATTTTGACAGGAGGAATGAATGTGGATCCTATTTATGTAACGGGACACCGAAACCCGGATACGGACTCCATTGTGGCGGCGATGGCCTATGCGGCGCTGCGCAATGCGGTGGGTGACCGGGAATATGAAGCGGCTTGTCTGGGTCATGTTTCCGATGAGACCCAGATCGTGCTGGACCGGTTCGGTTTTCAGCCACCAAAGCGGCTGTACAATATGTATACGCAGGTAAGAGATCTGGATTTTGATACGCCGCCGGTGCTGGGTGCGGCGGTGACCTTAGGCAGAGCGTGGAAGGCTTTGCAGAAGCAAAAGGATATTTCCGCTGTGCCGGTTTCCAATGAGGATGGCACGCTGTTTGGTATGCTCTCCAGAGAGGATGTTGCCGGCTACCACATGGCGTTGGTGTCGGCCGGTGTGCTGGAGCAGGTGCCGCTGTTTAATGTGCTGTCTGTGCTGGAGGGCAAGGTCCTTAATGAGGCAGGCGAGAACATCGACACCGTGGCAGGCGAGGTGACTATCGCGCTGCCCCAAAGTCAGGAAAATCTGCTGTTTAACAACCCCAACACGGTGGTTTTGTGCGGCCATCAGCCGGATATGATCCGCAGAGCCTTGGAGATGAATGTAAACTGTTTGGTTCTGTGTCAGGCAGAGCTCAGCGAGGAGCTGCGGAATCTGCCCACCAAGACCTGCATCATTTCCACACCCTATGATGCTTACCGGGCAGCCCGTCTGATCTTCCAGTCTACCCCCATCGGCAGGATCTGCCGCACTACGGGCTTGGTCTGCTTCCATTTGGAGGATCGGCTGGACGAGGTCAAGGAGCAGGTGCTGAAATATCGCGATCCCTGCTATCCCATTCTGGACGAGGAAGAAAAGGTTGTGGGCGTTTTGACCCGGTATCACCTGCTCCGTCCCCGGAGAAAGCGAGTGGTGCTGGTGGATCACAATGAAGCCGCCCAGTCCGTTCCCGGTCTGGAAGAGGCGGAGATTTTGGAGATCATCGACCATCACCGTTTAGCAGATATTCAGACCGCCAACCCCATCTATGTCCGCAATGAGCCGGTGGGCTCTCCCAATACCATCATTGCCGGTATGTTTCAGGATCGGGGTCTGATGCCCTCTGCCAACATGGCAGGTATGATGGCGGCGGCAATTTTGTCCGACACCGTTATGTTCAAATCTCCCACCTGCACCGACAAGGATCGCCGCACCGCAGAACGGATGGCGCGGATCGCCAATGTGTCTTTGGAGGAGCTGGGCACAGCCATCTTCTCCGCTTCTGTGGGCAACCGGACTGCCAGGGATCTGCTGTTTAGCGACTATAAGCAGTTCCACATTGCCGGTCACGATCTGGCGGTGGCGCAGGTCACCTGTGTGGACAGCCCGGCCATGCTGGAGCGGAAGGACGAGTTCCTTGCGCTTATGGAGCAGGCGGTAAAGGAAAAGGGCTTCTCCATGATGATTTTGATGCTCACCGATGTACTGCTGGAAGGCACGCAGATCATTTATTTAGGCAGCGACGAGATCATCGAGCAGGCCTTCAATGTGCAGCCTAAGGGCAATACCGCTTTCCTGCCCAAGATCATGAGCCGGAAAAAGCAGGTCATTCCCATGCTGTCTGCCCTGTGGGGTTAATGTTGAAATTTTTATCATTTTGTGGTATCATACACCATTAAGGAATGTTTTACGGAGGAAACCATGGGCTTTGCGGGATTTTTGGGAAATGAACGGCTGAAGGAAAATCTGACAGCCGCCATCGGCCGTGGCCGGATCTCCCACTTTTATCTGATCTCCGGCCCTGTGGGCTCCGGAAAACAGACGCTGGCGCGGCTGCTGTCTGCGGCGATCCTGTGCCGTGGGGAGCAAAAGCCCTGCCTTGCCTGTACCGCCTGCCGCAAGGTCATGGCGGACACCCATCCCGATTTGATCACCGTTCGGGATCCGGACCATAAAAATGTGGCAGTCAAGATCGTCCGGCAGATCCGGGAAGAGATGTTCATCCGTCCCAACGAGGCGGACAGGAAGATCTATCTGTTTCCGCAGGAGCTGGGCATTGAGGGTCAAAACGCCCTGTTGAAGATCTTGGAAGAGCCGCCGTCCTACGGTGTGTTCATCCTGCTGACGGATAATCCGGAAAAATTGCTGACCACCGTCCGTTCCCGGGCAACGGTGCTGACGCTGAACAGCCTGCCGGAAGATGTACTGCGCCGGGTGCTGCGCGAGAAATTCCCCAAGGCGGATGAGGATACCTTGGCGGCAGCTGTTTCCCGCAGCGGCGGTTACTTAGGACAGGCCATGACCCTTTTGGAAGAGGGCGCGGCGGTCACCCCTCAGACCGAGCAGTTCGTAGACTGCTACACCCGCCGTAGTCCACAGGATCTGGTGCAGCTGATGGTGTCCATGGAAAAATGGAAACGGGATCAATTCCTGCCGGTGCTGCAGCAATGGGCGCAGCTGCTGGAAAACGCCCTGACCTACCGCAGCGGTACGCCTGCTCCCTCTGCCATGGCAAGAGCCGTCGCGGAGACCCGGGATTCGGCAGAGTTGCTGGCAGGCATCCGGCATTTGCAAAAAGCGATAGAATATACCCAAAGCAACGTTTCGGTAGCGGCAGTATGCGGCTATCTGGAATGGGCCTTGAGATAGGAGTATACAATGGAAGACCAGAGCAAAAACTTAAACACGGCGGAAGTCGCCGTGGAAGTGGTGGATATTCAGTTCCGCACCGGTCAGAAGATCTATTATTTTGACCCGGCAGGCATTGCCTGCAAGGCAGGTGACCATGTGATCATCGATACCGCCAGAGGTCCGGAGTTTGGCATCTGCGCCGCCGGCAATCACACCATGCCCCAAAAGGATGTGGTAGCGCCTTTGCGCAGCGTACTGCGGATCGCAAACCAGCAGGATGAGAAGATCGCGGCGGAGAATCAGGAAACAGAAAAGCGGGCTGTGGAGGTCTGCTTGGAGAAGATCGCAGAGCTGGGCTTGGATATGCAGCTGGTGTCTGCGGAGTGCGCCTTTGACGGCAGCAAGATCCTGTTCTTCTTTACCGCTGATGACCGGGTGGATTTCCGGGAGTTGGTGAAGAGCTTGGCATCTTCGTTCCATACCCGTATCGAGCTGCGGCAGATCGGCGTCCGCGACAAAGCAAAGATGGTGGGCGGTTTGGGCATTTGCGGCAGACCCTTCTGCTGCGCAAGCTTTTTGGAGGATTTCCAGCCGGTGTCCATCAAAATGGCTAAGACCCAGAACCTGAGCCTGAATCCTACCAAGATTTCCGGCGTTTGCGGCAAGCTGATGTGCTGCCTGAAATATGAGCAGGCGGCTTATGAGGATCTGATCTCCACTGCCCCGAAGGCAGAGTCCTTTGTGGACACACCGGATGGCAGAGGCACGATTGTAGAGCTGGATCTGCTGCGTCAGCGTGTGAAGGTGAGAATGGAAAATCAACCGGAGTCCATCCGCAGCTTTGCCAATTCTGAAATTGCAGTCCTGCGCAGCGGAAAAGCAAAGAAGACCGATCCGCCCATTCCTGCAGATCTTGCCCCTATCTCCGGCAGCGGCAGCAGCCGCCGTTTTAAGAAGGAAGAGGAGGTAGAGGATACCGGCGTTGTGCTGGATAAGATCCGCCTGCGCTACAGTGAAGAGACCATTGCCGAGGAAACGGTAAAGGAAGAGCCGGTGCAGGAGCCGGAGAAGGAAGCCAAGCAGGGCAACCGCAACCGCCGCCGGAACCGGAACCGCAACCGCGGCAAGGGTGGCGATGCACCGAAAGCGGAAACTGCAGAAAAGAAGGAAACGCCTGCACCCCAGCCGGCAGCGGCTGCCGAGGGCGGCGAAAGCAAGAATCACCACCGCCGCCGTCCCAATTATCGCCATCGCAGATCGGGCAAGGGCGGCAACGCACCGAAAGCAGAATAACACAAAAGACCGACAGTAAAAACTGTCGGTCTTTTTTTATTAAATGGCATCCCGGACGGCTTTGAAATAAGCCAAGTCCTCTTTTGCGTACCAATAGCGGTCGCCGGGGCGGTTGCCCTCAATGCCGATGGGGCCGGTAAAACCGAGGGACTTCAACTTCTTCAGGTAAGTCCGATGGTTGATCTCGCCGTGGCACAGCGCAATGGGCTGGCGGCCACCGCCGGGCTTGGCGATGGAACTCTTCAGGTGGGTGTAGAACAGCTTGTCACCATAAAGATCAATGGTCTCCTCCAATGGAAGGGGATTGGGGAAATATACGGTGTTGCCGTAGTCCATATTGATGCCGATGTTGGGAGAATCGATGAGATCCACCAGCTTTCGGGTAGCTTCCGGCGTATCGTGAAGATACTTCATGTGGGTCTCAAAGGCAAACTTGATACCCAAAGGCGCTAAGCCCTTTGCCAGCTTTTGATAGGATTCCACTGTGCAATCCCACTGCTCTTGAGTGGCAACGGCGCTGCCGTGGCATTCCATAGCGGTGGCAGGCACAGCCGGATCGGCGGATTTTAAGGTAGTGCCGCAGGTGTTGAAAAGCGTCGTGCCGAACAGATCATGGATCTTCCGGACCTTCTCCAGCGCGGCTTCCACATCCGCATCCCGAGCCGCCTTGTCTGCGGCTGCAGACTGGGAAAGACCCAGACTGAACAGGGGCATTTGGATGTTGTATTTTTTGACGGCGGTGGCGATCAGCGCCATGAAGTCATCAAAGGGCATGCTCTTCATTTCCACCGGAGGGGCGCTGCGGAACTCAATGCCGTCAAAGCCCAACTCGGCTGCCATGCAGCAGATATCATCTATGGTGTTGCTGCCGAAAGAATCAAAGCGTACTTCACCGTAGTTTATGTGCATAATGACCGGATTCATAAGCGTTCTCCTTAGAACTTCACAGGCATGGGGTTCTGGGCATGAACCGTTTCGATCACATTAATGAGCTTTGCGATATTCGTGGGCTTGATGGGGAATTCTTCACCGTTTTGGATGGTGTTGTAAACAGCTTCATAGAAAGAAGCAGCGGCTGCCTGGAAAGCAGTACCCTCGAAATCGCCATGCTCTTCGTGAGTCACGAAATCCATGGAGCAGTAGATGGGATAGCCCTCGGCGTCGGCGATAAAGTTCTTTTCCACAGGGGGGATCTCGTTTTCGCCGTCGACGATATACTTCATATCATAGTGGTTGATGGTGGACTTGTAGCTGCCCTTGGAACCCAACAGCTTGATATGGTAATCGTGGAAAGCGTCGTTGCTGCTGATCTCCACATCCACCACGGGCTTGCCGGGCGCAGTCAGAATGATCTTGGCGTAGTCCTCGGCATCGCCGGTGTTCAGTACCCGATCCAGCTTGGAATAGGGAACACGGATCTCGTCGCTGAAATCCAGGAAGTCCAGCGCAAAGCCCAAGGGGTGAGGGCCGGTGTTATACACATTACCGCCCATCCGGCACTGGAGGGTCTGCCAGTCCCAACGGGGGAAGAAGCCGCCGTAGTTGATATTCACCTGCAGAATGCGACCCAGCTTGCCGCTTTCCACCACCTCTTTCAGGTGCTTGTAGAAAGGTGCAAGGAAGGACTGCTGGAACACGGCAAAGAACACATTGTGCTCCTTGGCGGTGCGCACCAGATCCATGGCTTCGTAGTAGTTTCTTGCCATGGGCTTTTCCACCAGAACGGGCATATCATGCTCCAAAAGGTCCTTGCTGATGGCATAATGATCGTTGGAGTAAGTGGCGTTGACCACCAGATCGTAATCCTTGCCGAACAGTTCCCGGTAGTCGGAGAATACCTCACTGCCAGGCCACTCTTCTTTTGCCCGGTTGCGGCGCAGTTCGTCGGTCTCTACCACGGCGACTACATCCCACCAAAGGTTTCTTTCGGACTTAAAGAATTTGCCGTGAATATTTCTGCCGCTTCGGCCCTGACCGATAATGGCAACTCTCAGTTTTTTCATAGAATAACCTCCATAAATATTCTTCTTAACAGATGATATGTACTTATGATACACTGGTTTTTTTGTTATGGGAATAGCAAAAACAACATAAATGATTGCAAAAAATGCTTTGCTGTGCTATAATGCGAACAAAAGGAGTGGTGAGGCATGAGACATTTGGTTTTTTCACGCAGTCCGATCCCTATGTATTCCCACATGGCATTTTTTTCTCCCAATAGTTATCCTAAGGATATTTCCCGGTTTCCCCAGCATACCCATGACATTGTGGAGCTGATCCTGTTCAAAAACGGACAGGCGGTGTACGATGTGGAGGGCCGCAGCTATCTGTTGAGTCCTAACATGCTGGTCATTACCCGGCCTGCCGATATCCACCAGATCCGGCTGATCGGCGATGCCACCTATGAGCGGTACGATCTTTTGTTTAATTTCAAAAAACACATGCCGGAGCAGTATCCTCTTTTGGAGAAGATGCCGGATGTGATCCAGTTGGAAGAGGATCATCCCATCGTGCAGATTTTTGGGCGGATGGATACCTATTATTCTCAGTTGCCCAAGGAAGAGTACTGCGATATGGTGGAAATGATGATCCGGGAGATTTTTTACAATCTGGTGATCGTTGCCCGGACAGATGAAGCCGAGGAGTTGCTGCCCAACCATCCGTTGATCCGTCGGGCGGTGGCGTATATGCAGGAGCGTATTACCACGCTGCAGGATATTGATGAGATCTGCGAGGCGTTGTTTGTGTCCAAGAGCCACCTGCACCACCTGTTTGTGGAGCAGATGGGCATTTCTCCGAAGAAATACATTCTCTCCAAGCGGATGATCTTAGCCAAGATGATCCTGCGCAGCGGAGAAAAGCCGTCAGATGTGTTTGAGCAGTGCGGTTTTCGGAATTACACCACATTTTTCCGCTGCTATAAGCAGTTTTTCGGCTACAGTCCGTCAGAGGAGATGGAAAAAGGCTACCAACGGGATCTTTATTCCTGATAACAACCGGCAGTTCGGCAGAACTGCCGGTTGTTTTTATGCATTAAAAAACAGCAGAGAATACCATGTGATGATATTGCCGCCGTACTGGAAGTCCAAGCCGTTTTCCTCCAGCGTGGGGATCAGGTTAATGCCGTGGCTTTCCACACAGGGGTGCATCCGCTCCGGCATCCGGCAGGGTTCGCCGTCCAAAATGGCGCACCGGTCACAGACCGCGCAGGCTTCGGTGGAGAGAATGTAAGGTGTGATGCCCTGCTCCTGCAGCAAAAGCTGTACCTGTCCGGTGATGGCTTCGTGCTCCGGACGGGTTCTGAGGGATGCTTCAATGTCGGCAATGTCCTCGGTTTCCGTAATGGTGCCGATGATCAGGCAGGTATCGTAGCTTTGACACTTTGCCTTGCAGGCGTTCACTTCCCCAACACCGGGAGGGCAGGCCCAGCTTTTGCCGTACATGGGGCATTCGTTTTGGCAGATCCAGCGGATCCGGTCGGAAAATTCTATGGTTTTGGGGTCTGCATAAAAATAGGCGTACAGGGGCAGCTCGGATAGCTGTTCTTCCAGTTTTTCTCTGTCTATCATTTCAGCGCCTCCAAAATCTGTTTACAGCCCTCGCAAAGGTCATCCCATGTCTGGCGGAAATCGCCGGAGTAGTAGGGGTCTGCCACATCCCGATTCAGGATCGGCAAGAAGCCCTCGTATTCCGGAAACCGCCTTTGTAAGTACCGGGCGTTGCGGCTGTCCATATAGTAGATATAATCATAATAGGTAAGATCCCGGGCTGTGATCAGCCGGGCGTAATGCTCCGTAAAGGGGACGCCATGCTCCCTTAATTCTCTCCGTGCAGGACCGTAGATGGGGTTGCCGTCCTCTTCCAGACTGGCGGCGCAGGAGGCGATCTCAAACCGGTCCTGCAACCCGGCCTTTTTTACCATATCCTTCATAATAAACTCTGCCATAGGACTGCGGCAGATATTGCCATGGCATACGAACAGTATTTTCGTCATAAAAGAACTCCCAAACTTCGGTGTCATTGCGAAGGCGGCTTGCCGCCTGTGGCAATCTCCAAGAATGTATGTATTATATCACGCATTGCGTGTAATTGCAACTTGTAGGGGCGATCATGGATCGCCTGTGTAATTTGGATGTTTCTTGATTTTTGCAGGGAAAGGGGGTATAATCAAATTAAAATACAGGATGGAGGAGATCCGATATGTACCAAGCATCCGAACACCGCTATGATTCCATGGCCTACAACCGATTGGGCGCCAGCGGCTTGAAGCTGCCGGCGGTTTCTCTGGGTCTTTGGCATAATTTTGGCAGCACAGGGAAATTTGAGACCATGCAAAAAATGTGTTTTACCGCCTTTGACAACGGCATTACCCATTTTGACCTTGCCAATAACTACGGCCCTCCCGAAGGCGCAGCGGAGGAGAATTTCGGACGGATCCTGAAAGAGGACTTAGGGGTCTACCGGGATGAGCTGATCATTTCCACCAAGGCCGGCTACCGGATGTGGCCCGGTCCTTACGGCGATTGGGGCAGTCGGAAATATTTGCTGTCCAGTCTGGACCAGAGCCTGAAGCGTATGGGCTTGGAGTATGTGGACATCTTCTACCACCACCGGATGGATCCGGAGACACCCTTGGAGGAGACCATGGGCGCGTTGGCAACTGCGGTCCGATCCGGCAAGGCGCTGTATGTGGGTCTTTCCAATTACGATGGAGAGAATCTGGAAAAGGCAAGCGCCATCCTCAGCGATCTGCAAGTGCCTTTCGTCATCAATCAAAACCGGTATTCCATTTTTGACCGTACCGTGGAGCAAAACGGTTTGAAGGAAACCGCAGCCAAGCTGAATAAGGGCATCATTGCCTTTTCTCCTTTGGCGCAGGGTATGCTGACGGACCGGTATTTGCAGGGAATCCCCGGGGACAGCCGCATCCGTACCGACATCCGGTTCCTGAAGGAGGCGGCGTTGACGCCCCGGCGGCTGGAGCAGATCCGGCAGCTGCAGGAACTGGCAGTCCAAAGAGGACAGAGCCTTGCCCAAATGGCATTGGCTTGGGTGCTGCGGGACGGTGTTGTCAACAGCGTATTGGTGGGCGCGTCCCGTCCGGAGCAGATTCTGGATAACATTCAGGCGGTGCAGAACACCTGCTTTACTGCCGAAGAGCTGGCACTCATCGACCGGATCAGCGCCGAATAAGGAAAAGAGGGAGTTATGGTGGGCGACCAATGGTCGCTCCTACAAGAAACGGTACAATTTCACTGTCCCTCCCGGAATACAAGCAGCCGCCTGCAATGCAGGCGGCTGTGTTCGTTATTGCTGATAGACCCAGCGGTAGTCCTCGCTGTGGAGGTATTCGGAGAAGATCTCCGCCACCGCGCCCAAGGGAAGCAGCGCATCCATGGAATCGGAAATGCGAAGCTCAAAATCCGAGGCGATGCTCAGCACATTGTCCCGGAGGGACTGCTCTAACTTTTGCAGGAAGTAATCGCCCAGCTCCAGCATGAAGCCATGGAGCACCACCAGCTCCGGATTCAGCAGATTTACTGCGTTGGCAATGGCTGCGCCCAGACGCTGCGCGGCCTGGCGGACATAATGCATACACATCCGGTCACCGCTGTCCAGAGCTGCCCGGATGGCTTCTACGGTGATGGGCTGGCCGGGGATCAGACTGGAGAAGACACCATTGCTCAAGGCATCCATGATGGAATTGACCAGGG
>JAZKXW010000057.1:0-45030 GCA_045611825.1 Faecousia sp.
ACGACACCATCGACCCGGGAGGTGATCATGATGGTACAGTAATCCACCGATGCAAAGAATGTACATCGGGTTTTTTTGTCCCTATATGCTGAATATAAAAACCAATCGTTCAGAAAGGAGACTATTCTATGCGCATACGAAAAATATTAATTGCAAGTCTAACCATCTGTTCGCTTTTACTTTCATCGACTGTTTATGCGGCTCCTGCAAATACGGTTTCCGGCAAACACTATGCGGAACAAACGGTGCATCCCAATGTTGTGCCGTCAACAGATACAGCCATTACAGGAGAGGCTGCCCGTGTTCGGGAAGAGGAGTCCTTGCGGACAACAAATTCTGAAACCTATCTTCTCAGCGACGGCACATACGAATGCGTGGTATACGCAGGAGACAAGTATTATCAGGATGTAGACAACGCTCTGAAGCGTATTGATAACCGTCTTATGCCGGCAGAAACGAATTCCCGCGGAGAGATCACTTCCTATAAAAACGCTGCCAATGCCTTTGATGTACGGTTATCCTCCGGCAGCACCCCGGAAATCAGTATCACATATCGTGACTATAGCCTTTCTTTTTCTCCTGTTGTGTCCGCTTTCCAAGAAAGCGGGGGCTTAAGTGCGCAAAAAGCCACGCTGTCTGTTGGCAGTGTTCAAAATTGCGGCGTTTTGGATGAGCTTACAGAAACCGGTGACAATACAGCAACCTACACCAATGCGTTCCCAAATGCAGATTTAATTTACGTGCTTGATAACAGCATGCTGAAGGAGTATATTATACTTAAGAACACAGACGCTTCTGACAGCTTCACATTCTTAGTCCAGTTCAACGGGCTTGCTCTTGATACATCCGGCAAAAACCCGCGCTTTGTGGACGCCCAGGGAAACGCAGTGTTCTCCCTTACAGATCTGTTTGCCGTGGATGCCGACGGAAAGCCCACAGATGCATTGACATACACGGTTCAACCCACATCCGGCAGAGGGGAAGTCCGCATTACCGTTACTTTGGATGAAGAATACCTGTCTGCTCCGGAAAGAGCTTTTCCGATAATTATTGATCCTACAACAGTAATGAGTTCTGCAGGAATCCCTGATTCTTGTGTATGCAGTGCTTTCCCCAATACCAATTTTGGCACAAACACATATTTGCGTACCGGCAAGGATGTGGACTACGGTGTCCGCAGAAGTTATATTAAGTTTATGCCTCCTATTTTCGCATCAGGCACAACAATTATTACGGCGAGTCTGGATATTGAAGTGCGAGCGGGTGTTGCACCAAATCTTTATGCAGACCGTTGTACCGACTCGTGGTCCTCAAGTACAATTACATGGAATAATAAGCCTGATTATGTAGTCGGTGGTTCAAGTAAAGCATTGTCGCGCGGTGATGGTTGGTACTCTATGCTGGTAACAGGTATTGTTACAGGGTGGCTCGACGGGTCGTACCCTAATTATGGATTTGTATTAACCGATACGATTGAAAACGATGAGGATCATTGGACTACCTACTACAGTTCTGACAATTCAAATGAACACTTGCCGGAACTGCATATTAATTATTCTTGTGGCTTACTGAATGTTCCTGACGAAGACTACCTCTACAATATAAGAAGTGGTTTGAAGTATTTTTGTGCTACCGGCACATCTTCGTTTTCTGCGCTTTATGAGGTTAATGAGAATAATGGGATGAATTTATGGCGGTTTGAGAAATACGCTACGGGAATATATCGTATAGAATCTCTTGGTGTGCGAAACTCTCTTTACGCAGGAAGATATCGAAATTTTCTCACCGTCTTGTCTTCTAACGGAACCAGTACGAATAGCACATTAACCTTAAATGCGTATGCGTATTCCAATAATGCGCAGCTATGGAAAGTTCATGGTGAAAGTCTTGGACAATGCTATTTGGTGAATTACGCATATCCCCAAATAGCCCTCGGTTTGGATGGAACGACACCGACGCTTGTCCCAGTAGATTCTGCTGCATTGTGGAATCTGATACCAAAGACCTTCGTAGATTATGAAATTGACTGCGATTATGTGAATGCTTCTGCTCCCTATGTGGTCAATATTGTGATTGATTCTTCTGCAATCAATGGCTCTTGGAGCGAAAATATCTTTGCATGTTACACGGCATGGAACGGCATTCAAAGCAATTTCACATTGCGTCTTTACCCACATGATTATACAGGGAGTTATGCTGCGGCAGATTTTACTGTAAATGTTATCGGTGAAGATTTAGGAGACATGTTTAGATTTGCGCAAACTAGTTATATGGAAACAGATGAAGGTTGCTATGTGAGCGCAATAATAGAACTCAATATTAGCTCCGGTAGTGCACCGAATACATCTTCTTATTCTAATACGGATCGAGAAAAGATATTCCTCCATGAATTGGGTCACGCAATGCTGCTACTGCATCCCAAAAACCCAGATTATCCCAATGCTACATGGAGTCCTGTTTCTATTATGTGTCAGGGAGCGCCAAGCCAAAATTCCAATGTTCCGTCCCGTCCTTCCGGTTATGACATCTATAATTTTACAAGAAAGTGGTGAATGATATGAAAAAAGCATTTATCGTGTTTTTTTGCTTATGTATTCTGCTGTGCGGATGTAGCAATGATAGAAGTTTAGCACACGAATCTGAAACGCCGGATACATTTGTTTTTGATAAAAGCTCCTATTCTGTCATTACCAATTTTTCTACAGGAGATGCAACATACATAGAGGATGTATATGATTTGGAAAGACAGATGATGGGGTGGGAGAACGGCAGTGAGCTTGGCCTTATTGCGGAGTGTACCGTAACAGGGGAAAGTATTAACTGGATCGTAGAACCGCCGTTGGCAGAACGTAAACTCGGTGTTATTTATGGAAAGAACCATGTTCTAACCCCTGTGCGGATTGACAGGATTCTGTATGCAGGAACATCGGTAAATGTAACTGCCGGAACGGAGTTTCTTTTAGTTGAACCGTATTTCTATATTACTGACGAAACGCCTGACTATCAAAAGCGATACAAAACAACAGAAATTACGGCCGCTGTGGATGACTACAATCCGGTAGTGAAAGGAAATAGCTATTTAATATTCTTGCGCTTGCATGAATATTATTCCGGGCGTGATTTTGCGTATCCTGCAGAAGAAGGAAATTTGTTCTTCCAGCCTATGTACCGTCAACTTTCTATCTATGGTATAGGAAACAAAGAAACAGTAGCGAAAGACCTTGTTACTGTCCATCCTAATTTTTGGTCTTCTTGGGAACAGGTAATGGATGTTTATGTAAACAGCAAAAGCGATACACCGTTTACGAAACCGCAAATATACACCGGCGAGTTGAGCCAATAGCCAAGAAGACAGGGGACGGTTCGAAGACAGGGGACGGTTCTCTGTCTTAAGGGTGTCACTTAACGCACAATACAGGGGATGCAATTCTGTCCGCTGAGTCCCCGGGAACGCACAATTTACGCATAATCGAAAACTGCTGTGAATTACCACGGCAGTTTTTTCTTGCAAATACGGGAAAAACTGGTATGATAGCGGTAGAAGAACGAAAAAGGAGTGTGCCCTATGGACAAGACCGAGGCAATTCAGGAATATGCCAAAGCCCTGAAAATGGGACAGAAAGAGTATAAAGAGCTTACCCAGCAAGGCAAGTCCGGCTATCCGCTGGTGCTGGATGAGATCCTGCCGGAGGATACCTACACCACGGTGGAGGTAGGTCTTGTGGAGATCCCTGTCAACCTGATCGTTGGCACGAAAACAGCTGGCCGGATCACTGCCTTTACGGCAACCTTTTTGCCATTGTTGTCAGCGGAGAGCGAGTTTGGCTACAAGTGGATCAATCTCTGCGCTGCCCATTTGTCCGATGAGGGAATCCGGGATCCCATCGTCTGCTATGAGTATTTGGGCAAGTTCTATGTGCAGGAGGGCAACAAACGGGTCAGTGTACTGCGGTATTTCGGCGCAGCCAGAATCCCCGGCATGGTGACCAGAATTTTACCCAAGCAGAGCGATGCGCCGGAGATCAAGGCCTATTACGAATTTTTGGAGTTTTACAAAAGCGCCGGTATTTATGATATCCAGTTCCGTCAGCCGGGAGATTATGCCAAGCTGCTGTCCTTTATCGGCAAAGAACCGGGCGAGCCCTGGACAGAGAAGGAGCAAAGAACCTTCCGGGCGTATTTGCAGTATTTCCGGGAAGCTTTTCTCTCTTTGCGCGGCGAGAAGCTGAATCTGCTGCCGGAGGAGGGACTGCTGCTGTGGCTGCGTGTCTACCCCTTCCGGGATCTGGGCAAGCGCTCTGCTTCTCAGGTCAAAAAGGCGATGGCGGCGCTGTGGGAGGATATGGTCTCCATTTCGCAGGAACAGCCGGTGCAGGTGGAGACACAACCGGAGACGGAGGGACGGAACAATCTGCTGAGCATGATCCTGCCGCTGAATCCCGACCATGTCCATGTGGCTTTTATCCACCAGTTAGACCCTACGGTCAGTACATGGGCAAAGGGACACGAGGAAGGCGCTGCCCAACTGCAGCAGGAGCTGGGGGAGAAAGTAACGGTTCGCAGCTATTACCATGCAGACACCCCGGAACAGACGGAGCAGCTCATTGAACAGGCGGTGGAAGAGGGAGCGCAGGTGGTCTTTACCACCACACCTAAGCTGTCCCGGGCAACATTAAAAGCGGCGGTGAAATACCCCAAGGTCAAATTCCTGAACTGCTCTGTGGATGCGCCTTATTCCAGCGTCCGTACCTACTACAGCCGCATTTATGAGGGTAAATTCATCACCGGCGCCATTGCCGGCGCGATGGCGGACAATGACCGTATCGGCTATATCGGTTCTTATCCCATTTTCGGCGTGCCGGCCTCTATCAACGCCTTTGCCTTGGGCGCCCAGCTGACTAACCCCAGAGCAAAGATCGAGCTGTGCTGGTCTTGTCTGCCGGGTACGCCGGCGGAGGACCTTGCCCGTAGCGGTGTACAGGTGGTGTCCAACCGGGATATTCCGGTGTCTGCCGGAAAGTTCCGGGAATTTGGCAGTTACGGCACATACTTTATTGACGAAAACGGTAACATGGTGCCTATGGGATCACCTTGCTGGAAATGGGGCAATTTCTATGTCCATGTGATCAACAGCATTCTAAACGGCGCATGGGAACGCAACAAAGACTCCCATCATGCGGTAAACTACTGGTGGGGTATGGACAGCGGCGTGATTGATGTGACCTTGTCCGATGCTTTACCGGACGGTCTGCGCTTTTTGGCTGATACTCTGCGCACCGGCCTGCAGAAGCGAACCATTGACCCCTTCCGCCGGCGGATCGTTGCGCAGGACGGAACAGTCAAAAACCCCGGAAACCGCACCTTGTCACCTGATGAACTGCTGCACATGGACTGGCTGTGTGATAATGTGGAGGGCTATCTGCCCCGGTTTGACGAGCTCCGGTCCTTTGCCCGGGATATGGTACGGGAGCTGGGCGTCTACCGGGATGAGATCCCCTTGGAAAAGGAGGGAACGCTGTGAAAATTCTTGCGCTTTCCGATGAAGAATGTCCTGCTCTGTGGGATTACTATGTTCCCGGCAGACTGGAGGATTATAATCTGATTATTTCCTGCGGCGATCTGAAAGCAAACTACCTTTCCTTCATTGTGACCATGGCCCGGGCACCGGTTTTGTATGTCCACGGCAACCATGATACCTCCTACAGCCGTTTCCCACCGGAGGGTTGTGACTGTATTGAGGATAAGATCGTGGTTTGTAAGGGATTGCGGATCTTGGGCTTGGGTGGCTGTCCTAAGTATCGTCCCGGCGAGCACCAGTATACGGAAAAGCAGATGCGCAAGCGCATCCGCAAGCTCCGCTTCCAGCTGTGGCGGCATAAAGGCGTGGATATCGTGGTGACCCATGCGCCGCCAAAGGGCGTAGGCGACGGAGAGGATTATGCCCATCGGGGCTTTGAATGTCTACTGGAGCTGATCGACAAATACCATCCCAAGTATCTGCTCCACGGTCACAACCACCTGTGTTACGGCGAGGACCAGACCCGGGAACGGGAGTATAACGGCACAAAAGTCATCAATGTCACAGAGCGCTATGTGCTGGAAATCGACCAATAAAGAAAACCCCGACAGCTGTAGCTGTCGGGGTTTCAGTCTGTCAAAAAACAAGTTTTTTGACAGACTGGCAGAGGTCAAAGGAGCCGCTGAGACAAGCAAATCGAACCTGTCGGCGTACATAGGTACGGTAAGGTTCGATTTGTGCAGTAAGTCAAAATGCCTTGCGGAGCAAGCTTTTCTGTGACAACCCCTCCGTCCGAAATCAAAGATTTCGGCCACCTCCCCTTACACAGGGGAGGCTTCGGCGCATTCGCGTTGTCTCTGTGGCATTCCGGCGTTTTGACGGTCAGCGGCTTTTTTGACACTCTAAAACCCCGACAGCTGTAGCTGTCGGGGTTTATGTATCAAATAGTGAGCTCTACTGCGGCAACGGCGGCGGCAGGGAGGATAACGGTGTCGCCCTCTACGGTGACTTCCTGAGAAGTAAAGACATTGGGGGTGACAATGGTAACTTCCTCTTCAGGCTTGTTGGCGATGTACTCCATCTTGGCAGCCTTGATAGGACCGCCAACATCCAACTTGAGAGTCTGTGCGGCGTTCATATCGGTATTGGCAAGGTGGAGATAGATCTTGTTGCCGGTGCGGGATGCTACCACATCCACGCTGCCGTCGCAAGTTACATCTACCGCATGCTTGCCCTGATGACGGCCAAACATTGCCATTACGGATGCTACAGGCATCAGATAGGGTTCGCCGCTGGTGATGGGCGTGGGGATCATCAGGGCGTTGGACTGCCATGCATTGCCGCAGAAGTCGGCAAGGGTAGCGATATCCAGCACATCGCTGTTGCGCATGATCACATTGTGGCAACGGGCATAAGCAACGCCGGCAGCCCAAGTGTTCAGGGCAGTACCGCGGTTCTTGCCGGGGAAGGAGAAGTGGCTTTCCGTCATGGCAAGACGCTTGCCGTTCAGGTCAGAGCGCATTCTGCCGATCTCCACTTCCATGGACTTGTAGGCGTTCATAAAGTGATCCCAAGTGTTCTGCACGTCCACACGGTAGTCATTACCGGACAGAGGACAGTTGGGAAGACCGGAGTCAAAGTGGTGATGGAAGGCAATGGTATCCACTTCATCAATGCGGCTCATCTTAATGCGCCATGTATCGTCCTGCAGCTCCGGCTTGCCCCAGTGGCGAGTCATATCACCCCAGGCGATCAGGTTGATGGTGGGATCGACCGCCTTCATGGCAGCGCCAAACCGCTTGGTAGCGTCAGCGCACTGGTCGGAGGTGAAGCCGATCTGATCGCGGATAGAATAGGAGGTTTCGTTGCCGATCTGCCAATGCTTTACATTGTAAGGGGCTTCGTAGCCGTGGCTGATACGCAGGGCGTTGTCGGGGTTATTGCAGTAGTCCACCCATTCGGCGGCTTCCTGCGCAGTACCCATGCGGCAGCCTTCGTTTACCGGGTACTGGAAGAAATCCTGTCCCTCGGATTCCATGTTGGCAACCAACAGCGGCTCTGCGCCTACCTGCCGGCAGAAATCCACAAATTCGTGGGTGCCCACCTGATTGTAGTAGTAACCGCCCCAAACATGGTTGTACATAGGAACTCTGTCTTTTTGCGGACCTACGGCTTCATTCCAATGGTAGTAAGAAGCAAAGCAGCCGCCCCAGCGGATCATGGTGGGAGCAAGCTCTTTGGTTTTGTCTACCACCTTGTCGTGCCACTTGTTCTCATAGAAATTCCAAGCGGCATCCACAGAGGAATCGCAAACGCCCAAAGGCTCCATAAATTGCATATACAAATAGGGAGAGATGCTGTGTTTTTCTTTGGTATCGATCTTGAGAATCGCCATAATGCCATCTCCTAAAAATATAGTTGATTTTATTATAGTGGCTTCTTTGAAAAATTCAAGTAACAGGACAGACAAAATGGCTTGGTATGCGTCTTGAAATTGGATTTTTTCTGAAAAAATGTTTGTTTTTTTGTCAGGGGAGTGCTATACTGAAGCTATGAAAACACAAATTAAATCAGAACCGCTGGATGTTGCGGTTTTCGGAATGCCCTTAAAGGTGTTCCGGATCGGAAAAACACCGGGTATCAAATACCGGTCAAATTCTGCCCAAAGTCCGGAGAATATGAAGAGCATCCACTCGCATTTTACCTACGAGATATTCTTCGTGACGGATGGAACCTTGGAGCTGGTGACAGAGGAAGCCACCGGGACTTATGAAAGGAAGGTCCTGATCATTCCTCCCAAGATCCGGCACTATTCCTGTCCCAGCGCGGAGGGCAGCTACTGCCTGCTGTTTTCTTTTGAGGATTCCAAGAAAGCAGGCAAATGGCAGGCAGATGTGGAAGCACGCCTGAAAAAGGGCATTTGCCAGCTGCCTTTGTCGGAGGATATGGCATTCTACATTCGGAAAATTGCAGATAAGTGCAGCCAAACCGAGCTGGCGGTAGAAAAAGAAGAGGCATTGCTGGCATCTTTGCTGTTTTATGAGATATTCCGCCTGTTGCTGCCTAAGGAGCAGATGTACCAAGAGCTGGATAAGGGCAGCGCCAAGCATATTTATGAGATCGAGCGTTTCATTAACTCCAATATGGATAAGAAGATTTCTTTGGAAGAAGTGGCGCAGCATATTTCTCTCAGTACCCGGCAGGTATCCCGGATCGTTCGTAAGGAGTACGATTGTACGCTTGCGGAGCTGATCACAGATAAAAAACTGACCTCAGCGGAGATCCTGATCCGGAAAACAGAGATGTCTATCGGCGAGATCGCAGCCCAGACCAATTTGGGTTCCACCAACTATTTTTTTGCGCTGTTTAAAAATAAGTACGGTATTTCTCCCTTGCAGTATCGTAAGAAACTGCAACAGGAGGAAGACACAGCAGAAAGAGGATAAACGATGTTTGAAGGTTTTTCTCCGGAAACGGTGGACTTCCTGTGGGGTATCCGCATGAACAATAACCGGGACTGGTTCATGGCCCATAAAAAGGATTATGTAAACTATTTATATGAGCCCATGAAGGCATTGGGCAAGGAGGCGTTTCGCCCATACATGGAGCGGCCGGGCAATATCTTGAAGGTCAGCCGTATCTATCGGGATGCCAGAATGCACCATCCGCTGCCCTATAAGGAGTGCCTGTGGTTCAGTATCCGGCAGGATGTGAGCTGGTGGGCGGAAAATCCCGGCGTGTATTTTGAATTTTCCCCGGAGGGGGTCAGCTACGGCTTCAGCCTGTGGCGTCCCACACCGGCTACCATGGAGGCGTTCCGTCAGGAGATCGCCCGGGATCCGGATACCTTCCTGCAGGTGCTTCGGCAGACGGAGGAAGCCACCGGCGTGCCGGTGACGGCGGAGAGCTACAAGCGGCCCAAGGAAGCGCCCATACCGGAGCTTGCGCCCTATTTTGCGTGGAAAGGCGCAATTGGCTGTGTGGTGGAAGAGCCGGTGTCCGAGGCGGTTTTCGGTCCGGAATTGGGGCAGCGCGTCTGCGACTTTTTGGAGAAGGTCATTCCCATCTATGAGTACTTTAACCGCTTCAAAACCTAAGAAAAATATGGCTGTTTTGTGTTGACTGTGTTATGCCAATATGGTATAGTGGGCACCAAGAGGATTTTCTGCATATAGGGGGATTTATGCGATGAAAACAGAGCAAAAATATGCGTTTCGTAAGTACTATTGTCAACCCCATAAACGGATCTACGGTTTTCAGGACCGTACACCCACAGTGGAGGAATATGTCCTGAAAGACGGTATCACCATCGGTGTCGGCGGATTGGAAACAGTAGGTTTGTTGGCAGCGGAGGATTTTGTTGATTATCTTCGTACTGCCTTCGGGATCCGCGCAGCCTTGACACAGGAAAAGGGTGATATTTCGATCTGCGTCAGTCAGGAAGGTTTAGAAGAAGCCTGCGGCTATATGGGAAGAAAAATCACGGTTTCGGACCATGGCATTTTCATTCAGGGTTACGATCAGCGTGGCGTTGCCCAAGGGCTTTATAGCTTGGAAGACCGGATGAATGCCCGTCGCGCACCCTTCCTGAAAAAAGGCGTTGTGGAGCAGATCCCGGAATTTTCTCCCCGTATGATCCATTCTGCCTTGGATGTGGATGCATTTCCGGATGATTACTTAAACGTCTGCGCACATCACGGCTATGATGCAATTCTGGTTTTTGCCCGGGATTCCCATCACGGTGCCTATAAAAATCGGGAATACGATTTTAACGATCTGGTGCGCAGAGCCGCCCACTATGGTATCGATGTGTACATCTATAGTTATATGAAAAACTATGTCCATCCCTCTGAGGAGAATGCAAAGGAGAGTTACTCCAATGCTTACGCCCAGATATTCCGGGATGTACCCGGTTTGAAAGGCATTGTGTTCGTGGGCGAATCCTCAGATTTTCCCAGCCGTGACCCGGATGTGACCCACCAGCTGACGGTGGACGGCATTCCCACAGGCAAAATGCGTCCCGGCTGGTGGCCTTGCGTGGACTATCCGGAGTGGATCTGCATGGTGCGGGATTGTATCCATGAAGCCGCGCCGGAAGCGGAGATTGTTTTCTGGACCTATAATTTCGGCAGAGCGCCGGAGGAAAAGCGGGTCAAGTTTATTGAAGCTATGCCTGAGGGCGTTACCTTGCTGGTTACCTTTAATCACAATCATCCTTTGAATTTAGGCAGCACCAAGGCGGTCATTCGGGATTACAGTCTGCTGCTGGCAGGACAGAGTACTTATTTTCAACAGGAGGCGGCCGCGGCTAAGAAGCGCAATATTCGCCTCTACTCCATGGTCAATACCGCCGGCCGCACATGGGACTTTGGTACTGCGCCTTATGAACCCTATCCTTGGCAGTGGAACACGCTGCATCAGGAGATCAAAAAGGCAAAACAGCAGTACGGCCTTTGCGGTCTGATGGAATCTCACCACTACGGCTTTGTTCCGTCCTTTATTTCCTTGCAGGCAAAGGAAGCCTTTACCCGTAACGGAACGGATTTTGATACGTATATCCGCACTTGGGCAAAGAACCTTGCGCCGGAGGATCACAAAACGCTGTTGGAGGGTATGCGGCTGGTCAATGAGTCGGTTCAATGGTTTACCCCCAGCGTGGAAAACCAGTACGGTCCTTACCGCATCGGTCCTGCGTACCCGCTGTGCCTGCAGCAGACCCTGATCCAGCCCAGCGATCCGGAAAGTCTGTGGGGAAATATTATCTGCCGCACCTATGTACAGCATGAGGATACCCCTCGCCAAGATCCCTACAGCCTGCGCCGGTTGGATGAGATCAAACGCCTTAAGCAGGCAAGAGATCTCAATCTGCAAGGCTTGCGGAAGCTGAAAACCATTCGCAAAAGAACAGCCGAGCTGGAGAAGCTTATCAATTTGGTGGAATATCTGTATCGCTGCCATGTGACGGCGCTGCATGTAAAGGATTTCTCTATCCTGAAAGAGAAGCTGATGATCGCTGACAGCTGGGAAAAGCTGGAAGCATTGGCAGATAAAATTGAACGCATTGCCCGCAAGGAAATCGAAAATACAGAAAAGACCATTCCGCTGGCGCAGCGGGATTCTGCCATTGGCTATGAGCCGTCCATGGGATATATGTGCGATGAGGCGGCGCTGCGCTGGAAACTGCGGCAGATGGAGTACATGCTGACGCAGGAGCTTCCCAACTACCGCCGTCGTTAAGTAAGGAGACTGTAAAATGGATATTTGTACCGTTACCAAAGAAGATATTAAGACCTCTCTGCGACAGCTGGGACTGCAGGCAGGGGATATCTGCATCGTCCATTCCTCCCTGAAAAGCTTTGGACATGTGGAAGGCGGCGCGCAAACGGTGATCGATGCCTTTGAGGAAGTGCTGGGCAAAGAGGGAACGCTGGCAATGCCGACCCTGTGTCAGGTGGATTTTCTGAATTCCTACAAAACATGGTATATGGATAAGCCCAGCGATGTGGGCTATCTGACGGAGTACTTCCGCAAGCAGATGTATGTCTACCGCTCTGACGAGGCTACCCACTCCGTAGCAGCCAGAGGCAAAATGGCGTATGAGCTGACCAAGGAGCATTGCGGCTACGGTCCGCATCCGCTGTGCCTGTTCGGTGAGTACGCCATGGCAGAGTCCTCTCCTTGGGCAAAGCTGTACCGCATGAACGGCAAGATCGTGTTTATCGGTGTCAGTATGCGGAAGAACACCATGAAGCACACCGTAGAGGTACGGCTTGTGGAGCATTATTCCGATATGGTGAAAGATCCTGTTAAGGCGCAGGAACTGAAGGATCAGCTCTACCAGTTCGGAAAGCCCGGCATTTGGCCCGGATTTGACGCAGAGGAAATGGTTCCTGTTCTGCGGGAAAAGGGGCAGCTGCAGGAGACCACCTGCGGCAATGCAAAGCTGCTGTGTGTCAACGCAAAGGAATGCTGCGATACCTATTTTGAGGAGTTTATTACCCGGCCCGAAAAGTGGTTCAAAGAGGATTTCCTTGCATGGCGGCAGGCATGTCTTGACAACGCTTAAAGTAAAAGAATCCCACGGAAGCAGTACCGCTTCCGTGGGAATTTTTTATTTATCCACCTGAATGTTGAAATGGGGGCAAGCAACACGGATGTTGTTGGCGTCGAAGATTTCTTTGATGTTTTCGTTGATCTTGAACAGGGTGGTCCAGTAATCGTCAGTCTTGCACCAGACACGCAGAACATACTGGGTTGCGCCGTTTTGGTAGCCGGACAGAGCGGCAAAGGGTTCAATCTCCTCCAATCGGGTATCTACCTCTGCGGCTTTAAGCAGGCAGGACAAGACGGTGTCTACAGGGGTGTCGAAGGTGGTCTGGATCTCCACAGATACCCGTCGGGTTCCAGACACGGTGTAGTTGACGATTTCGGCGGAAGTCACCGCACTGTTGGGAATAGAAACGATCTTGTTGTCAGGCGTGTTCATTTTGGTGTAGGTCAATCCTACCTCCTGAACCGTGCCGGATTGTCCTGCGATCTCCACATAGTCGCCGGCAACAAAGGGCTTGGTGTTCAGCAGGGTGAAGCCGCTGATCACATTGGTCAAGGCATTTTGTACCGACAGGGAAATGGCCAAAGTCAGAACGCTGGCCAGCGCCACAACGCCGGTGACATCAATTCCCAGCTTAGAGGCGACGATGAGGACCAACAGTCCGTACAAAACGATCCGCACCAGAGAGCGGATCAGCTTACTGGCAGTAGGCTCCATTTTGGTTTTGCGCATAGCGGTGGAGATGATCCGCATAATAATGCGAATTGCCAGCACGCCGATCACAAAAATGATGACAGCAGGCAGCCATGACCCCAGCGCCACAGAACCGAGGCCTTTCAAAAAGTTTGTAATAAATTCAGGCATGTAACATCCTCCTTATGTTTCGAATTTACTTGCTTATTATATCATGAATATCCAAAAACACAATAGAAAAAGCCATCTTGAACAAGATGGCTTCTGGCACTCCAGAGAGGACTCTAACCTCCGACCTTCCGCTTAGGAGGCGGACGCTCTATACAACTGAGCTACTGGAGCATATTCTTCTTGCATTTTACCGAAAAAACAGGGATCTGTCAACCGAAAATCCGCATACTTTTCCATAACATGTTCATATACTGATAAGAACGGATTTTTCGGGAAAGGGGGATTGAAGATGTGGGAGAATAACGATCCGTACGCAGATCTGGATGATTTGATTTTCGCTGAGGAGGATGGCAGTCCCAGCGATCGGTAACGGAGGGGGCAGGTGGCAGGCGTCACCTGCTTAAATTTTTTCTTTACAGATCGGGCAAATTAATGTATAATGTTTAAGACTATGCAATAAGAAATGAGGGTATTCCCCAAATGAATATCGAATTTGATGTTTATAAGCAAAAATTGAATGAAATTCGCCCTGCTTTGGACGGCCTTGCTGACTCTCTGAATGTGGAGGGCCTGAAGAACGAACTGGAGCGTCTGCATGCCATGCAGGAAGCGCCCGGCTTTTGGGATGATCCGGAAAAGAGCCAGAAGATCGTTGTAAAAACCAAGAATGCGGAAAACAAGCTGGAGCGGTACGCCCGGATGCTGTCGTCTTGGGATGATCTGATGACCATCTGCGAAATGGCTGCTGAAGAAGACGATGATTCTATGCTGGACGAGCTGAAGGAAGGCTTCCAAAAGCTTTCTTCCGATATGGAAACTTGCCGCCTGCAGACCTTGCTTACCGGCAACTATGACGGCAACAATGCCATGGTATCTTTTCAGGCGGGTGCCGGCGGCACCGAGGCACAGGACTGGTGCCAGATGCTTTACCGTATGTACACTCGTTGGGCAGAGGCGCACGGTTATACCTATAAGATCATGGACTATCAGGAAGGTGACGAAGCCGGCCTGAAATCTGCTGACATCCTTATTGAAGGCGAGAATGCCTATGGTTTCCTGAAGGGCGAAAACGGTGTTCACCGTTTGGTGCGTGTATCTCCCTTTGACGCAAATGCCCGCCGCCAAACATCCTTTGCTGCGATTGAGGTCATTCCTGATATTCAGGACGACAGTCAGGATGTGGAGATCAAGGCAGAGGATTACGAAATGCAGGTATACCGTTCCTCCGGCGCCGGCGGTCAGCATATCAATAAGACAAGCTCCGCTGTCCGTTTGATCCATAAAGCCACCGGCATCGTTGTGGCTTGCCAGACGGAGCGCAGCCAGTTCCAGAATAAGGAAAACTGCTTAAGAATGCTGCGCAGCAAACTGGTGGAGATCAAGGAGCGGGAGCATTTGGAGAAGATCTCCGACATTAAGGGTGTGCAGAAGAAGATCGAGTGGGGCAGCCAGATCCGCAACTATGTGTTTATGCCTTATACCTTGGTCAAAGACACCCGCACCGGCTGCGAGACCTCCAATGTCAATGCCGTTATGGATGGCGCGTTGGATCCCTTTATCAATGCGTACCTGACCTGCGCTGCCACCGGCAACTGGGTTACAAAATAATCGGGAAAAATGCAAGAAAAGTACTTGCTTTTTCCGAATTAGTGTGCTATACTTGTCAGGCTAATGTAGAAATCGGGCGTTTGCCCAGATATAGGAATTTCGGTTTGCATCATGCAAAGCCGGAGGGAGGTTAGGAAATATGGAAGTTGCAAAGATCATTCTGGCTGTGTTAGAGGTTATCGCAAGCCTGGCACTGATTATTGTCGTTCTGGCACAAACCGGTAAGGAAGCCGGTCTGGGCGCCATCGCAGGTAACTCTGATTCTTATATGAATAAGAACGGTGCCGCCAGCAAGGATAAGAAACTGGCAACCGCTACTAAGTGGGTCGCTCTGGTTTGGATTCTGCTGACTCTGACTCTGAGCATTCTGCACTAATGTAAAACGAAGAAGACCACAGGGGTTTCCCTGTGGTCTTTTTATTTGCCGATCGATTCTCAGGGCTCAAAAAATGCCTTGAGGAATTCATGCATGCCGCCCTCGTAGCAGGCTTCCGCTAAGAATTCGGTTCCCTTCTGGTCACCCCAGCTGTAATAGATGATGGTTCTGCCCAAATACTCACACAGTTCCATGTCGCTGTTGTTGATGTTCAGCGCATTCTCGATTCTCTTGCGGTCTTCCGGAGAGAAGAAAGGATTGCCGAGCTTTTTGTCTTCCGTATCATCATACATAAGAACCGGATTCACCGGGCTGTACTCCCAGTGGATCAAGTCTTTGGATCTTGCAATGCTGTTTGCATAACGATGCTCAGGATAGGCTTCCAAATAGCCGACATAATAATGAGGGTCTCCCTCAAAGGTGTATAGGGACGGACTTCCGGCATAGCGATCCTTTTGGAAAACACACTCGCTGGGAGTCAAAGTCCAGTTGGTCATATCCGTAGAGGTCATAAACCGGAAGGTGAAGGATTTGCCACACTCCTCCACAGGTCTGCTGATCTCGATCAAAAGGGTATAGGTATCGCCCATCTTCGCGATATTCATATTGAATATTCTCCATCCGGGGAGAGATACCTCTGAATACTGTTCCCAGTTCACAAGATCTTGAGAGCGGAAGAATAAAAGCCGGTCACTGCCCCAGGTTTTGCTGGCACCGGTTACCACATACATGGTATCGCCAATGGCATAGGGGAAACCGAAGGTGCATCCCTCTGCGAAAAGAGGCGTAGAAGTGTTTGTTCGGACATGAATAAAACGCAGGCAGGGCAGATCGTCCAAATCCCGCCAATGCTCAGGAATATTGCCGGATGTAAAACTCTTTCTTCTTACCACTTCAAACCGATAAAGTTCTCCTTTGTATACCAGCGGTGTGGTCTCAACGATGTTATTACAACCAATCGTGCCGAGCTTTCGGATGATGGGTTTGGTGGGATGCTTTTTTGTCGTCTGCATGTATGTATACTCCAATCAAATAGAATGATTTAGTCCGGCCATTTAACATTTCGGGCAGCAACGCAACCGGTGCTTTCTGTACGGGTGTTGTTACGGGCGTAGCCAAGTTCTTCTGCGGTGGGAGCAACGATTCCGCCTTTCCGTTCTTCAACACGGAAACCCTCACTGTCTAATGTGATAATGGAATATAATGCTTTGGAGTAGGGGATAATGTAACGAAGATAGGGGTTGCTTTCCTCAATCTTATCGGAAAAACGCTGAGCGGCATAAGCTTTTCCTACCCAGTCACCGGAGGATACGGCATTGACATTATAGTAAAGCGTGCCGTTTTCGCAGTCCAGATCATCCACATGCAAATGTCCGTTGATACACATGCGGATTTTTCTGCCTCTTGCCTTTGCTCGGTTCAGGACAGCCTGAAATTCCTGAAGATTCAGGATGCAGGCGGGATAGTCAAACAGGGGCTGGTGGGAGAAAATAACCACCGGCTCATCGCCTTGCGCCAATTCTTCTTCCAGCCAAACAAGTTGATCTGGGGAAACATAGGGCAGTTTGCCACCGTGCTTAAAGTACTGACCCTTACTGTAGTGGACGTAGTTGCCGTCTGCATCCATAAAGTAGTTGCCGTCAAGGACGATAAAATGCCATCCGTTGCGATGGAAGGAATAGTAGTTATTCTCCATCTCGTAGATCTTCAGGGTCTCCTCGTAACTCCAGTAATCGCAGTCATGATTACCCAGAACATGATAAGCCGGTTTTTCGAAGTTGTTAAATCTTCTCAGCGGCTCCATTTTTTGCGCAACCTGAGCAGGGGAGAAGCGACGGTGCTTGCCGCTGGGGGTCTGGTCATCATAGGCCAGCAGATGGAAATCACCCAGTTCGATGATGAAGTCCACATTCGCTTTCTGCGCGGCATCTAAAAACTGTGTCAATCTCTGCAGACCGTTGTGGATCAGCGCGTGATGCAGGTCAGCAATAATGCCGATTTTTACAGGTTGTTCTTCCATGGGGGAATCCTCCTTAAGCGTTGGTATATCAAGCAATTTGTACCATATTATGAGATTCAAGTCAATACCGGCAGTAAAAAGAAATGGACATTTATGACCGGTCATGTTATAATGATGCAAACACATTTTCAAGGAGCGATACAATGGAAGCAATGAAGTTAACCGGTTTAGAGCCGGCTTCGGTATTCGGCTATTTTGAAAAGCTTTGCACGATTCCCCACGGTTCCGGCAATACCAAGGCCATCAGCGATTATCTGGTGTCCTATGCCAAGGAACAGGGAATCCGATATATGCAGGACAGCCTTAACAATGTGATCCTGTTCGGAGAAGCCACACCCGGCTATGAAGACCATCCGGCGGTGATCCTGCAGGGACACATGGACATGGTCTGCGAAAAGGATGCGGATTGTCCCATTGATATGCAGACAGAGGGACTGGATGTGACGCACGATGGCAAATATGTTTTTGCCAAGGGTACGACTTTAGGCGGTGATAACGGCATTGCCATTGCCTATGCTCTTGCCATTCTGGCGGATAAGACCATTCCGCACCCGGCGCTGGAAGTGATCATCACCGTGGATGAGGAAACGGGCATGTACGGTGCCGTAGGCATTGATCTGTCCACACTGAAGGGCAGACAGATGCTGAATCTGGACTCCGAGGATGAGGGCGTATTTACCGTTGCCTGCGCCGGCGGCGCAAGAGGCGTGGTGTGCCTGCCTGTGGAGCGCAGAGTGGTTTACGGACCTTGTATCCGTTTGACTGTGGAAGGGCTGCAGGGCGGTCACTCCGGCGTAGAGATCCATAAGAACCGCGCCAATGCCAACAAGGTGATGGGGGAACTGCTGCGCCGTGTTCGGGAGCTGATGCCTCTGTGCCTGACAAAGCTGCAGGGCGGTGCAAAGGACAATGCGATCCCTCGCAGCTGCGAGGCTACCTTGGTGGCTATGGGTATGCATTTAGACCGGATCAATGAAGTTACTGAGCAGCTGCAAAAGGAACTGAGAGAGCAGTATGACGAACCGGATGCCATTGTTCGTGGGGATGATGTGGATGCTTTGGGCGGCAATGCCCTGACCACAGAGTCTACAGATAAGGTCATTGCCATTTTGAATGCTGTGCCCAATGGCATCCAAAGCTGGAGCAAGGACATTGCGGATCTGGTACAGACCAGCCTGAATTTGGGCGTTATGCGTATGGAAGATGCGCTGACCATGGCCTTTGCCGTCCGGAGCAGCGTCAATCAGGAAAAGCGGGAACTGCTGGACCGCATGGAAGAGGTTGCCAAAACCCATGGCGGTTATTTGGTGGAGGAAGGTCACTATCCGGCTTGGGAGTATCGCAAGGAGTCGGTACTCCGTGACAAATTGGTAGAGCTGTATACCCGGATGTTTGGCAAGGAGCCTGTGGTGACCGCCATCCATGCCGGCTTGGAGTGCGGTCTGTTCAGCGAAAAGCTGGAGGGCTTGGACTGCATTTCCATGGGACCGGACATGCGGGATATCCACACCAGTAAGGAGAAACTGGACATTGCCTCTGTCCGCCGGACATGGGAGTTCCTGCTGGCGATCCTGAAGGAATTATAATAAAAATGACCTGCGTGGCAGGTCATTTTTTTATCAGGTTTTTCAGCCACAGAACATCTTCTTTCCCCACCACCCGGAACAGGAACAGAAGGCTGGTAAATATAGCTATAAATCCCAGTCCTGCGGCAACAGGCTGCTGCAGCCAACCTGCGCACCAAACGGCAAAGCCGGTGGCAAGGCCGGTCAGCAAAACGCAGGAAATGGAGATGCCGTTTCCTGTGATCTTTAATAGCCGCCGCAGGCTTAACATGAAATTCAGCAGATGGGTAATGAAAAAGCTGAGAAGATACCCGGTCATGCCATACTTAGGCAGCCATATAAACAGCAGCGCCACATCCATGGCGGAGGTAAGGATGTTATAGCGGACGCAGGCCTTTTGCTGCCCCAAACCCTTGGTCATAGCATCGGTGACTGCATCGCAGTAAAGCATGGGGATCATCAGGGCGTAAAGCTGCAGCCAACGCCCGGCTTCTTCGCTGCCGTACAGCGCCATACACAGGGGCTTGGCAAGCAAAAATTCCAGTCCGCAAAACATGCACCCATACAAAAGCGCCACCCGCAGACATCGCTTGCTCAGGTACACGATCCGCTGCCGACTGCCTGCGGCATTGCATCGGGCCAGCTCCGGGATCAGCAGCTCATTTAAGCCGAACAGGATCGCCATGGGAAAGGTCAAAACCGGAAATACCATGCCGCAGACCGTTCCGAACGCGGCTAAAGGATCACCGGCAGCGCTGTATAAGGAAAGGCGTTTCGGCACCATGAGATTTTCTGTGGTGGAGATACCGGCTCTTAAGTCATCTGCCAAAGCCAGCGGTGTGGCGGTTTGCAGTAACCGGCTGCAGATGGGGATTCGTTTTGTCGGTTTTCCCTGATCCCGCAGCCGCAGAACGATCAGGCAGGTCAGGGTCAGGCATGCCCCTGCGCCGCTGCCGAATACCACAGCCTGACAGGCTCTTCCGGGATCATGACCGGCCCAGAAGGACAGGATCGCAACGGTGGCGATCATAGACAGCAGCTGTTCGGCGATCTCTACCGCTGCCAGCGTTCCAATGCGGTTGGCGGCGGTAAAATAACCGGTCATGACACCGCACAGGCAGCATACCGGCAGAAATGCGGCATATAACCGGACAGCCGGCAATGCCCGCAGATCGCCAATCCAGTTCTGCGCCAGAGCCGGCGCAAAATGATACAGCGTCAGGGCGGCAGCACCGCTGAAGAGAATGCTGTACAAAAAGCATCCCGACAACACCCACACCACATTGCCTGGCCGTTTTTTGCCCAGTTCCTCTGCGGTCAGATACATGGTAGCGGTGCGAATGCCTGCCATGCCGGCGGTCATGGCCAGCGCGCCCACCGAAAGGACGAGCTGCAAAAGTCCGATACCGGCAGCGCCGATACGCCCGGACAGATACACCTGAAAGGAAGTGGAGACCAGCCGCAGCAGCAGATTGACGGCAGTCAGCATCAGCGCGCCGCGAAACATAGACCGTTTTTGCAAAAAGATCCCCCCTTGTCCACAGACTATGCGGACAAGGGGGGTGATATGTTTATTGGCCGGTGAAATGGCGGCAGTAAGCAGCCAGCGGACATTCCCCACATTTGGGATTCCGGGCAGTGCAGACCTCTCTGCCAAACCATACGATCCGGTGGCAGAAATCGCTGCTCTCCTCAGGCGGCAGGACTTTTCTCAGCTGCCGCTCCACCTTTTCCGGCTCTTTGCCCTCGGATAGACCCAACCGTCCGCAAATGCGGATGCAGTGGGTATCGCAGACCACGCTGCCGGGAACGGCGTAAATATCTCCCAAAATCAAGTTGGCGGTCTTTCTGCCTACACCGGGCAGTTTTAGAAGCGCTTCCATGGAATCCGGCACTTTTGAGCCATAGTCCCGAATCAGCATCTGACTGGCAAGAACAATGTCCTTGGCTTTCTGACGGTAGAAACCGCAGGAATGGATGTAGCCTTCAATATCGGAAACATCCGCATTTGCCAGCGCTTCCAAAGAAGGATAGGCGGCAAACAGGGCAGGGGTCACCATGTTGACCCGGGCGTCGGTGCACTGGGCGGCCAGCCGTACGGAAAACAGAAGCTCATAATCCTTTTTGTAGTGGAGCGCGCAAAGGGCGTCGGGATAGCGCTGTTTCAGCAGCTCGATGATCGCTTTGGCTTTTTCTTTCATAATAGGCCCTCCCGGATGTTTTCTCCATTTTATCATAAGCTGTCGAAAAAGAAAAGACTGTTTCCGCCGCACAAAACGGGTAATTTTGGATAAAATGGCGTAGAAGTATTTGGAGGGGATGCATTTGGAAACGGGATTGGATCAGGTGAAGCTGAATTTGCCCTCGGTGGTGACCAAAATCGACGGAACGCAGGAGCTGCAGCGCCGCCTGCGGGATTTTGGATTGATACCCGGAACGAAGGTGATTTGCCGGTATCGCAGTCCGGGCGGGAAAGTGACGGCGCTGGCCTTTCGGGGCATGGTTTTAGCGATGCGCACCCGGGATCTGGGCAAGATCCGGGTGCAGACACATTGACCGGGACAGAACAAAAGCTGACGGCAGCGCTGGCCGGCAATCCCAATGTGGGGAAAAGCACTCTGTTTAATGCCTTGACCGGACTGCGCCAGCACACCGGAAACTGGCCGGGAAAAACCGTCAGCGTGGCCCAGGGGTGCGTCAAACGGGCAGGGGTGCATTATACCTTGGTGGATCTGCCCGGTACATACTCTCTGGAGGGAAAATCTGCGGATGAACAGATTGCCGGGGAGTATATCATATCCGGTCAGGCGGACTGTACGGTGGTGGTATGCGACGGCAGCTGTCTGGAGCGAAGCTTGATCCTTGCTTTGCAGATCTTGCAGAAGACCCCAAAGGTAGTGGTCTGTGTCAATCTGATGGATGAGGCAAAACGCCACGGTATCCGCATCGATGAGAAGAGGCTTTCCCGGGAACTGCAGGCGCCGGTGGTGTTGACCGCCGCCGGAAAAGGGGAGGGATTGGAGAAGCTTCTGTATCAGATCCGGCAGACTGCCGCAAGCCTGCCGCCGCTTCGGGATGCGGCATGGGAAGATCCGGTGCGGGCAGCAGAGGAGATCAGCAGCCGGTGTATGGAACAGACAGCGGGGTCGGATCTGTTTCGCCTGCAGGTGGATCGGCTGCTGGTCAGCCGCCGCTTCGGGATTCCTTTTATGATCCTTGTGCTGTTGGGGATCCTTTGGGTTACGGTTTGGGGCGCCAATTATCCGTCAGAGTTATTGGGAAGACTTCTGGATGTTGGTTACAAGGGACTGTCCCGTTGGTTGTCGGGCGCGCCTTGGTGGCTGCGCGGTGTTTTGGCGGATGGCTTGTACGCCACCTCTGCCCGCGTGCTCTCTGTGATGCTGCCGCCTATGGCCATCTTTTTTCCGCTGTTTACGATTTTGGAGGATATCGGCTACCTGCCCCGAATGGCGTTTCTTTTGGACCCGTGTATGGCCCGCTGCGGCGGCTGCGGCAAGCAGGCGCTGACTCTGTGCATGGGACTGGGCTGTAACGCCGTGGGGGTCATGGGATGCCGGATCATGGATTCTCCCCGTCAGCGTCTGGCGGCGATCTTAACCAATGCCATGGTGCCCTGTAACGGCAGGTTTCCCGCAATTATTTTACTGGGAAGTCTGTTCTTCCCCGGGGCGGGCGCGGCATTGGCGGTGGCTGCCTGCGTGGCTTTGGGGGCGGTAGGGGCAATGGCGGTTTCCGGTGCGCTGCGCAGGACCGTTTTAAGAGGGTCGCAAAGCACCTTTGTTATGGAACTGCCACCCTTCCGCCGCCCCCGGCTTGGCAAAATCCTTGTCCGTTCCTTGCTGGACCGGACTCTGTTTGTGGCAGGACGGGCGCTGACCGTTGCTGCACCGGCAGGGGTCGTGCTGTGGATCCTTGCCAATACATCCATATTGGGCGCGCTGGCGGATTTTTTGGATCCGCTGGGTCTGCTTTTGGGAATGAACGGCGTGATCCTGTTGGCGTTTTGCCTGTCCCTGCCTGCCAATGAGTTGTTTATCCCGGTGATCCTGATGACTCTCACCGGCGCAGGCAGCCTGCAGGCGGTTTCCGGACTGGGCACGCAGGAATTGGTGGGCAGTGTGCTGACATGGCAAATGGCAGTATGCACCATGGTGTTCACTTTGTTCCATTGGCCTTGCTCCACAACCCTTATGACCGTCTATCGGGAAACGGGTTCTATAAAAAATACAGCGGCGGCACTGGTACTGCCGACCGCTGTGGGGTGTGTACTGTGTGTATTATTCCGCTTTCTCCTGCAGTACCTCTGCGGTTAGAGCGGAGATCTCATAGGCTGTGCGTTCCATAGCGCCATCTTCTGTGAGCTTGGTGTAAATGCGGCTTTGCAGCCGACCGTTGATGCGGATACAGTCCCGGACATGACAGGCAGAGACCTCCTGGGCTGTTCTGCCCCACAGAATACAGGGCAGGTAATCTGCCCTGTGAAATGCCCGGGGAACTGCCAGCATGGCATCGCAAATCTCTCTGCCTAAGGGGGTGCGTCGGTAAGTAGGTTCTTTGCAAAGCGGACCTTCCAAAATTACTTCGTTCAGGGGTTCTCCATCCTCTGCCACCACGGAGGAGGCAAACACAAAGATCATCAAATGCCGCGTTCCGTTTTGCCGCTGGTTGTGAGATCGGATCTGCCCGGTGACGGTGAGCATTTCTCCACCGGATGGATCCATGGCATCCAATAATTCTTCTTGGGCGATCACCGGCAGCAGGTCAATGGCACCGGATAAACGAGGTACTTCCAAAACAAAGCGGAAAAACCGCCGTCCGTGATTTTCGTGCGAAAAACAGGGAAGATTTTGCAAACTGCCCCGAAGAATGATGCTGTTCGTTGTATGTTCCATAGTACCACCTCAAATAGCTTTGTATGGAACATCCTATGTTCTTTCCTATCAAAACAGAACAAGCCGCCCTCACTTCATAGGAGAGCGGCTGATTATTTTATTTATGAGAGGGCGCGACAGACTCCCGCAGTACCAACTTGCCGGAAACGGTGATTTTTTGGCAGCTGCGATAGTATTTGCTTTGCTGCTTTTTCTGCATCAGATCCCATGCAATCATGCAGACCTTGTCCGCTTGGGTGTCGATGGAGGTCAGGGCAGTTTCGGTATGCTCCGAAATGCTGATGTTGTCAATACCCACCACAGAAAAGTCTTCGGGGACTCGGTAGCCTTGCCGCTTTAACTGACGGATCGCGCCAAAGGCAATGTTGTCGTAGGCACAGATAATGGCAGAACAATCGAGCTTTCTCCGCAGAAATTCCATAATGCCCTCTTCACCGGCTTTTTCAAACCGATTCGGAATCTCGATAATACAGGGATCGTTTTGGGGAATGTGCATAGCGCTGGCAAAATGTTTGGATTTTCCCACAGTCAGCGGTTCGCCGATATAGGCAATGCGTTTGTGTCCCAGTTCTTGCAGCGTTTGGACGGCATCCCGGATGGCAGTCTCCATATCAAAGGAAACGGTGTCGAAGTGAGAGACTCCGGACAACAGAGAAACAATGGGAATTTCATAACCACGCTTGGGTTCATCTTTCAGACCAATCACGAAAATACCGTCCACCCGCAGATAGGAGGCATAGTAGTCAATGAGTTCTGCCTGTGCGCCGGGACAGAAATGATCTGTGGAGATCAAGGCAATGCCATCGTGATCTTCGATGATCTTTTGTAAGCGCTCCACATAGCCGGAGTAGTAAGAACCGCTCAGCTCCGGGCAGATAATGGCAATGATCTGCTTATGAAATCGTTCCTTGTGGAATTTACCGAAGCAACCGTGTTTCTTGGCAAGGGCGAAAATGTGTTCTCGCGTCTCTTCACTGATGTCCTCCGCGCCGTGAAAGGCTTTGGACACGGTGGAAACAGATACATTGGCAAGCAGGGCAAGTTCCCGCATGGTCATGCAAATCACCTCTTGCGCACTATTATAATCGTGGAAATTGGGAAAAGCAATATTTTCGAAAAAGTTTCGTAAGAAGTTTCGTTGAAACGAGTCACAAACTGTGCTATGATTTCCGCGGGTGATAAATGTGCAACAGTGTGAGAAAAATTACAGACTGGGAAGAAACATGTATATTCTGGAGGCAGGATTGGAGTACCTGCTCAGTATTATGGTCTGCGGCTCTTTCTTGGCAACCATGACCAAAGAACTGGGTATGTCGGATAGCCTGACAGGTATCCTTTCTTCCATCATATCTATGGGATGTTTGTTCCAACTGCTGTCGATGTCCCTGCGTCCTCGTCGGACAAAACCGATGGTGATTGCGCTTAGCATCACCAATCAAATTCTGTTTGCGCTGCTGTACATTATTCCGTTGGCTGGTTTCGGACGGCAAACCAAAACCGCACTCTTTATCGTTACGATCATTGCAGCATACTTTTTTTATAATTTGGCGCATCCCAAAAAAATCAACTGGATGATGAGTTTGGTAGACGACCATCATCGAGGCAGATTTACGGCCAACAAAGAAATTATATCACTGCTTGCGGGCATGGTGTTTTCTTTTGGAATGGGTGCGGTGACGGATCACTTTGTGGCAGTCGGTCAGATCAGGGTTGCCTTTGTTATCTCAGCAGCAGTTTTGCTGCTGTTGACAGCAGGACACACGGTGTCCATGCTGTTAACGGTGGAAAAACCTTTGCCGAAAGCACCGAAGAGCAACCTGAAGAACAACATTAAGGGCGTCCTGCGTAATAAAAGTGTGATGAGTGTGACGTGCCTGTTTGTGATCTACTACATTTCCACCAACTGCTATTCGCCTTTCTTAGGCACATATTACATTAACGAACTTGGCTTCAACCTGAAAACCGTAACAGGTTTGGGAATTGCAGGCAGCATCGCCCGGATTTCGGTATCCAGATTCTGGGGTAAGTATGCGGATAAAAACTCCTTTTCCGTCATGTTGGAAAAGTGCTATTTGATCCTGCTTCTGGATCGGTTATGTGTGGTTTTGTCAATGCCTTCCACCGGAATCGTTACAGTTACACTCCATATCATTCTCAACGCGATCGCTATGGGCGGCGTGAACAGTGCCATGATCAACCTTGTGTTTGATTACATAGAGCCGGAAAAACGGGCAGATTCTCTGGCAATCTGTCAGGCGGCGGCAGGTAGTGTAGGCTTTGTAACCACACTGATTGCCAGCCTCGTGGTCAGCGCAATGCAGGCACGCGGCAATACACTTTTTGGCGTGACGGTGTATGCGCAGCAGCTATTGGGTTTTGTTTCCCTAATGATAATTCTGGTTGCCATTGTCTATAACCGTAAAATGATTATGAAGAGCGAAAGAGCGTGACAAAAGGCGGTCCATTCGGACCGCCTTTTATTTATGCCTTTATAATTTCAATCAGGTAGGTGGTATGCAGCGGCATATTCAGATACAAAGTAAAGTCGTTGACTGTTACCTTGTCGCTGCGCAGAAGACCCAGATTGTGGCTTTCGTCCAGCAGATAATAGTTTACCCGGTAAACATCGCCCATCTCTACATGTTCCAGCGCGACAGCCACTTCCTTATCAGCGCAGCCGTCTTCTTCCTGATAATGGGTCACCATCAGGAGACGGGTATTCTCGTTTTTGGCGGCAGTGCAGTAGATACTACCGTCATCACTTTCAGAAGGAACGTAGTTTTTCGTTTCATAGAGTTTGCTGAAGGCTTGGAACGTATAGTAGGTCTTGCAAAGTTTGTTGCCTTGGAAAAGCCCGTTAAAACCGCAGGGACGAGCATCGTAATACATCATCATATCAATGTGGGAATTCTGTCCGACACACATGGTGGCGGCGGTAAAGGCAGAACCTTTTAAGCCTTGGACAGAAGCCAGAGAATAATCAAAATCATCGCCCAGCCAGCCCCGGATGTAGTTCCACTCATTTACATGCAGTTCAACGGTATCCTGCCAGCCGTATTCACCCAAAAGGCCGTAGACGATATCGCAGTCCCGGCCGATTTTATCGGGGATATCCTTGTAGCCGTGGTAAGAGAAGAAGTCCGGCTTCATTCCGTCTTTGACCAGAGCGTCAAAAATGTTACGGATGAACTTCAGAGAGTCTTCGCAAATGAAGCAAATGGCGGGACCGCCGATCTTTAAATTTGGGAAGGCGGTTTTCAAATGCTTAAAAGCGGTAGCATAGAAATCCACAAATTGCTCCTCAGTACCCTGCCAGCAGGGGTTGGAGCCGTCGGCATTGCGGCAGTCCGGCTCGTTCCAGATCTCCCAGTACTCGATGCCGTAATGAAATCCGTCCGCCCAGCCTTCGTTGTAGTGACGGATGATATGCTCGCAAATTTCTGCCCATTTCTGAAAATCCTTAGGCGGAATCGTGCCGTATTTCTTTGTATGTTCGATAGAGGCGCCCAGACGGTAATAAGGCATCGTACCCACACTCAGAATGTCCTGCGTGTACATATCCGTCATTTCAAAATCGTAAGAGTCAGGATCGTTGACGTCAGCATCGAAGTTTTTGAAGATTCGGTGTACATCTACCGTATGCTCGCCGCCGTAAGGGGGATAAAAGGATGCATCATGGTTTCTGGCATAGGGGATATGCAGATTCGCATAAGCCTGAAAATTATTTCCGGTTGCCCGGACTTTGCTGCCGGAAGGACCGTTGTTGACACAGTGCATGGGCTTGACAATACCGATACTTTTGGAAAAATCAACAGAAATCTGACTCATAAGAAAACCACCGTCTTTTTGTTAACAACAGTATATAAAGGAATACGATAAAGGTCAACAGCGTTTCTTACGAAACATTTTCGGAAATTCAACGCCGCTTGCCGGGCACGGCTTTTTTGGCAGATGGTTTTCTGCCCGGAAGCTTGGGCAGGGGCTTCGGAGGGATGTGGTTTGCCGGACGAGGGGGAATTGCCCGGATCAGGCACTTGGGACCGGAGCCGATCAGATCCTCCCGATGGGCTTTCATCAAAGCCTCCCGAACCAGATAGTAGTTCTTGGGATTGCGGTACTGGATCAGCGCCCGCTGCATGGCCTTTTCGTGGGGATCGGTGGGCACATAGACCTTATCCATGGTCCGGGGATCAAAGCCTGTGTAGTACATCACCGTAGACAGGGTGGAGGGGGTGGGGTAGAAATCCTGTACCTGTTCCGGATTGTACCCCATTTCCCGGATATATTCCGCCAGTTCAATGGCTTCTTTCAGACCCGAACCGGGGTGACTGGACATGAGATAAGGCACAAGATACTGATTCATGCCGTATTGCTTGTTGAGTGCAAAATACTTATCCACAAACCGGTTGTAAACATGATTTCTCGGCTTGCCCATCCGGTCCAAAACCGCGTCGGACACATGCTCCGGCGCAACCTTTAACTGACCGGAAATATGGAACTGTACCAATTCCTTGAAGAAAGTATCCTTTTTGTCGGCAAGCAGATAGTCAAACCGGATACCGCTGCGGACAAATACCTTCTTGACGCCGGGAATCTTCCGCAGCTTCCGCAGTAGCGCCACATAGTCCGTGTGGTCAGCCTTCATGTTTTTACAGGGGGTGGGGAATAGGCATTGCCGTCCGCCGCAAGCGCCTTTGGAAAGCTGCTTTTCACAGGCAGGATGGCGGAAATTGGCGGTAGGACCGCCTACATCGTGGATATAGCCCTTGAAGTCTTTGTCCTTAGCCATAAGCTCCGCTTCTTTTAGAATGGATTCATGGCTTCGGGTCTGGATGATCCGTCCCTGATGGAAGGTCAGGGCGCAGAAAGAGCACGCGCCGAAACAACCCCGGTTGCTGACCAGACTGAATTTGACCTCCTCAATGGCAGGAACACCGCCGGCCTTGGTGTAAGAGGGATGCCACGTGCGGCAGTAGGGCAGGTCATAAACGGCGTCCATTTCTTCAGTGGACAGAGGCTTCTGAGGCGGATTCTGCACCACAAACAGATCACCGTAGGGCTCGATAAGTCGTTTGGCGGTAAAGGGATCGCAGTTACCGTACTGAATCTTAAAACTCTCGGCGTAAGCCCGTTTGTTTTTCTTCAGGGTCTCGAAATCCGGCAGGGTCAGGGTGGGCAGGCTGTTGTCCGGTTCTTTGGTTTTGAATACCGTTCCGTCAATATAGGTGATGTCCTTGACATCCATGCCGGCATTCAGGGCGTCGGCGATCTCCACAATACTCCTTTCACCCATGCCGTACATGAGAAGGTCTGCTTGGCTGTCCAGCAAAATCGAGCGTTTCATGCTCTCGGACCAGTAATCGTAGTGAGCAAGCCGCCGCAGGCTGGCTTCAATGCCGCCGATCAGGATCGGGACATCCTTGTATGCCTGCCGGATCAGATTGCAGTACACCACCGTTGCATAATCCGGACGCTTGCCCATGACACCGCCGGGGGTAAAGGCATCGGTTTTTCTGCGGTGCTTGGTGACGGAGTAGTGGTTTACCATGGAGTCCATATTGCCGCCGGATACCAGAAAGCCCAGTCTGGGCTTTCCCAAAGCGGTGACAGATTGGGGATTTTTCCAGTCAGGCTGGGAGATAATACCCACTGTGTAGCCGGCGTTTTCCAGCACACGGCTGATAATGGCATGACCGAAGGAGGGATGATCCACATAGGCATCCCCAATCACGTATACAAAGTCGCAGCATTGCCAGCCCCGCGCTTCCATATCCTTTTTACAAATGGGCAAAAACTCCATAATAGCCTCCAAAGGTGTTTTGTTCAGTATATCACTTTTTGCGACAAAAGGGAAGAGCATTGACACCGGGCGAAAATATTTTATAATAAAAGCATAATCGTATAGCGTTGGAAATATATCAGTAAGGAGGCTTTGCTGTGCAGCTGTTTATCGATGGAAAACCGGTATCTGCCCAGCCGGATATGACCCTTTTGGAAATGGTCAAAAAACTGAAACTGGACACAGATTCCTATTTTGACAGACCCCTTGCGGCGAAAATTGCCGGCGAAGTGTTCAATTTAAACTATATTCCGGTGCGGCAAAAGGAACTGCAGCCGGACCGTCCTTCCATCCGGCAGGCAATGTTAGCTTCCGGCGGTGTGGTGCAGCTGATCCGCTACAGGGACCCTGTGGGCAGAGATCTGTATCAGCGTACGGCTCAGTTTGTTCTGTTCTTGGCGCTGCATAGACTCCAGCCACATGCGCGTGTCAAGATGGACTGTACTGTGGGCAATGCCCTGTATGTGGAGGTTTTTAGTGAAAAATTTGATACCGACAGACTAAAGCAGGAAGTGTCTTACATTGTGGCGCAGGATATTCCGCTTCTGCGCAAGCGGATCTCCACAGCTGATGCCATGGACTATTACCGGGCAAACGGTCAGGAGGATAAGGCAAGACTTTTGTCTTGGCGGCAGCAGGACTTCTTCGATGTGTATACCTATGAGGATTTTGCGGACTATTACTATGGCGAGCTTGCGCCCTCTACCGGGTATTTGCAGGCATGGGATATTCTTCCAGCAGACGGAGGTTTTATGTTCCTGTTTCCCAACGATCATACGCCGGAGATTGCACCCTATCAGGAAATGCCCCATTTCCTCAGCGTGTGCAAAGAAGGAGAGCGCTGGTGTGAACTGATGCAGTGTCAGACCGTTGCGGACTTAAACGATCTGGTGCGAAGCGGACGAATTCGGGAATTGATCCGGGTCAACGAAGCGCTCCACGAAAAGCGATATTCTCAAGTTGCGGATATGGTGTGCCAGCGGGGCGCAAAAGCGGTGATGCTGGCAGGTCCCAGCTCCTCCGGCAAGACCACCTCTGCCAACCGTTTGGCGACCCAGCTTCGTGTCCATGGAAAACAACCGATCCTGATGAGTTTGGACGATTACTATATGGACCGCGACCGGATTCCTCCCGGACCTGACGGAAAGCTGGATTTAGAGCACATCAACACCATTGACACCGATCTCTTCCGCCGGCATTTGGAGATTTTGCTGAGCGGTGGGGAAGTGGAGCTGCCTGCTTTTGATTTCAAAACAGGCAAACGGCAGTGGCAGGGACATACCCTTGCTCTGTCTGCGGATTCTGTGATCATTGTGGAGGGCCTTCATGCCCTGAACCCGGTGCTTCTGCCGGAAAGCTTTGATCAGAAGCTGGTGTTTAAGCTATATGTCAGTCCGTTGCTTCCCTTGAATTTGGACGATCATAACCGGATCCCCACCAGCTTGCTGCGGCTTCTGCGGCGGACGGTACGGGACTATGAGACCCGGGGCGCATCGGTACAGCAGACCATGGCTATGTGGGATTCTGTCCGTCGGGGTGAGAAAAAATGGATATTCCCCTTCCAGGAGGAAGCGGATGTGATCTTCAACAGTTCCACCCTCTATGAACTGGCAGTGCTGAAGCGGCATATTTATCCGCTCTTGACGGCGGTGCAGCCGGAGGAGGATTGCTACGAGCAGGTACGGAGCTTGGTCAAAACGCTCAATTATGTGCAGGAGGCAGATGTGGATGACGAGATCCCGCCTACCAGCCTTGTTCGTGAGTTCATCGGCGGCAACAGTTTCTACCGTCAATAAAAAGAAAAAAGGCAGCGCAGACCATTGCCGTCTGCGCTGTTTTTATGATTATAGGCAAGAATATTTTAGAATTTGTGATAATGTTCGGTGAAATTGAAAAAAAGCCTTGCAAATCCATATCCAGCAGCTATAATGAGTATAGTTATGCAAAGCAGGAGGGGATCTTGTGAAGCGACATTACAGCATTGATATGACCACCGGCTCTATCACGAAAAAACTCATCGCTTTCGTGTTGCCCTTGATGGCAAGCCTTTTGCTGCAGCAACTTTATAATGCTATGGACAAGGCGGTCGTTGGGCAATTCGCAGAAAACGGTGCGCTGGCATTGGCGGCGGTGGGCGCTACCGGTTCGGCTACCAGCATGATGGTCAATCTGGTGGCAGGTCTTGCTGCCGGCGCCGGTATTATCTGTTCCAACCTGCTGGGTGGAAAGCAGATGGTTGCGCTGCGCCGCAATATGCACACCACCGTGATGCTGGGCTTTGTATGCGGCGTATTTTTGGCGATATTGGGCGTAAGTGTATCGAAGCCTCTGCTGAAGCTCATGAGTTGCCCGGAAAATGTGTTGGATCTGGCTGCTCTGTATATGCGGATCTATTTCCTTGGCATGCCGGCAACAATGCTATATAACTTTGCTTCCGGTATTCTGCGTACATACGGTGATTCCCGCCGTCCTATGGTGATCTTAGGTGTCAGCGGTTTTATGAATGTGGTCTTGAATCTGGTTTTTGTCATCGGATTTAAGATGTCTGTTGCAGGTGTTGCTTTGGCAACGGTGCTGTCTCAGGTCAGTTCTGCAACTTGGGTCTTGTGGATCCTCTTTAATCCCCGGGATGCCTACAAGATGTCCTTTAAGGAATTGAACCTCGGCAAAAAAGAAGTGCTGACTGTTCTTCGGATAGGTGTACCCTGCAGTATCAACAGCGTGTTGTTCAGCATCGGCAATGTGGTGCTGCAGTCCACGATTAACACCTACGGCGGTTTAACCGTTGCCGGCGCTGCTGCCTCGGATAGCCTCACGGATATTTACTATCAGATTTTGAATTCGTTCTATACGGCTACCATGACCTTTGCCGGTCAATGCTACGGCGCAGGCAAGCCTGACCGCATCCGGAAATTGCTGTTCAGGAGCACCGGCATTTGTATGGGCATTATGGGTGCCATCTGCGTGGTATCGCTGACGCTCCCCAACACATTGTTAAGCATTTTCAACAGCGATCCCAATGTTTTGGCAGCAGGTGCGCAAAAACTGCGGGTAGTTGCTATCGGCTATGTGATCTATGCTATGAACGAGACAGTCCTCGGCTGCCTGCGCGGTATGCGCATCACCGTAGCGCCTATGATCATCAGCGTTGTTTGTATTTGCCTGCTGCGGATTTTGTGGGTGGTGTTTATTTATCCGCTGTTCCCGCAAGTCTGGTTCTTGTATATGTGCTATCCTGTTTCGTATATCACAAGTCTGTGTGTTATGATCCCCTTGTATTTCCGAACCATCCGTCGAGAAGAGCGAAAGCTTCTTGCATAAGCATAAATGAAACAGCGGAAGGAATTGTCCTTCCGCTGTTTTTGTTGAAGTCAGGGCGCATCCGTAGTAGGAGCGGCTGTTGTTTTGGTGATCTCAGGCTGGGGAACAGTAGGCTTGGGACTGGGATAGTTGAGCAGCAGAGATGCCAGCAGGCAAAGGCTGACAGCAACTGTGCCAACCGTCATCCACATACTCCGGGGACGCAGCAGCTCTTGACTGGCGTAGAGAACATAGATGCATAAACCGGATACAAAAAAGGTTAAAATGGCTAAAATAACCTTCAGCCAGATAATGCCGTTACCGGCGCTGATCAGGAAGCCGATGAAAAGAAGAACATCCAGAATCAGACCAAGGGTAACATAAAATTCAAATTGCTTATAAGTGCTGCGTTTGGAAGCCATAAAGACCACCTCCATGTTTCGTTGTGATATTTATAGCATATTTTATCAAAAAATGCAATCCCTTCTGTTTTTTTGGAGAAATGCTTGCAGGTTGATAAAAATAGTGGTATAATATCTCAAAATATAAGTAGATACAAACGGGGAGCCGCTATGGGAGAACCGCAATACCGGCTGGAAGGTATCGTCCACACCCGCAGCGAGGTGATGGAGGACTTTGAAGGTCCTCTGGATGTTATTTTTCTGCTGCTGAGTAAAAATAAAATAGAGATTCAGGATGTATCCATTACTGCGATTCTGGAACAGTATTTGGCGTATTTAGATGAGATGAAGCGTCTGGATATGGAGATCGCCAGCGAGTTTATTACCATGGCCTCCCATTTGATGCTGATCAAGACCAAAATGCTCCTTTCTGCGGCGGAAGCAGCGGAAGCGGAAAGCGAACTGGATTTGCTGCGGCAGTCCCTTGTGGAGCGTCAGCGCCGGGATGCTATGGAGCAGATCCGAACCGCAATCGCGTTTTTGGAGCCGATGAACGATATCGGCAGATGCATCTTTACCAAAGAACCGGAACCTCTGCGCCGGGATGCGACCTACCGGTATCGGCATGAGCCGGAGGACATGCTCCGGGCGCTGGACGAGATCTCTGAGCGGAATCAGCGCCGCCTGCCGCCGCCTACCGTGAACTTTAAGGGCATCGTAGGTAAAGAGCCCTATCCCGTGACCAAGAAGGCAAAGGAACTGGTGCGAACATTGGTTCTGCGAGGGATGGAAAAGCTGAAGAATCTGTTCCGGGGCAATCGCTCCCGTTCGGAAGTGGTGGCGACCTTTCTTGCTATTTTGGAACTTTGTAAAACCAATTCTGTTGCGCTGGAGGATGATATCTCCGGCGAGAATCCTACTGTACGGCTGTTAAGTGAGCCGGAATCCGCTGTAGAGGAGGTAAGCTGATGGAACAAGCGGAACTGCAAAGGGCTGTGGAAGCCATTCTGTTTGCCGCCGGTGAGCGGGTGGAGCTATCCCGTTTGGCAATGGCTCTGGAAGCAGACGAAAAAGAGGTGCAATCTGCCGCCGATGCGCTGGCGGATACCTTGGCTTATGAGCGCAGAGGTATCCGGATCCTTCGCTTGGAAAAGGGATATCAGATGGTATCCTCCGGCGAAATGGCGGACTATATCACGCGCGCTTTGGAGACCCGGAAACCCCCGAAGCTTTCCTCCTCTCAGCTGGAGGCGCTGACGATCATTGCCTACTACCAACCGGCAACCAAGGCCATGGTGGAGCAGATCCGGGGTGTTGACAGCTCGTATTCTGTGGGCGCATTGTTAAATAAAAAACTGATCGAGGAGGCTGGCCGCCTGAATGTGCCGGGCCGTCCTATTTTGTACCGGACAACGCCGGATTTCCTGCGCACCTTCGGCCTGTCTTCGCTGGAGGAGCTGCCGCCCATCGAAAAGGTGACCTTCGGAGAACCGATTCCGGAGATACCGGAACAGATGGCCATGCAGGAACCGGAAACGGAGGGTAACTGATGGGCTGGCTGATCGCTTTGGGAGTGCTGATCCTGTTGGCGATCCTGCCGCTTGGTGTCAGTGTGATCTACAATTCAGACGGGCCGCTGGTTCGTCTGATTGCCGGACCCGTCCGCATCCGGCTGTTCCCTGCAAAAAAGAAAAAGCCCAAAAAAGAGAAAAAACCCAAAAAGCAAAAACAACCCAAGCCAAAGCCTGAGAAAAAAGAGAAAAAAGCGCCTGCCGAGAAGAAAAAGGAAAACACCTCCGGCGGCAGCGTGCTGGATTTTCTTCCCTTGGTGCAGATCGCCTTTGATTTCCTGCGGGATTTCAAATGGAAGCTGCGTCTGAACCGGCTGGAGTTGAAGGTGATCCTCGGCGGCGGTGACCCTTGTGACCTTGCGGTGAACTACGGCAAGGCGTGGGCGGCATTGGGCAATCTGATTCCCCGGATCGAGGAATTCTTTGTTATCAAAAAGAGAGATACTCAGGTTGAATGTGATTTCACCGCAGATTCCACGGTGATTTTCGCAAGGCTGGATATTTCCATTACTCTGGGACGCGTGATCGGTTTGGCGGTGCGTTACGGAGTCCGTGCCCTTCGGGCATTCCTGAAAATTATGAAAAAACGAAAAGGCGGTGCTGAAAAATGAGCCAAAATCTTCCCAATATGTTAGATAATACCATTGCAAGAATCCGTGAACTGGTCGATGTCAACTCTGTCATCGGCGATCCCATTACCACCCCCCACGGTGTGACCATTATCCCTGTTTCCAATGTCAGCGTTGGTTTGGGCGGCGGCGGTTCCGACTTCGTCTCTAAGAATGTGAACCATCATGAAAACCCCTTTGGCGGCGGTGTCGGCGCCGGTATTAAGGTCACACCTGTGGCTTTCTTGGTGATTAAAGAGGGTAGCGTCCGGATGATTCCCGTGGCAACACCTGCCAATACCACTGCGGACCGGATCGTGGAAATGGTTCCCGATACGCTGGATAAGATCGCCGCATTTATTGACTCCCGTAAGGAGAAGGCGGAATAATCCTTTTCACCCCGAGGCAAACTAACGCGGGGTGATACAATGAAACGATGGATTGCCGGGATGGCAGCTGCATTGCTGGCTGCCGTCCTGTTTTTTCCTGTAAAGGCCGAAGCAATTTCCGCCCAGCAGGCAATTTTGATGGATGCCCAAACCGGGCGCATCCTGTACGAAAAGAATATTGACAGACAGGGATTGATCGCAAGTACCACCAAGATCATGACAGCCCTTATTGTCTGTGAGCAATGCAATGTGCTGGACCGGGTGCGGATTCCCAAGGAAGCGGTAGGCATTGAGGGATCGTCTATTTACCTGAAAGAGGGGGAAGTGCTGACGGTTCAGGATCTTTTGTACGGACTGATGCTCCACAGCGGCAATGATGCGGCAGTAGCCCTTGCCATTTATTGTGGCGGTACGGTAGAAGGGTTTGCGGAGCTGATGAATGATAAAGCCCACCGTTTGGGGCTGACGAACACGCATTTCGTCAATCCCAATGGGTTGGACAGTCCCAATCATTACTCTACGCCCCGGGATCTGGCGATATTGGCGGCCTACGCAATGGAGAACCCTGTGTTTGCTATGACAGTCTCCGCGAAAACGGTCACAGCCGGAGGAAGAAACCTGCGCAATCACAACAAGCTTTTGTGGCGTTTGGAGGGTGCAGACGGCGTAAAGACCGGTTACACCAAAGCCGCAGGCCGTATTTTGGTGTCCAGCGCCACCCGTCAGGGACGGCGACTGGTTTGTGTGACCATGGACGCGCCCAGCGATTGGCAGGATCACACCCGGTTACTGGAACAGGGATTTCAGAATTTTGAAGTACAGCAGCTGGTAACAAAAGGGGAGTGCTTGGGAACGGTAGAAATTGCCGGCGGTGAGGCAGGAAATGCAGAACTTTTGGCGGCAACGGATTTTTCTTATGCCTTGACCAAAGAGGAATACCCCCATATCATGCTGCCGGAACCGGGGTTTGTATATGCGCCGGTGGCAGAGGGACAGTCCGCCGGTTATGCTTATGTCTGTATCGGCGATAAGGCGGTTGGCAAGATCCCCTTGATTTACGGACAAACCGTGGAACAGGAAAAAGAACAAAAACCCTCTCTTTGGGAGCGGATTTTTGGAGGAAACAGATGACAGAACGGATTCAAAAAATACTCTCTGCCCGGGGTGTGGCATCCCGAAGACAGGCGGAGGAAATGATACAATCAGGCCGTGTGACCTGCAACGGCAAGGTATGCCGGTTGGGAGATACTGCCGATCCGGAATCGGATGTGCTTCTTGTGGATGGAGCGCCCATTCCCACCCCGGGAGACCGGGTGTACATCATGCTTAATAAGCCGAAAGGTTATGTAACGACCTTGTCTGACGAAAAGGGCAGAAAAAATGCCGCCCAACTGGTGGCGGATTGCGGTCAGCGAGTCTACCCTGTGGGAAGATTGGATATGGATTCCGAGGGGCTGCTGCTGTTTACCAATGACGGCGAGTTTGCAAATGCTATGATGCATCCCAGCCATGAGGTCAATAAGACCTATCGGGTGCAGGTCAAAGGCTTTACCCGGGAGGGGTTGGAACGGTTGTCAAGACCCATCACATTGGACGGCTACCGCCTGCGGATCCCGGAAGTGGTGCTTATACAGGAAGCAGGAGAACAGGCGCAATTACAAATCACCATCCATGAGGGCAGAAACCGTCAGGTGCGGCGAATGTGCGCCGTTGCCGGCATGGCGGTAAAGCGGCTGATCCGGGTGGCTGAGGGGGATTTGCAGTTAGATGACCTGCCTGCAGGTAAGTGGCGTTACTTGACCCGGGAGGAAGTGCAGAGCCTGCAAAAGAATTTTTGAAGGAATACTTGCAAAAACATCCTGTATTTGTTACGATAATGGCACCAATATAAAAGGAGAGAATACCATGGCAGAAGATTTTTTGGGATTGCTGCAGCAGAAGGAAGCGGATTTTTCCAAGGGTCAGAAGCGCATTTCCAGATATATTACCGAATCTTACGATAAAGCGGCGTTTATGACTGCCAGCAAGCTGGGCAAGACGGTTGGTGTATCCGAGTCTACCGTTGTCCGCTTTGCTGTGGAGTTAGGCTATGACGGTTATCCCAGTATGCAAAAGGCCATGCAGGAGATGGTGCTCAATCGCCTGACTGCAGTCCAGCGCATGGGTGTTGCCAATGACCGGATCGGCGATCAGGATGTTGTATCCATGGTCTTAAATGCCGATGCCGACAAGCTGCGTCAGACCGCGGAAGTGGTCAGTCGGGAGGATTTCCGGGCAGCGGTGCAGGCAATTTTGAAGGCAAAGCGGATCTATGTGGTGGGCGTTCGTTCCACTTCAGCGCTGGCAACCTTTTTGGGCTACTACTTAAACTTTATGTTCAACAATGTCCAGCTGGTCACAACCTCCGGTGCCAGCGAGATGTTTGAAAAGCTGGTAGGCGTGGGTGCGCAGGATGTGGTCATTGCCTTCAGCTTCCCCAGATATTCCACATCGACCCTTAAGGGCGCTCAGTATTGCCGTTCCACCGGGGCAACGGTCATCAGTATCACTGACAGCCGCCTGTCTCCTTTGGGACAGAACAGCGACCATGTACTGGTGGCAAAGAGCGACATGCTTTCCATTGTAGACTCTTTGGTTGCGCCTTTAAGCTTGGTAAATGCGCTGATTGTGGCGCTGGCTTCCGGGAAAGAACCGGAGCTGGCCAAGACCTTCAACACCTTGGAGCGCGTGTGGGAGGAATACAACGTTTACGAAAAGCGAGTCGATAACAGATGACATACGACGGAATCGTGATTGGCGGCGGTCCTGCCGGAATGCTGGCAGCCATTACAGCAGCGCAGAACGGACAAAAGGTGCTGCTGTTGGAGAAAAATGACCGTTTGGGCAAGAAACTGCTCATCACCGGAAAAGGTCGCTGTAATGTGACCAATCATTGCTCTTCTCAGGAAGTGTTGCAAAATACGCCCCGAAACGGACGGTTTTTGTACAGCTCCATGGAAGCCTATCCTCCGGAACGGATCATGGCTTTTTTGGAAGAAAACGGCTGCTCCCTGAAAACAGAACGGGGTAACCGGGTGTTTCCTGTGACGGACAAATCCTCCTCTGTGCTGGATTGCCTGAAGCAGCAGCTTCGCAGCGTCGGGGTGACGGTAAAAACCGCCTGCGTGCGGCAGATTTTGACCCGGGAGGGTTCGGTTTCCGGCGTTCAGACCCAGAACGAGGAATTTTCTGCTGCATGGGTGATCCTTGCCACCGGCGGCATGTCATACCCAGCCACCGGTTCTACCGGCGACGGCTATACCATGGCAGAAGCATTAGGACATACTGTGATCCCACCGGAAGGCTCTTTGGTGCCGTTGGAAACAGAAGGTCCTGATTGCCCGGATATGCAGGGACTCAGCCTGCGGAATGTCTCGGTTAAGCTGCTCAATGCCAAGGGAAAACTACTCTATAAAGATTTCGGAGAACTGCTGTTTACTCATTTTGGTGTATCCGGTCCTACTGTTTTGAGTGCCAGCGCCCATTTACAGGGCGAGGGCTGTAAGCTTCTGATCGATCTAAAGCCTGCCTTGGAGCCTGAGAAGCTGAATGACCGCTTGCTGCGAGATCTGGAGCAGTACCGTAACCGCGCCATGGAAAACGCGCTGACAGACTTGCTGCCCCGATCTATGATCCCGGTGGTCTTGCGCAAAGCGGATATCGATCCCCAGCTGCAGGCCAACTCGTTAAAAAAAGAGCAGCGGCGAAGAATCGTGGAATTATTAAAGGCCTTTCCGGTTATGATTACCGGGAAGCGGCCGGTGGCGGAAGCGATCATTACCTCCGGCGGAATCAAGGTTTCCGAGGTGGATCCCAAAACCATGCAGTCGAAAAAAGTACCGGGACTGTACTTTGCCGGAGAAATTTTGGACTGCGATGCCTATACCGGCGGATTCAACCTGCAGATCGCATGGGCAACGGCGTATGCCGCCGGTACGGCGGCAAAAAACGGTCATTGACAAACGCCTGCCGATATACTAAAATACTATAAGTATCACAAAGATGCTACGTTATTTGGAGGTAGAAAAGCATGTACGAAAAACTGGTTTCTTATGCGGCAAAGCAGCTGGAACTGAACCCTGATGAGATTACTCCCGACAGCACCTTTGAAAGCCTTGGCATTGACTCTTTGGACATCGTGGAGATGATCATGGATCTGGAAACAGAGCTGGGTGTGGAACTGGAAATGGAAGATCAGAAGATCGCAACATTCCAGGAACTGGCTGATTTTATTGATTCCAAGCTGAACTAAAACAAAATACCCTTGTTACAGCAAACCGGCTCGTAACAAGGTCGCACTAGTCGGGGAGTTAGCGGTGCCCTGTACCTGCAATCCGCTATAGCGGGGATGAATCCCCACACCCGGACAAGCTTGAGTGCCGTCCGGCCTGTGTAAGCGGCGTTGAGGGAACGGTCCTGCGCAACGGGACCCCGTGAACCATGTCAGGTGGGGAACCAAGCAGCATTAAGCGGAATGTTTCGTGTGCCGCGGGGCTGCCGTTTCTGAGTTAGCTGCACAGATACCGGGCATTCAGTTTGTTCAAATGTGGGTGTGCGCTCTTGTTATGGGCCGGTTATTTTATAAAAGGAAGTGAACTACGATATGTATCAGGCGCTATACCGCAAATACCGTCCCCAGACCTTTGACGATGTGGTCGGTCAGATGGCTGTCAGCCAAACCCTAAAAACACAGCTGCTCAGCGGACGCTTGAGCCATGCGTATCTGTTCACCGGCTCCCGGGGTACCGGCAAGACCAGCAGCGCCAAAATTTTGGCAAAGGCGGTCAACTGCCTGAATCCCCAAGACGGCAATCCCTGTAATTGCTGTGAGGCCTGCCGCTCCATTGACGCAGGCACTTGTATGGATGTGCTGGAGATCGATGCCGCATCCAACAACGGTGTGGATAATGTCCGCGATCTGCGTGATGATGCTATCTATACCCCTTCCCAAGTGAAAATGCGTGTGTATATCATTGACGAGGTGCACATGCTGTCTATTTCTGCGTTTAATGCGCTTTTGAAGATCATTGAAGAGCCGCCGGAGCATCTGCTGTTTATCTTAGCAACTACAGAGCTGCACAAAGTGCCGGCCACCATCCTCAGCCGCTGCCAGCGATTTGCTTTTCGCCGGATCAGTCAGGAGGATATTGCGGCAAGATTGCAGTATGTGGCCTATCAGGAAAACATTGACCTGCACGACGATGCGGCGAAAGTGCTGGCAAGACTGGCTGACGGTGGCATGCGTGACGGTTTGAGCTTGCTTGACCAGTGCGCTTCCGCAACCACCGGCGAGCTGACAGCAGAGCGGGTCTATGCCTGCCTTGGCATTGCCGGCATTCAGCAGTGCGGCGAAATGATGGCATACATTGCAGACCGGGAAACCCCCAAGGCACTGGCGCTTTTGAACCGGTTGTACGCAGAGGGTAAGGACATGGGCGCCATGATGGATGAACTGGCATGCCTGACCCGTGACCTGATGATTCTAAAGACTGCGCCCAAAGAGGGGATCACCATGCTCTCGGGCGTGGCATCCGATGCCGAAGCAAAGGCTTTGGCAGGCCGTTTCTCCGGCGGTGAACTGATCCGCAATATGGCCCTGATCCAAAAGACCGTTGCAGGCTTTACCCGCAGCGCCAGCCGACGCATGGATGCGGAATTGTGCATCGTCAGCATGTGCCAGCCGGAGTTGGATACAGATACAGAATCGATCCTTGCCAGACTCACCAGCTTGGAGGATCAAATTCGCAGCGGCAGCTTTGCAGCAGCGCAGCCTGCGCCGAAGGAGCTTCCTGCGCAGGAAGAGATAGAGAAACAGCCGCCGCTGCCGGATGATCGGGACGCGCCGCCTGTTTGGGAAGAAGCACCCAAGCAAGAACCGGCTGTCAACATTGAAGCCCCTGTCGGCTTCTGGACCGATTTGGCAACGGCTTTGCGTAAGGAGTTAAAGCCGCCGGTTTCCGGCTTCTTTGCGGCAACTTCCAGCAATGCGCCGGTGAAAGGCGTTCTAAAAGGGAATACCCTGATATTGGTTTGCGCCAATTCCTTTACAAAGGATATGATCGACAGACCGGAGGTCAAGGAATTGGTGGCAAGAAAGGCATCTGCCAAGCTGGGAACGGCTATCCGTGTGGTGCTGACGGACGAATCTGTCCCTCAGGATAAGAAAGAACAGATGGAACAGCTGCTGAATTTCGGCAGAAATCACAGCGATATTATTCGCATCAAAGATAACTGAGAATAGGAGAATTACCATGGCAAAAGGTGGATTCCGGGGTATGCCCGGCGGAATGAATCAGGCGGCTATGATCAAGCAGGCCCAGAAGATGCAGCAGGAGATGCTGCGTATGCAGGAGGAAATGGAGACCAAGACCTACACCGCAAAAGCAGGCGGCGGCATGGTCACCGCATCCGTTAACGGCAAGCATGAGGTGGTGGAGCTGACCATCAACCCCGAGGCAGTGGACCCCGACGATGTGGAAATGCTGCAGGATATGGTGATCGCAGCAGTTAACGAGGCGATGCGTACTGCCGATGCCGAGCAGGCGCAGAACATGTCCAAGCTTACCGGCGGCCTGAATTTGGGAGGCCTGTTCTGATGCAGTATTTTCCTGCGGCGCTGCAGGATTTGGCGGACTATTTTGCCCGTTTGCCCGGTATCGGTGGCAAGACTGCCCAGCGGCTTGCCTTTCATGTACTGGGAATGGCGGATGATGATGCTCAGGCCTTTGCAGATGCCATTGTTGAAGCGAAAAAGACGGTGCATACCTGCCCTGTGTGTCAGAATCTGACGGATCGGGAGATTTGCCCGATTTGTACCGATGATCTGCGGGATCAAAGCGTGATCTGCGTGGTGGCAGAACCCCGGGATGTGATCGCCATGGAGCGAAGCCGGGAATTTAACGGTGTGTACCATGTGCTCCACGGTGTGCTGTCACCTTTGAATCATGTGACACAGGAAGATATCCGCATCAAGGAACTTCTGCACCGGGTCTCCACCGGTGAAGTCAAAGAGATCATTATGGCAACCAATCCGGATACGGAGGGCGAAGCAACAGCGATGTACATATCCCGTCTGCTGCGTCCTATGGAGGTCAAGGTGACTCGCCTTGCCTACGGTGTGCCGGTGGGCAGTCAGTTGGAGTATGCCGACGAGGTGACCCTTTCCCGGGCGCTGGAAGGCAGACAGGAAATCTAAAAACAGGGCAGGTCTTACCTGCCCTGTTTTGACAAGGAGAAAGCGTATGAGTATTGATGTACTTAACAAGTTTGACGGCATTTGCCCCAAGTGCGGCAGAATCCATAAGTTTACCACCGATGTCCATACCGGTGCCGGCGCCTTGGAAAAATTGCCGGAGGCGTTGGAAAAATTCCATATTACCAATCCCTATGTGATCGCGGACCGGAATACTTGGACAGCTGCCGGCGAGCAGGTACGCGCCAAGCTGGACAAAGCGGAGTATTATATCTTCAATAAGACCTTCTTAGAGCCGGATGAATCCAATTTGGGTCTTGCGTTCATGTATATGAACAGCGCCTGCGATGGCATCCTCTGTATCGGTTCCGGTGTGCTCAACGATATTTGTAAGATGGTGGCGGCCATTTCCGGAAAACCCTATATCATTGTGGCAACCGCGCCGTCTATGGACGGCTATGCCTCCGGCAACTCCTCTATGGTCCGGGACGGCATGAAGATCACCATCGAAAGCCAGTGTCCCAATGTGATCATCGGCGATACGGATATTCTCTGCAAAGCACCGGTGAAAATGATGCTTTCCGGCTTGGGTGATATGCTGGCAAAGTATGTCAGTATTTGCGAGTGGCAGATCTCTGCACTGGTCACCGGGGATTACTATTGCGAGGATGTTGCCGCCTTGGTAAAAACTGCGCTGAAGCGCTGTGTGGATAACGCCGAGGGACTTTTGAATCGGGATCCGGTGGCGGTGCAGGCAGTGTTTGAGGGCTTAGTTATCAGCGGCGCATCCATGTTCTATGCCGGGTCATCCCGTCCTGTGTCCGGTATCGAGCATTACTTCTCCCATGTTTGGGATATGCGGGGCATTAACCTGCATCTGCCCATTGAATTTCACGGCATCCAGTGCGCTGTGGGCGCGCTGATGACGCTGAAGCTGTACGAAAAGCTGGTGAAGATCACTCCTGACCGGGAAAAGGCCCTTGCCTATGTCCGCAGCTTTGACCTGCCTGCATGGCATGAGAAGCTGTGCGAGTTCCTTGGCAAGAGCGGCGAGATCATGGTAGAGCTGGAGAAGAAAGAGGGCAAGTATGATGTTGCCCGCCATGAAAAACGGCTGGAGATCATTCTGGAAAATTGGAACACCATTTTGGAGATCATCCATCGGGAGCTGCCCTCTGCGGCTTACCTTGAGGACCTGATGACCAAGCTGGGTATGCCAAAGACCTTGCCGGATGTCGGCGTGGATGCCGATCTGTTGGAGATGACATTCCAATCCACCAAGGACATTCGCAACAAATATGTCTTGTCCCACCTGTGCTGGGATTTGGGCATTCTTGACGAAATGCTGTAATGCAAAGTCAATGCATTCTCAAAAACACCGCCTTTGGAATTTTTGAACTGCACCCCATTTGTTAGACAAGGATGGTAAAATACTTGTCTAACAAATGGGGGGCAGTTCACAAAGGCTGCGGGGCTTTTTCGTTTTGGTAGAGAACTAAGGAAGAAATGTACGGCGTACATGGTATGCGTACATAAATAGCGACAAGAACACCGCTCAAAACAGGTATCCTTCCATTGTTAACATGCCCTTACTGGACATAGTTCATAAGCTCTGCAAAAGCTGTCAGGTGGTATGCCGCCCTTGGATCATCCTTTGCATCGCCGATGGCTGCGCAATCAAATCCACCTGCACAGGCTGCTACCACACCGGCACGGGCATCTTCCACCACCAGACATTCGCAGGGTTGGAGTCCGATCAGCTTCGCTGCCAGGAGG
>JAZKXW010000058.1:0-3025 GCA_045611825.1 Faecousia sp.
CCTGCGTGACGGTGGACAGGGCCGCCGCCGTGGGTCATGTCGGTGCGGTGTGCGCCGTGGCGCTTGATAACGCCCTGATAACCATGGCCCTTGGAAATACCGGTGACATCGATCCAGTCGCCGGCTGCGAAGGTGTCAGCCTTCACAACATCGCCAACATTCATGTCGGCAGCACCTTCCAGCTTGAACTCCTTCAGATGCTTCTTAGCCTCAACGCCTGCCTTCTTCAGGTGGCCGGCCTCAGGCTTGGTCAGCTTGGACTCCTTGACATCCTCAAAGCCCAGCTGTACGGCTACATAGCCGTCGCTTTCGATGGTCTTCTTCTGAGTAACGACGCAGGGGCCTGCTTCCACAACGGTAACAGGGATTACCTTGCCGCTCTCATCGAAGATCTGGGTCATGCCCACTTTCTTGCCGATGATTGCTTTTTTCATTGGTGGTTTACTCCTTTTTTAGGTTATTGGTTGACAGGCGCATTGGGACGCCCCGCCAACATGACCCGTCGCCCGATGCATGAACTCTTTCGAGCCCTCAGTGCGGGCAGCGGTGAATCCTTATATATAATGTATAAGGATTACAGCTTTATCTCTATCTCAACGCCAGCGGGAAGGTCCAGGCTCATCAGAGCTTCGACAGTCTTCTGGTTGGGGTTGAGGATATCGATCAGTCTCTTGTGGGTTCTGCGCTCGAACTGCTCACGGCTATCCTTGTACTTATGGACAGCGCGAAGGATGGTAACGACTTCCTTCTTGGTGGGCAGCGGGATGGGACCGGACACGGATGCGCCGTTCCGCTTTGCGGTGTCTACGATCTTAGCAGCGCTGGAGTCGATCAACTGATGATCGTAAGCCTTCAGCCGGATGCGGATCATTTCCTGGTTTGCCATTGTTTGTTTCCTCCTTGATAAAACGTACTCAGTTTTCGTGGTGTCTGGGTACGGTGAACAGTTGTCCACGCCGTCGTGCGTATCACTCCGAGCCATGAAAAATGGCCGACACAAGGCCGACCCTTTTCCTGCAGGCGCAGCGATATACGCAAGCGTAAACAGGACAGTTCAGCCGCCCGATGACCGGACATACTCCGCAGAAGTTACCGTTTTTCAACGCAATCTCCTGCATCATCGCAGTGCGCAGCGCAGACTTCGCCTACACGCGCTCGATTATCTTACCATTTACGCCACAGTTTGTCAAGAACTTTTTCGGAAAATATCACAAAATTTTTTCTTATTTTTAGTCAATATAGAGAAAAAAGAGGAGAGCGTTTGCTCTCCCCTTTTCATTATCCTTCCTATTAACCCTTAAAACGGGGCTGGCAGGTCAAATTGACGCCTAACCGCTTGAATACCTTCTCGTCCACAGCAGACAGAATCACAGAGGAATGGACCTCGCAGCCGCGAAGCTTGCTCAGCTGCTCCATAGCCTTTTCTGCTCTGGGATCGGTAGCGGCAGAAATAGACAAGGCGATCAGCACCTCGTCGGTATGCAGACGGGGATTGCGGTTGCCCAAATGGTCCACCTTCAAATGCTGAATGGGATCAATGACCTCCGGCGCGATCAGGTGCAGACTGTCATCAATATCCGCAAGAGCTTTTAGAGCATTGAGCAGAAGCGCGGAGGACGCGCCCAGCAGATCAGATGTCTTGCCGGTGATGATCTTGCCGTTGGGCAGTTCCATCGCCGCTGCAGGCTTGCCGGTCTGCTCTGCCTTTGCCAGCGCAGGAGCTACCACTTTGCGCTGCTCTATGGAAATACCGGCTTTCTTCATCAAAAGCTCCAGCTTGAACACCTGGGCATCGGTAGCCTTACCCTGCTTCTGATCACACAGGGCCGCAAAATACCGACGGAGGATCTCCTGACAGGAAGCCTCCTTGGCTGCCTGATTGTCCACAATGCAGTTGCCCACCATGTTGACACCCATATCCGTAGGAGATTTATAGGGGCATTCGCCCAAAATCCGCTCAAACATGGTCACCAGCACAGGGAAGGCTTCCACATCCCGATTGTAGTTGACGGTGGTTTTATTGTAGGCTTCCAGATGGAAGGGGTCGATCATATTCACATCGCTCAGGTCTGCGGTAGCTGCCTCATACGCTAAGTTCACAGGATGATTCAGCGGCAGATTCCAAACCGGGAAGGTCTCAAACTTGGCGTAGCCTGCCTGCACGCCACGCTTATGCTCATGATACAGCTGGCTCATACAGGTAGCCAGCTTGCCGCTACCCGGACCGGGCGCAGTAACCACCACCAGTTCCCGGGTGGTTTCAATGAAATCATTTCTGCCGTAACCGGCATCGCTGACAATATAGGGAATATTGGCAGGATAACCGGGAATATCATAATGGTGATACACCTTCAGCCCCATAGACTCCAGCCGTGCCTGAAAGGCCTTGGCTGCAGGCTGCTCATTAAAGCGAGTCAACACCACAGAGCTGACATACAAGCCGAAATCCCGGAACACATCGATCAGGCGGATCACATCCCGGTCATAGGTAATGCCCAGATCACCGCGAACCTTATTCTTCTCAATGTCGCCGGTATTGATGGCAATGACCATCTCCACCTTATCTTTCAGCTGCAAAAGCATCTGCAGCTTACTGTCAGGCTTGAAACCGGGCAGAACACGGGATGCATGGTTATCGTCATACAGCTTGCCGCCGAACTCCAGATACAGCTTGCCGCCGAACTGGTCGATCCGTTCCCGGATATGGGCAGACTGACTTTGAATATACAGCTCGTTGTCAAAGGCTACCTTTGCCACAACCATTCCTCCTTCTTCCTTTTGAAGAAATAATACAGCATCTATTGTATAAGAAACCGCAAAAAATAGCAAGTTATTTTCGGCAAATTCTCTGAGAAATTTCCTTAACATTACCCATGATTGACAGAAAATCAGATTCGTGCTAGGATGAGCTATATATAGTGTAAGGAGGGATCTGTATGGATCCGTTTTCCCGTACTGCCCTTCTATTGGGCAAGGACGCCATGGGCAAACTAAAAAACGCCAGAGTTGCCGTATTCGGCCTGGG
>JAZKXW010000059.1:0-2774 GCA_045611825.1 Faecousia sp.
GGAGAAGCTTAAAAAAGGCGTCATCATCCGTCACCTGATTCTACCCGGTCATGTGGAAAATTCCCTGAAGGTACTGGACTGGATCGGGGATACCTTCCCAAAAGGGCAGGTTTTGGTGAGCCTCATGCGGCAATACACCCCTATGCCCGGTATGAAAGCCCCCTTTGACCGCCCCGTTACCGAGGAAGAATATCAGTCGGTGCTGAGCTGGATGTTCCTCAACGACCTGCAGGGCTTTACCCAAGAGGCCAACTCCGCCACCGCCGCCTATATCCCGGATTTCTGAATGATCGTATTACAGGGGCGTGCTATGCACGCCCCTGCAGGCATATCAACCCGATACGCTTCATAGACTTGACCAAGAACGGTTTGGAGGGGTCTTTATGAAGCGAATCGGGGTCATTTTTTTGGTTATCTGCCTGTTGGCAAGCGTATTTCCCATAGGCGTTTCCGCGGCGGAAGCGGATATTCCTGCCAAAAGCGCCCTCTTAATGGATGTTGCCACCGGCACGGTGCTGTATGAACAAAATGCCCACGAGGCCTTAGCCCCTGCCAGCGTTACCAAGGTCATGACCATGCTGCTCATTATGGAGGCTTTGGATTCCGGCCGCATTGGATGGGACGATCCGGTCACCGCTTCGGAAGCAGCTGCCGCCAAGGGCGGCAGTCAGATCTATCTGAAGGTGGGGGAGACCATGTCTGTTTCGGATATGCTCAAATCCATTGCCGTGTCCTCTGCCAACGACTGCGCCTGCGCCATGGCGGAGCATATTTCCGGCAGCGAGGCTGCTTTTGTGGAGGCTATGAACCGCCGGGCGGCGGAATTGGGCATGAAGGACACCCATTTTGTCAACTGTACCGGGCTGGACGATGATCCGGAAGCCAAAAATCACCTGACCTCAGCCTACGACATTGCTCTTATGTCCCGGCAGCTGATGAAGGATCACCCGGATATCAAAAAATTTACCACTATTTGGATGGATACGGTAAGAGATGGGGCATTCGGTCTTTCCAACACCAACAAGCTGGTGCGGTTTTACAACGGTGCAACAGGCCTGAAGACCGGCTTCACCTCTCAGGCAGGCTATTGCCTTTCCGCCACGGCGGAACGGGACGGCATGGAGCTGATTGCGGTGGTCATGGGCTGCGAGACCTCTGCCAAGCGGTTTGCCGCCTGTAAATCCCTGCTGGACCGGGGCTTTGCCAGCTACGCGGTGGTAAAGCCGGAAACCACCGGAGAGATCGCCGTGCCGGTGACCTTAGGTATTGCCGATACCGTCACCGCCGTTCCTGCCACGCAAGATGCCATTCTCATAGACAAAGCCCAAAAAAATTCCGTCACCACCCAGATCACCATGGATCCGGAGGTGGCAGCGCCGGTAAGTCAGGGCCAGCGGTTGGGGATGATGACCGTCAAAGCCGGCGACCGGGTGCTGGCGGAGATCCCCATGGTTGCCGCCCAGCCGGTGGCAAAACTGACCTTTGGTCAGATCTTCCGTATCGTTATAGAATATCTCTGCATGGGAAGGCAGTAACCATTTCAAAAAATGTCATTCTGAGAAAAGTCGAAGAATCTGCGAAGTTCGCATAATCAACAAAAAAGATCCTTCGACTCCGCTATACTCCGCTCAGGATAACATATCTTTATATTTTGTACAAAAAAGCGTGCTGCACATCTGTGCAACACGCTTTTGTTTCTTATTCAGCAACGTAGGGCAGCAGAGCGATCTGACGGGCGCGCTTGATAGCGGTGGTCAGGTCACGCTGGTGAGCTGCGCAGGTACCGGTGGTACGGCGGGGCAGGATCTTGCCGCGCTCGGACAGGTAGCGGCGGAGCTTTGCAGTGTCCTTGTAATCGATTGCAGTCACCTTCTCAACGCAGAAAGCACATACCTTCTTGCGCTTGCGGGGACGAACACGCTGTTCATTAGCCATAGGAAAAACCTCCTTCGTAAGCATTGTAGAAAAGTTCAGATATTATGCAGTTCTCAGAACGGGAGCTGTGCGTCGTCATCTGCAAGCATCGCAAAATCGGATGCGGGAGCGGATGCCGGGGCGCTGTAGCCGCCGAATGCGGGAGCTGCGGGGGCTGCACTGTAGGAGCTTGCGCCATCGCGCTTGGACTCGCCGAAGTAGACATTGTCTGCCACGACTTCTGCAGTGCGGCGCTTGTTACCGTCTTTGTCGTTCCAGGAACGGATCTGCAGGCGACCTGCCACAACGATCATAGAACCCTTGGTGAAATACTTGGAGACAAATTCTCCAGTCTGACGCCAAGCGACACAATCGATAAAGTCGGTCTCCTTCTCACCGCCGTCCCGGCCGCCGAAATCGCGGTCGACTGCTACGGTAAAGCTGGTAACTGCGACACCGCTGCCGGTGCGGCGCAGTTCCGGATCACGGGTCAAACGACCCATAATGGTGATGTGGTTGAGCATGGTGTTTCCTCCTTACTCTGCCACGACGGTGGTCAGGCAGCGCAGGATGCCGTCGGTGATCTTCATCACACGCTCCAGCTCTGCAGGGAACTCGGGCTTGACTTCCATGTTCATCAGAACGTAGTAGCCCTCGGTCAGATCGTTGATGGGATATGCCAGACGACGCTTGCCCCACTCATCGATGTTAGAGAGAGTACCCTCCGCTTCCACCATTGCCTTGAACTTTTCCACAAGTGCGGCGATGCCCTCTTCGCCCTGAGCAGGGTCGATGATGTAGAGCACCTCGTACTTACCGGTGATCTTAGCCATGTTGTTTGCACCTCCTTTTGGACTTTT
>JAZKXW010000060.1:0-14999 GCA_045611825.1 Faecousia sp.
CGTTTACGGGTCGCGAGAACAAGAAGGCATAAAGAAAACCCCTTAAGGGGTAGCCCGTAAATGAAATGCGGTCGGCAAACCATTCGGGGCCCCTTTAGGGGCAATCGTCTGTAAAAAGCCCTTCTAGGGCTAAATCAAGCCCCCGGCTTAGCCGGGGGTTATGACTTACTTGATCAATTCGCCCACGCCGGACAGCACATACTTAGGCCGGTAGGGGAATAGGTCGATATCTTCTTCTCTGGTCACACCGGAGAGAACAAGAACGGTATCCACATTGGATTCAATGCCGGCAATGATGTCGGTGTCCATCCGGTCACCGATGAACACGATCTCGGAGCTGTGGCAATCCAGCATCTTCAGACCGTGACGAAGCATGACGGGATTGGGCTTGCCGATGAAATACGCCTTTTTGCCGGTGGCGATTTCAATGGGGGCAATCAGCGCGCCGGTGGCAGGCGCGATGCCGTTTTCAATAGGACCGGTGGTATCCGGGTTGGTGCCGATAAGCTTTGCGCCCTTGCGCACCAAGTTGATAGCCTTTTCCAGCTTTTCGTAGCTGTAAGAGTGGGTCTCACCCACGACCACATAGTCCGGATTAATATCATTCATGTAAATGCCCCGGTCATAGAGAGCTTTGCTCAGCGCTGCTTCACCGATGACATAAGCGGTACAGCCGGGACGCTGAGAGTCCAAAAATGCGGCAGTCGCCAGCGCGCTGGTATAGAAATTGTCAGCAGGGACGGAAAGCCCCATTCTGGCAAGCTTCATGCTCAGCTCATGCGGCGTCCGTTCCGAACTGTTGGTCAGGAAAACGAAGCGCTTCTTGTTCTCAAGCATCCAGTTCACAAATTCCGCCACACCGGGCAGGATCTTGTTGCCATGGTAGATCACACCATCCATGTCACAGATAAAGCCGATTTTCTTTTTGATCTGCTCCAAAATGATATCCTCCTAAAGTTTTCTTGGAGATATTGTACCATAAAATTGGCAAGAATCAATACTATAGGCATTCGGATGCTTGATTTTTTTGCGCCGTGCTGATATAATAACCCAGTTGTTATGGAGACGTATCGAAGTGGTCATAACGGGGCTGACTCGAAATCAGTTAGGGAGCAATCCCACGCGAGTTCGAATCTCGCCGTCTCCGCCAAAAAAACAGCCACCCCCTTGGGGTGGCTGTTTCCTTTTAATGATGGTGATGGTGGTGATGATGTCCGCAGTGGTGGTGTTCTTCTGTGTGGCAATGGGTTTGGTGACAATGTTCCCCCACAGCCTCGGTTTCAATGGTGACATGCCCAATGCCCATTTTTTGCAGCACATCCCGAACTTGGTCTTTTACACGGTGAGGGTCGTTTGTTACAACGTGCATGGTGGCATCATGGTTGTGGCCGTCTATGCTCCGAATGTGGATGTGGTGCGCATCCTTTACACCGTCAATGCCCATGACAGCTTCCCGGATTTTCTCAACGGAAAGACCGTGGGGTGCTTTTTCCAAAAACAGGTCGATCACCGTTTTTAAGGTTTCCGCGGCGTGGATAAAGATGAATGCCGCAACGCCTATGGAGAGCAGAGCATCCAGCAGGGCAAAATCTGTAAACCGCATGACGACAGCACCCACCAGAACGATGACCCAGCCGAACACATCCTCCAGCATGTGAAGATTGACCGCTTTCTGATTCAGGGAATCTCCTTCCCGGGTAAAAAAGGCGGCAAGGGTGTTGACGCAAACACCCACAATGGCAAAAACGATCATGCCGTCATAGTGGATCTGCTGAGGGGAGAACAGGCGACCCACAGCATTGACGATCACCACGGCAGAGCCGATCAGCAGGATCGCTGTGGTGATGACGCTGCCCAGAACAGAGAACCGGGCGTAGCCGTAGGTGTAGGTCTTATCGGGTTGCCGCTTGCTTTTTCGTTCCAGAAAATAGGAAACGCCGATACCGGCCGCATCCCCTAAATCATGAATGGCATCGGAGGCAATGGCAATACTGCCTGTGATAATACCGCCTACCAGTTCAAAAAGGGAGAAGGCCAGATTCAAAACAAATGCAATGAAAATATTACGCTGAGTTTTCATAAGCACCACCTGTTGACTTTCTGCAAAAATTAGAATACAATAACGATGTTACCGAACAAACTGTTCAGTAACAGTATAGCAAAGGGATATGCCTTATCAAGATATGATATGGGCGCTTTGTTCCTTACAGAACATATCCGGAAAATTGTACGGAGGAATTATGGACAGACGGCAACGGAAAACAAGGGAATCCATATTCAAAGCCTTTTCGGAACTGCTGTCGAAAAAGACCTTTGGGCAGATCACGGTAGGGGAGATTATTGATCTTGCGGATGTGGGCAGAGCCACCTTTTACGCCCATTTTGAAACAAAAGAATTTCTGCTGAAGGCCTTTTGCGAGGAGCTGTTTTGCCACCTGTTTGACGCAATGGAAACGGGACATGAGGATCACCGTCATATTTTTGACTGCGATGTACGGGATGATGTGTTTTTGCATTTGTTTCGGCATTTGCAAAAAAATGACAATAACATTTTGAAATTGCTTTCCTGTCAAAGCAACGAACTGTTTCTGCGCTATTTCAAAACCAACCTGCAAACATTGGCGGCAAGTCAAATGCCGCGGTTTGCCCATCGGAAAAATGAGAAGCTGCCGGAGGATTTTTGGCAGGAGCATATTGCGGATACCTTTGTATCCGTGTTCCGCTGGTGGATCGCACGGGGAATGCAGGAGTCCGCGGAAACGATCACAGAATATTTTTACTTATCGGTATAACAGTATTGCAGAGGGAGAGAAGTTATGTTAACCAATTACCATACCCATTCCACATTTTGCGACGGCAAAAGCGCTCCGGAAGAGGTGGTGCTTTCCGCGCTGAACAAAGGCTTTGCGGCAATCGGTTTTTCCGGACATGCCGGCTTCGTGGCAGAGAGAAAGACCTATCGCAAGACCAACATTGGCGGCTATATTCGGGAGATCCACCGCCTGCAGGAGAAGTATGAAAAAGATATCCAGATCTACTGCGGCATTGAGGAAGACCACTTTGCGCAGGTAGACAGACAGCGCTTTCGCTACCTGATCGGCTCTGTGCATTATATGTATAAAGACGGCAGATATCTGTCTGTTGACGGGGGAGAAGCCTGTTTTCGAGAATGTATCGCGGCCTTTGGCGGCGATCCCTTGGCTTTTGCAGAGGCGTATTACCGGGAGTTCTGCGATTATATCGCAAAAAGAAAGCCGGATATCATCGGTCACTTTGATCTGCTGACCAAATTCGAAGAGAAAATGCCAATGGGACTGATGGACAACGAAGCCTATTGCGCCATGGCGGAGCGGTATATCGCTGAGGCGGCAAAAAGCGGGTGCATTTTTGAGGTGAATACCGGCGCTATCTCCCGGGGCTGGCGTACCACACCGTACCCACAGGAGAATCTTCTGCATGTACTGAAAAAGCTGGACGCTCCCATTATGCTCAATGCCGATTCCCACCATGCGGATACCATCGACTGCCACTTTACCGAAACAAGAGCACTGCTGCGGGATGTGGGCATCCGGGAAACCGTGGTGCTGTACAACGACAAATTTCAAAAGATCTCACTATAAAAACAGGAACCCGATCGACCGGGTGCCTGTTTTGTTGCAGCGACCGGCATCCCGTTACTTTTTTCAGCAAATACACAATTCCTTTGCAGGGTGATTTTTTATTGCCCGTAATCTTTCAAAACGATAGCAGGAAAGGAACCGGATCCTCGTGGATGACCTTCTTTTGGGGGAGAAGTCTTATCGGATGGTTTTACTATTATTTTCCTTTGCTTTTGGGAGTGACGGCACAGTTTGCGGATAAAAATTATAACAGCAATGTTTTAAGACCCTGCATTTCTTCTGAGAAGGGGAGGAACAAGAATGAAAAATATGAAAAGAGTCATTGCATTTGTACTTTTGTGCTGCTTGACGCTGCCTATGGTGGTAATGCCTACAACGGCAACGGCAACAGCACAGCCCAATGAGATCGTTTATGACTTCGATTTGGGAAGCACAGACCTGACTGCGAGTGGTAAGAGCTTTGCGACGCAGTCGTTGCGTGCGGATTTGATCGCCGGCATTACAAGCTACTATGATGCCGGAACATTAAATTGGAAATACACAGGTATTTCTGCCGACCACACGATCCTTGGCAACTTTGGCGGTCAGTCCGGCTCCACAAATTATCAGTGGAACGGTCTGCGGATCCGGGCAAAGGCCGATGGTGCAGACAGCAAAAACTATTATATGGTCTTTACCGTCCGATCTCCCGGCAGCGGCGAGTATTATCTGACCTTGGATTACCAGACCCATCGCTATGGCGCATCCAAGGGCAGCGTTTATCTGCTGCCCGGCAACACCGCAGATGTGGCGGCAGCCATTGCCGCCGGCGAGGCAGTTCTGCTGGTCAACTATGACAATCAGTCCGCCAACGCAGGCGCCGGCGTACCCGAGACCCTGACGGCAAAGAAGCCTGTCACCTGCGCAGAGGGTCAGGAGTATCTGCTGGTCTTTACAGTAGACAAGCCCAGCAAAGCAGGCTACGGCTATTTGTACATCGATCAGGCAAAGCTGACCCATAAAGACCTGATGCCTGCACCGGAGGAAGCACCTCAGCTGGATCAGGCGGTCTATGATTTTCAACTGGAAAAATCCGAATTGACCATGAGTGGCGAAGGCTTTGCTACCAAAAATCTTGCCATCGGCGGTACAGCTTCCGCTGTGGGCAGTTTGTATGGAAAGGGAAGCCTGAACTGGAAGTACCATTCCCATACAGCCGATACTGATATGATGGCGTATTTTGGCGGTCAGTCCGGCACAAAGGACTATAAGTGGGAGGGTCTGCGGATCCATTGCAGAGATTTGTCCCAGAATTACTATATAGCCATGACCATTCAGTCTCCCGGTACCGGTGACTATCAGGTAACGGTGGATTACATGGTCCACCGCTACGGCGCCAGAAAGGGCAATGTGTACATCCTGCCCGGAGATACTGCCGATGTGGCAGCTGCGATCAGCAGCGGTAAAGCTGTCGGCACTTTGAACATGGACAACGGTTCTTCCAACGGCAGTGAGCCCGGCGTAGCCGGCAGAACCACCTTCTCCGGAACCGTTCCTATGGAAAAGGGCGCGGAGTATATCGTTGTGTTTGAATCTGCGGAAAAGGGACGCAACAACGGATACCTGTTCTTGACCAAGCTGACTTTGACCAAGTCCGGGATCAAAGCCCCGGCAGATGTGATTCCTGACCGGATTCCCGAACCGGAGCCCATTCCTGAGGGCAGCGTCATCTATGACATGGACTTGGCTGACAGCATCTACAAAGGTCAGGGTAAAAAGCTGATCCTTGATCAGATCGAAGATATCAATATAAGATATGCAAAGGGCAGCCTGAACTGGGGCTATGCTGCACACAACTGTCTGTCCGATGCTTCTATGGCATTCCTGCCCACCGGCGGCATGGTGCTTTACTCCTATGAGATGGAGTGGATCGCCATCAAGATCAAATCTCCCGGTCAGGGCCTGCATACCATCTCTTTGAACCACGGTGTATCCGGTAACGGCGCCATCGGCGCGGTATATGTCCTGCCTGTGGACACCGAGGACATTGAAAAGGCTATGGACCCCTCCAACCGTGTGGGTAAGGTCAGCTATGCCAACGAAGACGGTACGCCTACCGTTGCGGACAACCGCCGCACTGTGGTTGGCACATGGGAGTTTGGCAGCGATGCGGAATATCTTGTTGTATTCGAGGCATATCAGCATACGCCGTTCAAGGTCCAAAATGGTTATATGTTTATTTCTCAGTTGATCGTGACCCCCGGCGAGCTGCCCAATCAGAACACAGCAAACCGGAAAGTCAACTCCATTGTTGTGGAGCCCGGTCCGATCAAGATCTGCGAAGCAACGCTGTACGGTACAACGGCAGTGATTAACGGCAGCAGCTATATGTTTGTTCCCATTGAGGGCAAGAAGGTACTGGCATACAACCTGAACGATAAGGCGCTGGAGTATGAAATTAAGGTGCCCTTCACCGTTCCCAGAGGCATGCTGACAGATAAGAACGGCATCATTTGGATCGTTGGCGATAAGCCCTATCTGTACCGCTATGACCCCATCACCGGTGTGGGACAGCAGTTCCGTTCCTACAAGACGGCTGACTTGGCTCCCGGCGCTACCAGCGGCTTTGATTTGGTGGAGGACGAGGAGGGCTGTCTGTACTTCGGTACTTACAACACCGGCGCGATTTTGAAGTTCGACCCGTCTGTGGGCGACTATATCAGCTTCGGCATTATTAACGATGATGCGGTGTACCCCTGCGGCATGGCAGTCCGTGACGGCTATCTGTACAGCGGTATCTACGGCGACCGGAATGCCGATGGTGTCCGGGTGGCTGAGGCTGTGAAGATCGATACCGCCACCGGCGAAGTGGTTGCCCGTGTGGATCTGGATGCCCTGACGGCAGAAGGTACGGTTATGTACCGCGGCGCCGGTTTGGCAGGCGACCTGTTCCTGCTGGGCGGCGAGGGTATACAGAAAGATCCCATTGCCATTGACATCAACACCATGGAGCTGGTAACGGATGTGAATATCAACGGAGGCATTCTCTACGGTGTTACCGAAGAACTGAACGGCAAGGTCTACTTCGTGGTCAACGGCAGAGGCCTGCAGGAGTTCGATATTGCTACCCGTACGGCTACAACTGTTAAGGGTCTGGAGAATGTGACCATTGGTATCCGCTGCGGCAAGGACAACATCGTGGACGTGGGTGACCCTGTCTATCCCGGCTGGTCTGTTGTCACATACGGCACCAACAAGGCTATGCCCAGAATCTACAATATCGAAAAGGGCAATATCGGTGCATGGGGCGATCTGCTGCCGGATAACTACGGCAATGCTACCACAGTACGTACCTTGACCAAGGGTCTGCCCGGCAGCAATGAGCTGTTTATCGGCGCGTACAACTCCGAGGTGTGCGCTGTGTTTAATACCGCAACCGGCAAGCTGAGCTATACCTTTGAAGCCTCCGCCAGCCAGACAGACGCCATGGTGTTCTATGAGGGCGTTTTGTACACCGGCAACTATAATGCCGGCAATCTGACCCGTATCAATCTGGAGGATCCGAACCGCAATGTCATTCTGTTGAGCTTGAAGAATGATACCTATGAGCAGTCCCGTATCCACACCCTGACTGCCGGCGACGGTAAAATCTTTGCCGGTTCTACACCGGACCGCTATGAGCATGGCGGCTGCCTTGCATGGGTCGATCTGGACAAAATGGAAACCTATGTGGAGCGCAATGTGGTGCAGGATCAGACTATTAACTGCATTGTCTACCATGACGGCTATATTTACGGCACTACCTCCACTTCCGGCGGTTCCGGTTCTGCTGCAAGACCTGACCTGTCTGCTAAGCTGTTTGTCTACGATGTGGCAAACAAGAAGAAGGTCGCCGAGGTCTCTTTGGAAGACGAGATCCCCGGATTGAAGACACCCATCGACTTTATCTCCGGCATTGCTGCTGACCCCAATATTGATGAAAACGGCAAGCTGTGGGGTCTGGTGTCTGAGACCCTGTTCTCCTTCACCTTCAATAAGACCACCGGCAAGGTGACGGTCAAGGAAGAGCTTTCCTTTGACAAGACTGCCTATAACAAAGAAAGCGGCAGAGACTGGTTCCCTCGTCCCTTTATTTTTGAGGATGGCTATCTGTATCTGTCCTTTGACGGCAAGGGCGGTATGCGGAAGATCAATCTTTCCAATGTCAAGGATAACGTCCGCATCATGCCCATTACCCCCATGTTCTACACCTTGGGCGAGGACGGCAACATCTATTATCTGCAGGATCAGTCCCTGATGATGTACCCTCTGAATGTGACGGAGGCTGACTGGGAGGCTGCAGAGGCGGTAGATGCCATGATTGACCGGATCGGCACCGATCCTATCACATTGGCCCATGAGTCTGCCATCACAGCGGCCAGAGAGGCTTACAATGCGCTGTCTTGGAAGCATAAGGCGCTGGTACAGGGTCTTGAGAAGATCGAAACTGCGGAAACCGACCTACTGGAGTGCAAAATCAATACCATCGGGCAGGCGTCGCTGGACAAAAAAGACCTTGTATACGACCTGAAAGCCCAGTACGATGTTCTGCCGGAGACCTTGCAGCGCTATGTCAAGAACTATTCTGTTTTGGACAGCGCCTACAGAGAGATCAACGACAAGCTGGACGCACAGGCAGCCCAGAAGGTACAGCAGATGGTGGATTCCATTAAGACCATGGGTGAGATCATCTTGGAGAAAGAACCTGCCATCAATAGTATCCGGGAAGCTTATGCCAACCTGACCAACCTGCAGAAGCAGAAGGTGAACATTCAGGCGCTTTTGGATGCGGAAGCCAAGATCCGCAAGCTCCGTGACGAGAAGATCGAGTACCTGAAGCAGCTGATCACCGACATCGGAGAAGTCACGCTGGAAGATGAAGCTGCCATTACCGAAGGCATGGAAATTTGGGACTGGCTGAATATGGAAGAGCGCGAGAAAGTGGATACCGCTACGCTGACAGCCGCCAACAAGCAGCTTACCAAGCTGCAGAAAGAAGCCGCTGCAGCGGTGGATGCGCTGATCCTTGCCATCGGCGACACCATTGACCGCAGCTCCAAGGATGCTATCACAGCGGCAAGAAATGCCTATAACGCTTTGACTCCCGGCTCTAAGTTGTATGTGACACAACTGGCAGTGCTGGAAGAGGCTGAGGCGATCTATGCCGGTATTTTCCCGCTGTGGGCGATCATTCTCATTGCAGTCGGCGGTGTTCTGGTTCTGGCAGGCGGTGCGGTGGCAACCGTGCTGATTCTGAAGAGAAAGAAAGCCGCTGCTGCGGAGGAACCCACAACCGAACCGGAAGCATAATCCATCCAAAAATCCCTGACAACTTTGTCAGGGATTTTTTCTGTGTTTTCTAAAATTATCTTTGTTTTACGATATAAAACCTTTGTTTTTGGGAATGACCGCTGGATTCCGGGATGATAAAATAAAACTACCTGATGAGGGGAAATGTCTATGATATCTTTGAAAGGAAGGAACGCGTATGATGAACATTTGTAAACGCGCAATGACACTTCTGCTGGTATTTTGCATAATTCTATCTGTCTTCCCCATGGGAACTATGGCAACACAAATTGCAGAAGATGACTTTTACAGTTTTGATTTGTTAGGGAAATTCCCGGGAGGACCGTTCAGTAAGGATACCTTTGCGGTTCGTGACCAGAAAGCGCTGATTAAGCAGTACTTTGATGAAGGCAAGATCGGCTGGGCTTTTGAGGGATATCAAAACGGCACAAAGGACAAAAAGGGTCAAGACGAAATTGTGGAAAGCTTTCCCCAGAACAAGTTTTCTAAGGATGCCGGTATTCAGGTTTATACAACTGGCTTTTTCTGGTGGTATGCAATCCGCGTAAAATCTCCCGGAACCGGCTATTACGATATGACATTGCAGACCAATCTGGCCAGCGGTGGAAAGCATAGCATCTGGACAGAAACCTATTTCTTTGATGCTGCAAAGGTGACCGGAGATACGGATATTAACGATCTGTTAGTAAAACGAAACAGAATCGAGAACTTTACTCCCACCGGTGTTCAGCCGAATGCTCTGTTGGGCAATGTAAAGATGGAAGCCGGCAAGGACTATATTCTGGTTCTGCGAATGACCGGCGACACCTATGACGCAGCTAACACAGACGGCCTGCGGACAAAGAATATGTACTTAAAGGGTCTAACCTTTACAGAAACTGCTGCGCCGGTTGTGGATACCGATAAAGTGGTCTATAACTTTGACTTGGCAGATCCGACAAGCTCTGCTGTTCCGGCAGATACCTATCTGGACGATGTGATGGATGAACTCAGCGGTTACTATGCTGAGGAACTACAGAACTGGGAACCTCTGGTGGCAGGTGCGGATGCCAGATTTAAGTGGACCGGCGGCTTAACGACTTACGGCAAGGTAGATGATTATACTGCCGTTCGGATCCGGTTCCCCGGCAGCGGTCTGTATACCTTGTCACTGAACCATGGCACTTCCGGCCGTGGTGCTACCGGCGCAGTATATGTGCTGCCCGGTGATACCGAGGACATTCTCTTTGCAATGGATAACCACAATCGTGTGGGCAAGGTCGCTTTCTATAATGACAGCGGTGATACAAAGGTCAAAGATGGCGCTGTTTCTGTGATCGGCACATGGGAATTTGAGGCAAACAAAGAATATATGATTGTCTTTGAAGCCTATGAACAATCACCTTTCTTTGAAAATGCGTACATGTACATCGATCAATTGGTATGCGAAAAAGGGGATAAGACAACTCCTTCTCAAGGCGCAGTGCAGCCTCATTCTGTAATCGTGGATCCGGCACCCGTTAAACTGTTGGAGAATGGCCCCGTTCAGGCGGTAGCGGAGATTAACGGTGACGACTATTTCTTCCTTCCCTTTGAGGGCAGAAAGCTGGCTGTCTACAATTTGGACAGCGGCGCCCTTGTGGACTATAATGACCTGCCCTTTAACCTTTGCAGAGGCATGACGGTAGATCCGGAGGGTATCGTGTGGATGGTAGGCGATAACGGTTGGATCGCCAAGTATGATCCGTACCTTAATATCTGCCAGAAAGTCTATTTCTATAAAGGCAAAGCAACCGACGGTTCTCAGGTGGACGGCATTACCAGCGCCTTCAACTGCGCCATCGATGAAGAGGGCTGTATTTATTTTGGCTGCTATCCCGTAGGTGTGTTGGCAAAATACAATACCCGTACCGGAGAATTTACCAATATGGGCAAAGCCGGTACAGATGACTCTAACTGCTATGCCAGCGCCCCCGTGTATGACAATGGTTTCATTTACATTACTTCCACTGGCGATATGAATGGTGACGGTGTAAAGACCTTTGAACTGTCCAAATTCAATGCCAAAACCGGCGAATTGATCAAGCGCATTGATGTTTCGGAATACTTTGGCAAAGAAGATGTTATGATCCGTGGCATGGGCATTTGCGGCGGTGTGCTGATTCTGGGCGGTGAAGCCAATGTGGCCAAGAAGACAGCGGCCTTTGATGCAGAGACCTTTGAATATGTGGATCTGCAGATTCCGGCTTCCACAATCTATGCCCCCACGGGCGAGATCGACGGTAAGATCTGGCTGTCCACACCGGCTGGTATTTGGGAGTTTGACGGTGCCACCAGAAAAGCAACCCCCGTGAAGGGCTTGGAGGCGATTTCCACGGCATTCCGCTGCGGCGTGAACTGCTTTATGACTGTGGAAGAGGATGCGCTGTTCCCGGGACAATCCATTGTCACATTCCGTGGCAACACCGGAAACCCTGCGATTTACAACACCACCACCGGCCGCTATCAGCAGCTTGAGGGTGTCGTCCTGCCGGAATACGGTTCTACTTCCACGGTTCGACCGATTATCAATGTGCCCGGTGAAAACGGACACCTGTATGTTGGCTCGTTTAATACGGATTACTGCTCTGTATACGATGTGAATACCGGAGCGGTGATTCAGAACTTCCAGACCTACGGACAGACAGATGCTATTCTGATCTATAAAGATAAAATCTATGTAGGCAACTACAACCGTGGCATTTTGACACAGATCAATCTGGACGATGCAAATCGTAATGTGCCGTTGCTCAGCTTGAAGACATCGGATGAGCAGTCCCGTATCCATGCATTAGCAGGCGGTGACAATAAGGTGTTTGTAGGTTCGACACCGGACCGTTATGAGTTGGGCGGCTGTCTGGCGTGGATCGATATTGAAACACTTGATAAGCATATAGAGCGCAATGTAGTTCAGGATCAATCCATTATTTCTCTTGCTTATCACGAAAGCGGCTATATCATCGGCGGCTCTGAGATCAATGGTGGTTCCGGTTCTGTGGTGCCGGAGGGCAGTTCTGCAAAGTTCTTTATCTATGATGTGGCTAACAAAAAGAAGGTGGCAGAGTACGACCTGCGGGATTATTTCGACGATGCGCCTGATATTATCAACGCCATCGATGGTCTGACTGTGGATGAAAACGGCAGAGTCTGGATGGTTGCTTACGGCAGTTTGTTCTCCTTCACATTTGATGCAAGTACCAAGAAAGTCGATATTCGGAAAGAAGTGACCTTTGGCAAGAGCAGCGCCTATGACAATTTCCCCACACCGATGCTCCAGATCGACGGCTATCTGTATGCCAATTATGGTACTGTCGGCGGTGTGCAGAAGGTAAATATGAGCGATCCCTCCGACTGTCAGCGGATCCCGATTCCGGCTACCGATTTCTTTGCTGTGGGCAGTGACGGAAACTTCTATTACACACAAAATACAGCGCCTCTTTATATGTATCCCATGACAGTTACGGACGAGGATCGTCGCATAGCATCGGAATTGGATGCTACTTTGCTGACCCTGAAGAATAACACCACATTGGATTCTGCAGCGGATATCAGCGCAGCCCGTGCCGCCTATGAGAAGCTGACATGGACACAGAAAGCATTGATTTACAATCTGGATATTCTGGTGGCGGCGGAAATCGACTTGCTGGAGTGTAAGATTGATGCCATTGGTGATGTTACTGTTGAGAAAGAAAAGCTGGTCTATGACCTGAAGGCGGAGTATCAGGCGTTGTCTGTGAAGAATAAGTCCTACGTCAAGAACTTCTATACAGTATTGGTTCCGGCACTGCAGGAAATGCAGGGTCTTGTAGATGTAAGAGAAGCCAACCGTGTGCAGGCAATGATCGATACCATTCCCGGTATGGGGGAGATCACCTTAGAAAAGGAATCTGCAATTCGGGAAATCGAAACGGCATATAAAGCTCTGACCAAGACCCAACGTTCGCTGCTGAAAGACAAGGCACTTCAGGATGCGTTGGCAACGATTCAAAAGCTTCGCCAAGAGAAGATCGTGTATTTGCGGCAATTGATCGCCGGTATCGGTGATGTTACGCTGGAGGATGAAGCGGTCATTACCGAGGCAAGAGAGCTTTTCAACTGGCTGACCCACGTGGAAAGAGAAACGGTAGATTATATCACCCTCAATGCCGCAGCATCTGCGCTGAAGAAGCTGCAGCAGGCAAAGGCCGCTGAGGTAGATGCGCTGATTCTGGCAATCGGTGATAATATCAGCTATGAGTCCAAGGCAGCAATCGAAGCAGCCCGGAAGGCATATGATGCTCTGACACCCGGCGCCCAGAAGCTTGTGAAGAATCTGGGTATCCTGCTTGAGGCAGAAACCATCTATGCCGAGTTGGGCATGAATCCTACTACCATCATTATCATTGCTGCGGTAGCAGGCGGCGTTGTGCTGGCAGCAGCTGCAGTTGTGGTGCTGCTGATCGTAAAAAAGAAAAAGGCATCTGCGACAGTTCGGGAGCCTGCTGAAGAAACACAAGCGGATACATAAGCACAACACACCCTAAATCGGGCAATATCCCCACGGCAGAAAATGCCGTGGGGATTTTCTTGATACAAAAAGATTTGACCGCAAACATTTGGCAATACGATCCACGGATTCTACATCGGGGGGATTTTTCTGCATTGGTGCAGACAGGGTGTTTTAATCCTGCCGCGTGTTTCTGCGGTAAATGCCGGGGGTACAGTTGGTTGTCTGCCTGAATAATATTTTGAAATGGGATACAGAACTAAAACCGCAAGAGGAAGCGATAAGGTCAATATTTTGATTTGTATCGGATAATAATTTTTTGGCATGCTCTAGACGGATGGCGGTTAACCATTGGTGAGGCGTTTGACCCAGATCCTGCTTAAAAAGCCGCAGTACATGCAGACGAGAGTAGCCGGTTATAGAGGCGAGCGTTTCCAAGGTGATGTTTTCGCAGAAATGATGTTGCATATATTCCAGGCACAAGCGTACGGCGTTGCAGTATTTATCTGCAGTGTACAGGGCTTCATAAAGGGATGCCAGTAACGAAAGGAGAATAGCATTTTGCTGCAACGGAGCCGTTGGCTGCGTGGAAAGGTGCGCTTTTAGCAATGCCTCAAATTGGTCCAGCAAATCGCCGTTTGTTGAGATATAGGAAGGAATGTTGTCCAGAATCTGGTTGCGGTAAAGGGTGTTTTCTTCACCGAAATCAAAGTAAACCGTAATACAGCGATAATCCGGCGTGCTGCATAGTAAGGTGCCCGGTTTGGTAAAACGAATACCGCCCCTGGAAATAGGATGCTCTGTTCCCTGAATATTGACAGTACCCGTACCGTCTAAATATATACCTAATTCATAAGCTTCAGATATTCTCTTTTTGATTTGGTGATGCACAAGTTTTGTGTCATACTGCCGAACAAGCAGAATTCGTGGCAACATAGATTTTGTCGGTAATTCTGATATGCGCATAGAACCTTCTCCTTATGTAAATAAATCGCACTTTTATGCATATAATGAGAATTTACTATAACTCTATTATGACATATAATTGGATAAAAGGCAATATTCAATGTAAATTCAATACAATAGAGGTGTGTAATGAATCCGGATTTTTTATTAACTTCTCAAATATCTCGCAGCCTTTATCATAATTGCGCAAAAGATCTTCCTATCATCGATTACCACAATCATCTTCCTCTGGAAGTATTGACAGAAGAAAATGCAGGCTGGAATATTACGCAGCTTTGGATCCAGCCGGACCCGTACAAGCACCGGGCAATGCGGATCCTTGGCGTAGAAGAACGACTGATTACCGGTGAAAGTTCCGACTATGAAAAGTTCCGGGCGTGGTATACCTGCCTTCCCCGGTTGGTAGGAAACCCCTTGTTCGACTGGTCTTGTATGGAAGTAAAGCAAGTGTTCGGTTATGATCTGTTGCCTTTTGAAGCACCCGAGACGGTATGGGAAAAGTTGAACCGGACTGCAGAGGAATTATCTGTCAAAGATATTTTGAAGAAATTTGACATCGAATACAATGCGCCTTGCGCAAC
>JAZKXW010000061.1:0-4834 GCA_045611825.1 Faecousia sp.
GGAGGGTTGGATGCCGCCCAAGCCGGGACCGCCACGCTGGACATTGACCACCAGCGCAGGGACATCGGAGCCGGCAATATAGCTCAGACCTTCCGACTTCAGGGAAATTCCGGGGCTGGAAGAAGAGGTCATAACACGCACGCCTGCAGCGGCTGCGCCGTAGACCATGTTGATGGATGCGATCTCACTCTCTGCCTGCAGAAATACGCCGCCGATCTTGGGCATCTTCTTTGCCATGTATGCGGCGATCTCGGTCTGGGGAGTGATGGGGTAGCCGAAGTAGTGGCGGCAGCCAGCCCGAATGGCGGCTTCTGCGATGGCTTCGTTGCCCTTCATTAAAACGCGTTCTGCCATAGTAGCCTCCTTACTTTTCCACGGTGATGATGCAGTCCGGGCACATGGTGGCGCAGAAGGCGCAGCCGATGCACTTCTCCGGATGTGCCATCACGGCGGGAGAATAGCCTTTTTTGTTGATCTGGTCCGCGGCGATGGTCAGGCAGCCCTTGGGACAGGCGTCGACGCACAGACCGCAGCCCTTGCACCAGTCGGTGCGGAAGGTGACAGTTGCCATAAGATGTTCCTCCTTAAGCTGAGGGGAGTCGAATCCCAACAGCCCCACAGCAGTTCTTTTGTTTGTATTTTTCCTTATCTTCCTTGACTTGCGTTAGCAAGCCTGCGTCATCTGCGCAAAAATCCAAAGCAAAACTCCTTGCTGTGGGGTGCCTGCGCAGTTTTGGCAGAGCAGTTTTTCGACAAGACAAGAAAAATCACGAAGGGAATACCCGTTGGTATTGTCGAGGGATTTTCCGCAGTATTGGCGGAAAACGGCCTGTCAAAACCTATCGGGGTTCGGCTCCCCTCAGCTTCATCCCCACAGAGGTCGGTTGTCCGGCTTCTGAGACGGTAGGTCGAAATATTTTTCCTGCAGGCGCAGGGGGAATACATTGGGTAGGGTGAGCTGCTCCGCCACGGCGCTTTCCGCGGTGTGCAGCCACAGGGGCAGTCCGGACAGGCGGCACAGCTCCTCTATATAAGCAAGGGAAGCGGTGACGGTTTCCGGGGTGGTTTCGGAAGCAAGGTTCGTGTTGTTGACGATGCAGGTGAAGGCAAGACCGCAGGCGGTCTCAATCTCCTGCATCACCTCCAGCGCCTCCTCCGGGGTTCGGGTCAGGGGACGGCTGGCGTTGGCAACAAAGACCATGCGGTAGTTGTTTTCTTCCTTTATGTAGGGAATATATCTGCCCAGCGCGTAAGCGCCCCGGTCATCGCCGCCAATGTCCATAACGGCATAGCGGCTTCGGTCCTGCACCAGACGGTAGGCCTCCGCCGGCAGTGCCGGCAGATCCACATTGGAGTTGGCAAATTGGGGAGATACCAGCTCCACACCGGCAGATGCCAGCTCTTTTGCGCTGTCCGCGGTGCGGAAGTAGGGGTTGACGATATCCAAGTCCGCAATCACCGTCTGCTTGCCCTCTTTTGCCAGCTGCAGGGCATAATTGACGGCGATATTGGTCTTGCCGCTGCCGTAGTGACCGGCAAACAGGGTTAAGCGTTTGTGATCCACGGGGGACACTCCTTTTTAGGAAATGCAGAATGGGAAAAGGACCGTCGGGGACGGCGGGTAGGGGGCAAAAAAGAAGATTGCCCAAGGTTGGTGGCGAATTGGTTGCCGGGGCTTCCCAGCACGGGCGACCAATGGTCGCCCCTACGAAAAGAATTGCACATTGTGCGTTAGGGGTGTAGGGGCGATTCATGAATCGCCCGCGGGCGCATCGTGATGCGCCCCTACAATGTTGGAATCGGTGCGTCCCTTGCCTGCCGGGGCTTCCCGGCTTACAGTTGCTTTCTGATGATTTTACCGCTTGTTGTTTTAGGCAGGGAGTCCTTGAATACCACGATCCGGGGGTACTTATAAGGGGCGGTACGGGACTTGACATAGTTCTGGATTTCTTTCTTCAGCTCCTCGGTAGGCTCTGTGCCTGCCACCAGCACGATGGAGGCCTTGACCACCTGACCACGAACCTCGTCGGGGGCAGCGGAAACGCCGCATTCCAGAACATAGGGAAGCTCCATAATGACATTTTCGATCTCAAAGGGTCCGATCCGGTAGCCGGAGGACTTGATCACATCGTCGGCCCGGCCCACATACCAGTAGAAGCCGTCCTCGTCCATCCACGCCAAGTCGCCGGTGTGGTAGAAGCCGTCACGCCATGTTTCGGCGGTGACTTCCTCGTTGCCTTCGTAGGCGTAGGCAAGACCGCAGGGCAGACCCTTGGAAATGTCGATACAGATCTCACCGGTTTCACCCCGGTCAACAGGCTCGCCGTCGGCAGACAGCAGCCGTACATTGTACAGGGGCACAGGCTTGCCCATAGAGCCCAGCTTGTGGGCGCTGCCCACCATATTGCCGATGATCAGGGTGCTTTCGGACTGACCGAAGCCCTCCATGATGTCCAATCCCGTAGCCTTCTGGAACTGACGGTAGACCTCCGGGTTCAGGGCTTCGCCTGCGGTGGAGGCGTGCTGGATGGTGCTTAAATCGAACCGGCTCAGATCCTGCTTTGCCAGCATCCGGTACATGGTAGGCGGCGCGCAGAAGGTGGTGATGCCGAACTCTGCAAACTTGGGCAGGATCTTCTCAGCATCAAACCGGTCAAAGTCATAGACAAACAGGCCGGCTTCGCACAGCCACTGGCCGTAAAGCTTGCCCCACATGGACTTGGCCCAGCCGGTGTCGGAGATGGTCAGGTGCAGACCGTCGGGACGGACGCCGTGCCAGTACTTGGCGGTGACAAAGTGACCCAGGGGATATTTGTAGTTGTGGGCTGCCAGCTTGGGATAGCCGGAGGTGCCGGAGGTGAAGAACATCAGCATGGGATCGCTGCCGCAGGGGGCATCTTCCGCTCTTGCGTAGTGAGAGCTGTACATGGTGTATTCATCGTCAAAATTGTGCCAGCCCTCGCGGCTGCCGCCAACCAGGATCGTGTGGACAAGGCGGGGGCTTTGCAAAGCGGCTTCGTCTACGGAAGCGGCGGTATCGCCGTCGGCGGTGCACAGGATCGCCTTGACTTCGGCGGCCTGGAAACGGTAGGCAAAGTCCTTGGTCAAAAGCTGATTGGTGGCAGGGATCGCCACAGCGCCCAGCTTGTGCAGACCCAGCACCGCAAACCAGAACTGGTAGTGCCGCTTCAGCACCAGCATCACCCGGTCGCCCCGTTGGATGCCCATGGCCTTGAAGTAGTTGGCGGCACGGGCGGATTCCTTCTTCATATCCTGGAAGGTGAAGGTGCGCTGGGTGCCGTCGTTTGACACATGGAGCATGGCCCGGCGGTCAGGCTTGGTGTTGCCCAAAGCATCGATGACATCAAAGGCAAAGTTGAACTTGTCCTCGTTTTTGAAGGCGATGGCGGTCAGGTTGCCCTTGTCATCCTCGGTGGGAATGATAAAGTTGTGATAAATACGGCGTTCCGTATCCACACTCAGCTGCTTGGCAGAGTGGGTCACCACCGCGGCCTCCTGCTCGTCCTCACGGGCGGCGGAGTTGCTCAGCACGATGGCGTAGAAGGTACAGTCACCGCCGTCTACGGCAATCATGCCGTGGGGGGTGGAGGAGTCGTAGTAAATGCTGTCGCCGGGGTGGAGGATCTCGGTGTGTTCGCCGATCTGGATCCGCATGTGACCGCTGATGACGATGTCGCATTCCTGACCCTCATGGGTCACCAGCTCCATATCCTCGTACTCAGCGCCCTTGCGGTAGGAAAGCTCCATATAAAGGGGCAGGGCGATCCGGTTGCGGAAGTCGGCGGCAAGGTTGTAGCCGACCATGTGATGGGCCTCTTCGATCCGCTGACCCTCGCCCCGTCTTGTCAGGGCGTAGGAACGCAGCTTGGCGCTGCGGCCCTCCAACAGGTCAGAAAAGTCAACGCCGAAGATCAGCACGCACCGGTACAGAAACGCGATACTCAGATTTTTGAAGCCGGATTCACACTTGCGGTATTCTTCCACAGACAGATCGGTCCGGGCAGCCATTTCCTCCTCGGAAAGACCGTGGACAAGCCGAAGCTCCCGGATTCTGGCGGCTACTTCTTTAATTTTGTAGTCCGCGCCGGTCATGTTTTGTTCCATAGAGCACCTCTTAAATACCGTTAGGCATAATAGTAAAGTGTATCATTGATAGGGAATCTTGTCAAGAAAGGTCTTACAGCTTGTTGCGCTGGATCTTGCCGGAAATGGTCTTGGGCAGCTCCTTGCGGAACTCCACGATCCGGGGGTACTTGTAAGGCGCGGTATGGTTCTTGACATAGGTCTGGATTTCCTTCTTCAGTTCCTCGGTCTCCTCGGTGCCGGGTACCAGCACGATACAGGCCTTGACCACCTGACCCCGGACTTCGTCGGGAGCGGCGCAGACACCGCATTCCAGCACATAGGGAAGCTCCATGATGGTGGACTCGATCTCGAAGGGTCCGATCCGGTAGCCGGAGGACTTGATCACATCGTCGGCTCTGCCCACATACCAGTAGTAGCCGTCCTCGTCACGCCATGCCACATCACCGGTGTGGTACATGCCGTCATGCCACACGCTGTCGGTGGCTTCCTGATTGCGGTAGTAGCCAAGGAACACGCCGCAGGTGGGAGCGGGGTCGGTGCGGATGACGATCTCGCCGTTGATACCGTCGGCAACGGGGTTTCCGTCGGGGTCTACGATGTCGATGCCGTAGCCGGGAACAGGCTTGCCCATAGCGCCGGGCTTGATGTTGGCGCCGTAGAGGTTGGCGATGCCAAGGGTCATTTCTGTCTGACCGAAGCCCTCATGGATCCGCAGACCGGTGGCCTT
>JAZKXW010000062.1:0-1564 GCA_045611825.1 Faecousia sp.
TGCCCCAAAAACGAAACACCCAATTACAAAAAATTTCTTCATAGCAAAAAAGAAAGCCTCCGGTCGAAACCGGAGGCTTGAAGATCTGTTAAATTATCTGTGCAGTGCTTTACGCAGTACGGGGGTGATCAAGAGCGCTACCGCACCGCCGATCAGAGCGGTGAACAGCTGAGGCCATGCAAACATGGTCGGCAGCATATTCAGCATAGGAGGTGCCAGCACAACGATCTCGCCCAGCTTCTTGCCCAGCAAAGCGCCGGAAGCAATGCCACAGATGACTTTCACTACCAGTAGGTACAGTACACCGAACTTAACACCAGCTGCAACGGCCAATGCCACCGGCTGCCGCCAAATAGGCTTGTGGGTCTTTCCGGCAATCAGCCGCAACAGTACCACGAAGCACACATTGCCGATCATAATAGGCAAAACCGTCACAAAGTTCGGTGCAATACCAAACAGATATGCACACACAGGGCTGATCAGTGCGATTGTAATACCGCTGCTCATACCTACCAGCAAGACGGCAATCGCCAGAACCGCATTGACACAGGAACCGGTAACCAACTGCCCCATAGGCTTGGTCAGTGCCTGCAAAGTGACCAATAATGCCAGCATAACTGCTGTCTCAGTAATCCATAGAACCTTCTTACGCATAATATACCTCTTTCTGTATGTTTAATCTTTGCTGATAACGCTGGAATAGGCGGTTTTTACGCTGATTCCTTTCAAGTTTCCGATCATTCCTGCCAGAGCAGAGATCGTATTCTGGGGTGCATCCAAAGCAATGGAGATAATGCAGATCTTCCGCTTGTGATAAGGAATGCCCATTCTACCAATGATATATTTTCCGTTTTCATGCAAAATGGTGTTGAGGGGTTCTACAGAATCCGGATCCTCAACGATAATACTCATAACAGCAACTCTTGTTTCCATAGTTTCCTCCCAAACAAAATGCAGCTACACCGGTTAAAAGGTGCAGCTGCAGTAAACCTCATAGAAACTCCATGAAGCAAAATACTGTATTCGCACCTTTCACGCAGCTGTGGGCTTAATGTCAGGTTGTTTTCTCTTAGTGGTGGAACAGGCGCATGCCGGTAAAGGCCATGACCATGCCCTTCTTGTTGCACTCTTCGATGACCAGATCATCGCGGATAGAGCCACCGGGCTCTGCGATGTACTTCACACCGGAGGCGAAAGCACGCTTGATATTGTCACTGAAGGGGAAGAATGCGTCACTGCCCAGCGCCACATTGCGACCGGATGCCAGCCATGCCTTTTTGTCGCCTTCGGTCAAACGCTCAGGCTGCTCGGTGAAGTAGCTCTGCCAAATGCCGTCGGCGCAGACATCCTCTTCGTTGCCGTTGATGTAGCCGTCAATCACATTGTCACGATTAGCACGACCCAGATCTGCACGGAACTTCAGACCCAGAGTCTTGGGATGCTGACGCAGGAACCAGGTGTCTGCCTTGGTGCCTGCCAGACGAGTGCAGTGGATACGGCTCTGCTGACCGGCACCCACGCCGATTGCCTGACCGTCATAAGCAAAGCAAACGGAGTTAGATTG
>JAZKXW010000063.1:0-15424 GCA_045611825.1 Faecousia sp.
GCCAATGGAGGATATCAACCTGCATTTTACGGGTGACTTCCATGCTATTGGTGCTGCAAACAATCTGCTTGCAGCCATGCTTGACAATCACATTCAACAAGGAAATGCTCTTGGCATCGACGTGCGCAAGATCACCTGGAAACGGTGCGTGGACATGAACGACCGTCAACTGCGTTTTGTGGTAGACGGCATGGGCGGCAAAGCCAACGGCGTCCCCCGTGAAGATGGCTTTGACATCACCGTTGCCAGCGAGATCATGGCGGTATTGTGCTTGTCTTCCTCGATTACAGACCTGAAAGAACGCCTTTCCCGCATCATCGTGGGATACACCTACGATGATAAACCGGTCACCTGCGGTGAACTCAAAGCCGCAGGTGCTATGACCGCCTTGTTAAAAGATGCTCTTAAGCCTAACTTGGTACAAACGTTGGAAGGCACGCCTGCATTCGTTCACGGCGGCCCGTTTGCCAACATTGCGCACGGTTGCAACTCGGTTATGGCGACTCGTTTAGCGCTCAAAATGGGCGATTATACGATCACCGAAGCAGGCTTCGGCGCCGATTTAGGTGCCGAGAAGTTCTTGGATATCAAATGCCGTATGGCAGGTCTTACACCGGATGCCGTTGTGGTTGTGGCGACCGTTCGCGCGCTCAAAATGCATGGCGGTTTAGCGAAAACCGAACTCGCAACCGAGGATTTGACGGCTCTGGAAAAAGGTATCCCGAATTTGTTGCGCCACGTTTCCAACATTAAGAACGTGTATAAACTGCCTTGTGTTGTGGCGGTCAACCGTTTCCCGACCGATACCGATAAAGAAATCGAGTTTATCATTGAAAAATGCAAAGAACTCGGCGTCAACACGGTGTTGTCCACTGTATGGGCAGAAGGCGGTAAGGGCGGCGAAGAACTCGCCCGCGAAGTGGTTCGTTTGTGTGAGGAGGAGAAAGGCGACTTTACCTTCTCGTATGAATTAGACGGCACGATCGAAGATAAGATCCGCGCAGTCGTGCAGAAAGTATACGGCGGTAAGGATATTGCCGTGTTGCCGAATGCTAAAAAGCAGATCCAACAGCTGACGGCTCTCGGCTTCGACAAATGCCCCGTGTGTATTGCGAAAACGCAGTACAGTTTCTCAGATGATCCCACTAAGCTGGGGGCTCCCGAAGATTTTACCGTTACTATCAAGAATGTTAAGGTTTCCGCCGGCGCCGGCTTTATTGTGGTCTTGACAGGTGATATTCTCACCATGCCCGGACTTCCGAAATCTCCTGCTGCCGAACGCATCGACGTGGACGAAAACGGCAAGATTACCGGTTTGTTTTAACTTAAAAAAGATCCCATTCTTTTGAAATGGGATCTTTTTTCTTTGTAGGAAAAAACCACCAGCTGTGCTGGTGGTACAATAAAGCTTTAGCTATGCATAGAAAAAATATCCTCCTTCGTCTAGAATAGGAGTAGGTTTGCCAACCACAACTAAAGGACGAAGGAGGAACCAAGTCGTGAAACTTGATACAGAAAGTTTAGCACATACCAAATGGAATTGCAAATACCATATAGTTTTCGCACCCAAATACCGCCGACAAGTAATCTACGGAAAGATCAAAGCGGATATAGGAATTATGTTGCGAAAATTATGTGAGTACAAGCAGATCGAAATCATCGAAGCAGAGGCGTGTAAAGATCATATCCACATGCTTGTGTCGATTCCGCCAAAGTATAGCGTATCGCAGATAATGGGATATCTCAAAGGAAGAAGCAGTTTGATGATATTTGAAAAATATGCGAATATGAAATACAAATATGGGAATCGACATTTTTGGTGTCGAGGATATTATGTGGACACGGTAGGACGCAATAAAAAGCAGATACAAGAATATATCTGAAATCAGTTGCAAGAGGATATAGCAAGCGATCAGCTGACAATGAAAGAATACATCGACCCGTTCACGGGTCAGCAGGCAAAAGAAGGCAAATAAAATGCCCCTTTAGGGGCAGCCGGTGAAAGTGTTGCGGATGGCAAACCTTTCGGCGGGCCTATAGGCCCGGCCGGCATTATGCCCTAAGGGGGCAGTGCATACCACCGGCACGGCCGGTGGTTATGATTTATTGGTTATTGCCGAAGATAACCTCCGGATCGCGGAATTCCTTCAGCCGCTGTTCATAGGCAGCCAAGGCATCCTCCCGATAGGCGGCTTTGGCATCCACGCCGGTCAAGCCGATAAAATACTCGCAGAACAGAGGGTTCAGCGGCAGGATCGGACCTAAGATCTGGGTGCAGATCAGGTTGTGCTTCCGCAGACCTTCCAATTTGCTTTCCCGGTTGATACCGTCACCCCGGATGCATTTGACAAAATAATTTTTGCGGTTGTCACCGTACAGGAAGCTGAATTGAGAACGGAAGCCCACAACGGTGATGTTTTCAAATTCGCCAAGGACTTTGCCGTTGTACCGGTCAAAGAGATTGGTTTTAACCTGCATGTCGAAAATGCCCAAACCCTGTGTTTGGATGCCTTCTGTTACATAATCAATGGATTTGCAGAAGATCTCGCCGGCATTGCCGGTAGCTAAAATGGGAACGCCGGCATCCACAAGCTCCAAAATGCGTTCCTTCAGGGGCATCAGCTTTTCGATGACCCGACGCTGGGTGGATTCACTCATAGAACCGATATAGATCATATCCGGCTTGTTTTCCGCAAAATACGGGGTCTCGGTCAGGGGCGTCAGGATAAACTCCGCTTCCGGCAGGGAAGCGCGCAGATAGGTCACATTCTGACCGTCACCGTAGAGGTTGCAGACTTCGCTGAATAAAACTTCAATGACCATCTCTTACACCTCCTGATTTCCCATAGTGATAAGCGCATTTTTGACGATGGCGGCATCGGGCGCCCGGTACAGCTCATACAGCACATAGACTTCCTTGCTGCGCTGTGTATCCAGCGCCGGCGCGGCATCCTCGTTCTTTTCCACGATCTTGATCTTATCGCGGCTGACACCGGCAAGCTGCGCCCGGAGCAGATGATCCTTGCAGCGAGGGCCGCAGAAGATCAGCTGGTCGATGGAGGGATCTGCCAAGGCGGAGTAGTCGCAGTCATAAAGCCAGCAGGTGCTTTCGGAGTTGCCTACATTGTCACCGGCATCGTCAACCACAAAGATGATCGCCTTATGCTGGCCGGGGATCTTTGCTACATAATCATAGCATCTTGCACAGGCAATGGGGTTTTGCCCCTTTGCCATCAGCATGGTGATGTGGAGCTTTTTGGTTTCGATTTCTTCGTAACGGGTCTTGACGATCTTAGAACGGGCAAAGCCCTTGCTGATCTGCTCCTGTGTTAAGCCCAACTCCGTCAGCAGCGCGATCACCGAGCCGAAGTTGTACACATTCACAATGTTGTCATTGATCAGGTTGTAGGTGTAGACTTCTCCGTTATGGGTAAGGGTGAAGGTATCCTGCTCCCGGTCAATGTGGGTCACAACATAGTCCGGGGTGGGAGATTTCAGATCACAGCCGGGGCAGTAATGTCTGCCGATGTGATTATAGCGCACATACTCAGATTCCAAAAGCGCGCCGCACTTGGGACAGTAGACGATATCTTTAATGTGCTGGGGCTGGCTGACAGCAGGGATTTCCGCTTCCAGACCGAAGAACACCTTTGCCTGACCGGCAGATCCCAAAGAAGAGCAGATCAGATCATCGGCGTTGAGGATCAGCTTGGTGGACGCAGGCAGCGCCTTGTCGATGATATAGCGGATAAACTCGGTGTGGGCGTTGCGCTTCAGGGAGTCACGCATGATGTTGTTGCACACCAGATAGTCCGGCTTCAAATAGGGATAGATCAGCAGAGAACTGCGCTCATCCACTTCCAAAATAGCAATGTCCTTCTTGGGCCTGCCAAAGAAAGTGGTATCCTCCACCAATGCAGAGATCACACCGGCCTGCACATTAGAGCCAAAGCTGTTGTTGGTGATGGAGTAGCCGTTTTCCGTCAGGATAGAGGACAGCAGGTTGCTGACGGTGGTCTTGCCGTTGGTGCCGGTAACTGCCACGACGGTTTTCGGAGGTGTCAGATGGGCGAGGAAGTCCTTGCACAGCTTCACGGCAATTTTGCCGGGCAAATAGGTGGCATTTCTGCCCAACAGCTTCATAAGGCATTGAGCGGTTTTGGCTGCCCACAGGGCAATGAAATACTGTATCTTCTTCATGCGTCTTTCTTCCTTTTATTTACAAATGAAACAGGGCAGTCGCAGATGCGGCTGCCCTGCGGATCTTACAGGATCTCCATAAGGGATTTTTTGATGATCTGCAATCCCTTCAGCAGATTTTCGTCTTCAATGACCAGAGGGGGCATCAGCTTCAGCACGCTGTTGTCGCGACCTACACGCTCAATGATCAGACCGTTGCGGAAGCAGGCGGCGATCAGAGGCTTAGTCATATCCTTGCCAAATGCGGACAGATCAATACCCCAGATCAGACCGATACCGCGGACGGCAATGCGGCTGTCCAAAGGCGCGATCTCCTCCTGCAGGAACTTGCGGACGATCTCGCCCTTGCGCTTGACCTCGGTGGCAAGGTCTGCTTCGGCAAAGATCTCAAGGCCGGCCTTGCCGGCGATCAGCGCCAGCTGATTGCCACGGAAGGTGCCGGTGTGCTGACCGGGCTCCCAAATGTCCAGCTCCGGCTTGAACAGCACCAAAGCCATAGGCATGCCGCAGCCGCCGATGGACTTGGATACCGTTACAATATCCGGGACGATGCCGGCGCGCTCAAAGGAGAAGAAAGTGCCGGTACGGCCGCAGCCTACCTGAATATCATCGGTCATCAGCAGAATGTCGTGGCGGTCACACAGGTCGCGCAGACGCTGCAGCCACTCGATCTCAAACACATTGATGCCGCCGTCGGCCTGCACCGTTTCCACAACGATGGCGGCAGGCTTTTCCACACCGGAGTGATCGTCAGTCAGCAGCCGCTCCATATAGGCGATGGTATCCAGCTCCGGGAACATATCGGGAGCGGGAATGTGGGTTACATTGGCAAGGGGTTGACCTGCGCCTTCCCGGGAACAGGTGTCGGTGGTCAGAGCCAAAGCGCCTAAGGTCATGCCATGAAACGCGCCCATAAAGGCGAAGATGTTCTGACGACCCTTAACCTTCCGCGCCAGTTTCACAGCGGCTTCCACAGCGTTGGTGCCGGTAGGACCGGCGAACTGGATCTTGTAGTTCAGACCACGGGGCTTGAGAATGATTTCTTCAAAGGTTTCTAAGAAAGCCCGCTTGGGAGCGGTATACATATCCATAGAGTGAACAATGCCGTCGGACTGCAGATAGGCAATGAGCTTTTCGTTGATCTTGTCGGGATTGTGTCCGTAGTTCAAAGCGCCGGCACCGGCGAAAAAGTCAATATATTCCTTGCCGTTCTCATCCGTCATGATCGCGCCCTTTGCCTTGGTAAAGACGGTAGGGAAGTTGCGGCAGTAGGAACGGACGTTGGATTCCAAATTTTCAAAAACAGAGGTATTCATTCGAAAAACGCTTCCTTTTTCAGTTTTAATATCCACCTGCAGTATACCACAATCGGGGTGTAAAATCAATAGACGGGGAATGGTTTTGCAAAAAATACAGGAATAAAAGGAAGCGGAAATAGATATTGACAAATCGTTGGCTTTAGTATATAATACACTGGCACTTGCGAGAGTGTTGGAATGGTAGACAAGCACGTTTGAGGTGCGTGTGGTTACGCCGTGTGGGTTCGAGTCCCATCTCTCGCACCAAAAATCGGGTTGCCTTTTCGGGGCAACCCGATATTTTGTACGCTGGTTGGGACTCAAAAGGGCGGCACCGGTGTGAGAATCTAACGCACAATGTACAATCCGTTTTGTAGGGGCGTGCATTGCATGCCCGAAACACCCAAACAGGGAGTTAATCAAATTGTCGGCTTTGCGCCTATAAATCTTTCTGTGATTTCTATTAGTATCTTGCAATTTCTTCTTGCGTATGTTACATTTTTTGTGATGAAATTTTGAGGTGATCCGTATGAAAATGCGTTTTGATATTGCCGGGAAATGCCAGCCCGATCCTTTTATTTTTGAGGACGGCGGCAGATTTTATCTATATGTTACCGGCTTGCAGGGCGTGGAAGCTTACACCGGCGACAGCCTGTTCGGCTGCTGGGAATACAAGGGCATTGTGACCGATTTCCAAGAGGGCAAGAACTTTTGGGCACCCTCGGTGATCCGCTATGAGGGAAAGTATTATATGTATGTTTCCTGCGAGAAGTCTGACGGTACCCAAAGCATGCATGTGGCGGTGGCAGACAACCCCTTAGGTCCTTTTACCAACGAAAAACGGCTGTATAACTGCTTTTCCATTGACTCTCATGCGGTGCAGACGGAAGCAGGCTTGTTTCTGCTGCTGGCTTGGAATCGGTATGAGGGAGAACGCCCGGGAACCCGTGTTTTTATTGACAAGTTGTTAGATCCTTGGACACCGGCAGGTGCTCCGGTGGAAAAGATCGTTCCGACCTGCGATGAAGAATTTTTTACACCCCAGTGTACCCCGGAGAAAAAATGGCACACGGTGGAAGGTCCTTTCTGGTTTGCGGAGGACGGCTGGCAGTACATCATGTACAGCGGCGGCTGCTATATGGACGATACTTACCACATCGGCTATGCCGCAGCCAAAACCACAGAGCAAGACCTGACTAAGGTGGAATTTACCAAGCACACCATAGACGGAAAATTTGATCCTGTGCTGATCAAAAACGATGTGGAGGAGGGTACAGGCCACCACAGTGTTATCAAGCTGGACGGACAGTACTACGCTATCTACCACGGACGGGACAATCTGGGACAGGCAGCCGAAGAATACAAAGAAAAGCGGACTGCCCGTATCTGCCGCCTGCATGTACAAAGCGGAAAGATTACAGCAGAAAGAATTTAATGGACGACCAAAAGGCAGCGGTGCAGTTTGCACAGCTGCCTTTTGCATAAAGTCCATGTTATGCAAAGATAAGCAAGGTGCTATGGTAATCGGCGATAGGTTGTGATAAATTTTATCTATCAATCAGTACAAAGGAGAGAGCAACTTATGAAGAAAATAAGAAATTCTCTGTCATGGATCCTTGTTTTGACGATCCTGATCTCTTTGGCAGCGCCTACGGCGTTGGCGGTGACTACAGCCAACGGCTTAAAGTTTGCATCTGCAGATCCGGCGTATGTATCTGTAAATGCCGGCGTGACCACGCTGCCCCAGACCTTTGAGGCAACGGTGTCCTTCCCGGCAGGTACAGCCTCTACCACCCGCGGCGGCGTTATTTTGGGCTGCTATGAGGGTGCCGGCATTACTTGCTTTAACTTTGAGATCAAGACTGCCGGTAATCCCCGTATTTATATTATCGACAGCGCAGACGAAAAGACTACCTACGATGTGACCTTCACCAATGTGAATGTGTATACCGGTGAACCTGTACACATAGCCATTACCTATGACAATGCTGCCGGTCAGTGGTATTGCTACATTGACGGCGCTTTGAAGCAGACAATTGCCAAGGAAGCTCCTGCTGTGTTCAGCATGGACAAGACCCTGTGCCTCGGCGGCGACCTGCGTTCCGGCAACGGTCAGTACTTTAAGGGTACGATCCACAATGTTGCGTTCTATTCTGATGTTCGTACTGCGCAGGAGATCGCAGCCGATGCGGTAGCCACCGCAGCAACGGTGGATCAGAACGGTCTGACCCATTACTATGACCTGACCGGCATCACTGCCGGCGATCTGCCTGCTTCCGTTTCCTCTCCCATCGGCAAAGGCCCTGACTTCCAAAAGGGCAAGCCCGGCGAGGATCCCAACTGGTGGATCTACGACAAAGAGCCTGTAACGGATTATGCGTATTCCTTTGCCATTGTGGGCGATCCTCAGATCATGAATCTGAATCAGCCGGAAAAGATGGCGGCTATGTATCAGTGGATCGCCGACAACAAGGAAGCTAAGAACATCCAGTATTGCCTGACCATGGGCGACCTGACGGATAAGAATACCAAGGCAGAGTATGACCGCATCGAAGCATCCTTCCAGAAGCTGGAGGATGCAGGTCTGCCCTATGCCTTTGTTCGCGGCAACCACGATAAAGAGGCAAATTTCGACACATACATGACCTACGCAGAACACGGCAATCAGGTTGCCGAGAGCGGCTCATTTGACGGCACCATGAAGAACACATGGCAGAAGCTGACGGTAGGCAAAGTAAAGTATTTGTTTATCAATGTGGACTATCAGAATACAGCCGCCGAACTGGCACCCATCAGCACATTTATTAGCCAGAATAAGGATTATAATGTGATCGTTTCCACCCATGTGTACATGGGCAACAACGGCAAGCTTCTGCAGGATCTGCGTTGGGAGCAGGATAAGAACGAATTGGCCGGTGTGGATCTTTGGGATCAGATGGCAAGCAAGCACGATAATATTGTGCTGATGCTCTGCGGTCACGCACCCTCTGCCAAGATCGTCCGCAACACCAATAAGAATGTAAACGGCCTTGAGATCCCCCAGATCCTTGTCGACTGTCAGGATGAGGATGAGAAGCTGGGCGGTCTGGGTATGGTAGCTATGTTCTACTTCTCTGAGGACGGCTCTAAGCTGCAGGTAGAGCACTACTCCGTTGACCGCAATGCTTACTATCGGACAGAGAGCCAGTTCAGCATGGAGCTGAATACCGTCAATGCAGACGGCACCATTAATCAGGTCAGACCCACCACGCCCAACTACAGCAAGGTTTATAAATTCACCCGTCCGACTGTCCGGAATTCTTCCGGCGTGCTGAAAAGTGTGGGTCTGCGGGATACCGTAGTTTCTATGCTTGCCGAAGATTATGATGCCGGTTATCGCAATGCTAAGATCGAAGCGCTGCACAGCGGTTTTAACAGCACAAGGTCCGCGGCTTTCAATATGGACACCACAAGATTGTATATGGGCTATACAGCCTATGCTAAAAATGATCCCAAGTGGGTGGCAATGCGGCTTCGCGCGCCCGGTGCCGGAACTTATGAACTCAGCATCACCGGCGGTACCGTCAGCGAAACTGACCTGAGAACCGGTACGCCTATGAATGCATACCTGATTCCTGCCAGCCAAATCCCTGCAAATGCTACCGCGGATACCTATTCCGCATTGCGTACCGATGCCAACAAGATAGGCTATTATGAATTTGGCAAGGGAAATCTTACCGGCAGTTACGGTATTCATACTTTGCAAGAGGGAGATTACATCCTGATCTTGGAAGCTGCCTATCCGACGAAAGATACCGGCTGGACAGCCAGCGACAATCATGCAAACTTCTTAGCGGTTAAGAGCATGGAACTGAAGACGGTTGTGGCATCCATTGACAACAACATGTATACATCCCTTAATGCGGCATTTGCGGCTGCACAGGAAAATGATACAGTCAAGCTGCTCCAGCCTTATGTTGGCGAATTGGCAGTACCTGCCGGTGTCGCGCTGGATCTGAACGGCAATCGCTGCACCGCAACGGACTATGTGGCGACCAATGCTAAGGAATATGTCACAGACTCTGCCGGCGGCGGAATTTTGGTAGTGGACATGCTGATGCTTCACGGCAACAACAATGGCAACCTGCCGCTGTATGATGCCAAACAGGGCGGTTATGCCTTCTATCGGTACACGCTGACGGTGCCGTTAGCCGATCAGGAAACGGTAGAATCAGCAGTTCGCTTCTGGTATCAGCTGCAGTTTGCGGATTCTGAAGCCTATGATCTGATCGCAACCGGAAATACCAAGCTGATTCTTGGTGTAGATATTACATGGGAAGGCGGCGCATTGGATGCCACCTTTGAGGAAGACCTTCCTATACGGTGGGCAGCTGCAGCAAAGAATAACAGCAGTGTGTGGCTGTATGTGGATGTAACGGGCTTGTCTAACCTTGGTAACAAGACTTTGTCCTTGACTCCGACATTGGAGCTTGCAGCGCAGAACTTTGAGCTGACCAACGGCACAATGTACTACAATAAGTAAATCGGAATACCCAAAGAGGAAAATCCTCTTTGGGTATTTATTTTTTTCGGTGGCTGTGATATAATTGCGATATTCTACCAAAAGGAGAGAATTTATGAAGCGTTCCGATATCAATAAGGCGTTAAAAGAACTGGAGGCGATGTGCGAGAAGTATCATTGCTATCTGCCGCCTTTCTGCCACTTTACCCCCGAACAGTGGAATTCCATCGGCCACGAATACGATGAAGTTCGTGACTGCATGCTGGGCTGGGATATTACTGACTACGGCATGGGCGATTTTGACAAAATGGGCTTTTCTCTTATCACCATCCGAAACGGTAACCGGGCTATGGAGGAGAAGTATCCCAAGGTCTACGCGGAAAAGCTGCTGTACTTAAAGGAGGGCCAGTATGCCCCCAATCACTTCCATTGGTTCAAGACTGAGGATATCATCAACCGCGGCGGCGGCAATGTGTTGATCCGGGTGTATAACAGTCTGCCCAATGAGGAAATCGATTTTGTGTCTGATGTGACAGTCCATACCGACGGTCGTACTTATACCGTGCCTGCCGGCACGCAGATCCGCCTGACTCCCGGCGAGAGTATCCATGTGCAGCAGTATTTGTATCACGATTTTTCTGTGGAAGAGGGAACAGGCGCGGTCCTGCTGGGTGAGGTCAGCCAGTGTAACGATGATAATACTGACAACCGTTTCAATCCCCCTATGGGCAGATTCCCCACCATTGAGGAGGATGAGCCGCCTTATCGTTTGCTTTGCAATGAGTATCCGGAGGTAAAGGCATGATCGATGTAGTTGCTTTGGGTGAATCTCTGATCGATTTTACCTGTGCCGCAACAGATGCCCAGGGCTATCCTACCATGGTTGCCCATCCCGGTGGCGCACCTGCCAACTTCTTGGCAGCGCTGACGAAGTTCGGCGCAAAGACCGCGTTTCTCGGCAAGGTGGGCAACGATACTTTTGGCAAATTGCTGATGGGCACGATGGCATCTGCCGGCATTGAAACAAAAGGCATGGTGGCGGACGACAGCGTGTTTACCACCCTTGCCTTTGTGACGCTGGATGCAACCGGAGACCGGGAGTTTGCTTTTGCCCGGAAGCCCGGCGCAGATACCCAGCTCCGGTTTGAAGAATTGGATCTTTCCCTGATCGACGAAGCCAAGGTGTTCCACTTCGGTACGCTGTCCCTTACCGGCGAGCCTGCTCGGACCACCACCCAAAAGGCGGTTGCCTATGCAAAATCCAAGGGCAAGCTGATCACCTACGATCCCAATCTCCGCAAGCCCTTGTGGGCAGATTTGGAAGAAGCCAAGACCCAGCTTCTTTGGGGTCTTAGTCAGGCAGATGTGGTAAAGATCAGCGATGAGGAAGTGGAATTCCTCTTCGGCTTGGGCGTACAGGACGGCGCAAAGCATATTTTGGAGAACTATGGCGTACAGCTGGTCTTTGTTACCTGCGGTCCTGACGGCTGCTATTTTGCCAATAAAAATGCTTGCGGTCATGTGCCGGGACTGTCCGGCATTCAGGTGGCAGATACTACCGGCGCCGGCGATATTTTTGGCGGCAGTGCGGTGTACAAGCTGCTTTCCTTTGCGCAGAACCCTGATGAACTGTGCGAAGCCCAGCTGCGGGAAGCGGTGTCCTTTGCCTGTGCAGCAGCCGGCCTTTCCACCACCAAACCCGGCGGCATTTCCAGCGTACCCACTATGGACGAAGTGAAAGCGATTCTCTGACAAAAACGGCAGACAGAAATGTCTGCCGTTTTGTCTAAATATGTCTTGCAACAGGGCAGGAATGTGCTACAATGGTACTATTGAAAGGTGGGGGTACAGCATGTATCACGACAAGAATCTTACGCCGGAGGCACGGGCAAAGGCATTGCTCTCCCAAATGACGCTGGAGGAAAAATTCCAGCAAATGGGTATTTATGATAATATTAACGACGCGGTAGCGGAATTGGAGAAAACCGGCTGCTTGGAGCCTCGTTTTGGCACATTTATGAATCCGGAGGATACAGAGGTCGTGAAGCGCCTGCAGGAGTATTGCCTCCATAAGACGCGGCTGGGAATTCCTATGATGGTGGCTTTTGAAGGACAGCGAGGCGTGATCCATCCGGATGCCACCGTGTTTCCCCAGTGCGCCGGTATCGGCGGCAGTTTTAACCGGGAACTGGTAGCGCAGATGGGCGATGTCATTGGTACAGAAGCGGCTGCGCTGGGTATCCGTCAGCTGTATGCGCCCAATGTAGATATCCCAAGAGATCCCCGTTGGGGAAGAATGCAAGAGGGCTACGGGGAGGACCCCTACCTGACCGGTGAAATGGGCAGTTTGTTTGTTAAGGGCGTCCAAAAGCACCGGGTAGCCGCTACGGTCAAGCATTTTATTGCCTACGGCGTGCCGGAGGGCGGCATCAATTTGGCAACCGTTCACATGGGTGAACGGGAGATGCGAGAGGTCACCTTAGAACCCTTTGTCAAGTGTTTCCAAGCAGGCGCACTCAGCGTGATGCCTGCCTATAACGAATTGGACGGAGAGCCGATTCATGGCTCTAAGCGCATTTTGCAGGATCTGCTTCGGAAGGAACTGGGCTTTGACGGCGCGGTGATCTCCGACTATGGCGCCATTCGTCAGCTGCATACATTGCAGCGCGTTGCTCCGGATGCGCTGACAGCCGGCAGGATGGCCATCGAGGCCGGTGTGGATGTAGAAGCGCCGTATTATGTGGGTTATGGGGAAGATTTCCAAAATGCGGTAAGAAACGGCGAAATCGACGAAGCGCTTATTGACCGGGCGGTGCTGAATCTGCTTACTCTAAAATTCCGCTTGGGTCTGTTTGAGGATCCTTACGCCTGCCTGACCGGCAAGCTGCGCGCACCGGAATCTGTGGAACTGGCCCGTAAGATCGAGGAAGAGTCCATACTTTTGCTGGAAAATGACGGCATTTTGCCGCTGCAGGAAGAAACCTGCGGCAAGGTGGCTATTATCGGCAATAATGCGAAGGACACCTTCCTTGGCGACTATATGGATTTCGGCAACGGATGCATCAGCTTCTATGAGGGTATGGTGAGCCGACTGGGCGAGGACCGGGTCCTTTATGCAAAGGGCTGCAATCCTATTTCCACAACCGAGGCAATGCTTGCAGAAGCAGTTGCGGTTGCCAAAGAAGCAGACACGGTTTTCCTTGTGCTGGGAGATGCTGCCAATATAGGCGGCGGTGAGGGCGGTGTGGAAGCCGATGCCAAGAAGGAAGTTACCTGTGCGGAAGGCTACGATATGCATACCTTGGCGTTCCCACCATCTCAGCGACGGCTTTTTGACGCTATTACGGAGCTGGGGAAAAATGTCGTTCTCATTCTCTATGCCGGCAGACCGTATACCTTGGAGCAGGATATCTGTATGGTCAACGCCTTTTTGTTTGACTGGGGTGCCGGCGAGCAGAGCGGTATCGCCATGGCTAACCTGATTTTCGGAGATCGTTCTCCCAGTGCAAAGCTGGCCATCTCGTTCCCGAAAACCACCGGCCACATTCCTTGCTACTATAACTATAAGCCCTCGGCCCGGGGCAGAGCCTACAAGAAACACGGAAGTCCGGAGAATCCCGGCAGAGATTATGTGTTGTCTTCTCCCAATGCGTGGTATCCCTTTGGCTACGGTTTGTCCTATACGGATGTGGCATATTCCAACCTGACGGCAAAACCGCTGGAAAACGGCAATGTGGAAGTATCCGTTATAGTAGAAAATATCGGAAACTACGATGCAGACGAGAGTGTTCTGCTGTTTTTGCAGACGCTCTATGCCCCCATTACTCCCTTTGTCAAGCGCCTGCGGAATTTCCAAAAGGTGCATCTTGCGCAAGGAGAGAAGAAGACAGTTACCTTTACCCTTACCGATGAGGACTTTACCTATGTGGATGTGAATTATAAGACGGTAAAGCTTCCCGGTGACTATAAGATCATGATCGATAATTTGGAACTGGAGATCAATATATGACACGATTTTTTGTAAGTCCCGAAGAAATGAAACCGGATTTTATGGTACTTACCGGCGAAAACGCCGCCCATGCCAAGGTGCTGCGGCTGAAATGCGGGGAGGAAGTGCTGATCTGTGACGGACAGGGAAAGGAATCTGTCTGCGCCGTCAGCGATGTGAGCCCTGATCGGATCAGCTTGGTGGTCAAGGCAACGCAGGCATCTGCCTCTGAGGCGGCGGTGAAGGTCAGCGTGTATATGGCCTTTGCCAAAGGTGATAAGCTGGAGCATGTGATCCAAAAAGCTACGGAGCTTGGTGCTTATGAGATCGTGGCCTTTCCTACAAGCCGCTGCGTGTCCCGTCCGGACGAGAAAAGCCTTGGAAAGAAAGTGGAACGGTGGCAGAAGATCGCGGCGTCTGCGGCGGAGCAGTCCGGCAGAGGCGCGATCCCCCGGGTGCTGACCCTTGGTTCTTACAAAGAAGCGTTGGAACGGGCAGCTTTGGCAGACCTGCCGATCCTGTTTTATGAGAATGAACAGGCAACCACTCTGCGGATGGCGCTGGAGGAAAAGCCTTTTCAAACTGTCAGCCTTCTTACCGGCCCCGAGGGCGGCTTGGAGGAAAAAGAGGTCAAGCAGGCTGCCGAAGCCGGCTTGCGAGTCTGTACCTTGGGTAAGCGGATCCTTCGCTGCGAAACAGCGCCTCTGTGCGCCCTGTCCGCAGTGATGTATGCTGCCGGTGAATTTTAAGGAGAAACAATGGAACTGCTTGCATTTATCTTAAGTACGCTTGGTACGGTTTGCATTTGTATTGCACCGCTGCTGAAGGGTAAGAAAATGGGGCTGACGCTGCTGTGCGTTTTTTCTGCCAATATTCTTGTGGCATCCAGTTATCTGCTGACCGGCGCTTTGACCGGCGCAGCGTCTTGCTTTGTAGGCGGTGCGCAGGCCATCGTGAATTTCTTCTTTGACCGGAAGAAGAAACCGCTGCCCAAATGGCTGGTGGCAATCTACGGCTTGTCGTTTGTCGTTGTGAATTTGCTGGTATTCAAGGGCTGGACAGACCTGATCGCCATGGCAGCTTCGCTGCTCTTCATTCTGTGTATCGGACAGAAGAACGGTAAAAAATACCGCAGATGGACCTTTGCCAACACAGCGCTGTGGCTGACATACGATGTTGTGAATCTATCCTACGGTCCGATGACGACCCACGGCATTCAGCTGATGTTTGTGATCTCCGGTATGCTGATGCATGATATCCGCAAAAAGTAAAGAAAAACGCCGTTGTGCATGATGATGAACTGCACCCCATTTGTTAGACAAGTTATGATATAATACTTGTACTAAGAAATGGGGTGTTTTTCTATGCCTAAAGGAGTACCGAACAAACGATATACGGGTGAGTTTAAGCAAATGGTCGTAGAGAGCATGCTGCGGG
>JAZKXW010000064.1:0-5120 GCA_045611825.1 Faecousia sp.
CTTCAGCGCGGATATTGGCCTCACGGGCGGTAAGGCGGGCATAGATGGCCTCTTCGTCATAGCACAGCTGAGCCTGGGAAGTGACGTCGGCCCAGTAGCCCCACTGACAGGTATCGATGGCGGCAGCGGGGATGGTACTCCAATCCGGTGCGCCCTGTGTTTTGGTGATGAGATAGGTTTTCATGGTTTTCCTCCTGTATCAGAGCTGTTTAGTTGATATACCCATTGATAGTCGCCGGTGCGCAGGTAGGCGGAGAAGACTTCCGCTACGGCGCCCAGGGGCAACAGTGTTTCCATGGAATCGGAAATTTTCAGCTGGAAGCCGCTGCTGATGGCCAGCACATTCTCCCGGAGGGACTGCTCCAGGTGGATCGTGAAATAGGGACCCAGGGCCAGCATAAAGCCGTGAAGCACCACAAGCTCCGGATTCAGCAGGTTCACCGCGTTGGCAATGACCACGCCGATCCGCTGAGCGGTTTCTTTGACATGGTGGCGGCACATCCGGTCGCCCTGTTCCACCGCCTCCCGAATGGCGCTTACAGTCAAAGGCTGATCCTGAGGCAGGGAAGAGAATACGCCGCTTTCCCGATCCCGGGAAATGGCTGCTGCCAAAGCCGGGAAGGCGGTAGTGACTTCCACACAGTCCGGTTTGCCGCAGTAGCACAGCTTTTGTCCGTTGCCGCTGTAACTGATAACGGTATGTCCCAATTCGCCGGCTACACCGGTTGCACCGCCTACCGGCAGACCGTTGCAGCAGATGGAAGAGCCGATGCCGTTGGACAGCTCGATGCTGATGAAATTCTGACAGCCCTTGGCCTGACCGAACCGCCGTTCCGCCATGGCAGGCAAGGTGACGCCGCTGTAGCTGTTGACCATCAGGCCGAACTGCTGTTCCAGCAAGGGCTTTAAGGACAGATGGATCCAGTCATTAAAGTGGGAATAGTTGGCGATCAGGGAGTTATCCTTGCGGTAGGCAGAGGGGTCTACCAGCGGTTCGCTGATGCCGATGCCTACGATCCGCTTATCGGAGAACCGGTCGGCAAGGATCCGGACGGTTTTGGCAATGTGGTCGATGAGAGCGTCCTTTTGAGCTACATCCGTCATGACGCACTGGTCCTGCCCAAGGATCCTGCCGTCAATGGTGCTGACCACAAACCGTACTGCCTCGGCGCTGAAGGCAATACCGATGGCGCAGAGGTTATCCTTGTTGATGCTCAGCATAACACGCTTGCGGCCTGCGCCAGCAGAGGTAAAGCCTGTTTCTACAATCAGACCCTCTTCCAAAAGCTCCCGAATAATATCCGTAACGCTGGCAGGACGGTAGTCCGTCATCTCCACCAGCTCCGTACGGCTGAGGGGGCCTAAGTGGGAAATGAGATTTAATAAGAGGTTGCGCTTAAATTCGTAACTGTTGTAAGCCAAAACAAACACATCCTTTAAGGATTTATCGATATGATTTTATCATAATCAGGAAAATAATGCAAGACGCACAAAAATAGAATCGGTATTTTGTTTACCTTTTTCTAAAAACGGGGGTTGCAAATGATCCGGAAGTGCTTTATAATAATTACGGTTTTGTAAATAATTAAAAGGAGGAGTATTCTATGCAACAGTTAAAAGCCGGTTTTGCACAGGTAGACATCACCCCTGAGATGGGAATTGATGTGATGGGTTATTTTATCCCCCGAAAGGCAGACGGCGTTTTGGATCCTTTGTATGTCCGTGCTCTGGCGCTGCAGATGGGCGAACAGACAGTGGTTATGCTGGCTGCGGATCTGTGCAATGTGGGCGGCAACAACACCAAGATCGTCAATCAGGCCATTGTGGATGCCACCGGGCTGCCGGAGGCAGCGGTATATTTCCACTGCACCCACACCCATACCGGTCCTGCCACCGGCGCAAGCCTGACATCTGACAACAGCGATCCCAACTGTCCTGAGGTTAGATATGTGTACTACTTGGCAGAAAGATCTGCGGAAGCCGCCAAGCAGGCCTTGGCTGACCTGAAGCCTGCCACCGTGGGTTACGGCATCGGTCAGGCACCCGATATCGCCTTTGTCCGTCGCTTCCGTATGAAGGACGGCTCTGTCCGTACCAATCCCGGTGTCAACAATCCCGACATTGTGGCTCCCATCGGCGATGTGGATGAGCGTGTCAGCGTTGTCCGGTTTGACCGGGAAGGCGCAGAGACCTTGGTGCTGGCAAACTTTGCCGACCATCCGGATACGGTAGGCGGCTGCAAGATCTCTGCCGACTGGCCGGGTCTTGCCTGCGGTGTGGTGGAGAAGGTGCTGGACAATACCAAGTGCATCCTCTTTAACGGCGCGCAGGGTGATGTGAACCATGTGAATGTGCATCCCACCGGCGGTTACTTAAATAATATGTTCATGGACTTTGACGATGTATCCCGGGGCTATGCCCATGCCATGTATATGGCCCGGGTGGTCACCGGCGGCGTTCTGCAGGCCTTTGATAAGGTGCAGTATTTTACGCCGGACAGCCTGCGGTTTGCCAGAAGAACTATCCGCGTTCCGTCCAACATGCCCGATCCTGCCGATCTGCCGGAGGCACATCGTATCACGGAGCTGCATGAAGCCGGCAAGGACAGCGAGCTGCCCTACACCGGCATGATGCTGACCACCGTGGTGGCACGGGCAAGACGGATGTGCAATCTGGAAAACGGTCCGGAGTACTTTGATATGGATCTTTCCGGCATTGCGCTGGGTAATTTGGCCTTTGTGGGCGTTCCCGGTGAGCCCTTCACCGGCGTGGGCAGAGGCCTGAAAGCCACAGATGGCTGGGACATGGTGATCCCCACCTGCCTGACCAACGGCGCTATGGGTTACTTCCCCATGATGGAGTGCTACATCGAAGGCGGTTACGAGTCCGGCAGTTCTCGGTTTAAGGCAGGCGTTGCCGAGCTGCTGATCGAGGAAGGTCAGAATCTGCTGAAAGACTTGAAAAAGGGGTGAGCCCATGACCGCGATTATCAATGCCACCTTGGTTATGCGGGATCATCTGATCCCCAAAGCGGCGCTGCTGATAGAGGACGGTAAGATCCATTCCTTCGGCGAGATGCGGAAATTCTCCATTCCCGAGGGCTGTGAGATCATTGACGCCAAGGATCAGTTTGTGGGTCCGGGCTTTGTGGATATTCACACCCACTCCGACGGCAAGGTGTTTTTCTATGAAGATCCCAAGTCCGTCAAGCACCACCTGCGCCACGGCTCTACCACCGTGCTGGCTGCGCTGTATTTCAGCATGAACGGCCCGGAGCTGGTGGAGAGCATGGGCATTCTCCGGGAAGCCATGAAGGATCCGGATTGCCGGAACCTGCAGGGCATCTACATGGAAGGCCCGTATATGAATCCCAAATTCGGCTGCGACAAGGAGAATAACCCTTGGAAAGGCCCTGTGGACAAAAAGGATTACCAGTGCGTGATTGATGCCGGCTGGGACATCGTAAAGGTCTGGGGTCTGGCGCCCGAACGGGAGAACATCTTAGACTTTGTGCTGGATGTGAAGAAGAAAAATCCTGCGGCGGTGTTCTCCGTCGCCCACTCCGAGGCCTCCCCTCAGGAAGTGGAGGCGCTGATGCCCTACGGTCTGCGGATCGGCACCCACCACACCAACGCTACCGGTGACCGCATTTTCTATCCGGAAGTTCGCGGTGTGTGCGTGGACGAAGCTGTGAACTACAATTCTGAGATATATGCCGAGCTGATCTGCGACAGCCGCGGCATCCATGTAGATCCTTATATGCTCCGACTGGTGCGAAAGATCAAGGGCGATGACCGGGTGATCCTCATTTCCGACGCCTATGCCTGCGACGGACCGATCCCTCCCGGCTACGACGATGTGGACGATATCAACTTCGACCACACCGGTGAGATCGCCGGCTCCAAGCTGACCTTGGACATTGCCTGCCGGAATATGCTCAAGCACACCGGCGCGTCCATTGTGGACGTCTTTAAGTTTGCATCCTATAACCCTGCCCGCGCGGTAGGTTTTTACGACCGGGGCGAGATCGCCGTAGGCAAACGGGCGGATCTGGTCTTTACCGATCACTGGATGAAAGTCAACACTGTAATTTTGGAAGGAGAAATTGTACAATGAGCAACATTTTTGAACCCAACACCAAGTTTTCTTTTGAGCCTGCCGATTTTGTGCCTTTTAAGGACAGAGAGGTCTGCGAGCGTGTCCGCAAGCTGAGCGGCAAGGAGCTGGAGCAGCGTGAGGCATGGTGGCATCCTGAGTTTGAAGTCAAGGTCATGATGAACCCCCATCCCGTGCTGATCGCGACCCTGTTCTCCCGCCTGAAGGCTGCTTCCGAGGCCGGCAAGCCCTTCTCCATGATTTTGGGCAACCCTGAGCCCGACACCTACATCCCTCTGGCACAGCTCATTAACTACTTCCAGGTGGACTGCTCCAAGGTCAGCATCTTTGCTGAGGACGAGTGGGCGGATCAGGACGGCAACATCGCTCCCGAGACCTACGAGGCAGGCTTTGCACACTCCATGCTGAAGTACTTAGTCAATGAGATCGATCCCAAGCTGCGTATGCCCATGGAGAATGTGTACTACCCCACCAATAAGAACATCAACGACTACTCCAAGATCATCAACGATGTGACCGAGGGCGGCGCTGACATCATCTCCACCTCTCCCGGCTGGACCGGCCACGTGGCATTTGTGGATCCCATCCCCGAGTTTATGGGCAGCGGCGATATCGAAGAGTGGCTGAATCAGCCTGCACAGCTGGTCAAGCTGCACCCCATGACCATCATGCAGAACTCCCTGAACGGCACCTTCGGCCAGTCCGGCGATATCGCCAATGTGCCTCCTTGCGCCGCTACTATCGGACCTCTGGATGTCATGCGTGCTAAGGAGCGTATCGAGGTTCATGCTCTGGCTACCTGCGGTACCTTCTCTTCCTGGCAGAGAATGACTTCTCGTCTCTGCACCCACGGCCCCATCACTCCCTACCTGCCTTCCTCCATGCTGCAGACCAAGAAGACTCAGGTCTACATCAGCGAAGAGCTGGCTGCACCCTTCGAGTGCTGGGAGAAGGTCGGCTACTAAGCCATACCCTTTTACCGAAAATCAAACCCCCGGAGCTTC
>JAZKXW010000065.1:0-3587 GCA_045611825.1 Faecousia sp.
CTTCGCAATGACACGGGTTTTGGATTGTGCGATAGATTGCCACAGCCAGTCTGCGGACTGGCTTCGCAATGACACATTTTTAGATTGTGCATTCTGCATTGACAATTGTCAATTGTCCATTGTCCATTGTCCATTTTTTATGATGCTTGACTTTTTCTTCAAAATATGATACTATTTCCTCGATTGTGCGCTTTTTCTACATAAAGAAAGTTATGGAAACCTTGTTTCCTTGTCCTTGAAACCTTATGAAAGGAGGTTTGGCAGTGATGAAAAAACGGATCCTGGCGCTGATTCTGTCGGTGGTACTGCTCATCGGTTCTGTGCCCATCGCATCCGCAGCTGACTACCAAACCGAAGAAGAACGAATCATAGAACAATGCACAAAGATCTTCCGGCAGGCCCTCTATGCCTCCGGTCGCAGCCACTTTGTTGGCTACTGCGGTCTCCAGACCGGCCTGCAGACATGGAAGCTGGGTATCACCGAGATCCCCGAGATCTTTGACGGCAACGATTACTACGATTACTACAAAAAGTTTGAATACACCACCACCGGCCACAAGATCACCTGCTTCGGTGCTAAGGAGTACACCCTGGAGGAATCTCTGAACGCCGCCTCTCAGAACGGTACCAAGAATGTCTACAACATTATCGTGGGCTTCCAGCGGACCAATACCGTCGCCGGTTCCCGGTACGGTCACGCCCTGCTGGTTCATGCGGTGCTGGACGGCTATGTTTACTACTTGGAGGATTTTGTAACGCTGGGTCCTGCACGGACACCTATTAAGTGCACCATTGCCGAGTTCGCAGAATACTACAATGCTTGGGCAAGATTTGAGGGCATTGTCGTGATGGGACAGAAAAACGATGCCGATCTGAGCCAATGGCAGGGTACGGACCTGTTCGTGGTCAGCGCCGGCACAAAGCTCCTGTCTGCTCCCAATACCCAGTCCGTTCTCCGGACCGCCTCCGCAGGCGAGGTCTTTCATGCCACCGCGCTGGTTACCGCGCAGGACGGCAGGCAGTATTATCGGGTAGGCGATGGCTATCTTGCGGTGTCCGACTGCAATGTGCAGCGGATCAACACGGAAAATGTGACCGGTGAGCTGACGCTCCCGGAGGAAATTCGGCCCGGCAAGAAGTTTGCCGTGGATGGACAGATCCTGTCCCCCTACAGCGAGCTGACCGGTCTGCAGCTGCATGTGGTGGATGCCGAAGGCAACACGGTGCAGACTGTGGATGTGGCTGCCAAGGGTCATCAGAAGCGGCTGTCTCAGGTGACCGTACCGGCGCTGGAGGAAGGCGTCTACAAGCTGCAGGTACAGGTGGCGGTTGAAAACGCCTCTGTGGGCGATACCAAGGTGACCGTTTCTCAGGTCTGGTTCGGCGTGGGTCAGGAAGTGGGAGATCTGCCTTCGCAGAGTACCCCTGAGGTCCCGGACGGCTGGAACTACATTGACGGCGTTCGCTGCTTCTATCAGAACGGCGCGCCCCGGGTGGGCTGGTACTGCGACAACGGCGCCGATTACTACTTCAAGGAAGACGGCTCCGTGACCACCGGCTGGGTACAGATCAACGGCCGCTGGCGCTGCTTTACCGATACCGGCGTCCTGCGTACCGGATGGGTGGAAGCGCCGGAGGGCATGTACTACATGCTGTCCAACGGCGTTGCTGCCCTCGGCGAAAAGGAAATTGACGGTGTTACATACAATTTTGGCGACGACGGCTTGCTGATCGTCCAAGAGATCACGGAAGAATAACATAAGAAGAACGGCTTGTCCATTTGGACAAGCCGTTTTTTTTACTTCGCAATGACACAGGTTTTAGATTGTGCGATAGATTGCCACGCCAGTGTGATCACTGGCTCGCAATGACACGGAATTTCTGCATTCTGCATTGTCAATTGTCCATTGTCAATTGTCCATTGTCCATTGCCTGCCGGGGCTTCCCGGCTGTCCATTGTCTGTTAGGCTTCCCGGCTCAGACATCCAGCTTCAGGTCGTTTTCCTTGATCCAGCCGATTTTACGGAACGGAATGGCAATGAGCCATGTCAGAACGGCAGGGAGGACAAAACAGATCAGCAAAAGACCTGCCCAGTCCATGGCGGTGATGGCGGCTTTCGTGCCGGCGGCAATGTCATTGAGCCAGCCGGTGTAGACGCCGATCTGCCCCACAAAGCCGCAGGTGCCCATGCCTGCGGATACCGGCGCGCCGTTCATCTGCAGCCGGAATACGCAGGTGGCCAAGGGGCCGGTGATGGCAGATGCAATGACAGGAGGCAGCCAGCAACGGGGATTCTTCACAAGATTCGGCATTTGCAGCATGGAGGTGCCCACGCCTTGGGCAATCAGACCGCCCCAGCGGTTTTCCTTAAAGCTCATTACCGCAAAGCCTACCATGTGGGCGCAGCAGCCGGCTACCGCAGCGCCGCCTGCCAGACCCGTCAGCCCCAGCGCCGCGCAGATGGCGGCAGAGGAGATGGGCAGGGTCAGGGCAATGCCCACGGTGACGGACACCACAATGCCCATCAAGAGGGGCTGCAGCTCCGTTGCCCACTTAATGAATGTACCCACGGCAGAGGCTGCGTCGCCGATGGGCTTGGCGATCAGCGCCGCCAGTCCCACACCGATGAGGATGGTGGTCAGGGGCGTAACAAGAATGTCCACCTTGGTCTCCTTGGACACCGCTTTGCCGCATTCTGCCGCGATGATGGCAATGATCAGCACCGCCAAAGGTCCGCCTGCGCCGCCTAAGGAATTGGAGGCGTAGCCTACGGTGGCAAGGGAAAACAGTACCAGCGCCGGGGCTTTCAGGGCGTAGCCGATGGCTACCGCCATGGCAGCGCCGGACATGGCCGACGCAAAGGTGCCTGCGTCAATGAGGAACTGCAGCGCGAACTGCTGTCCCAGCGTCTTGACAATGGTACCCACCAGCAGGGAACAGAACAGGCCCTGTGCCATAGCGCCCAAGGCGTCGATGCCGTACCGCTTGCCGGAGAATACAATGTCTTTTCGTTTGAGGAATGCTTGGAATTTTGCCATTTGTGTTCACATCTCTTTCGGTTTATTATCAATGAAAGAGACGGCAGGGGTTGCCTGCCCCTATACAGCCCAAGGATTCTGAGCGGCGATTTGTTTGCGCGTGCGCCACGGAGTTCCTTTCTGTATTCGGTGCCGGCGTGTCCGGACAGCCTCTGCCAAGCCACGCCTTTGTCTGTTGGGGGTATTATAAAACGGCACAACGGATTTGTCAACGGATCGCAACGGATTGTACATTGTGCGATAGGATATGTAGGGGGGAGCGATGGGAGCGCCGCCGGGAAGAACAGCAGGCAATGGACAATGGACAATTGACAATGGACAATGGACAATTGCGGTGTCGCTGCGCGACGATTGGAATGACACCCTTCGGGTGTAGGGGCGATTCATGAATTGCCCGTGGGCAAGAGAAATCCAAAAAGAAGTGTCATTCTGAGCGGAGCAACCTTTGGTTGCGGAGTCGAAGAATCTTTTCTGTTACGGCAAGGGAAAGGCCAGAAGATCCTTCGACGCGCTTCGCTTGCTCAGGATGACACCCCGTTGGGGTGTTT
>JAZKXW010000066.1:0-4090 GCA_045611825.1 Faecousia sp.
CGCAAGCAGCTGTATGTGGTCATGGTCAAGTACATTACCCCGGTATTGCTGCTGCTTCTGCTGCTGCAGGCGCTGGGTATCCTGAAGTTCTGATTGCGAACCGATCCACAGACCGGTGTGGCGATCTATAAAGTATGCAGAAAAAACAGGCATCGTGAGTACGATGCCTGTTTTTTGTTAGAAATTCGCAACCTGAGAGGACTTCAGCTGCAGCTGCAGCTTGTCCGCGATCAGCGCAATAAACTCACTATTGGTGGGCTTGCCCTTTGTGTTGCTGACCGTGTACCCGAAAAATCTCTGCAAAGTGTCCAAGTCGCCTCTGTCCCAAGCCACCTCGATGGCGTGGCGGATAGCCCGCTCTACCCGGCTGGGGGTAGTCTGGAATGTTTTTGCCACCTGCGGATACAATACCTTGGTGATGGCGTTGATCACATCCATATCGTCCACAGCAATGATAATGGCTTCCCGGAGATACTGATACCCCTTGATATGGGCAGGAACGCCGATCTCATGGATAATGTTTGTTACCAGCGTTTCAATACTGGGTTTTCCGCTGCGAGGTGCTGCTGCCGGCTGGATTGCGGTGCTGCCGCGAACCTCCTCCAACCGCTCCACCAATGCGGACATATCACAGGGCTTCAGCATCAAATACCGGACGCCTAAATTGGCGGCTGCGTTTGCTACATAGTCCGTAACAAACCGGGATGTAGCTAAGGTTACCGGCTTGCAGTTTGCGGCGGCCAGCGCCTTTAATACGGCAATACCGTCCTGCTTGGCAAGCATCAGGTCCAAAACCAGCACATCGGGCTTCCGCTCTGTTACCATTCGGATGGCCTGCTCCCCATTATTGGCCGTCCCGATCACCTGAAAGCCCTCAGACCGCTGCAATGCGGCGGCTAAGTGGCTGCAAAATTCTTCGGAATTGTCTGCGATGATTACGCTTTTGCAATTTTCCATAACATCCTCTCCTGACTTATGATAATATTCCCCGAAAAGCGGCAGAGTGACTACCGCGCTGCGACAAATATAATTTAGCATAATGCGTCCGAATTTGCAAGGATAAATAGAAACTTTCGCTCGACAAAAGTCGACAAAAAAACGGAGAAAACAATAAAAACCAAACAAATCGACAAAAAACGACAAAATTGGGACGCAGTTGACGCGGAAGCAAAAACAAGGTAAAATAAACAAAGAAGCCAAATACATATAAAGGAAAATATGTCATTGCGTACCGGCCTGCAGGCCGGTGCGGCAATCTGCCGCTTCGTGCACCGTATTGCGCAGACACATACGGGTCAAGGAACGCCCTATCTTTGTTGACGGAGGTATCTTTATGGATATCAAACACTTAAAAACCTTTTTGGACAGCGCCCACAGCGTTTATCATGCGGTAGCCGGACTGGTTTGGGAACTGGAGGCGGCTGGGTATACCTGCCTGTCGGAGACCCAAAACTGGTATTTATCTCCCGGCGGAAAATATTATATGACAAGGGGCGGCAGCGCCTTGGTGGCATTCCGGATCCCGGAGACCCGGCCTAATGGCTTTTTGCTCAGCGCTGTCCACAGTGACCGCCCCTGCTTCAAGCTGAAGCCCAACGGGGAACAGACGGGGAAGTATACCCGGCTGCTTGTGGAAAAATACGGCGGTATGCTGATGGCATCGTGGTTGGATCGTCCTTTGTCCGTTGCCGGACGGGTCATGGTGGGAACGCCGGAGGGGGTGGAAAGCCGCTTGGTGGATATCGACCGGGATCTGCTGCTGATCCCCAATGTGGCAGTCCACATGAACCGGGAAGCCAATAACGGCTACAAGTGGAATCCTGCTGTGGATCTGCTGCCGCTGCTGGGCGGCGCCGATGCTGCCGGCAAGCTGCAATCTCTGCTGGAAGCGGAGGCAGGAGGCGAGATTCTGGGACAGGATCTGTACCTGTATCTGCGGCAGAACGCCACAGTCTGGGGTGTGGACGGAGAATACCTTTCCGCAGCGGCGCTGGACGATCTTCTGTGCGCATGGTGCTGCATGCAGGGCTTTTTGGCGGCAGAGGATACGGCTTCTGTTCCGGTTTTGTGTGTGTTCGATCATGAGGAGACCGGTTCTCAGTCGGTGCAGGGAGCAGACTCCGATCTGTTGTCCGGTGTTCTGAACCGTATTTGCGCAAGTATGAACTGGGAGCGGTATCCCATGCTGAGTCAGTCTTTTATGGTGTCTGCAGATAATGCCCATGGCTTACATCCCAATCACCCGGAGTATGCCGATGAGAAAAACGCACCTTTGTTAGGGGAGGGCGTGGTGGTCAAGCACAGCGCCTCCGGCAGCTATATGACAGATGCCCTTGGGGAGGCGGTGATCCGAAGCGTCTGCCAAAAGGCCGGCGTACCGGTGCAGACCTACTGCAACCGGGCAGACCTGCCGGGTGGTTCTACCCTTGGCCATGTGTCGGTTTCTCAGGTCAGCGTACCGACGGCGGATATCGGACTTGCCCAGCTTGCCATGCATTCCTGCTATGAGACCGCAGGCGTGGCAGATATTGCGCATCTTGTCCGGGCAATGACGGCGTACTACAGTACGGAGCTGGATTTTCCCGAGGACGGAATCTGTCACATTATGTGACATAATTGCCAAAATATAGATAAAATTCCTGTGCAAAATGACGATTGCTCCCATGCGGGTTTTATGATATTATTATAGCATCCGGGCATAGGGCATTCTACTCCACTAATTAGATGTTCTGTGTCAAAAAAGGAGGAAAATAAACACCGTTTGACTCACGGTACGGCAGTGTGGAGACCTGTCGTAATGCCCCTGTCACATTTTTACGGACAGCGGTGAGAGTATGCGCGAGGAGTCGGCATACTTAGAGTCGGAAAGTATGGCAAGTTTGTCCCTGCAAAACATCAAGAAGATCTACCCCTACAACGCAGACGAGGAAAAGAAGAAGGCAAAGAAGAAAAAGAAGAACGAGCCTGTTTCTGAAGAGCCCAAGGCGAACCTGCAGATCACTGACGAAGGCGTCGTGGCTGTTCAGGAGTTCAATCTGGAGATCGCAGACCGCGAGTTCATCGTTCTGGTCGGACCTTCCGGCTGTGGTAAGTCCACCACCCTGCGTATGATCGCAGGTCTGGAAGAGATCACCGAGGGCAGCCTGTACATCGACGACAAGCGCGTCAATGATGTTGCTCCCAAGGACCGCGATATCGCCATGGTCTTCCAGAGCTACGCTCTGTATCCTCACATGACTGTTCGCGATAATATGGCATTTGCTCTGAAGCTGCGCCACACCCCCAAGAAGGAGATCGACGCCAAGGTCAACGAGGCTGCTGAGATCCTGGGCATCACCGAGTATCTGGACCGTAAGCCCAAGGCTCTGTCCGGCGGTCAGCGTCAGCGTGTTGCTATCGGCCGTGCAATCGTCCGTGACCCCAAGGTCATGCTGATGGACGAGCCTCTTAGTAACCTGGACGCCAAGCTGCGTAACCAGATGCGTGCAGAGATCATCAAGCTGCGCTCCCGTATCGATACCACCTTTATTTATGTTACCCACGACCAGACTGAGGCTATGACTCTGGGCGACCGTATCGTCATCATGAAGGACGGCTTCATCCAGCAGATCGGCACACCTCAGGAGGTGTTCAACCATCCTTACAACCTGTTCGTTGCAGGCTTCATCGGTTCTCCCACTATGAACCTGTTCGACGCCAAGCTGCTGAAGAAGGACGGCAAGTACGCTGTTGAGCTGGGCGGCCATGTGGTCGAGCTGAACGAAGAGAAGCAGGCTAAGCTGGCAGCTAACGGCGTAGAGGAACAGGACATTGTTCTGGGTCTGCGTCCTGAGCACATTGCTCTGGATGAGGTCGGCGTAGAAGCTACCATCGACGTTCACGAGCTGATGGGTTCTTCCATCCACCTGCACGTGAAGACCGCAGAGGGCAAGGATGTTGTTATCATCGTGTCCACCATGAATATGTCCGCAGCAGAGATCGACGCTCTGTCTGCCGGCACCAAGGTGCACTTCAACTTCCAGAGCCACATCTGCCACATCTTCAGCAAGGCAACCAAGATCAATCTGGAGGCCTGATTCCTACATAAATA
>JAZKXW010000067.1:0-6511 GCA_045611825.1 Faecousia sp.
ATGCGTAAAAAACAGTTTAAGGCAGAATCCAAGCGGCTTTTGGACCTGATGATCAACTCCATCTACACCCATCAGGAGATCTTCCTCCGGGAAATTATTTCCAACGCCAGCGATGCTATGGATAAATTGGCATATACCGCCCTGACGGATGACAAGGTTGCCGTCAACCGGGAGGATCTGGCTGTCACAATTACCCGTGGCAACGGCATCCTGACTGTGTCCGATAACGGCATCGGTATGTCCAAAGAGGAGATGGAGGAGAATCTGGGTACCATTGCCAAGTCCGGCTCTCTTGGCTTCAAGCAGGCCATGGAAAAGACCGAGGATGTGGACATCATCGGTCAGTTTGGTGTGGGCTTCTATTCTGCATTTATGGTTGCCCAGTCTGTGACGGTGATCTCCAAGAAGTACGGCGAGGATACCGCATGGCAGTGGACCTCCGACGGCACAGATGGCTACTATATCGAAGAAGCCCAGCGAGAGTACCCCGGCACCGACATTATCATGACACTGAAAGAGGACACCGAGGATGAGAAATACTCCCGTTTCCTGCAGGAGTATGAGCTGCGTTCTCTTGTAAAGAAATACTCCGATTATATCCGTTATCCCATCCGCATGGAGGTCACCAAGTCCCGGAAGAAGGCTGATTCTCCCGAGGACAAGCCGGAGTACGAGCAGTATACCGAGATGGAGACCCTCAACTCTATGATCCCCCTGTGGCAGCGAGCCAAGAAGGATGTGACCGAGGAGGAATATCAGGCGTTCTATCGGGAGAAGTTTTTTGATTACAATCCGCCTTTGCGCACCGTCCACTTTGGCGCAGAGGGTATGGTTTCCTTTAAGGCGCTGCTGTATGTTCCTGGTAAAGCACCCTATGATTTCTATTCCAAGGATTTCAAGGCAGGTCTGCAGCTGTATTCCTCCGGTGTGATGATCATGGAGGCCTGCGAAGATCTGCTTCCCGAGCATTTCCGTTTCGTCCGTGGCGTGGTGGACAGTCAGGATCTTTCTTTGAACATCAGCCGTGAAATGCTCCAGCACGATCGGCAGCTGACCCTGATCGCCCGGAACATTGAGAAGAAGATCAAGTCCGAGCTGCTGTCTATGCGGGATAATGACCGGGAGAACTATGAGCAGTTCTATGCCGCCTTTGCCCGTCAACTGAAGTACGGCGCTGTGGCAGAGTACGGCGCGCATAAGGATGCGGTGCAGGATCTGCTGCTGTTCTACAGCAACAAGGAAAATAAGCCTGTGACCCTTGAAGAATATGTATCTGCCATGGCAGAGGGTCAGGAGAAGCTCTACTATGTCCCCGGCGAGAGCAAGGACCGTCTTGCCAAGCTGCCGCAGGTCAAAACCTTGGCGGACAAGGGTTACGATGTGCTGCTGTTTACCGATGAGGTGGACGAGTTTGTTGCCCAGAGCCTGATGACCTACAAGGAAAAGTCTTTCTGCAACGCTCTGACCGACGATCTGGGTCTGCAGACTGAAGAGGAAAAGAAAGCCATCGAAGAAAAGGCTGAGGAGATGAAGGGCTTCCTGACCTTCGTGAAAGAATCTCTGGGAGAGCAGGTCAAGGAAGTGCGGCTGTCCGGTAATCTGGGCGCCCATCCTGTGGCAATGGTCCCCGGCTCCGGCATGAGCTTTGAAATGGAAAAATACATGCGCAGAATGAATCCGGATATTCCGTTCCCTGCAGAACGGATTCTGGAACTGAATCCGGAGCATGTAACTGTAAAATCTCTGTTGGACACTATGACAAAAGACCCCGTCAGAGCCAAGGATATTGCCAATTTGCTGTGCTGTCAGGCCCAGCTTATGGCAGAACTGCCCTTGGAAGACCCGGTGGCTTATACCGAGCTTGTGTGCAGACTGATCGGATAAAGCAAACAGCCGTTGCGGAAAGGAAACCGCAACGGCTGTGTTATTTTACAGGATACCTCGCAGGACTAAGAGTGCCACAACGCAGGTGACAAGCAGCGCGGCGGCGAATATGTAAAGACCGAGCCTTGAGCTGTGGGCTTGACCGGAGGATTTCTCCACCAGTCCGGCCCGGCGCAGACCGTTGACGATAGGCTTGTAAAAAGCCAGCGTCAAGGCGGTGTTAAAGCCTGCTTTCAAGGCGTTAAAGGGTAAAAATACGGGAATCAGCATGGCGGCAATATCAGATCGGGAAGTGCCGGTCATATAAAGCGGTGTGATCAAATAGTTCCACAGAAGCATAACACCGACCATGGTGACAGAGCCAACCAAAAGACCGGTTACCGCGCCGGAAAGGCTTCGCTTTTTCTTGTAGATCAGGGCGGCGGTACAGGCAAAGCTGCAGGTAGAGATCAGATTCATCAGGCAGCCGATAGGGCCGGTTTCGCTGATAGTCAGCATTTCCAAAAGGGAGACCACTGCAGAGCAGACAAAGGCTGCCACAGGTCCTATAAGGAAACCGCCGATGGTGATGATCACATCCTTCGGCTCATATTTCAAAAACAGCACTACGGGGATCCGAACTAGAAAAACGATCATATAGGCCACAGCTGCCAGCATGGCGATAAGCACCATCTTTTTTACATTTGTCTTTTTCATATACGCCACCTCAATAAAAAAGCCCTGAGTATACACTCAGGGCATAAAATACTTGCGTGTTTCTTCTTTCATCCAGACTGTACTGTCGGTATCGGAATCTCACCGATTCTGCGCAAAGCGCTCGCGGACTAAACCTCTTGGCTATTACCGCCGGTCGGGACTGGCACGAATATTCGTGCTTCACCCTGCCCTGAAGATTATGAAGTTTTTATCAGCATACCACGGCTGCGGAAACTTGTCAAGACCGGGACGGTGTGGTATAATTTAAGAGGCTTGCTTTTGGAAGCCCTGCATAACGCCCATGGGCGCGGTGTCGGTGATATCACCGCCGATGACCTCATCCTTGTACACAAGGAGCGTGGCGTAAACCGGTTCGGTTGCTTCGGGGAAATTGTTGATTTTGTAGACATACCGCATGACCGTCTTGCCGGCATACTGATTCAGGTCAAATCCCTGACTTTTCTGCAGCGCGTTATAACGGGTATAGACTTCGGTGGATGTCTCGGGAATTTTGACCTGCCCGGATTCCACAGGGGACGCGCTGACCTGCCAGCCGTACTTCTCCAAATATTTTACCCGGCCATCGTTGCCGGAAACGGCATTTGCCGAAGTGGTGGCACTGTCGCCGGAACCGCCGAACAGCAGGATGATCGCAAGGATCACACCGACGATTGCCGCCAGAATGATAGCGATTCTTTTCATATCGACCTTAGCGGTCATAACCATCATAAAAATCCCTCCTACATAGTTTTGACATTACAGACTATGCACCTTGTCCGGGGGATAGAACGGAGCAAATATGGAACGATTGGATAAATATATATGCGACTGCGGCATGGGTACTCGCTCTCAGGTGAAGAGCCTGCTGAAGGGGGGCGCGGTAACGGTGGACGGTGTGCCGGAACGGGATGGCAGCCGGAAGATTGACCCGGATAAGCAGCAGATCTGCCTGAACGGTCAGCCGCTGCGGCAGGTGGGACGCATGGTGGTGATGCTGAACAAGCCGGCAGGCTATGTCACCGCCACGGAAGATCCTCGGGATGCCACGGTTATGGAGCTGCTGCCTCCGGAGCTGCGGAATTTAGACTTAAAGCCGATAGGCCGGCTGGATAAGGCCACGGAGGGTCTGCTGTTGTTTACCAATGACGGCGACCTGCTCCATCGTCTCATCAGTCCCAAAAAAGAAGTGAAAAAGGTGTATTATGCTCGCCACGAAGGAACCGCGGAGGAAGCGGATGTACAGGCCTTTCAGGAGGGACTTACCCTGAAGGACGGTACAAAATGCCTGAGTGCAAAGTTAGAACCTATAGGCACAGGGGAGAGCCGGATCACCGTCTGCGAGGGTAAGTACCATCAGGTACGCCGGATGATGGCATCCCGGCAGATGCCGGTTTTATATCTGCAGCGGCAGGCCGAGGGCGGCCTTGTGTTGGGGGACTTACCCTTAGGAAAGACGAAGATCCTAACTAAAGAAGAAATTTTTCTTTTGGAAAAATAAACAAAGGGAGAAGCTGCGTTTCTAAGAGAAAACGCGACATCTTTTGTGAAAATATCCAAAAATGAAGGCCTGTTTTGTAATAAAATGTCAAAACCCTCTTGCAAAATGTGCAAAAAGCATGTATAATGACTGTGCAATTTTGTGAAAAGCGTTTTTGTGCATATTACTAAGGAGGCCCGAAAAATGTCTAACAGTGTTTTTCAGAGCGTAATTTTGCAGCTAAAAGAGTCCGCAGACCGGACCTTCGGCGTCATTGACAGCGACGGCAGCGTGATCTCTTGTACCGATACAAATCTGCTGGGAGAGCAGTGGTCCGAGGCGGCTGCCCGTGCAGCCTCTGCCATTGAGTCCGTGGTGACCTGCAACCAGAAAAGCTTCCGCGCCATCATTAACGCCAATGGCGCTATGGAGTATGCCGCATTCTGTACCGGCGATGATGAGCTGGCAAAGATGTGCTGCAATCTGGCTTATATCTCCCTGAACGATGCAAAGAAGTTTTATGAGGAGAAGCATGACCGGGGAACATTTGTAAAGAATATCATCATGGACAATATTCTGCCCAGTGATATTTATATGCGCGCAAAGGAACTGCATTTTGCCACCGATGCTCCTAGAGCGGTTTTCCTGATTCGTCAGGTGGGGCATAACGATGTGGCGGCAGTGGATGTGCTCAGCACCATGTTCACAGATAAGCTGCAGGATTTTGTCCTGAGCATCAATGAGACCGATGTGGCGGTAGTCAAGCAGGTCAAGCCGGAGGTTTCTGCCGAGGAACTGGAAAAGCTTGCCCATGCCATGGAGGATAAGCTCAAGAGTGAGCTGTACATTAAGACCGTCATCGGTATCGGCACTGTGGCGAACCATCTGCGTGAATTGGCGGATGTTTACAAAGAAGCCCAGACGGCTATCGAGGTGGGCAAGGTGTTCGACACTGAGAAGACCGTCAGCAACTACGAGAATTTGGGCATCGGCCGCCTGATCTACCAGCTGCCTACCACCCTGTGCGATATTTTCCTGACAGAGGTATTCAAGAAAAACTCCATTGATTCGCTGGATCAGGAGACGCTGTTTACCATCAATAAGTTCTTTGAGAACAACCTGAATGTGTCCGAGACCTCCCGGAAGCTGTTTGTCCATAGAAATACTTTGGTCTACCGTTTGGAGAAGATCAAAAAGCTCACCGGATTGGATCTGCGTCAGTTTGACCACGCCATTGTGTTTAAGGTGGCGTTGATGGTCCGTAAGTATCTGACCTCCCGGGACATCCGTTAAAACAAAACGAGCCGCACAAAAGGCATTCCTCCTTGATGGAGTGTTGCCCAAGTACGGCTCGTCCTTTTTTATTCGCTTATATTATTCATATAGGCAACAACACGAAACACACCGTCGGATTGGCTTAGATCCAGCCTTCCACGGTATTTTTGCACGCATTTTTCCGCATTTTTCAAGCCATATCCATGATAGATGCCTCTTGCCCGGTGCAGATGCGCTTCTTTGTACGGGTTGGTAATTTCATAGTAGAGCATGCCGTTGTGCTTTTTGAGCTTTATGTCTATGCGCCGCTGTTCCTCGGGGAGCTCTTCACATGCTTCTATTGCGTTATCTAAAGTGTTGCCTAAAAGAATATACAGATCTGCGGCGGTTACAAACAGCTCGGCAGGGATCAAAACATCCAACCCTATGGAAATCTTAGCATCCTTAGCGATTTGCAAGTATTCATTGAGAATCACACTAACAACACGATTATTAACATCTACCACCTGTGAGACAGCATTCAGCATTTGCTGCATTTCCGGTAGCGTGGAATCCGGTGTTTCGACCTGCGATGCCCGCAGGTACTTTCCGATATCGTGCCAAAGCGCCCTCGTTTCCTCTTGCTGCACACGGAGCTGGTCGTAGTATGCCTGCTGCATAGCATAGTGATGCTCTGCAATTTCCAGGTCTTTCTTCAGTTGCGCTTGTTCACCGGTTTTGTTTGCGAAGTAGATCATGATGATGTTGGTATACAGCAGACCGAGCAAAACTGCAAGGAACAGTGGGTGCCATTCGTATCCCATTACAATGCATTGCCAAGTAAACACCAAACCGAGCAATATGCTGATTGCCCAACAAGGAAGAACCGGGAGTAAAGTCCGGATTGACATTTTGGTGTTGGATTTGCGGTTAATGATTCCAAGGATAACAATAATACCAAACAGGAAAACATGAGCCACGATCAAAAGCATCGCTCTGGCTGGATTACTTGCCATTAACGCATCGGAACTAACGCCGCAAAGCTGAAAACTCACGATAGATATGACATCGTTAACCGCAACAATCGCACAATAAGCCAAGGCGGAAAGTACGCCATGAAGAACTTTGGCATTGAACAAAAGCATCCCAATCGTCCATAGGCCCATGAATGTAACGGTCAGTCTCACAAAGGACATATCG
>JAZKXW010000068.1:0-28916 GCA_045611825.1 Faecousia sp.
TGTATGCAGACGAATAGGTAGCGGTGTAGGTTGCATCGCCAGTACAGTTGCCTACTGTCTTATCCCAGCCATTAAAGGTATAGGTATAGGTGTTATCCGCCGCCTTGGTGGGATTTGCAGGTGCTGCCACCTTGTCGCCGTAGTGGTAGGTCTTGCTGGACAGGACCGTTCCGTTCCAGTCCTTAAACACCACCGTATAATTCTTGTATGCAGACGAATAGGTAGCGGTGTAGGTTGCATCGCCAGTACAGTTGCCTACTGTCTTATCCCAGCCATTAAAGGTATAGGTATAGGTGTTATCCGCCGCCTTGGTGGGGTTGGCAGGTGCTGTCACCTTGTCGCCGTAGTGGTAGGTCTTGCTGGACAGGACCGTTCCGTCCCAATTCTTAAACACCACTGTGTACGCATTTGCAGACCACACCGCATACAAGGTCCGATTACCTTCTTCGGTATAGATGCTGCCGGGCAGATATTGCGCAGATGTGGCGTTTTTGTTGGTGGCCCATCCCAGGAAATTGTAGCCTGTTCGTGTGGGTACAGTTTTTGGAATAATCGCGCCGAAACCGTGCCATTTGGGATGCGGTAACGGCACGCCTGTACCGCCATTGGCATCAAAGGTCAACGTATAATTGACCACCGGAATCACGGACCAAATTTGACTTGCTGCGCCTGTGTAGTTGGAAACGATCACATTCGTTCCCTGCACATCCAGCACGCAGTTCTGATTCTGCATATTGCGGATCACATAGCCGCCGTCTACCTTTTGAAATCCCCACCACTGAGTAATATCCGACACATTCGGCCACAGGCTGACATTCAGGCCGCTGGTAACCGAAAAGCCGTACGGATTCACAATCCGATGGGTAAAAATAGGACGCAAGGCATAGCCGCTCTGCATGTTGCTGATGGCAATTCTCATTGCATTGCTGCCGCTAAAATCTATTACAGAAATATTCTGCTGATCTGCATCGATACCGCCGTCAACAGCCAGGAATTTGCCGGTTGCATTGTTCTTCAGCCAATAATCACCGGCTGTAATGGCAGTGTACTGAACAGAGGGTTGTGTTGTGCCTGTATCCAATGCCCGTGGAGCAGAACGAACACAAAGGGTTCCAGCATAAGCCGTGCTTAAATCATAGGTGCCCCCCCATTTAATTTTACACGGAGCACCATATAAATTTGCTTCTCCTACCGTTATAACAGAGCCGGAAATTGCTATAACAAACACACCGTGTCCTTCTGCCTGATCGGTAACCGGACTCTTAAATTCTACAACATCGCCCGGTTTAATCTTAGCAATAGAAGAATGGGTACTCCAAGTAGTAGGTTTTGTTCCAAACGCTTCATAACCCATTCTGCGCGCAAAACCGCGACACTGCCAAGCCCCATCAAAATAATTGCAATCAAATTTTCCGACAAAATATTCTGCAGAAGCTACTCCATGAAGAGCGCAAGGTGTTGAACTTACAGAACCACCAAAAGATTCATCTCCATACTTGCCCAATAAGTCACCTGCTTCAGATACTTTGTTAACATAATGATTCCAGTATTTCCCATCTGGGTACTTTGCTTGTAATTCCGCAAGTGTACATGTTTTCGCTTCAACCTCAAGAGAGAAGCTGGGAATTGCAAGTATTATCACCATCAATAACAGTAAAACTGCTGTAAGCCGCTTAAATCGTTTCATTCTTAATCTCTTCCTTTCTTTTGCTTATGGCGAAAACCGCAATTTTATAAAACTACTGATTTGCCATGGTAACTATACTCAATGTTTGAGTATTTGTCAATACTCAGGAGCTGAGTATGTTATGATGGTTTTGGTTAAAATCAGATTTAAAATGGGAGGGGATCGACGTGGATTACAGAGCTAGATTACGGGCGATCCGGGAGGATCGGGATCTCACACAGACGCAGGTCGGCAAGGTTTTGAACAAGTCCCAGCAAGGATATAATCATATCGAAGCCGGCCGAGCAGAATTGAAAATCGACGATCTTGTAAAGCTTTGCCAGTTTTATGATCTCTCCGCAGATTACATTATCGGATTAAAAAACAAAGTCACCTCTTATAAATAGCAATGGAAGCAGATGTTTGTCATACTGCTTCCTTTTTATTCTCTCTTTTGGGGATACCGCTAAGAATAAATATCGTGTCATTCTGAGCGGAGCAACCTTTGGTTGCGGAGTGGAAGAATCTTTTCTGTTACGGCAAGGGAAAGGCCAGAAGATCCTTCAACGCGCTCCGCTTGCTCAGGATGACACCCCGTTGGGGTGTTTCGGGCGATCAATGATCGCCCCTACGAAATGGTCTTTACATGGTGCGATAGGGATGTAGGGGCGTGCATTGCACGCCCGCGGGCGATCATTGATCGCCCCTACGAAATGGTTTTTACATGGTGCGGTAGGAATGTAGGGGGGAGCGATGGGAGCGCCGCCTGCGCCATGGCACCCCGTTGCCTCCCCTACAGGGAAGGCTTTGGTGCGGTGGGAGATTTGCGTTTGGACGGTTGCATTTTGATTGGGGTTCGTGGTACAATGGAGAAAAGTTTGAAAGAGGGTGTATATATGGCAAAGCAGATCACCATTAAGGATGTTGCCAAAAAGGCCGGGGTCAGCGTGGCTACCGCTTCCCGGGTCTTGAGCGATTCTTCCTATCCGGTGCGTCCTGCGCTGCAGCAAAAAGTCCGGGAAGCGGCGGAAGAGCTGGAATACTCTCCCAACGCCTTCGCCCAAGCTCTGCGAGGCGATGTGTGCAAGGATATCGCCCTCATTATCCCCAACCTGTCCAACCCCTTTTATCTGCAGGCAGTACTGGGCGCAGGTGAAGCGCTGGATCAGGATTCCTACTCCATCCGTCTGTGCAATACCATGCATGATCCGGAGCGGGAGCGGGATTTCATCCGGCAGCTGTATGACCGGCAGGTACGGGGCGTGATCCTCTCCTCTGTAGCTCAGGACAATGCGGAATTTGTGAACAAATACATCCAAAAAGGCATGAAGTTTGTGCTGCTGGATCAGCAGCTGCCCGGCGTGGATGCGCCATCTATTGACTACGACTCCCGGGCTGGCGCCCGTCTGGCTGTGGAGCATCTGCTGGAGCTGGGTCATCAAAGGATCGCCTTTGCCACAACACCTTTGGTCCGGTTCACCCGGAAGGAGATCTACGCAGGCTACTGCAAAGCCCTGAACGCCGCCGGGATCACGCCTGACGATACGCTTTTGTATGAGCGCGCCATTGACAAGGCCGGACGCAGCGGTGACTACGAACTGAATTTAGGACGGCAGATCGCCGGGGAATTTATCGCCAACGGATGTCCTGCCACCGCAGTTGTCTGCATCAATGATATGATCGCCATTGGTTTTATCCAAACCCTGACCCAAAACGGTATCCGCGTCCCGGAGGATGTTTCCGTCATCGGTTTTGACGATATTCCCCTTGCCGGTGCCTATGTGCCTGCCCTTACCACTGTCCACTATCCTGCTCAGGAAATGGGACGGCTGGCCTCCATTATGCTGCTGGATGCCCTGCGCAGTGAAGACGCTGCCATCTCCGTCAGCATGCGTCTAAGCCCCAAGCTGACCCTAAGAAACAGCGCCTGTCCGCCTAAACACATATAAATTGCACAAAAAACACCGGTTTTCCGTCACTTAGAAATCGTTTTCTTTGAAATCCTTTCTAAATGTGCGGTAAACCGGTTGCTTTTTTCCGTCTTTATTGTATAATTATCCTAAAGGATTCTGTAATTTTCAGGCAGTTTCTGTGATTCCGAACAATAAAAACCGTGCTTCTCTGAATTTTCTGCACCTGAATTTTATAGAAATCGTTTTCTTTTCTTAAAAAAATACAAAACCCCAAAACCTAAGGAGGATTTTACCAATGGAAACCAAGAATTTCAAAGTCGAAAACCTGCTCGTATCTGTCCACAGCGACCGTCCCTCTATGGGCGCTGCCGCCGCTAAGGACGCCGCTCAGCGGATCAACGCCGTCATCGCCGAGAAGGGCGAGGCAAACGTGGTCTTTGCTGCCGCTCCCTCTCAGAACGAAACTCTGGAGTATCTGCTGAAGGAAAATGTGGACTGGACTAAGGTTCGCGGTTTCCATCAGGATGAGTACATCGGTCTGGACCCCAACCACAGCGCCGGCTTTGGCAACTTTATGCGCCGTACCATCTTCGATTTGGTTCCCTTCAAGGAGCTGCACTACCTGCTGTGCAAGCCCGAGGAGGCTGAGGCAAAGTGCGAGTCCTACTCCGAGTTGCTGAAGAAGTACCCCGCAGACCTGATCTTCCTGGGCTTCGGCGAGAACGGCCACATGGCATTTAACGATCCCGCTGTTGCCGATTTCAACGACCCCAAGATGGTTAAGATCGTGGACCTGGACGACATTTGCCGTCAGCAGCAGGTCAACGACGGCTGCTTCGGTCACATCAACGAAGTGCCCAAGCAGGCTATGACTCTGACCCTGTCCCTGATCATGAGCATTCCCCATGCTATCTGCACCGTTCCCACCGTCCGCAAGGCAGACGCTGTCTACGGCGCACTGTGCGGCCCTGTGACCACTGCCTGCCCTGCAAGTATCCTGCGTCAGCACCCCAACGCAGCTCTGTACGTTGACGAGCCTGCCGCTTCCAAGCTGCCCGAAAACATCTAAGGGGGATTCCCTATGTACACCAAAACCGCTGACGAGATCATGGCCCTCGATCCTGAGATCGCCGTGATCCCCGTAGGTTCTATCGAACAGCACGGTCCTCACCTGCCGGTGATGACCGACTGGGCCATCGCCACCGATTTAGGACAGCGTGTAGCAGACATGATGGGCGCATTTCTACTGCCTGCCCTGCCCATTTCCACCTGCCGTGAGCACATGGGCAAAAAAGGTGCGGTATGGATGGAGCCCACCACCTTCTATCAGATGATGAACGACATCATTCTGAGTTTGAAGACCCAAGGCTTCAAAAAGATCGTAATTCTTCAGTGCCACGGCGGTATCTTCATCATGCCGCCTCTGGTACGGGATTTGAACGCCAAATACAACCCCGACCTGATGGTGGCGCTGGTAGATGCCACCGCCCTCTTCGGTCCCCTGCATTCTGAGGGTATTCTCACCACGGAAGAGCTTCACGCCGGTGAGTGTGAGACTTCTCAGATGATGGCCATTGCCCCGGAGACTGTAGATATGGATAAGGCTGTGGATTTCATCCCCGATGTCCCCCGTCCCTACTTAAACTACGGCAGCATCTTCCGGGCTTCTCCTTCCGGCGTATGGGGCATTCCCTCTGCCGCCAGCAAGGAAAAAGGCGAAAAGATCCAAAACCGCATGGCAGAGTTGTCTGTCAAGACCGCCAACGAGATCTTCGCCTACATGGAGAAAAAAGAAAAATTTAATTACAGCTATTTTTAAGGAGGAATCCCCCATGGAAAAGTTAAGAGTTCTGATCATCGGCGCAGCGTTCTCCGCTGACCTGCACTCCGACGGCTACAGCCGTATGCTAGACAAGGTTCAGATCGTCGGCATCTGCGACAAGGCTCTGGACCGCATCGAAGCACTGGCAAATCGCTACGGTTTCACCGGCTACACCGCTTACGACGATTACAACACCGCTATTGAACAGTGTGAGTGCGATCTGGTGGACATTTGCATGCCCAACTTCCTGCACCACGATGTTGCCATCAAGGCTATGAACGCCGGTCACGACATTATCTGCGAGAAGCCCCTGGCTACCACTGTGGAAGATGCACAGGATATGGTTGATACCGCAGCCCGTTTGGGCAAGCACATCTACTACGCTGAGGACTGGCTGTTTGCTCCCGCATTCCGCAAGGCTCTGGAGATCCTGGAAAGCGGCAAGGTCGGCAAGCCCCTGTATATCCGCGCCCGTGAGTCCCACTGCGGCTCTCACAGCCCCTTTGCACAGCTCATCAAGTACTGCGGCGGCGGCTGCATGGTGCACCTGGGCGTTCACCCCGTCAGCTTTATGCTGGCTCTGAAGAACAACAAGTGGTCCGAGCTGACCGCTATGACCTCCGGCGGCGGTGAGAACAACATGGTCCACCAGCAGATGGAGGGTGAAGACTGGGCAGGCGCATTCCTGCGTTTCCAGGACGGCACTTACGCCACTTTGGAAGCCAACTATGTCACCGTAGGCGGCATGGAGGATGTTTTGGACATCTACTGTGAGCAGGGCTGCATCCATGTGGACCTCAGTTTCTCCGGTCCTGTGAAGGTCTTCTCCATCCCCGGTCTGGACTACACCGTAGAAAAGGCCGAAATCACCACCGGCTGGTCTACCCCCGCTGTTGACGAGAAATACAATCTGGGCTACTGCGGCGAAATCAACCACTTTGTGGAATGCGCCAAGGCCGGTGTAGATGCACAGGTCGGTCTGCGTGGCATTGACGGTCTGGAGACCCTGAAGGTCATCAACCTGATCTACAAGTCCGCTAAGGAAGGCATTCATGTAAAGAACGATCATCTGGAGGCTTAATGTTATGAACCAGATTCCGAAGGATATTCAGATCCCCGTTACCATTGGCGGTGTGACCTTTAAGAATCCCTTCTTTGTGGCTTCCGGTCCTACCACCAAGTCTGTCAAGCAGTTAAAGCGCATTGAGGAGACCGGTTGGGCAGCTGCCAGTATCAAGCTGAGCATTGACCCCGCTCCTTATATCAACCGCAAGCCACGTTACGGCATTTTCAAGGATCGGAAAGCGCTGGCTTTCACCACCGAAAAGCGTTTGACCTTTGCAGAAGGTTTGAAGCTGGTGGAGGATGCCAAGAAAGTTCTGACCGACCTGAAGCTCTTTGCCAACATCACCTATGCAGGCGATGACGGCGTTGCCGGCTGGGTCAACATGGCAAAGAAGTTTGAAGAAGTGGGTGCAGATGTCATTGAGCTGAACATGTGCTGCCCCAACATGTCCTACAACTTGGAGCTGACCTCCGGCGGTACGCAGACCGGTAAAAAGCAGACCGGCGCAAGTATGGGTCAGAATGCCAATGTGGCAGCTGAGATCGTCAAGGCGGTCAAGGAAGCCATCAGCATTCCCCTGTTTGTTAAGCTGACCCCTGAGGGCGGCAAGATCGCGCAGGTTGCAAAGTCTCTGTATGAGGCCGGCGCAGACGCTGTCGGTGGTACCGGCAACCGTATGGGCATTCCTCCCATTGATTTGGACAACCCCGAAAAAGCTTTCTATCACCTGCAGGATGAGGTCAGCATGAGCTGCTACTGCAGCACTTGGCTGAAGCCTTTGGCACAGCGTGATACATACGAAATCCGTAAGGTCTGCGGTAAGGAGCCTCCCATTATGGCCTGCGGCGGCATCACCAACTGGCGCGACGCTGTAGAAATGGTGATGTGCGGCGGCAACCTGGTGGGTATCTGCGCAGAGACCCTGATCTCCGGCTACGACATCGTCCGTCCTATGATTCAGGGCATGCACGACTTTATGGTAAAGCACAACTACAAGACACTGGATGATTTCCGCAGCTGTTTGGTAGACGAGGTCAAGACTGCCAACGATGTCACTCTGTACGCCGGCTACGCCCGGATCAAGGAGCCTAATCTGTCCGCACCCTGTAAGAGTGCTTGTCCCCACCATGTTCCCATTCAGGCTTATGTGCAGAAGATTCTGCTGGGTGATTACAAGGCCGCTTATGACCTGATCACCGGCAAGAATGCCCTGCAGGGCATCTGCGGTGCTGTCTGCGCCCATCCCTGTGAGGATGCCTGTGTCCGCGGCACCATTGACGCCCCTGTTAAGATCCGGGAACTGAAGCGGTTTGTTCTGGAATACGGCGCCACTCATGGCTGGACACCTGCATGGTGCGCCGCCGAACCCAACGGTCATAAGGTGGCTGTTATCGGCGCCGGTCCCTGTGGTCTGGCTTGCGCTGCGGAACTGCGCAAAGGCGGCTATGAGGTTACCGTATTTGACCGGAACAGAGCTGCCGGCGGCAATCTGACCTACGGTATGCCCACCTACGGCGGTCAGGCTGATGCCATCGCCAAGGAAGTGGAAATGCTCCGCGATCATGGCGTACGGTTTGTCTTCGGTACGGATATCGGCACCGATGTAACATTGGCTGAGCTGAAGGCTGACGGCTTTGAAAAGGTGTTTGCCGCTGTGGGCAAGCAGCTGATTGAAGAGAGCAGCATCCCCGGCTACGCGCTGGCGCTGGACGCCATCAGCTTCCTGCGGCAGGTCAACTGCGGCGAAGCATCCTTGGAAGGCACTGTGGCTGTTATCGGTGACGGCTATGCCGCTATCAACGCTGCCCGGAGCGCTGTCCGTCTGGGTGTTAAGAAGGTCACGCTGCTGTTGCCCGGCGCAGCAAGCAAGATGAGCGGCATTGCCGAGAATCTGGCTGCTGCCAAGGAAGAGGGCGTTTCCATTCTGGAAAACTGCGCCTGCGAAGAGATCCGTTCTGACATGGTGATCCTGAACCGGGATGGCGTGGATATGGCTGTTTCCTGCGACCATGTGATCCTTGCCAACAACTACACCGCCGTGCTGCCTGCTGACGACACCGGTCTGCTGGTGACTACCAGCGCCAAGATCGGCAATGTCATCACTGCCATCACCGCCGGTAAGGAAGCCGCTGTTGCCATCGACAAGATGATCCTCGGCGAAGCTGCAACCTTGGAGGCTATCGGCACATTGAAGACCGTCAGCGCTGAAAAGGTTCGTGAGCGTAACGGCTATCTGAAGAAGGATCCCCATAAGGTGAAGCTGGATGCGGCACCTGCCGAGCGTATCACAAACTTCGACGCTTACAAGCGGATCATGACCGAAGCGGAAGCCTTGGCAGAGGCTGCCCGCTGCCTGAACTGCGGCTGCGGCGAAGGCTGCCAGCTGTGCAAGACCATCTGCACAGACTTTGCCCCCGAGGTAGCCGGTGTGGATACTATGCACATCAAGAAAGAAGAATGCGTTGCCTGCGGCATGTGCTTCAACCGCTGCCCCAACGGCAACATTGAAATGGTCAATCTTGGCTATACCGTATAATAAAGGAGAGTAAACACTATGCAGTACCATCACGTTTCTTATGAAGCTCTGCGGAAGTTCTGTATCAAGGTCTTTCAGGGCTACAAGTTCACCGAAAAGGAAGCCCAGCAGATCACCGATGTCCTGCTGGCTGCCGACCTGTCCGGTATTGAATCCCACGGCGTACAGCGCCTGATCCGTTACCACAAGGAGATCACCAGTGGTCTGGTCAAGATCGATGCCAAGCCTGAGGTCGTTTTCGAGACTCCCCTGTCCGCTGTCATCGAGGGTAACGACGCAATGGGTCAGGTTCTGTCTGTGGACGCCATGAATCTGGCCATCGAGAAAGCTAAGAAGAGCGGTTTCGGTATGGTTACCGTCCGCAACTCCAACCACTACGGTATTGCCGGCTACTACACCAAGCTGGCTGCTGAGCAGGGTCTGATCGGTATGTGTATGACCAATACCGAGGCAATCATGGTTCCCACCTTCGGCCGTCAGGCTATGCTGGGCACCAACCCCATTGCTTTTGCAATGCCTGCTGAGCCCACCATCTACTCCTTCGACGCTGCTACCACCGTTGTTCCTCGCGGCAAGCTGGAAGTATATGTCAAGCGCGGCAACGGTCTGCCCGTTGGCTGGGCTCTGGACGAGAACGGTCACGACAGCGACGATGCTGACCGCGTGCTGAAGAACATCATTGCCAAGACCGGCGGCGGCATTCTGCCTCTGGGCGGCTCCGGCGAGATGACCTCCGGCTACAAGGGCTACGGTTTTGCAATGCTCTGCGAGATCGCAACCGCTATCCTCTCCGGCGGCACCACCTCCAACTACATCTACAAGACTCCCGGCCGCGCAAACATTGCCCACTGCTTCATCGCTCTGGATCACGGCATGTTCGGCGACAAGAAGGAGATCGAGGCAGCCTTCTCCAAGTACCTACAGGAGATCCGCGACTCTGCTAAGGCTGAGGGTCAGGATCGGATCTTCATCCACGGTGAGAAGGAAGCTGAGGCAAAGGCAAGAGTCCTGTCCGAGGGCGTTTACCTGAACGACAAGACCTATGCAGAGATGCAGATGATCGGTGAGTACACCGGCGCAGCCGACCTGCTGCCTGCTTATCTGGACTAAGCTTAATAAGAAAACTCCCTTGTGTGAAAACACAAGGGAGTTTTTTGTTGACTGTGACCTCTGTGTTGCCCATACAATCAATCAGGCAATCGAAATTCTGTTTGATATCCATCAGTATCTTGCATTTGGGAGTAAAAAGTGATAGTATATTCAAAAAGCCCCAAGGAGAGATCTGCATGAAATACATTGTCATTTTAGGCGACGGCATGGCCGGTGAGCCGCTGGAAGCATTGGGTGGTAAAACCACTCTGGAAACCGCCAACACCCCCAACATGGACCGTTTGGCATCCATGGGCCAAATTGGACTTGCTAAAACTGTACCCGATGGCATGAAGCCCGGTTCCGATGTTGCCAATCTGGCTGTTTTGGGCTACAACCCCAAAGAAAACTATTCCGGCCGTTCACCTTTAGAGGCGCTCAGCGTAGGTGTGGCCATGCAGGATACCGACGTGATCCACCGGTGCAACATTGTCACCCTGTCCGAAAACGAGCCTTACGAAGAAAAGACCATCCTCGATCACAGCTCCGGCGAGATTTCCACGCAGGACGCCGACATTCTGATGGATGCGGTACGGGAAGCCTTTAACAACGAGGAATTTCAGTTCTACACCGGCACCAGCTACCGCCATATTACTGTGTGGAAAAACGGTAATGTGCTGGATTTTGCACAACCCCACGACCATTTGGGTCAGGTCATTGGGCCGTTCCTTCCTGCTGCGCCTGCCTTCCGGGCGATGATGGAGCGGAGCTTCGACATTCTCAACAATCATCCTTTGAATGTACAACGAGCCGCTGAGGGCAAAAACAAAGCCAACTCTCTTTGGTTTTGGGGTGCAGGCACCAAGCCCAGCATCAGCAATTTCAAGGAAAAGACCGGAAGATCCGGCGCTATGATTTCTGCCGTTGACCTGTTAAAGGGCATTGCCGTAGGTGCAGGCATGGAGGTCATTGAAGTGGAAGGTGCAAATGGTGGACTGCACACCAACTATGAGGGCAAGGCTGCCGCAGCTGTGGAGGCTTTGACTCGTAATGACTTTGTATATGTTCATGTGGAAGCCCCCGATGAAATGGGCCATCAAGGCAGCATTGAGAACAAGATCAAGGCCATCGAGAATCTGGACAGCCGGGTCATTGCCCCCATCAAGGCTGCTATGGACAAATCCGGTGAAGATTATCGGATGCTGATCCTGCCGGACCATCCCACCCCCATCCGCATCCGTACCCATACCGCCGATGCTGTGCCTTACATCCTGTATGACAGCCGGTTTGACGCGAAAAAGATTACCCGTTACAACGAGAAAGAGGCAGCTGCCACCGGAAATTACATCGCCGCCGGCTACACGCTCATTGATCAGCTTTTGCAGGATTGATCCCTCTCCCCCGACGCAGTTTTCTGCTGCGTCGGGTTTTTAGGATAATCTTGCAAAAAAACGGGGTTTTTGTCAAAAAAAGAATTGTATTTCTATTGGCAAAGTGCTATATTTATAGAAAGGATCTTACGATCCGTATGTGAAAGAAGGAATACGCTTATGTTTTGTATGAAATGCGGAAATCAGCTTCCGGATGAAGCAAAATTCTGTATCAACTGCGGCAGCCCTGTTGCCGTTGTTCCACCGGTTGCAGAGCCTGCGCCCGTTGTAGAAGCCGCGCCCGTTGTGGAGGCTACACCTGTTGTGGAAGCTGCACCCGTTGTGGAAGCCGCGCCCGTTGTGGAGGCTGCACCTGTTGTGGAAGCCGCGCCTGTTGTGGAAGCTGCACCCAAATGCACCAACTGCGGCGCAGAGTTAGCATCCGGCATCAAATTCTGCACCAACTGCGGTACTGCTGTCGCTGCCGCGCCTGTTGCTGCACCTGTAGTTGAGCCTGCTACTCCCAAATGTGCTAACTGCGGCGCAGAACTGAAGCCCGGCGTAAAATTCTGCACCGGCTGCGGCACAGCTGTCGCCGCCGTTGTCCCTGTTCCTGTTGCAGCCGCTGCACCCAAGAAAGAAAAGAAGCAGCCGGCAGAAAAGGCGCCTAAGGAAAAGAAGGTTAAGGAACCGAAGCCGAAGAAGGAAAAGTCCGGCAGCAAAGCCGGTGTGATTGTGATCGCCATTATCGCCGCAATCGTTCTTCTGTTTGCCGGTTTCATCGGTTACAAGTTTGTGATGAATGACTTCTCCTTCGATGGTCTGTTTGACGATCTGTTCAGCTTTGAAAGCTCCGTCTCCGCACAAAAGGATGATGATGACGAGGAAGAGGATGACGCTGAGAACAAGGAAAATTATGAAAAAGCGCTGGAGCATCTGGAGAAGAAGGAATACGAAAAAGCGCTGAAGCTCTTCACTGCTCTGGGCGACTATGAAGATTCCAACGAATATGTTGAGAAGCTGACACAGTGGGCCGATGAATACGCTGCTGCCGGAAAGCAAATGGAAGCCGGAGACTTCTCGAACGCTTTGGCTGCCTATAAGAAGCTGGATGATTACGCCGATTCCAAGGAGCTGGCAGGCAAGCTGGAAAGCTACCTTGCCGCCGCTAAGCTGCAGGAAGAGGGCAAACTTGACGAGGCTCTGGAAGCTTTCAAGACATTGGGCGAGTTCGCGGATGCGCAGGACAAAGTAACCGCTATTGAGAATGCACAAAAAGAACAGGCTTACAACGACGCTACCGCATTGAAAGACCGCGCGGAAACAGAGTCCCAGTGGGTTGAAGCCGCCGAAGCATTTGCCGCTTTGGGCGATTACGAAGATGCGGCTAACAAAGCCTCTGCTTGCTATTTTGAAGCTGCAAAGGAAGCATATATTGACAAGAACACCACCGCTGTAGACGATTATAAAGCAAAGATGAATGCAGATGATCTGCAGGCCTTTACCGATTATCTGTCTGCAGATACCGAGGTTGAAAACCATTTGAATGCATGGTTGGTCGCAGAAGCACTTACTCCTTACAGAAACGGTACTCAGTATTATCTGCTGCTGACCAACAGCACCGCTTACGCCTATGATCTGGAGTTGGAGATCAAATATACCAACAGTTACGGCACACTCGGTACTGAAACGATCGTGATGACTGTGGACGCGTATGCGACTGTGCAGCTGTTCATGGATGTTCCTAACGGTACAACACAGTACCACATTCAGCAATGCCTTTACCAAATACGGTAACCATCAAAAACAGACCGGGTGCGATGCATCCGGGCTGGTCTTTATTCGTTAGTCCTTGTAGAGAATACCAGCCGCGGCAGCATACTCTGCCTCATGGGCATAGCCGTCAAACTTGTCATTCTCGCCTAACATATCAATGGTTACTTCGGCGCCGTTCAGCTCATCTCTGGACTTCTTGCAGCAGAGCATTACCTCTGTGCAGTTCAGGATCTGCTCTACATCTGCCAGTTTGCTTTCACCGACAGACATCTCCTTGCAGATCTCTCGCAGCATGGGCTGGTAAACTCGCAGAGTATCAATGGCAAAACTGCGGGTCTGCTTGGTGGTCATCACCGTAATGTGAGAAGGACTCCAGCGGCCGATGGCGCTGTAATATGTAGCAATGATACCATTTTCAAACTTGATAGAATTAACCTGGCAGGACTTGCCGTCCTTGGTCTCGCTGACGCCAACAAACTTACCGGAAACTGCTTTAGCACCGGCCAGAGCGCTGAATGCCTCCACAATATGGACACAGTAGTCAAACTCGTTGTTACCGACAGTGCCGAAGATGGCCAAGATCTCACCTCTGGTTTCCACCGGCTCCTTCAGGAAGTTCTGAACTTCCTCGCAGTAACGGATGGAGGAAGATCCCAGAATCTTCGCGCCATTGGCGACCAATTCTCTGATCTTCGCCACATCCTTGACGGAACCAACCATCGGCTTATCCATGAACACAGGCTTACCGGCTGCAATGAAAGGTTCTGCATAACCGATACGCTTTTCCCAGTTAGTAGTCTGAATGAAGGCGATGTCCACCTTCTTTGCCATATCCTCCAGATCCTCGCAGATCTCCAGATTGTACTTGTTGGCAAACCACTGTACCTCTTCAGGCTTACGCCAGTTTTTGTCCCAAACATGGGTATAACCCATTGCCATTGCCTCATCGGTCATCCGGAAAGCGAAGGACTTAGGGTGAGAGGTATCCAGCGTTACACAGCCGACCTTAACCATAATGATGCCTCCTTAGATGCGAGCCACACCGGTTTTGCGGGCAGCCTCAGCAACAGCAGCGGCCACAGCAGGGCCTACACGGGTATCAAATGCTGCAGGAATGATGTACTCCTCGTTCAGCTCATCATCGGAGATCAGGTTTGCCAGAGCCTCAGCAGCGGCAACCTTCATAGCCTCGTTGATATCGCTGGCGCGGACATCGAAAGTGCCGCGGAAGATACCGGGGAATGCCAGAACATTGTTGATCTGGTTGGGGAAGTCGGAACGGCCGGTGGCGATCACTCTTGCGCCGCCTGCCTTGGCATCGTCGGGATAGATCTCGGGGGTGGGGTTAGCGCAGGCGAAGATAATGGAATCCTTTGCCATGGTCTTGACCATCTCGGTGGTCAGAGTGCCGGGTGCGGAAACGCCGATGAACACATCTGCGCCCTTGATGACATCCGCCAGAGTGCCCTTCTCGCACTGCAGGTTGGTGACCTGAGCCATCTCTTCCTTGATCCAGTTCAGGTTATCACGGCCGGCATAGATCGCGCCGGTACGGTCAGTCATGACCACATTCTTGAAGCCTGCGGACAGCAGCAGCTTTACGATTGCAATGGCAGCAGCGCCGGCGCCGGAGGTGACGATCTTGACCTCTTCCTTCTTCTTGCCAACGACCTTCAGAGCATTGACCAGACCTGCCAAAGTAATGACAGCGGTACCGTGCTGGTCATCGTGGAAGATGGGAATGTCGCACTTTTCCTTCAGCTTGCGCTCAATCTCAAAGCAGCGAGGAGCGGAGATGTCCTCCAGATTGATGCCGCCGAAGGAGCCGGACATCAGGTAAACAGCGTTGACGAACTCGTCAACATCCTTGCTCTTAACGCACAGAGGAATGGCATCCACATCGCCAAAGGACTTAAACAGAGCGCACTTGCCCTCCATAACAGGCATACCAGCCTCAGGGCCGATGTCGCCCAGACCCAAAACTGCGGTACCGTCGGTGATAACGGCGCACAGGTTGTGACGGCGGGTCAGTTCGTAAGACTTATTGACATCCTTTTGGATCTCCAGACAGGGCTGTGCAACACCGGGTGTATAGGCCAAAGACAGGTCCTCCTTGGTCTTGCAGGGTACGGTGCAGATCACTTCGATCTTGCCGCCCCATTCGGCATGCTTCTTCAGAGATTCCTTTGCGTAATCCATAATGTAACATCCTTTCTTAGTTGTGTTTCTTAACATATTGATTTTAAGGCCTCGTTCCCGATTTGTCAAGGTTTTGTAAGCATTCTGCGCGTTTTTCATAAAAAACGGTCTCCGTCAAAAAGGGCGGAGACCGTTTATAGAAATCAGCGATCCCGAATCGCATCGATCGGTCGTTTGGATGCGATCTTGCGTACCGGCAGATAGGATGCCACAAAGGCAGACAGCAGGCATACGCCCAACAGCAGTCCTGCCTGACGCACACCCACATTCAGAATGGTCAGCAGCAAACCGATGCTTTCCTTTGCCAGCATATTGATCACCGCACAGACGCCCACAGTACCGGCCAGCGACAAGGTAAAGTTTATCATCGCAATGCAGAAGCTTTCCGCAAAGAAGATCCGGAACACATCGTTACTGCGGGAACCGATAGCCCGCAGAATACCGATCTCCTGCTTCTTATAGGAAATACTAATGGCAATGAAGTTGGAGAACAACAGGGATGCAAATGTCACGAAGACAAGACCCACATAGAAAAACACCTGACCCAGAATTTCAAACACCTCATCCAGGTTCTTCAGCTCAAAGGTAACGGGGTTCATCAAATTGTAGTATTCGGTGTATTCCTCGTCCTCGTCAAAGTCTATGGCAGAAAATTCTATCAGTTTACGAACTTGCTCGGAATCTTCCGGCATCGGTGCCAGCGCCTGCATCACACCGCCGATGTCCATCTTACCGTCCATCGTGATCCCGGAAACAACACTTTGAGGCACATACACACTCCAGCCTGCACCGGCTTCGTCGGGGATAATGCCCACGATCTTCACTGTGCGGGCTTTCGCTTCGCCCTCGTAGCCCATGCGCATGGGATCCACATATACAGTCAGCTCCATATCCAGGATGGCGCTGTAGTCCGGTTTTGTTCCGCTTTCCAATGCTTCATAATAGAGTTTATCGAAATCCAGTTCGTTAAGCCAGTTGTTCCATTGGCCATTACGGTACATCTCCGCGCTGATAACGATCTCATTATCCCCAAGCTGTGTGCGTACCTCATCGTCCAGCCAGACTACGCCGGAAACATTGGACAAGTCGGTCCGCAGAGCACCGTACAAACCGTCTGCGTTATAAAAAGGCGACTCAATATATGTGCATTCTCCGATCATCTGCAAGCTGTTCTGAGTGGCAAGTGCCTGCTCATATCCGGGCGCCACCATCAAAAGACCTGCCAGGGAATAATTCTGCGCATACCGCAGTTCCCGTTCTTTGACCTGCAGCGCCATTTGCTCCATAAAGGACATGTTTTCCATATCCTCATAAGTCATATCTTTCAGATCTTCGTATCTGGAAATATCCAGACCGGTATCCACAATGCCACAGACCTCAAACTCCATATTGCCGATACGAAGTATCTTGCCGATCATATCCGCAGCGGAACGGATCGGCTCCTGTCTTTTTTCCCCGGTCTCATAATCCCGGTAACAGTAGCCGAAATCCTCAAAGGACTCCAATGCCACTGTACTGATCAGTACCTGATTGGTATTCTTTTCCGGCAAGTCGCCTTGGATTATCTCGGCGCCCATATCCTCTATCAAGTCCTCATCCGCTGCAATATAACCGCCAAAGTCGGTCAGGTAGTAACCGTTGTAATTGTTATACAGTTCCTGACCGAGATTCTCATACAGACTCGTATTCATATTGCCATAGACGCGGTACACATCCAAGCCGGTATAATCTTCGATTTTCCCGATATCCTCTTCCGTCAGAGTCTGTACGCCCCAGCGATACTCTGACATAACTTCCTTTTGGAAGGTGGCGTAATGGATCTTATTTTCCTGATCCATCAGAGACTGGTAAGCTGTTTCCTCATAGCTATAGGAGGCGATGGTATCGGTCAACCCAAACAGCACCAAGGCAATGCAGGACAAAAGTACCGTCATCACCAAACGGAATTTCTTATGCTTCAAACCGGATGCGCCCATCTTAAAGGCATACTTCAACGGCAGCCGGGACTTGATCAGCTTGTAGCCCTCCTGAGAAGTGGCGATCCGGGAGGTATCCGTAGGCCGAAAAGCCGTGCTTTGCTTACCGAACAGGGAGATCTTCGGCTGTCTGCGTGTGGAGACCATTTGCTGGATATAGTCGCAAATGGCATCCTTATCTGCTTGTGTCAGCACATACTCCTCGGGAATACTGACGGAATCCTCCATGTAAACAGGCAGCGCAGCATCCATATCCCCGGCATCTGCCCGGCGTTCCACATCCCGGATCACCCTGCCGTCTGCCAGCTCAATGATGCGATCTGCATACTGCTCCGCAAACTCCCGGTCATGGGATACGATGATCACCAGCTTATCTTGACTCAGTTTCTTCAGGGTCGCCAGCACCTGCCGGCCGGTGACGGAGTCCAATGCGCCGGTAGGTTCGTCCGCCATGATGATCTTGGGGTTCTTTACCAGCGCACGGGCGATGGCAACGCGCTGCTTTTGACCGCCGGAAAGCTCATTGGGCTTCCGGTTGCCGTAACCCTCCAGATCCACTTCCTGCAAAATTGCGTTGATCCGGGCAGAATCCGGCTTCTGTCCCTGCAGCTGCAGCGCCAGTGCAATGTTCGCACCTACAGAGAACTCGTCCAAAATATTGTATTCCTGAAAAATAAAACCGACATAGGTATTGCGGTAAGAGTCAAAATGGCTTTGGCGGAACTTGCGGGTAGACTTGCCTTGAATCAGGATCTCACCGGAATTATACCGGTCCAGACCGCCCAAAACATTCAAAAGTGTGGATTTGCCACTGCCGGACTTACCTAACAGGAACACCATGCCCTTTTCCGGAAAGGTCAGGTTTACTTTGTCCAGTGCCTTTACCGGCACGCCCTTTTTGGGCTTATAGATCTTCACGAGATTTTGTACTTGCAGCATACCGTTTCCTCCTATTTGCGTTTTTTCAGTATAGCACAATGCGTTTCCTCCGTCAACTACACCCATATTGAATAACACTTTTTCAATTTTCAGAAAAAGGCAATATTGTGCGAGTTTTGGATAACACAGTATATTGCGAAAGTGAAAAAGCTGTGGTTTAATAAGGGCATACAGGTATCGTGATCCCGGTAGCTGTATCTGAATAACGAAATTGGTTTACAGATTGGAGTATGTATTATGGAAAAACTGGCGCTGTTTGGTGGTACACCTGCAATTCAAAATCCTCCTAAGGAACTGTTCAAGTGGCCTATCATCACCGAGGAAGATGAAGCGGCTTATCTGCAGGTTTTGCGGGATAACAGCTTCTCCAACACCGATATTACCGAAAAGTTTCAGGTAGAATTTGCCGAGTGGATCGGCAGAAAGTATGCCTTAGCATACTGCAACGGCACCATGTCCATTGCTGCCGCTATGTACGCTGTGGGTCTGGGCTTTGGCGATGAGATCATTTGCCCCACCAAGACTTACTGGGGCAGCGTTGCTCAGGCAACCACATTCGGCGCTTCCGCTGTGTTCTGCAATATCGACGAGAACCTGTCTCTGGATCCCGACGATCTGGAGCGCTGCATCACCCCCCAAACCAAGGCGATCATTGTTGTCCACTACTTCTCCTATCCTGCTGATATGGATCGGATCATGGCCATTGCCAAGAAGCACAATGTCAAGGTCATCGAGGATGTTTCCCACGCACAGGGCGCAATGTACAAGGGCAGAAAGTGCGGTACTTTCGGCGATGTGGCCGCAATGAGCCTGATGAGCCAGAAGTCCTTCGCCGCAGGCGAGCTGGGCATTCTGGTCACCGATAACCGGGAATACTACGAGCGCGCCGTTGCCTACGGCCACTACGAGCGCAACAACCCCAACAAGGAGATTTTGGAGACCGATTATCTGAAGCCCTACGGCAATCTGGCTGTCGGCGGTGTTAAGGGCCGTGCAAATCAGGCCTCTGTCGCTTTGGCCCGGGTTCAGCTGAAGTACTATGATGAGCGTACCAAAGAGATCCGTAAGGCTATGAACTATTTCTGGGACGAGATGGAAAAGCTGCCCGGTATTGAAGCCATCCGTGTCAACGAAGCTGACGGCTCCCACATGGGCGGTTGGTATGCACCTCACGGCAAATACCGTCCCGAAGAGCTTGGCGGTCTGACTGCAAACCGTTTTGCTGAAGCAGCACGGGCTGAAGGTCTTCCCTGCTGGGCCGGCGGCAACTTCTGCCTCCACACCCATGAGTATTTCAAGACCTTTGACTTCTTCAACGCCGGTAAACCTACCCGCATTTTGAATAGCGATCGCGATGTCCGTGAAGATGACCACCTGTGCGATCCTTCTCTGCAAAAATACAACTTTACCGCGCCTTGGTTCAAGCACTTCGACAAAGAGTGGATCGATAAGTATGTAGCCGCCTTTAAGAAAATCACCGATAACTACGAGCAACTGCTGGAGGGTGACGACAAGAACGCCGCTATGGCAGGCCGCTGGTTCGGCACTTCCAACGGTTAAGCTTGCATAATCGGTTTTTTGTGCTATTATATTACTTAGAACGATTTGAGGAGAAACAGTATGGGCTCGAAAAACCGCAGCACAAAAAACCCGCACATCCGGATTTCTGTGCGCTCTTCGTCCCGTGTTGATAATGTGGATATTGTCCGCGAAGCGCTGCACGAAGATATTGAGATCAAGTGTTTTTATTCAGGCACTTCCACCCTGTTGGTCAATACGCAGGTGGTGCATGTGGAAGCCGGAGATGTTGTGGTCATCAACCCCTACGAATTTCACACCACCGTGGACTGTGGAGACGAGGGTAATCTCGGCAAATATCACCTGCTTATGGTCCCGCTGGACTACTTTGAGAAAAGCGGTCCGGAAGCTCTGGATCTACGCTCTGTCTGCTTTGCGCAGAGAAAAACTTTTCAGACCCTGTTCCACAACGATCCTGAGCTTTTCTCCCTGCTGATGCAGGTCGGTAAAGAGCATTTTGAAAAGAAAACCGCTTACGATGTGGCGATCCACGGACTGATGATGCAGGTGTTTGCCGTTCTTCTTCGCAGAGGTCTGCAGGATGACCCAACGGATATTACGCCTGTGGAAATTTTGCGATCTTACCGCCTCATTGAACCCGCCCTGCGGTATATCCGCGATAACTACAGCCGCAGTATTGCGGTGGAGGATCTGGCAGAGCTTTGTCAGGTCAGCAAGCACTACTTCTGCCGGGTATTTAAGACCGCCATGGGCAACACGGCCATGGAGTATCTGATGGCTCACCGACTGATGGTGGCAGACATCCTGCTGACCGGTACGGAAAAAAGCATTACCCAAATCGCAGCCAACTGCGGTTTTGAAAGCGCTAACTATTTTGGCCGCTGTTACAAAAAGCACTTTGGTCTTTCCCCCAGTAAGCGGCGAAGCAAATAATCCATATGTATCTTACCGTCCCGTCTGCGGTGGGACGGCAAGTTTATTAAATATACTGCGAGGTATCTATAATGGAAAATGTAAAACAGTTAAAAAAGATCGACCTGCACGCTCACGCTACTTATTTCCCGGAATATTTTCCGCCTTACTATAAGACTGGACGGTACATGTCCGGTGAAGAACTGATCGCAGAATACGACCTGCTGGGTGTTGAAACCGGCGTTCTGCTGCCTCTGACTGCCGCAGAAGCCATGCCCACCCCCACCCCCACAGAGGCTTGTATCGCCCTTGCCAAGCAGTACCCGGACCGTTTTGTCTGGTTCTGCAATGTAGACCCCCGGGCTGCCGGTAACCATGCCGAATCCAAACTGGATTTCCTGCTGAATTGGTACAAGGAACTGGGTGCTAAGGGCTGCGGTGAGATTACCGCCCAGCTGTATGCCGACGATCCCAAGATGGACAACCTGTTCTCCGCCTGTGAAGAGGTGGGCCTGCCTGCTCTGATCCACATTGGACCCATTATGGGCCGCAGCTACGGTATCGTAGACGAGATCGGTCTGCCCCGGATCGAATCCGTCCTGAAAAAGCACCCCAAACTGAAACTCATAGGTCACTCCACCTGCTTCTGGTCGGAGATCTCAGGAGATGTTACAATGGAAACCCGTAACACCTACGCCACCGGCAAAGTCACCGAAGGCCGGATTGCCAAGATGATGCGCGACTACGAAAACCTGTACTGCGACCTGTCCGCCGGCAGCGGCTCTACCGCCTTTATGCGTGACCCGGAGTACACCGCCAAGTTCGTAGCGGAATTTCCCACCCGGATCATGTACGGCATTGACCAGTGCTTTAAGGGAGAAAACGCTCACGCCTTCGCCCTCAACGCCTTCATGGACAAGATGCTGGACGACGGCATGTTCTCCCCCGAGCATTACGCAAACATCGCACGATACAACGCCATCAACCTGCTTGGCTTGGAGAAATAATTCGACGACAATCACAACCACCGGCACTGCCGGTGGTTTCTTTATGCAAAGAAAAAGCGGGACGTTTCGTCCCGCTTTATTCGGTATATTGGCATTTAGTGATTGCCTTCAATGCGACTTAATATATAGTCCATCAGGCCGGCTTGATCTACATGCAGTACATACTTCCACTCATCATACAAGATTTGCTCAGCCTCTTTCATAAAATGCTCATCGGATATATGCAGCCGTTTTCCCTCAGCTTCCCGTTCCTTTTTGTGAATAAAAAGCGCTTGCACCATTGCTATAATGGCCGCTTGGTCTCCACTTGCGAGAATTCTTTTGTAGGTCTCTTTTCGCTGGTTCTCATTTTCGATCCATGTTGGAGTTTTATTCGGCATTGAGTCAATTAAGGCATCCACATCCTCTTTGTTCATAACCTTTCGCATTTTTCCCCAAGCCTTCTCGTTCCATGTGGGGACATAACAGGTGGCGCCTTTATCATTTTTGGGCTTCAAAACGAAGTATTTTTTGATCATTCCATCCACTTTTCGTTCGTCAATGGATACGATCTCGCAAACGCCTTGCGCACCATAAACAACCACGTCGTTTATCTCAAACATGCTTTACCTCTGTTAAATCTCCGTAAACTCATAAGAATACATGACGCTGCCGTTGTCGTATTTGTAGACAATCTGTCCTGTCGGTAATATCTCCTTAGAGAATTTTTCAAAATCCTTGCCATGCTTCATGCGGACAAAATCATCCGTATTTTCTAATTCTGCTTCCTCAAAAAACGTTTGCGGTCTGGACGAACCCCCACAAGCATTGCAAAACTTTGCTACAATTTCATATTCTTTCATTCCGGTTCCCCCTAATTTACATAGATTCCATTGTTAAAAGTATATCAAATTTTCGTTCGCTGTGCCAAATGGGCATTTTGCACAAATCTGCAAATTTATTAAAAGAATGCCGTGCAGTTGATCTGTAAGCAACCGCAATCGTACAGACAGCATATAAAAGCACCATATTTTCGGTCTGGATAGTTTTATAACGCGGCACCGCCAAGGTTGATAACCGCCAAACCTTTGCGTTTTGCCATTCGGGCACATTTATAAGCGCCGCCCCATGTGTGGTTGACATAACATACGCAGAAATTGGAAACGTCAATCATCCATCGGTTTCTCCGCTCAATGGCAAATTGGGGATGTCCCTCGATCTCTGGGTACATGGTATCATGCATATCCTCGTCTTCCCTTTTCCCTGTCGGCAGATAGGCAAGCACAACGGAAATGCGAATATAGGAGTAAACTGTACGCAGTTGTTTTAGGCAACGGTACACCATGCCGTCAAAATTCCCCTGATTTCCCACATAGAAAGTATCGACACCCTGACCAATCAGATCCTCAATGGCGCTATATAGCACCGCCCGATCCAACCCATAGCAATCCCTGTGTCCAAAAAAAGTACATGCCGGCATATTCATACCTCCATTAGTGATATATCAAACACTATAACACAGTTCTTCATTTTTTGATATATCAAATACGATTTATCGCAAATTTGGATAAACTGAATTTACGATAAATCGTAAAGGGGTTAAAGGTTGTGAATACAAAACAAGCTATCGCTAATCGTATAATCCAGTTGTGTGAGCAACATCAAATAGCTATTAACGAATTAGCCAACAGATCTGCCGTTTCTCCTTCAACTTTGTATAGTATTTTAGACGAAAGAAGTCAAAATCCCGGTGCCGTAACCATCAAAAAATTATGTGACGGCTTAGACATCACGTTAGGTGAGTTCTTCAATACACCGGAATTTGACGCACTGGAGCAGGAAATCAAATAATATACCACTCCCCCGATGGCACATTGCCCTCGGGGGAGTTTCTTATACGGGCGATCATTGATCGCCCCTACGAAACGGATTTTGCATTGTGCGTTAGCGTATGTAGGGCGGGGGCTTGCTCCCGCCGCAACGGGCAATTCGCGGATTGTCCCTATGAGAAAAACGGATTGCCACACCAGTGACATCGGTCACTGGTTCGCAATGACAAGGACATTATGCGTTAAGACGGTAGGGGCGACCATTGGTCGCCCGAAAAAAGGCTTTCTACCTTTCAATATAAAAACAGACCTGCATACTCATGTATGCAGGTCTGTTATACTTTCTATTAGTCAAGAGGCTTCATTGTTGGGAACAGGATGACTTCCCGGATGGTGTCGGTGCCGGTGAGCATCATGACGCTGCGGTCGATACCGATGCCCATGCCGCCTGTGGGAGGCATGCCGTACTCCATAGCATTCAGGAAATCCTCGTCCAGCATTTCTGCCTCATCGTCGCCGCGCTCACGCTGCTCCACCTGCTTCATGAACCGGGCTCTTTGGTCGATGGGGTCATTCAGCTCGGAGTAGGCATTGGCCAACTCGCTGTGGCAGATAAACAGCTCGAAACGCTCGGTCAGTCTGGGATCCTCGGGGCTGCGCTTGGTCAGGGGGCTGACCTCTACGGGATACATGGTGATGAAGGTGGGCTGGATCAGGTGCTCTTCCACTCTCTGATCGAAGCAAGCGTACAGAGCATTGCCCCAGGTTCTCTCTGCGGCATCTGCCAGCTCTACGCCCTTTGCCTCTGCGGCAGCCACTGCCTCAGCATCGTCGGTGATAGCGCCGAAGTCGATACCCACATACTCCTTAACGGCATCCACCATGGTCAGGCGACGCCAGCCGGGTGTCAGGTCGATCTTCTCGCCCATCCACTCCACTTCGTAGGTGCCGAGAATCTCCTTGGCTGCGCCGGAGAGGATGCCCTCAGCGATATCCATCATATCGTGGAAATCCGCGTATGCCTGATACAGCTCCACGGAGGTGAACTCGGGGTTGTGCTTGGGGTCCATGCCCTCATTGCGGAAGATTCTGCCGATCTCATACACCCGGTCCATACCGCCAACGATCAGCCGCTTCAGGGGCAGCTCGGTGGCAATACGCATGAACATATCGATGTCCAGCGTATTGTGGTGGGTAATGAAGGGACGGGCAGAGGCGCCGCCGGCGATGGTGTTCAGTACGGGGGTCTCCACTTCGATGTAGTTCATGTTATCCAGATAGCTGCGCATATACTTGATGAACTGGGAACGGATCACAAAGTTGCGCTTGACCTCGGGATTGACCATCAGGTCCACATAGCGCTGACGGAAACGGATCTCCTTATCGGTCAGGCCGTGGAACTTTTCGGGCAGCGGCAGCAGAGACTTGGACAGCAGGATCACATTCTTGGCCCGGACAGAGATCTCCTCCGTCTTGGTCTTGAAGATCTCGCCTTCCACGCCTACGATATCGCCGATGTCATACTTCTTAAAACGGGCATACTCTTCCTCGCCCAGCTCGTCGATCTTGACAAACAGCTGGATACGGCCGGTGCTGTCCTGCAGATCACAGAACATGACCTTGCCCTGACCGCGCTTGCTCATCAGGCGGCCTGCCACCTTGACAAGCTTGCCCTCATAGCCTTCGTAATCTGCCTTAATGGCGGCAGAATCGGCATTAAAATCGTACTTAGTCTGCAGGAAGGGGTCTCTACCCTCAGCCTGCAATGCTGCCAGCTTATCCCGGCGGATCTGCGCCTGCTCGGAAACGGGCAGTTCTGCTTGCGGTTCAAACTTTGCCATATTAGCCCTCCCGGGTCACTTCGACGATCTTCATGGTGTAAGAGCCGGAGGGTGCGTTGACGGTGAAGGTATCACCGGCAGCCTTGCCCACCATGCTGCGGCCAAAAGGAGAGTCGTCGGAGACCTTATACTCCATGGGGTTAGCTTCCTGAGAACCGGTGATCTTGTACTGCGTCTGTGCGCCGGTAGCAGGATCTTCCACCGTTACGGTGCAGCCCAGGCCCACCAGACCGTTGGCTTCGTTCTCATCCTCAATGATAACGGCATGAGAAAGAATATCCTCGATCTCCGCAATACGGCCGTACAGCTTTGCCTGCTCGTTCTTGGCAGCATCGTACTCGGAGTTTTCGGACAAGTCGCCGTAGGAACGGGCTTCCGCGATCATTGCCGCGATCTCGCGCTCACGGGTAGTCTTCAGGTAATTCAGTTCCTTTTCCAGGTCGGCCAGACGCAGACTGGTAATCTTAAATTCTTTTGCCATAATACAAAACCCTTTCTTGGATAAAAATTTCCATAACTCCCTACATTATAGGGGAAAAAGGCGCTATAGTCAAGATTTTTCCGCTTTTTATCCCAGTAAATATTCCACAGCTGCCTGAATTTGGGGGTCTTCCTCGGGAGAAAGGGCATCGGCATAGATGGCATAGGCGGTTTCCTCGTCCACCTTCACCACCACATCGGGCTTCAAGCCGCCTACTTCGGCAAGGCTCACGCCCTTGGGCGTATAGTATTTGCCCACAGAAAGACCTACCGCAGAGCCGTCCGGCAGCGTAAATGTGTTTTGGAAATAGCTTTTACCGCAGGTCTGCTCGCCGATGACCTCTGCCCAGTCATACTCCATCAGTGCCGCCGCAAAGAACTCCGCAGCGGAGTAGCTGTTGCCGTTGACCAGCACTGCCATAGGCATATTCAGACACTTTTTGTCGGATTTATCCGTTTCCACCTTGCCGGTATAATCCTCCGACCGGAAGATCTCTCCCTCCGGCAGCAGGTAATCCAACACCTTTACCAGTTCCCGTTTGTAACCGCCGGGGTTGTTCCGCACATCGAAAATCAAGGAAGTTGCGCCCTGTTTCACAAGGCTGTCAATGGCGGCAATGGTCTCCTCCGCGCACCGCTCGTCAAAATTCTCAATGGTCACAAGACCAATGTTATTTTGCAGCATAACGCCGGTGGCCACCGGCACTTGGATCCGCTTACGGGTCACGGTAACTTTCACTGTTTCCTCACCCCGAAGCAGTTCCAGATTGACCTTCGTCCCCTCTTCGCCCTGAATCAGTTCTTTGATCTGACCGACAGTCTGTCCTGCAACGGATTTCCCCTCGACAGCAACCAAAACATCTCCGGCTTTTATGCCGGCCTCATCGGCAGAACCACCTTTGGTCACCTTGGTGATCTCAATCCCCTTGCCGTCCTCCCGGACCTGAACCGTCACGCCGATACCCACATAGCTGTTGGTCATCTGATCCTGATAGGCGGCATACTCGGACGCCGGGATGTAGTAACTCCACCGGTCACCAAGCGCTTCTACCATAGCCGATGCTGCCGCATCTTCCATCGCTGTTTCGTCGGCAGTTCCGATATAGCGCTCTATCAGCAGGGCCTTCAGGTAATCCAGCTTTGAAAATCCCTTCTGCGGACCGATAAACACAAAAAAGGTCACGCAGGAGGACAGGGTCGCTACCAGCAAATAAGAAAGGATCTTACTAATGATCGGCCATAACCTTTTCTTTTCCGGAAGCTGTGCCTGCTGTTCCATATTTTCCATTTCATCCATTTCGCTATTCTCCTTATACAGACTGTCACGGGGCAAAGAAGCCACTAATCCCACAGCCCTTGGGCTGTGGGATCTATGTCTTATTTCAACTTGATGTAATTGGCAGGATTCACGGAATCTCCGTTAAAGAATATGCCAAAATGCAGGTGGTTACCTGTGGATGTACCGGTGGTGCCCACATAGCCGATCACCTGACCGGCAGTGACATAATCTCCCACCTTGACTATATAGTGGGTCATGTGCAAATACTTGCTTACGAAGCCGTCACCGTGATCCACTGCCACAAAGTTACCGGCAGACCAGTTGTACTCCGCTTGTGAGACCACACCGGAACGGCTGGCAATAATCGGCGTGCCTGCATAGGCTGCCAGGTCAATACCGTTGTGGAAGCGCTGATCGCCATAGACCGGGTGTGTCCGCCAACCGTAGGGGCTGGACATATACACATAGTCGCAAGGTGTCAGCCACACAACATCCTTACCGTCAGGACCGGGAACCGTATTCTGCGCGCCACCGCCGCTCTGGCCGTTGGATGTGGTAGGCTTCGGTGCCGTTGTAGGCGGCACAGAGGTTGCCAGCCATTGCAGGTATTCCTGATACTTGGCATTCTCATATTCGTCTTTCTTATTTGCGATCTCTTCCTGCTTCTTGTTGAACTCATCCTCGGCTCTGTTGATCTCGTCTTCATATGCCTGACCGGTTTTCAACAGTTCTTCCAGCAGAATATTGGCTTCTTCAGCCTTAGCTCCCAGCTCTTTCTGAGAAGCATCCAGCTCCTTTTTTACGCTTTCCAATGCCGTCTTTTCCTCTACCAGCGCCTGCTTAGCATCGGCGACCGTATTGGCAGCCTTCTCCATTTCCTTGATACGCTTCTGGTCTGCTGCCTGCAGATCCTGCACCATGGCGATCCGGTCCAGAAGATCCGAGAAGCTCTTCGCCTCAAAAATAACGGACCAGTAGGACATATCGCCATTCTCTTCCATGGCACGCAGACGCATTTTGTTCTTCTCAGTCAGGTCCGCCAGTTGGGCCTCTGCTTTGTCCAAATCTTCCTGCTTGTCGGCAATCAGCTGATTATATGCTGTAATCTGCAGGTTGATATTCGTTGCCTTCTCATACAGCTTTTGGATCTCCTGATCCACAACCTGCTTCTCGGCAATGGTTTTCTTCATGCCGGTCAGGTTCTCGTCAACGCTGTCCTTCAAAGCCTTGATCTCTGCATCGATCCGTTCTTTTTCCTCTTCCAGCTGATCGATTTGATTCTTAATCTCATCGCTGGTTGCTTCCTTGGCATCTACCAGCAACGGCAGGACACCGCTGACCAAACTCAGCAGCATGATGGCTGCCAGTATGCCACAGGTAATCGATATAAAACGCTTTCTGTTTTTCATTGTTTACCTCTTTCAGAAGATTCCTTGCGTCTCAACTTAAACATTCATAAACTTGCGGATAGATGTCCAGCTACCCACTACACCCACAAAGAAACCGGCAAAGCCAAAGGTTGCGATCATGAACACCAAAAGGTCAGTAAAGGGCACAAAATTGAAGATGCCCAGCAGACCCTGCTGCGCAGCGATCCAACGCATAATAGCATTGTACAGCAGCCACTCCAAGCCAAAGGCTGCCGCTGCACCGATCATACCCAAGATAAAACCTTCCACCACAAAGGGCAGACGGATA
>JAZKXW010000069.1:0-30085 GCA_045611825.1 Faecousia sp.
GTGGGAATTGCACAAAAAGAAACTCCCAAATTAGACCACACCTTTGTAAACGATATCTGCTCGGTTTGCAAGCAGCTGAATCATGCGGATTTCAAGCTCTCCGGCGCGGCGCCCACCTTGTCGGATAACCTTGCCATGAACTACAAGGCGAATAAGACCAAGTTGGATGCCTTGGGCATTACCAACCCCTATTTGGTGGTGACCTTTAACGGCGTGGAAACTGCTATCCGGAATTACACGATCAGCGAAGACGGCACCCAGTACATTTTTACTTTTGATAACATTGCCCCCAATCAGATGAACGATACCCTGACGGCGGTTCTGTACGCCACCTACGGCGGCAATCTCTGCGCCAGCGCGCCCAGAGATTACAGCATTGCCGAGTATTGCTACAATCAGCTGGCAAAATGTACATCTGATGATTACGCCAAGTTCCGCACCTTGCTGGTGGATCTTCTGAACTACGGCGCGGTATCTCAGCAGTTTACAAACTACAACACGGATAATTTGGTGAATGCCAACCTGACAGCTACCCAGAGAAGCTGGGGAACTGCCAATAAGCGCACCTACAACAATGTGCAGACCACCACATACAAGACCGTCAGCAATCCCACGGTATCGTGGAAGGGTGGTGGCTTGGTGCTGCAGGATTCTGTGACCATGCGCTTCAAGTTTGCAGCCGCTGACACCGCAGGCTTGACCTTCAAGGTGGAAAGCGGCGACAAGACTTGGACTGTTACCAACATTGTAACCGAGGGCAGCGCAACCTACATCTACTTTAACGGCTTACACGCCGGACAGATGAGTCAGGAAGTGTTCATCACCGCATACCTGAACGGCACAGCGGTCAGCAACACCGTCCGCTACAGCATCGAATCCTACGCCTGTGCCAAGGAATCCGACACCGCAACGCCGTATCTGGCAGATGTTGTGGTGGCAATGATGAAATACGGCGACAGCGCAAAGGCTTATATCAGCTGATAGAGAAAACCGCTCCCTCGGTTAGACGAGGGAGCGGTTCTTTTACCGTTCATACATTTTTGTGAGCTTACAAATTTTTGCAGCGAGAGGTTTGGCGGCTTCTTTGGGGAGAAGGCGCCATTGCCAGTTGCCGATGGGCTGCCCCGGGGTATTGATCCGGTGTCCTGCACCCAACTCCAGATAGTCCTGCATTTGCGCTACAAACAAATTGGCAACGCTGCGCATACCGCACCGGAGAATGCCCCAGTGAAGCTCCTCGGTTGCCAAATATTCTTTGGCAAAGGCAAGGTTTTTCTTTGGCTCTTCCTGCAGCCACAGAGCAAGAGGACTATTGTCGTGCGTTCCGGTGTAGCAGATGCAGTTTTTCACATGGTTGTGGGGCAGGTACGCACTGGGCTCTTCGGCGTTAAATGCAAATTCCAGAACTTTCATGCCCGGCAGCTTGGATTCCTCCAGCAGTTCGGCAACTGCCGGTGTAATAATACCAAGATCCTCGGCAATAAACTCTAACTGGGGGAACCAGTTCAGCAGAGTGCCGATGAGCTTCATACCCGGGCCTTTGACCCACTTTCCATTCTTTGCGGTTTTTTCCCCATAGGGAACTGCCCAGTAGCTTTCAAATGCCCGGAAATGGTCGATGCGGATCACATCAAACAGCTTACCTGCGCCATCTACCCGGCGGATCCACCAGCCAAAGCCGTCTTTCTCCATGGCATCCCACCGATACAGGGGATTTCCCCAAAGCTGACCGTCTTCGCTGAAATAGTCAGGTGGTACGCCGGCAACGGCGTTGGGTGTGTAGGTTTTGTCCAGTTGGAAGAACTGAGGTTCTGCCCAAACATCCGCAGAGTCCATTGCCACATAAATTGGCAGATCACCTATGATTTTGATGTCAAGACTGTGGATATACGTCCGCAGAGCTTCCCATTGCTTGTAGAATAGGAATTGTATGTAGGTAAACAGCTCTACATCCTCTTTTAGCATCTTTCGGTAAGTATCCAAAACCTCGGGGGATCTGCGCATGCGGATATCTTCGTCCTCCCATGCATACCAAGCCTGCATACCAAAGTGGCGCTTGCAGGCCATGTATAAGGCGTAATCAGGCAGCCAGCGGCTGTTGCCTTCTACAAAAGCAGCAACTGCTTCTTCATCCCGTTTCCAGCCCCGGGCTTTGGCGAGCGCCAGAAGTTTGAATCGGCTCTCATAAATAGCGGCATAGTCTACATACCGAGGTTCTGTACCCCAGTAGCCGGCGTTAACTTCCTGTTTGGTCAGTAACTTGTCCTTAACAAGCATATCCAAATCGATAAAATAGGGGTTGCCTGCGTAAGTGGAAAAACTTTGATAGGGAGAGTCACCGTAGCTGGTAGGGCCAAGGGGAAGCATCTGCCAGTAGGATTGTCCGGCTTCGTGCAGAAAGCGTGCAAAATCGTAGGCAGCTTTGCCCAAAGTGCCAATGCCGTAAGGCGAGGGGAGAGAGAAGATCGGCATTAAAATGCCGCTGCTTCGTTTCATAGTCATAGCTGATTTGTTCCTTTTAGGTTTTTTGTTTATGGTATCAATTTTCCGTGAAAATGTCAATAAAATGTCCCCGACTTTGAAGTCGGGGACTTTGCGTTTTTAATTATTCGCAGTAGCCGGGAGTGGTGTAGAATGCTACGGTTCTGGGCTCTGCACGGCCATACTGGGCAACCACAGGCACATCACTTTCCAGCATGATTGCATACTGCTCCTCAAATTTTGCGGTGTAGGGGCCAAAGTCAGCCTCCACATTGGTACGCAGGCAGCGAACGCGGCGTGCGCCAACGGTGATGACAGGAACCTTAACAGGCTCTTTATCGGTGTAGATCAGGGTGATGACCACATGGGCATCCTCGTCACCGGTATTGGTAATGATAATGGACTCATGTCCGGGGATCAGGTTTACGCCTACGGGAGGCAGCTCTGCATCGGGGAAAATCCAAACTTTCTTTCCGTAACCCATACTGATATTCTCCTTATAATACAATTTCAAACTGCTGCTCCGGTGTCAGCTCCACAACGGTGCAGTCATTGGCGTAGGTACATTCCGGCAGCACGATCATAGCACACAGCTGCTGCTCCTTTGCAGGCAAGGGAGCAAGGTGCCAGATGGCAGCGTTCATTTTGACTAAGGTGTGCTTCGGCACGATAAAGGCTTCTGCCTGCTCGGTGACAGGTACACCGGCAGAGGCAGGGGCCACATGGAGGATCATGTCATCATTCAGAGGCATGATCATTTCCCAAGTGGTGGTGTGGTACTCCTGAGTGGTGATGACCATCTCCTCGGGCTTGTTTACAAGAATAGGGGAGTAGCCAACACGGTGATTGCAGTCAGCAGTCAGACGGTCAGGGAAAAATTGGTGCAGTTCGCCGCACAAGGCATGACCCTTGGGGGCATCCATGGTGTAGAACTGGCCGTAGGGGGCAAAGTTCTCATGGGAGATCGGAACGGCTTTTACAGTACGCATATCGTTGCTCCTTTACTCAAAGTGGAAGATCTGCTTCATATCAGCATAAAACTCAAATTCCGGCAGGATGCTGTATTTTACAAAGCAGGGCTTGGTATGAGTCCACCAGCGCTGGGTCTCTTCGCAAAGCTCCATTTTTGCCATATCGGCATCGTAATCGTCGCCGATGTACTCGAAGTAGGCAAAAACCAGATCCTCGTGGCGGAAGATGGAGTAGTTGCGCAGATTGCACTCATGGATGGTCTTCAGAACGCCGGGCCATGGATTGGCATGCAGACGCTCATATTCCTCGATCTTCTCGGGCTTCAGGCGGCCTAACTGACCAAACATTACTTTTTTCATACGATTGCCTCTCTCAGCCACTCCAAGGTACATTCTACCATGTGCTTGCCGGTTTCTGCGGATGCTTCCACAGCACTCTTGGCAAACCACTCGGTGTTGTCCTTGCAGCGGTTCAGATCCACCAGTTCGGGGTAGGTGCCCATCAGCAGAGAGGTCTCCCACTTGCCGGCATGGTCAAAGCCGCCGCACTTGATCTGTGCTTCTGCGCCGATCAGGGGAATCACCTTGATGTAGGAGAAGGGATCATCCTCAGAACCCATGTCCTCGTAGTAGGTAGCATAGGCATCGCTGCCCCACCAGCCCTTGCCGAGCTTTTCTTCCATGTATTCCATGGTAACCTTCTTGGCGGCCTTGTGGCAGGCGATGGTCATGGGCATCAGGCCTGCACCCTCGGTCTGATGGTGAGGAACAAGATAAATATTCTTGTGACCGGCATCGATCATAGACTTCAGAATGTAGTAAAGATAATTTACATAAGCGTCCTCATCCACATGGAAGTGGCTGGGCTTGGGTTCACAGACGGCATAAGATGCCACACCGTACCAAATGGGAGGACAAATGACGATTTCCTTTTCCTTTGCCAGTTCCCGCAGGCAGCCGGTAACTACCAGCGTGTCAGTGCCGCAGGAAGCGTGCTTTGCATGGTATTCCATGGTGCCAATGGGGATAACAAAAGGCACTTTGCGGTCAACAGCGTCTTGGATTTGGTCATAAAACATTTCCAGCATTTGCATAGTTCATATCTCCTCTCAGCCTAAAATGCACCCAGTTTCCTGGGTGCATTTTTTGATTTTTCTTAGAACAGCAGCTCGGGGCAGACCTCGGGGATCTCGGGGCTGAGCAGCTCAAAGCCGTTTTCCTTAACAGCAATGCCCTTTTCCCAACGAGTACCGAAGGTATCTGCGGAGATGTAGGTGTCCACCTGATAGCACATATTGGTCTGCAGGTAGTAGTCAGAGCTGGTCTCGCACCAGGGTGCTTCCACCTCGATGATACCGGTGCCGTGGAGAGGACCGTAGACGTAGTTCTTCTCGTAGCCGTTGTCCACGAAGTACTTATAGAAGCCCTTAGCAATGTCAGCGGCGTAAACACCGGCCTTGACCTGCTTCTCGGACCATGCGTGTGCTTCACGGCAGAACTGCACGATGTCGCGGCGCTGGCCTTCCAGCTTGCCCAAGCAGATGGGATAGCCGATGGCAGCGGAGTAGCCGTCGATCTTAGCAGACAGGTTCAGCTGAACGATGTCGCCCTTCTGGAACTCACGGTAGGAAGAACGGGAGATGGCGTGGCGAGTGGAGGCCTCGGAGAAGACATACATGGGCAGGCCTTCGTACTCAGCGCCGTGCTCATAAACAGCCTTCTGTGCAACACCGACCATCTGCAGCTCGGTCATGCCGGGACGGATAGCCTTAATAACTTCCTCAGTAGCGATATTGGCAATGCGGTAGCCCTCACGCAGGCAGGCTAGCTCGTTTTCGGACTTGATGCGGCGCAGCTCTACCATTACATAGCCGGCATCCACGATCTCGGCCTTGGGGAATGCTTCCTTAATGGCATTGAAGATGACCACAGAGGTATCCAGATAAGAAGCAACACCGATGCGGATATGCTCACCGGAAACACCCAGGGACTTAAACACATCATGGAAGGTGTCGGGCTTCAGTTCGGGATATGCGGGGTTAGCGCTCTCGCGGTATGCAAGCAGAGTGAAGATCTTGTCCAGCTTGTTGCGGTCAGCACCGAAGATAGAGGACTCGGGACCAACCATCAGGGCAGCATCGCCGTTGGCAGCGATGGCAACACCTGCACGCTCGAACAGAGGCCAGAAGCCGGAGAAGTAACGGGGGTTGGCGTAGTCAGCCTCGTTGCCGTTGACGATCAGCACATCCAGCTTATCACGCTGCAGAATGGCAGCAGCGCGCTGTACACGCTCTTTGTACTCGTAATCGGGAATGCAAACTCTTGACATATATGTATCCTCCTAAAATAGAAAAATATTGGGGAATTTAGCCATGAAACCATTTTATCATTATTTGTATACAAAAGTCAATGAAATCCTATCAATTCTGTAAAAAATAAATTTAATCGTTTTACTAAATTCTTGCGTTTATTCAATTTGTTTGATACAATACAAACAGAAAGGTGGGAACAATATGGCAACAATCAAAGATGTAGCAAGAATGGCAGAGGTATCCGTGGCAACGGTTTCCAATTATCTGAACAAGACAAAGCCTGTCAGCCGACAGGTGTCCACGCGTATAGAAAAAGCCATTGAGGAGCTGCACTATACCCAGAACCTTGCGGCAAAATCCCTGAAGACCAATGTATACAGCAGTGTCGGTGTGATTCTGCCGAACCTGACAGATTCCTATTATCTGCAGATCTTTCAGGGTATTGAAACCGCTGTGAATAATGCCGGTATGAGTGTCAATTTGGCATTCTCCCATGATATTCCCGAGATTGAGACGCAGGTTGCCAAACAAATGTTGCAAAAACAGGTAGGCGGCTTGGTGCTGATCTCCTGCCAGCCGGATAAGTGGAAATTTTATCAGGAAAGCTATCTGAAGCAGGGGAAACCTGTTGTACTGGTGGATCGCAGAATTAACGGATTGGAAACCAGCTTTGTCCATTTTGACAACGGCAATGCAATCTGTGCAGTAACGAAGGAACTGTTGGGACTTGGCCTGCGCAATTTGACCTTGATGGCAGGTCCGGAGAATTTCTCCTGTGAACAGGCGTGTATGGAGGGATTCTTGCGTGCCTTTACGCCTGAAAGAGGCGGTGCTCCCACGGTTATGAATATGGACCTGAATAAGGAAAGTGCATTCCGCAAGACGACAAAACTATTGAAAAAGAACCGACCCGACGGTATTATTGCCACTTCGGAATTGACTGCCATCGGTATCATTGAAGCGATGCATGTCTTAGGCTGTACCACCGAGGATATTCCTGTGATAACCATGGGCGAGGAGCATTGGAATCGGCATACGCATACCTTTGCGACATATTCCATTGAACGGCCTGCTATCCAGATCGGTGCTCGGGCGGCGCAGATCGTGCTGCAGCAATTGTATACGCCGGGAGAAAGTCTGCATTTGTGTTTGCGCAGCAACGATGTTGACTATGCCACATCTCTGCGGCAGAGAATGCGGCCTGCGGAACTGCCGAAGCCTGTTCGATCTCCCAAGGTATTACGCATCCTAATGCTGGATGTGCCGGCGACCCATACTATATGCCGAATGCTGAAAAACTTTGAGGATCAGACCGGCATCCATGCCGAGGTCACGCTGGAATCCCACAATACCCTTTATGAATCCATTTTGCAGGGGCATAAGGACAAATCCTATGATGTGTATATGTACGATCTGCCGTGGCTGCCCTTGCTGGCAGCAGGCGGTGTTTTGAGGGAGATATCGCCTCAGCTGCAAAGGATAGGGGAGGATGCTTTCCTGCCGGGAAGCCTTGCGGACTTTGGTCAGTTTGGAGGCGGTTATTACGGAATCCCATTGATGTATGCGCCGCAAGTGCTCTACTACCGCAAGAGCTTGTTTGAAGACCCGGTTTTGAAGGAGAAATATGAAAAGCTCAATGGCACAGCCCTGTGTCCGCCCAGAACCTTTACGGAATACAATGCGGTGGCGAAATTCTTCACCGAAGAAACAGACGAAATTCCTTACGGTATTTCTGTGGCGGCGGCGTATCCTGAGTGCCTTGCGCCGGAGCTGTATATGCGTATGCGCGCCTATCAAAGCGATGTCATCGATGCAGACGGCAATGTGGTTATTCACAATCCGGAAGCCGTTCGCGCATACAGCGATCTTCTGCATTCGGTGCAGTACGCAAAGCCGGATTATATGCAGGCGACGGATGTCAGCGTAGTGGCAGACTTCCTTCGGGGAGAAACGGCAATGCTTATTTCCTATCCAGGCTTCCTGACGGAGCTTTCCGATCTGCACAAGAATAATTTGATCGGTTCTATCGGCTGCACCCACATTCCCGGAAAGTGTCCGCTTCTTGGCGGCTGGAGTTTAGGCCTGAGCAGTCAAACCTCTGCGGTGGCGGAAGCATTTGCATTTCTGGAATGGGCATGTACTGACCGCATGAGCAACTATTTCTCCATGTTGGGCAGTTATTCGGCTGTCACTTCTACCTATACCAACGACGAGCTGGTACAGCTGTATCCATGGAGACCGCTGTATCGGGAGGCGTACCCCTTTGCAGGCCCTATGCTGCCCAGCGTCAGCAAAAACGGCAATGTGATTCCACCCAATGATGTGGATGCTGTTGTCTGCAAATGGCTTTATAAGATGCTTGACGGCAATGATGACATTGAACAGATCCTGTCTGAAACCCAAGAAGAACTGGAACAGATGTTAAATTAAGAGATACACCGCAGGCGTTGCCTGCGGTGTCTTTTGCACAAATATCGCCCTCACGCATAGTCTGCTATGAGGTGAGAGTATGCATATTTTTACGAACAAACCTGCAGCGGTGGCGCGGATTCGCGGACAGAGGGGCGCGGTTGGGCTGAGAGGAACGGTGTGGTTCTACCAAATGCCTGCCGGTATTTTGGTAGAGGCGCGAATTGCCGGTCTGCCCAAAAACGGCTACGGCATTTACGGCTTCCATATTCATGAGGGTGCTTCCTGCGGCGGCGACCGATTCGCGGCAACGGGCAGTCATTATAACCCGGCAGGGAATCCCCATCCCAATCACGCAGGCGACCTGCCGCCGCTGATCTCCTATGGCGGAAGAGCTTACTGCGCATTTATCACAGACCGGTTTTCCATCAAGGAAATCATCGGACGCACCGTGGTGATCCACAGCAAGCCCGACGATTTCAAATCGCAGCCCTCCGGGGATGCCGGAGAAAAAATCGCCTGCGGTGTCATTGAAAAGACTGCCTGAAAGAAAGCGCGGATCCTATTGACGCGCCAATGGGTTTGGCGTATAATAGTGAAAGAAACAAAGGGGGCAGGTCATGGGACTGGGAAATGTGTTTTTTACAGCGGCAAATGCGGTATTACCCATTTTGCTGCTGATCGCCATCGGCTATGTGTTAAAGAATATCGGCTGGCTGAGTAAGGATTTTGTAAAGACAGGCAACAAGCTTGTTTTCAATATCTTTTTGCCGGTGATGCTGTTTGTCAATGTCTATAATATCGAGGGTCTGGCATCCATCCAGTGGGATGTGGTGATCTATGCCTGTCTGGTGATCTGCCTGCTCTTCGGCATCGGTTATGTTGTGGCTGTTTTGTCTACCAAAGTACCGGAGCGCCGGGGTGTGCTGATGCAAAGCGTATACCGCAGCAATTATGCCATTATCGGTCTGCCTCTGGCAGGCGCTTTAGGCGGCGCACAGGCACTGGCGGTGACATCCATTCTGTCTGCTTTTGCCATTCCGTTCTTCACACTGTTTTCTGTCATCTCCCTGACCATGTTCCTGAACGGTCAGAAGCAGGGAAAGAAGGGCTTGTTAAAAGAGATCTTCCTGAATCCTATGCTGGTGGCGGTGGCTATCGGTTTGGTGGCATTGGGTATCCGTCAGTTCCAGAACTCTGTGTTTGGCAAGGTGGTGTTCTCCCTGAGCCATCATACCAAGTTTCTGTATACGGTGCTGAATAATATCAGCAGCCTGACTTCTCCTTTTGCCCTCATCATGATGGGTGCGCAGTTTGAGTTCTCCGCAGTGAAAAGCATGTTTAAGGAGATCCTTGCCGGCACGCTGGGCCGTATTGTGCTGGCGCCGATCATCGGCATCGGCCTTGCTTTTGTCCTTACCAAAGCCGGCATCCTTTCCTGCGGCCCTAATGAATACCCGGCGCTGATCGCCTTGTTCGGTTCTCCTATGGCGGTATCCGGCGCTGTGATGGCGATCCAGATGAAGAACGATGAGCAGTTGTCCACCCAGCTGGTAGTCTGGCCCAGCTTGTTCTCAATTTTGACCATATTCCTGACAGTTTGTATTTTAATGCCTGCAGGATTGTTGGTAGTTTCATAAATGAAAACTTGGGCGGTGCACCATAGTGACAAATTGCTTATAAAAGGCGTTTATTCCTGCCAATCTGCGTTAAAAAATCCTCGAAATACACCAAGTATTTCTGCGCTTTTTGCCTTGATTGACAGAAATCTCCGCCCTTTATAGGTGCTTCGCAGTTTTGAAGTGGTAGCTTTTTTGATTAACAAATAACAAAATTCCCGGAATGCTGACGCATTTCGGGAATTTTTTATGCAGTTAAGCGGAAAAGGGACCGGTCAAAACCATTTTGTCACTATGGCGTACCGCCCTTAGGCGGGGAGTTCTTTTCTTAGAGACACCGTTCACGGGATGCTTGTTGCTGCATACGCTTTTCTACCATTTCTTCGTGGAGGGAGTCTTCTTTAATCAGTTTGAATGCGGCAACAGTATCTGCCACAGTCTTTTCGGCAATGGCACGGGCAGTCCGCTCGTTCATTCCGGCATGTTCGATAGATGCGTAGTCATTGGGGAAGTTGATGTGCCAGTTGTAGGCAGAGGAGATGCGATTATCATAGAAAGCATCAGCACGGTGGGTATTATGGCCGTCCATTTCGCCGATTTTGTCCAGACGAACCAATTCGGGATACAAGTGATAAATGCAGCTGGTTTCTTTAAAACAGCCGTGGCCGCCGTATTTGTTTTCATCCACATAACTTTGGAAGACAGCGATATCTTCTTGTGTGAGATAGGGATATTTGTCCAATTCCGCAAGAATTGCGGCAGGTGTGCCCATCAACTGGTAGTAATGGTATACCGTATACTTGGGATTTTTCCAGCGGATCTCCCGGACAAAGGCATCTAACATCGGCTTATTGCCACCGTGGGATGATACAAATACGATCTTCTTAAATCCATTGTTATAGCACTCATCGCACAACGCTTCCAAAAGCTGACGAATCAGGGCGGGGTTGATTGAAATGTTGCCATTTTCGTTGCAGTCTGCCATATCACCCAGATATGGTGCGCCGGGGCAGGAGACGACCTCAGCAATATCGGCAGCCATATTGGTGAAAGCGATACCTTTCAGTGCGTCGCAGCCCAAGGGTAGATGTGTGCCGTGACGCTCCATAGCGCCAACAGGAATGACGCAAACGCCTTTTGCGCGTTTGACAGCTTCATCAAATTCACCGGGCAACAAATATTCCCATCTCATAACAGTATATCCTTTCTTGTGGTAAATTAATAGCGGTAGCCACGGGCATAGCCGATGGGCAGACCATTCTTTAGACGATGGACAGCGGCTTTGTGCAGGGATGTTTTTACTGGCAATGCGTCATAGGGCGCGTCGCTGTGGTCAAAAAGCCAGTTGCGGATCACAGTCTCATCCTGCACGATGTCTGCCAATTGGAACTGCTGCATGAATTTTACAATTCGGGAGTCTTTGGGAAGATCTTCAGCAAGCCATGGGTGCAGCAGCCAGGAACCGCAATAGAAGATAACGGGATCCATTTCAAAATGCTTTTTGAAGAAAGCACGGGCTACATCATAGGCAGCTTCGCATTCCTCAAAATCAAGGGATGTGCCGCCGGGAATATGGACATAGAGACAGGTGTCACCTTTGCTGATGTGATGACCCTCCAGATCAAAATCGTAAAGGCTGCCGATGATCTCAAATTCCAAACGACCCAAACGGAAAATTGTGCCGTTTAAGTGCCGACGGTACCAAGCGCGGTAAGTTACCTGACTGATGCCGTAAATACCTGCTTTGCTGTAGCACTGCTGGCATGCCCATGCAAAGGTTTTCATCGAAGCATAGAAAACATCATCGGAAATGCCTTTGCTTTGATAGAATTCATAAGTGCGACCGAGGATATGGATGTAAAGGAACAGATTTGCTTCTTCAGGGCTGACATGATGTTCCTTTGCAAAAGTATCCAAAAAAATTGCAAAAGTTTCGTCGCCATCGTCGTATGCCGTGTAAGCGTCCTTGATTGCGGCAGCGCTTGCGCAGTTGTTCAGTTTGTTGAATATGGCAATACCCTCATCGCAAAGACCGATTCGGCTCATAAAATCCGTATAGTTCATAAATACACCACCTGATTTTGATAAATATATCATACAAGAAATAAATGATATTTAAATTGCAGAAATGTCTAAGAAGATTACAAATAATGCACATTTTATATATAACATCAGGCGCACCGCAAGGTGGGTGCGCCCGAAGCTTATTTAAGGGAATCCATGACGGCGCGGATGCGGGCTACAGAACGCTCCTTGCCGAGGATCTGCATGACGGTAAACAGATCGGGAGAATTGGTCTTGCCGGTGACGGCCTGACGAATAAAGGTGGATACATCTGCCACTGTACCGGGGAAGGCATCGGGATCGGCCTTGTAGGCCTTCATGTCAGTGGTGAAGCCAATCTCTTCTGTGATAGCCTTGACTTTTTCAAACCAAACAGCGGAATCGTCTGCCGGATCGTAGGTGTTCAGGAATTTCTCCAAAACAGTTACAATCGTAGCAGGGCTGAGCTTCTCGTCAAAAACAGGAGCTTGCAGATAGGCGTCATAGAAGAAATCCATATAGGGCTTTGCTTCTTTCCAAATGGCAATGTCCTTTCTGGGCTTCTTGCCGCCTCTGCCGATGGCAAGGATCGCAGTTGCGTAAGCCGGGTCTGCTTCCAGTTTTTCGGCAAATTCGGGATCAAACTCCTTTGCCCATTCCACAAGCAGCGTATAAACCGTCTGCGCATCCATACGGGAGATCACATTCTTGGAAACATCCGTCAGCTTGGCGTAGTCAAACAGACTGCCGGCAGGATTCAGCTTTTTGGGGCTGAACTTGAAATCATCTGTGGGCGCATCAGGATTGGCTCTGCGCCAGTCCTCAAAGTTGGAGTTAAGAACCGTCATGATGTACTCATAGACAGCGGTAACAGGGAAGCCCTCAGCCTTGTAGAAGGTCAAGGCCAATTCGGGGTCCTTCCGCTTAGAGAGCTTCCGCTTGGAAGCACCGTCCATCTTCATCAAAGGTCCAATGTGGACATACTTGGGCAGCTTAAAGTCCAGCGCCTTAAACAGCTGGATATGGAAGGGCAGGGTGGGCAGCCACTCATCACCGCGGACCACATGGGTGGTACGCATCAGGTGATCGTCCACAGCATGGGCAAAGTGGTAGGTAGGAATGCCGTCGGATTTCAGCAAAACATGATCAACATCGTTTTCCGTAATGGTCAGCTTGCCCTTGACCAAATCGTCAAACTTAAATTGGTTTTCGATGCTGCCGGTGGAACGGAAACGCAGCACCCAAGGATTGCCGGCATCCAACTGCGCCTGCACATCGGCAATGGTGCGATCCCGCCACATGGCATACTTACCGTAGTAGCCGGTGTTTTCTTTATTGGCTTCCTGTTGTTCACGCATTGCGGCAAGCTCTGCCTCTGTGCAGAAGCAGGGATATGCCATGCCCTGTGCTACCAGCTTCTTGGCGTAAACATGATAGATGGAAGCTCTCTGACGCTGACGGTAAGGTCCGTAGATACCGGCATCTCCGTCAATGGTAGCGCCTTCGTCAAAGGCAATGCCATAGTGCTTCAGCGTGTTGATGAGCACTTCAACCGCGCCGGGGACTTCACGCTTGGCATCGGTATCCTCAACACGCAGGAACAGAATACCACCGCTCTGGTGCGCCATGCGCTCGGCAGTCAGACCCATCACCAGATTGCCTAAATGCACAAAGCCGGTGGGGGAGGGAGCCATACGGGTGACAACCGCGCCTTCCGGGAGTTCTCGTTGCGGAAATTTCGCCTCTAAATCCTCCGGGGTGTCCGTCACATTGGGAAAAAGAAGATCAGCAAGCTTTATATAGTCCATAGTCATACCTCAAGTTGTAAGATTTTTACCCAGTATACCATATCTTCCACAGGAAAGTCAATTTCTCGTTGCGTTTTTCTTGGCAATGTGATAGAATACAGAAAATCATGAAAAAAGAGGCGAACTTGATATGGAAGAAACTGTTGTAAAGAAGAGAATGTTATCCGGCATTCAGCCCAGCGGCGACCTGCATTTAGGCAATTATTTGGGCGCAATCAAGAACTGGAGTTCCCGTTCCGACACCTATGAATGCTTCTATTTTATGGCGGATATGCACACCATTACCGTGCGGCAGACTCCTGCGGATCTGCGCCGCAGAACCTTGGAGCAGCTGGCTCAGTATATTGCCTGCGGCTTGGATCCCGAGAAGAACACCTTGTTTGTCCAAAGCCATGTCCATCAGCATGCGGAGCTGGGTTGGGTGCTGAATTGCTACACCATGTTCGGCGAGCTCAGCCGCATGACCCAGTTTAAGGATAAGTCCGCAAAGAATGCGGAAAATATTAACGGTGGCTTGTTTACATATCCTGCTTTGATGGCGGCTGACATTTTGCTGTACCAGCCTGATTTGGTACCCGTTGGTCATGACCAGAAGCAACACTGCGAGCTGACCCGTGATGTGGCCCAGCGCTTTAACAGCATTTACGGCGATGTATTCAAGATTCCGGAGCCCTTTATTCCGGAAACCGGCGCCCGTGTGATGAGCCTGAATGCGCCGGAGAGCAAGATGAGCAAATCTATGCCTGAGGGTTGTGTATTCCTGATGGAAAGCCCTGAGGATATCCAGCGGAAGTTCAAGCGGGCCATTACCGACAGCGACACAGAAAACTGTGTCCGTTTTGACCCCGAGAACAAGCCCGGCGTTGCCAACCTGATGTCTATTTATTCTGCTGTTACCGGTAAGACCTTTGAGCAGATCGAGACAGAGTTTGCCGGTCAGGGTTACGGCAAGTTTAAGCCTGTAGTCGGTGATGCAGTGATTGAGAATCTGCGTCCCATCCGGGAAGAAGCGACTCGCTTGCTGAAGGATAAGGCTTATCTGGAGAGCGTTTACCGGGATGGCGCTCAGCGTGCAAGCTATGAGGCAGAAAAGACTCTGCGTAAGGTCTACAAAAAGGTCGGCTTCTTAGCAAGATAATAATTTACAGCCGATGCTGAAAGTTCAGCATCGGCTGTTTTTACATAAATAAATACATAGCTAATGTCAGCATAGCGGTATTTTGATCCTCCGCACAGTCGCCTGCCATCAGCAGTAGCAGCAGAATGATCAACAGATCCCCGGTGTCCAGATCCTTTGGCAGAATCTGCCGGAGAAAGCCCGTAATGCTGGTTTCTTGCTTGCTGGGCGGCGGTTTCGGGGGCTTAGGGTTGGCCGGCTTTCCGTCGCAGCATTCTTTTGGTGGCGGAGGCGTGGGCGCCGGTTTTGGTGGTTGGGGACGGTTTTGCGGTCTTGTTTGGGGTTCCTGTACCCGATTTCTTCGGTAAGAGCCGTCCGGCTGAGGAATATAACGGTTATACATGCCATCACCTGCCTGATAAGAAACCGGAGTTGCCTAAAAAAGTAGAGGCCATAGTTGCCATTTTGGCTGCTCGCATGGCTTTTTCTAATTTTTGAATCCGCTCCCGATTTAAGTATGGACCCAATGCACGCAATAAGGATTGCTGGTTTTTATCGATCTTGCTCTGACCGGCAAAGCCTGCCAGCTTCTGCATAGCACCCAGATCAATATTGGGAAAACCTGCCGTCTGCGGTGCAGGATGCTCTTCCGGCTGGACATCTTTTTGGGAAGCATTGATGGATTGCGCCATGGACATGATCTTCTGCATCATTTCCGGGTTGCCGAGGATGGCACCCATCTTTGCTTCCATATCATCCATTGCATTCACCAAACTGCTTGATAAGTTGTTGTATATTTTTGTCCTGCATGAGTGAGGAGAGTATTTGCTTTGCTTCGGTATAGTTTCCGCCGGAGGCTTCCGCCATGGCCTTGTTGAGCGTGTCTGGATCTTGCTCCTGCAGATGCGAAATCAGCTGCTGGCCTGCAGGGCTTTTTGCAAGGCGCATTGCTTCCTCCATGGAAAAATTACCGGAATTTTTCTGCATTCGATTGCCTCCTGTCCAAATACCTGCTATAATAAAGCTCCGATCAATACTACTATATGCAAAGATAGAACAGTAGGTGTACTATGAAAATCCTTGTGTTTTCTGATTCCCACGCATCCTTGCGCTTTATGAAGAATTGTATCGACAGGTTAAAGCCGGATACGGTGATCCACTTGGGCGACCACTATGATGACGGACAGACAATGGCTGAGGCATATCCCCATATCCGTTTCCATCTTCTGCCCGGCAACTGCGACCGCTACCGGTGTCCGCTAAACACACCGCAATTCCTTTGCTATGAAATTGGCGGTGTCAGAATGTACCTGACTCATGGACATCTTCACGGTGTGAAAAGCGATTTGTGCCGCTTGTTGGCAGAAGCAAGACAGTACGATGCCAAAGCGGTTTTGTTCGGGCATACCCACTGTGCTGTTTGTTATCGGGAAGAGGACGGCCTGTGGGTGGTCAATCCGGGCAGCTGCGGCTATGGCGGCGGTTCGGCGGCAGTCATGGAGATTTGCGATAAAGAGATCTCCGCCTGCCGGCTGATCGGTCAAGCGGAGATCATGGAGTTATGCCAGAACTGACAGAAACAGAATGCATGCGCCAATCCCGGCGCCGATGGCAGCCAGCAGCGCCAGATCCAAAAACTTTTGGAAAAAGTATTTGCGGCTGGCAGCATTGGGATAGGGGATAGCCTTAGACGGACGACGAGTAGACTGATAAACTGCGGTTTTCATATATGTTTCCCTCCTGAATTATCTTTTGTAACATTAGTTTACAAGATAATTAGTCCAATAATATGGACTGAAAGAAAATACTGCATCCCCAATTTCTACCCTTGCATACAGACTGAAAATGTGGTAAAATGAGCATAGTCTTGCCGGAGGTGGCGTATGAATAAGATGGAAAGCTTTCGATTAAAATGGAATAAATTTTGGTTTAAGGCAAAGCCTGTGCTCCATAAGACAGGCGTTGTTTTCAAGCATATCGGCAAATGGCTGTATCGCCTGCGGGGTTTTGTGCTGTCGATTCCTCTTGGTGTCGCCGCCATTATCATTGCGGTACAGAACAACAGCCGTTTGCCGGCTGAGGTAGGCATTGATCTGCAGACCTCCGGTGAGTTTGCGACCATGATCTCCCGGGATACTGCGGTTTGGGTGCCCCTTACCGTTACCGGTATTTGCATTGCCTTAACATGTTGCTCCAGACGGGTTTTATATCCGTGGCTGATTGGCGTTTTTTCGTTGGTCATTCCGTTCCTTCTGTACTACACTAATGTGATTCCTTTCTAAAATAAGAACACGCCCTGACCTGTCAGGGCGTGTGTTTTTATTGTTTTTATTGTTCGAGAATTTTTTGGAGTTCGGCAACATTTTGCGCAATGCAGACAGCGCCGGCTGATGCTATGTCCTCCACTTTTCCGTACCCCCATGCAACACCGATGCAGGGAATGTTATGGAAGGCTGCGCCGGTCACATCATAGGCGGTATCACCAACCATGACCATATCCCCGTCAGAACCGTAATGATCCAGCAGATATTCGATGACCTTTTCCTTAGTATCCCGGCTTCTGTCTAAGGATGCGCCGCAGATTCTTTCAAAATACTTGGCAAGGTCAAAGTGTTCCAAAACCTCCGTGGCGGTAGTTTCCGGCTTAGAGGTAGCGACCAGCAGTCGGAAGCCTTTTTCTTTCAGATCACAGAGCATCTCAGGAATACCGGGATAGGGGATATTTTCAAATTTTCCAATCGTATTGTATCTGCCTCGGAACACTTCCACAGCTTCGTCTGCTTTGTCAGCCGGTACGCCAAATTCCACAAACATTTCATGGAGAGGAGGTCCGACGAAGACACGTAAAGTCTGTCGGTCGGGAACAGGAATACCATAATATTCAAGGGCAACGGTGACGCTGTTCATGATGCCCTCACCGGAATCGGTTAATGTGCCGTCCAAGTCAAATAAGATTGTGTTCCACACGGTGCTCACTCCTTTTATGTTAGTATACCTGTTTATACCGGCTTCCGTCAAGAGAAAATCGCCCTGACCGTTTGGTCAGGGCGATAAGATTATTTGGATTCAGACTTCCAATCGATAAAGTGATAGCTGTCCATGATCTGGAAATAGCGGGCAAGACGCTCGTAAAGGGGGTGAGCGTTTTCTCCAAAATGCTCTTCAACAAGCTCACCGATCTTGATGATATTCTTTTTGCCGTCCAGCAAAGGCCAGATAAAACTGCCCATTTCATCCAGGTGCACATAGCTGACCTTGGGGCGGCGGAAAAAGACTTGTGCAAGCTTGTTAGCCCAACCCTTATTTTCGATGCTTAAGGTAACAACGCCTTTATCATCGGTGTCCCAGCGGATGTGGGCAGGACGGGAGGGAATCTTTTCCAGATAATTACGCTGGATCACGATCTTCTTTTTCATTCTGCCTCACCGGACTGAACATTGTCTTTCTTCCACAGGCTGAATGCCAGCAGGGAAACGATGATCAAACCGAACAGCACCAGGCTGCCGATATTGGTAACGATCGCAGGCAGATTCAGCACACCGGACAGATCCAGCAGAGTGCCTACATTAAATACAGCCAGAACGGCCAGAAGGATGCCAACCAGGCCCTCGCCGGCGATCATGCCGGAGCAGAAAAGGATGCCGTTGTTGGTGACCTTCTCGCGCTTCTTCTCGTCCTTCATTCTGTCGAAGAACAGACGGATGATACCGCCGACCATGATACATGCATTCAGCTGCACAGGCAGATAGATGCCGATGGCAAAGGGAAGAACGGGGATACCGATGACCTCGATGATCACGGCAATGCAAACGCCAATCAGGATCAGCCCCCAAGGCAGATTGCCACCCATAATGCCCTCGATGACCATCTTCATCAGTGTTGCCTGGGGTGCGCCCAGCTCCTCAGAGCCAAAGCCCCAAGCGCTGTCCAACAGGTACAGGGTAGCACCGATGGCCAAAGCAGCGGCAACGACACCGATGACCTCGCCGATCTGCTGCTTCTTGGGGGTTGCGCCCAGCAGATAACCGGTCTTCAGGTCCTGAGAGGTATCACCGGCGATTGCGGCAACGATACAGATGATAGAACCGATGGCGATGGCAGCCTGCATACCGGAAGCGCCGGCTTCACCGGTCAGCTTCAGGATCAGAGTAGCGATCAAAAGGGTAGCGATAGCCATACCGGAAACGGGGTTGTTGGAGCTGCCCACAAGACCCACCATACGGGAAGAAACGGTTGCAAAGAAGAAACCGAAAATAACAACGATAATTGCACCGATCAGGGAAACGGGGATAGCGGGGATCAGCCAAACAGCCAAAGTCAGGAGGAGAATCGCGATCAGGACGATCTTGGTGTTCAGATCCTGTGCGGTACGCTCCGCGCCTGCGCCTGCGCCGCCGAAGCCCTTAACGGCATCCCGGAAGGTGCGAACGATCAAAGGCAGGGACTTGATCAGGCTGATGATCCCGCCGGCCGCCAAAGCGCCTGCGCCGATATAACGGATATAGGAGCTCCAGATACCGCTGGCACCGCTGGCAGCGAAGATCGCGCCGATGGTTTCCGTGCCGGGATACATAACAATACTGCTGCCGAAGATCACGATAATGGGGATCAGCACAGCCCAGCTGAGCAGACCGCCAGCGAACATATAGGAGGAGATCCGGGGGCCGCAGATGTAGCCCACGCTCATAACAGCGGGGTAGATCTGTGTGCCGATAGCGCCGGGATAGGTCTTAGCAGTACCCTCCAAAGATACTTCACCGGGAACGATCTTCAGACCGTCGATGATGAACTTGAACATTGCGGCAAAGCCCATACCTGCAAAAACGGTGGAAGCGTTGGAACCGCCTTCTTCACCGGCCAGCATGACCTCTGCACAGGCCTGACCTTCGGGGTAGGGCAGTACGCCGTGCTCCCGGACAATCAGAGCATTTCTCAGGGGAACCATGAAGAACACACCCAAAAGACCGCCGATGAGGGAAATTAAGGTGATCTCCAGAATGCCGGGTTTTGCCATAACACCCTCGCGAGCCCACAGGAACAGGGCAGGCAGGGTGAAGATAGCACCTGCGGCCAGGGATTCACCGGCAGAACCGATGGTTTGGACAAGGTTGCTTTCCAAAATGGAGTTTTTGCGCATGATAACGCGGATAACGCCCATTGCGATAACGGCGGCAGGAATGGAGGCGGAAACCGTCATGCCGACACGCAGACCGAGATAGGCGTTCGCTGCGCCGAATATAACAGACAGCAGGATACCCATGATGATAGAGGTAACAGTCAGTTCAGGGGTGACCTTGCTGGCGGGAATATAAGGCTGAAAGTCTTTTTTCTCGTTCATATTATCTTCCTTTATATAGATTTGCCCGAAATTTAGGACAGTTACAATAAAATATATCATAAGTTAAAGATTTAGTCAAGAAAACAAAATAATATGACATTACACGTGGAAATTGAAATAGGAAGGGTTTTGTGTTATACTGTAACAGCAGAGGTGATACGCCATGAAGATTTATGATATATCCCAGGAGGTTTTTTCCTGTAAGGTCTATCCGGGTGATCCGGAGCCTGAAAGGAAGATCCTTTGCACCATGGACAACGGAGAACGGTATAATTTGACTGCATTTTCTATGTGCGCCCATAACGGAACGCATATCGATGCGCCGTTTCATTTTTTCAGCAAAGGAAAAACTGTGGAGCAGATGGAATTGAATATCTTTGTCGGTGATTGCTATGTTGCGTATCATGACGGGGAGGTAACAGGTTCGGATGCAGCAGCCATACTGCAAAGGGCAGAAGGGGATCTGCGTATCCTGATTGCAGGAAATGCTGTGGTTACCGCTGAGGCGGCAGAGGTGTTTGCAAATACCGGGATCTGCCTGCTTGGGAATGAAGGTCAGACAGTGGGTCCGGAAGCTGCGCCTATGCAGGTGCATAAGATTTTGCTTTCTAAAGAGGTGGCAATTCTGGAGGGTGTGGTTTTGTCGGATGTGCCACAAGGCCATTATTTCCTCAGCGCTGCTCCGTTGAATCTGGCATGTGCTGACGGCGCGCCTTGCCGTGCATATTTGATTGAAAGATGATATGATTTGAGCCAAGCTGCATTTTACAGCTTGGCTCTTGATATTTTAATCTTTCGTCAGCACTTTCTTCTGCCAGGATTTTTTGCCGCATGCGGGACAGCGCATATATCTGGTTCTGCCCATATGCATTGCCATATTTACCGCTTTGTAGGTAGGCACATATCTGTGCTTGCAGAGTTTGCATTCGTAGTAACCTGCCACCTGCTCAATTTTCAAAGTAAATAAGAAACCGATCATGCCCGGTATAAAACCGGAAAATACAAGGATGAGCCTGACCCATTCTTCCTTTATGGGTAAAAGCGCGCCGAGTAAAACAGGCACAAACAGAATGATGAACGAAAAAATACCGACGACCCATTCCAGTGTCAGCAAGTTCTTGTCGGCTTGCTCTTTTTGTTTTACCAACTCAAGCAAATTCTTCTCTAATTCTTTGTTGTAATGATCCATTGTAACTACCTCCCCGGATAACAGATCGTTTACGGTGATTTTGAGAATATTACACAGCTCCAGCATAATAGAAGAATCGGGCATGGTATTGCCCCGTTCCCACTTGGATACTGCCTTGTCGGTGATACCGAGCTTCTGTGCCAACTGTAATTGCGTTAGGTTTACGTACTTTCTGCGTTCGGCAATAAATCTGCCGATTTTGACTTGATCCATAAGCGACCTCCTTTCATGATTATCATAGCGGATTCGGGGAAGAAAAAACACCTACCAACGGTTTAGTGGGGAGAAATCAGCTGTTGTAAAGGCGTAATGGAGTGTATACAGGAAGTATACCATAAGTTTTGCAATCAAACAACAGGAATAAAGCGATTGTTGCAAGGTGGGTTTTTACATGGTATAATAAAACAGGAAGTGATAGAATGACAGCTGTGCTATTAAAAAGCTACATAGAAGAAACTTACACCGCGGCAGGGGAGTACCTCTTTGCCAAAGATTTGACCACCTGTGTCTTTCGCCATGCAAGCAACCGAAAGTGGTTTGCCGTTATCATGGAGATCCCAAAGGTAAAACTGGGTCTGCAGGCAGAGGGAAATATCGCGGTTGTGAATCTGAAATGCGATCCTCGGCTTATTGGTTCGTTACGGTTGGAATCAGGCATCTATCCTGCGTACCATATGAGCAAAGCCCATTGGCTTACGGTTGCGTTGGATGGAACTGTGGGAGAAGATAAGTTGAAATTCCTGCTGGAAATGAGTTATGATTTAACGAAAGGAAAAAAGAAATGAAACTGTTGACGGAAGCATTGGTAAAATTTGCTTGCGGTCTTGCTATGGTGGCATTGCTGATTTTTCTGCCAGCAGGCACATTGTACTATCCCTGCGGCTGGCTTTTGATCGGTCTGCTCTTTGCGCCCATGCTGATCGCCGGCTTTGTGATGCTGTTTAAGTCTCCCGCGTTTCTGAAAAAGCGGCTGGACGGAAAGGAAAAGCAGGGAACGCAAAAGGGAGTGGTGGCTGCCTCGGGACTGATGTTTATTGCGGGTTTTACAGTGGCAGGCTTGGACTTCCGCTTTGGCTGGTCACAGATGCCGGCTTGGGTCGTTATCGTGGCATCGGTATTGTTTTTGATTGCCTACGCCCTGTATGCCGAGGTCATGCGGGAAAATGCTTACTTAAGCCGTACCATCAAGGTGGAAGAGGGACAGACCGTGGTAGACACCGGCATGTACGGCGTCGTCCGGCATCCTATGTATGCGGTGACGGTTTTGTTGTTTTTGATGATTCCGATAGTGCTTGGTTCCTGGTATGCGCTGATCGCTTTTGCGTTCTATCCGGCGGTAATCGTTATTAGGTTGAAGGATGAGGAAGAACTTCTGACCCGGGAACTTCCCGGTTATCTTGAATACAAGAAAAAAGTAAAATACAGAATCATTCCCTATATTTGGTAAAAGAGGGCATTACAATATGAATACACTGGAAGCAATTGCTAAGAGAAAATCAACAAGAAATTATAAACCGCAGCAGCTTTCCGAAGAGGTGTTGCAGACGATCCTGAAAGCTGCTTTTGCAGCCCCTGTTGCCATGGCAAATTACAGTTCTCTGCATATCACAGTGGTGCAGAGTCGGGAATACTTAGACAGGGTCAACGCAGTTACGGAAGAAGCGCTCTTTAAAATTACAGGTCAGCGGGAAAATCACGATTATGGCGCAAAAACCTTGATCCTAATTTCTTCCACGCCTGTCCACCGTCCGGGAACAGAATATACCAATGTGGGCATCGTGATGGAGAATATGGTGCTTGCTGCCACGGATCTGGGTATCGACAGCGTGATCCTCGGTGCTGCTCCGGCAGCGGTGGCGCAGGATGCATCCCTTGTCCGCGAGCTGGGAATCCCGGATGGCTACAAACCCATGCTGGGCGTATTTCTCGGCTATGGCGCGGAGGAGACGCCGGTGCGGGAACATATCATATCTGTCAATCGTGTTTGATGAACAATAAGAAAGGAAGATGTTATGCTGATTAACGGTTGCCAAGAGGGGAAGGGAACACCCCGGCTGACAGAAGTAAAATGTCCCAAGTGCGGCGAAATTGTGGAGGTTTTCGTCAAAATGGGCGGTGCCATCGGTGAAACCGGCACCCTGACTGCCGACGAAACCTGCACCTGCGGTCACGTCCTGCCGGCTGGCAGTTATGAAACTGATTACGTATAATGAAAAAGTGCGTTGCAAGTTTTGCAACGCACTTTTCGTAGTATCAGGTGTTTTCGTTGTTAATAACCGCTTTTGCGAAAGCGCCGGTGTCAGCGCCTCCCAGCAGACCGGCTCACAGGGATGCGTCTTACCCAAACGAACGAAGAAATCCATTAAGATTTAGGGGATACGGAGGGCAGATTCCCAAGATTGTTATTTTCGCTGCCGTCGGGGATGGATTTCAGGTATTCTGTATCACCGCGGTGAGCAATGCCCACCCCTGCGATCTGTCCCTGTTTTGCCATGTTGACCGCCTCCTGCTTTTCCACAATGGATTGATCGGATAACTGATATCCGGTGATTCTGCCACCTTCTTTGACCAGACCGATGATCCGTTTTGCGTTGGCGTTTGCCTGCGGGATTTGGTCCAGCGTCTGTTTTACAAGTTCTTGTCCGTCCAATACAATCCCCCCCTTTTTTGTTTTAGTTTCTGCAAATCGCACTGAAATATGCAAAGTGACAGATGGGGTGATTGAAGGAGTTATGACCTTCGGCTAAGTGCCCGGGGTCATGATTATTTGTAAAGTCCGACCAGTGCCAGAATTGCGCTGAAAAGCACACCGCAGGCAGACATCGCAAAGAGTTGGATAAACATTTTGTTTCGCGCTTTTGCATCCACACTCTCATCTGAGGAATAAGCCGCTAACATCAGACCGCCGCAGCTGGATAGCGGGCTCAGCGCTGCCAAATGGGCACCGATGCACAGGCTCACGGTCAGTCCTAACGCCGTCAAACCGGGAAGGTTTTCTACCAAACCCGGCACTGTGGGGATTAGCGTTGGCATCACAACACCGGAAGCAGAGGAGAACCAACTCATCACACCGGCCAACACACAGATGATAGGGCTGGCGGTAATGCTGTTCATTAGGGCAGACAGCCACTTTGTCAGCAGATCAATACCGCCAAGTTGGGTGACCAAGTTAATCAAAATACCGACACCGGTAATCATAATCAGTGTGCCCCAGGGTACCTTTTTCAAGGCTGTACCCTCATCAGCAGCACCGATGATCGTTAGCACCACGCTAACAGCGATGCCAACCAGTCCTACATTGATATTCAGCAAGACAGTCAGCAACGCCGTTGCGGCAATACCCGCCAGGGTTGCCCACTGCTTCCAGGAAAGAGCCGGGGCCTTTTCCGTCTCAGACGAAGCGACACCACGAATTTTGTGCCACTTGAACACAAAGAAGTAGAGGATCAGCGCATACAGTGCATTGGTCAATGCCATCTTCCACAGCAAGGGCCAGTCCAGGCCCATGATCCCAGCTTCCGCTGCCTTTGTGACGGCAACGATACCCGAAGGAGTAATGGAAGAAAGCCCACCTGCAAAGGCGCCCAAGGTGGCAAAGGGCAGCAATTTAATCGGATGGACGCCGGTCTCCTTTGCCAAGGCCACAGTTATGGCCGCCATCAAGGCAGTAACAGAAATGGGACCGGGACCGATGGCAGACAGAACAGCCGCCAAGAGGAACAGAAGGGGTGGAAACAGCTGCACCTTTCCCTTGCACATAGCAAGTGCTTTTTTTGCCAGCAGATCCAGGGTTTTATTCTCCTGAGCAATACAGAAAAGGTACATAACACCCAGAAGCATGATAAACATTTTGCTGTCAAACATGCCGAGCAGGGCCTTATCGGTGACACCTGCAAACCGGGCTAAGACAAGGGCAGCACCTACCGCCAGCAGACCGGTATTGATTTTGCAGACGAACGCCAGCACAATCACGGCCACAAATACCAACAGAGAAACAAGATTCATATGTATCAGATCCTTTCATTCTTTCTTTTACAGAATACCACATATAGTACCACACTTTCCTATAAATGGCAAGAGCGCAATCATAATTGGCGCTATATATAACATAGGCGAAGCTACCAGTTGTTGTTCTGGTGGTAAGAACTGGTCATCGGACGGCTGCATCTGCCACCGGCAGCGCAGCGTGTTTTGGTCCAAAGCAAGTGCCTTGCTTTGTTCGCAAGATGCTGCCGCAACACTACACACGAAAACACAAAGAGAACCACCCACAAGGGATAGTTCTCTTCGTGTGGTCCGGACGACAGGATTCGAACCTGCGGCATCTTGCTCCCAAAGCAAGCGCTCTACCAAACTGAGCCACGTCCGGATAGCAGATGTATTATACACAATATATATGGAAAATGCAATCTAAAAATGCAAACTTTTTATAAGACAGTGGCTGTGTGCTATCTTGACGAAGAAACAATGATTTGTTATAATCTTCGAAGATATTATGCAAACATCACAGGAGGCTGAGCGATGAGAGGAATCCCGTCCTTGATTACGGATATTCGAAAGAAAGTATTTACGGAGGTTGCCCGCATGGCGTATTCCGGCAGGGGATATGAGGGTGCGGACGAGCTTCCGTATATTATTGTGCCCGGAGACAGGCCGTTACACAGAGAATCTGTGTTTCTGGAACGGGCGATTGCCAGTGAACGTGTCCGTCTGGCCATGGGTCTGAATCTGCGACCAATCCAAACGCGACACTTGATGACGGAGGGCATGGATCAGGCGGCAATTGCGGAGCAATACTACGAACCCCCGCTGATTAATATTATTCCTTATGCCTGCCACGCCTGTCCTACCCACCAGTACAAGGTGAGCAACTACTGCCAGAACTGCCTTGCCGCTTCTTGTCAGAAGGTTTGCCCGGTGGGTGCCATCTCCTTCCGGAACAACCGCTCCTATATCGATTTAGATAAATGTATTCGCTGCGGCAAGTGCGCTAAGGCTTGCCCTTATAACGCGATTGTACATTTGGAACGCCCGTGTCAGGCGGCTTGCGGTATGGATGCCATCGAATCTGATGAGAATGGCAAAGCAACGATCAATCAGGATAAGTGTGTTGCCTGCGGTCAGTGCCTCGTCAGTTGCCCGTTTGGCGCCATTGTGGACAAGGGACAGATCTATCAGGTGATCCAGTCCATTCTGCAGGGTGACCGGGTGATCGCTATTGTTGCGCCTGCCTTTATCGGTCAGTTTGGCAAACATTCTACCCCTGGTAAGTTTATTGCGGCAATGAAGCAGCTTGGCTTTACCCGCATTGTGGAGGTTGCTGTGGGTGCGGATATGTGTACCATTGAGGAAGCTAAGGACTTTGTGGAGAAAGTACCGAACGAGCAGAATTATATGGCAACATCCTGCTGCCCGGCATGGCATTCTATGATCCATAAACTGTTCCCTGGGGAAACGGATAAGATATCCATGACTCTGACCCCCATGGTCTTTACTGCCCGACTGATGAAAAAGAGATACCCCGGATGTAAGGTGGTTTTCGTCGGACCTTGCGCGGCAAAGAAACTGGAAGCAATTCGGGCGGACATCCGCTCTGATGTGGATTTTGTTCTGACCTTTGAAGAACTGCAGGGCATGTTTGAAGCCAAGGAGATAAACTTTGAAACCATTGAGCCGATGCACGACCTGAATGAAGGTTCTGCAGCCGGCCGTGGCTTTGCTGTTTCCGGCGGCGTTGCCAAGGCTGTGGCGGATCTGGTGCAGCAAGGGGATCCGGATCGGGAAGTAAAGACTGCCCGGGCTGAAGGCCTCCGGGAGTGCCGTAAGCTGATGACCCTTGCCAAAGCCGGCAAGTATAACGGCTATCTTCTGGAGGGTATGGCTTGCCCCGGCGGCTGTGTGGCCGGCGCAGGTACGCTGCTGCCTGTGGAGCTGGCAACCAATGTAGTTGGCAGATATCAGAAAGAGGCGGATATTGCAACACCGTTGGATAGCGACTACAGAGATCACGGAAAAGAATTGGATTAACATTACAGCCGGCAGATTTCTCTGCCGGCTTGCCTTTTGGAATATTGTGTGTTATACTGTTCTTCACTAAACGAGAGAAGGCAAAGATCCTATGGAATGGAACGATATATACGATAAAGACAGAAACCTTACAGGCCGCAGACACCGTCGCGGAACACCGTGGCATTCCGGTGAGTATGGCTTGGTGGTTTGCGTTTGGGTCTACGATGATGAGGGCAGACTCCTTCTGACACGCAGAGCTCCGGGTAAAAGCTTTGCCGGTACATGGGAAAACTCCGGCGGTGCAGTACAGGCAGGAGAGAACAGTTTGCAGGCGATTCGCCGGGAGCTCCGGGAAGAAACTGGTATTATGGCAGGGGAAGAGGAGTTCAGCCTGCTGGATTCCGGTACGGATCGGAACACGCATTACGATTTTTATTTACTGCATAAAAATATCCCGTTGGAGCAGATCTCACTGCAGCCTGGTGAAACGGATGATGTTCGCTGGGCAACCTTTGAACAGGTTCACGATATGGTTCGTCAAAAGCAGATCTGCAAGATCATTTCCAAGCAGTTCCTGCGTCAGGAATCCTTGCTCAAGGCAGCGATCTGTTTGGAATAAGCTGAAAATATAAGATGCACGCCCACTTTCCAAAAAGGGAAGTGGGCGTTTGTTGTTTTGGGTATAAAAAATCCGAGGAAAATTCCTCGGTAATTTTTGGAAAAAAGGATTGACATAGAGAGACTCTTGTGGTATGATCGTGTTCTATAGTGTGTTATTATGCCCAAGTGTGCGATTTTCTCCAACATGGACATGGTAACATACATCGGAGCAGCTGTCAATAGGGAACAGATATAAAGCACCAACTGCTCCGGGCGTATCAAGTAATTTACACATCATTCCGGCGCAAGCTGAAAAGAAAGGCAGTGATGATCCGTATGGAAATGGTCAGAGACCAAATGTTTGGCAAGACCATGCGTAAGAGCTACGCGAAGTATGAGGAAATCCTTGAGATGCCTAACATGCTGAAGATCCAAAAGGACTCCTACCAGTGGTTTCTGGATGAGGGTCTGCGTGAGGTCTTTAAGGATGTCGGCACCATCACCGATTTCTCCGGCAAGCTTGAGCTGAGCTTCCTGGATTACTCCATGGAGGACAAGCCCAAGTACACCATCGAGGAGTGCAAAGAAAGGGACGCTACCTACGCTAAGCCCATCAAGGTCCGTGTACGTCTGCGTAACACCGAGACTGAGGAAATCAAAGAGCAGGAAATTTTCATGGGCGATTTCCCCATTATGACCAACGGAGGCACCTTTGTTATCAACGGTGCTGAGCGTGTCATTGTTTCTCAGATCGTCCGTAGCCCCGGCATGTACTACGGTCACGAGGTCGACAAGGCTGACCAGCATACCTACACCGCCACTGTCATTCCTTACCGTGGCGCATGGCTGGAATACGAGACTGACCTTTCTGACGTGTTCTGGGTTCGTATTGATAAGAACCGTAAGTTGCCTATCACTTGTCTGATCCGCGCTTTGGGTGTGGATACCGATGAGAAGATCAAGGCAATGTTCGGCGAAGATCCCCGTATTTTGGCAACGCTGGAGAGAGATACTTTCAAGACCAGAGAAGAGGGCCTTTTGGAGATCTACCGCCGTCTGCGTCCCGGTGAGCCTCCCACAGTGGAGACTGCTATTTCTCATTTGGAAGGCCTGCTGTTTGATGCCCATCGTTATGATGTGAGCACTGTGGGCCGTTACAAGTTCAATAAGAAGATGGACATTTGGAGCCGTCTGTCCGGACAGGAGATCGTAGAGCCTATCGCCGATCCCATGACCGGTGAGATCCTGGCAATGCCCGGTGAGATCATCTCCCGTGCCCGCGCTCATGAGCTGAGCGCCAAGGGTGTCAACGAGGCAGTTGTCAAGGTTGGCGATCAGAAGGTCAAGATTCTGTCTAATAACATGGTAGACATGGCTTCCTTTGTGGACTTTGATCCCAAGGAGTATGGCATTAAGGAGAAGGTCAGCTTTACCGTTCTGAAGGAAATGCTGGAGACTGTTCCTGCTGACGGCTGGGCAGATGCCATTGCTGAGCGGATCGACGACCTGATTCCTAAGCACATCATTGTCGACGATATTATGGCCTCCATCAACTATCTGAACTGCGTGGCTATGGGCATCGGTACGCCTGATGATATCGACCATCTGGGCAACCGCCGTCTGCGCTGCGTCGGTGAGCTGCTGCAGAACCAGTTCCGCATCGGCTTCAGCCGTTTGGATCGCGTGATCCGCGAGCGTATGACCGTTCAGGATCTGGACGCTGTAACACCCCAGAGCCTGATCAATATCCGTCCTGTGACTGCTGTCATTAAGGAGTTCTTCGGTTCCAGCCCCCTGTCTCAGTTCATGGATCAGAACAACCCCTTGGCTGAGTTGACCCATAAGCGCCGTTTGTCCGCACTGGGCCCCGGCGGTTTGAGCCGTGAGCGCGCATCCTTTGATGTTCGTGATATTCACTATACGCACTATGGCCGTATGTGCCCCATCGAGACCCCTGAAGGTCCCAATATCGGCTTGATCAACTATTTGGCTACCTTTGCCAAGATCAATGAGTATGGCTTTGTGGAAGCTCCCTACCGCAAGGTGGACAAGGCTACCGGCAGAGTCACCGACCGGGTGGACTACATGACCGCGGATGTGGAAGATGATTTCTATATCGGTCAGGCAAACGAGCCTCTGGACGAGAATGGCTGCCTGGCTAACGAGCGTATTACCTGCCGTCACCGCAA
>JAZKXW010000070.1:0-7437 GCA_045611825.1 Faecousia sp.
TAATATAGTTAAAAAAAGGAGACTCTTAATGGGTCTCCTTTTTGCTGTTGTACGCATAAATTCTCCACAATATGGGAATGCCAATAGACAAGCATCGGAATTTGTGCTATGCTGATACTTACAAAAACAAGGCGTGGAGGCGCGATACATGGAAGAAAGGCGATCCTATAAGGAACTGCTTTTGTGGTTTGGTGGGCAAACGGGGCGTTTTGTGATCCATTTGCTCGTTTTGACAGGTGCATACTTTATGGTGGAAGCCTATGCCTTGGCGCTGCTGCGTCCAACAGAGGTTACCGGGCTTCTCTTCGGCGGTCTGTGGGCGCTGCTGCTGGCCTGTGTGGTGCTGATGCTGCCCCGGCTGGCAGGCCGTATCGTCTTTGGCATTACCTATTTTTTCTCTGTGCTGTGGGCAATGGCCCAAACCGGCTATCACAAGTTTTTCAACCGGCTGATGTGGCTGGGTGATATTTTCTATGCCGGCGAAGGCGCAAACTATATCGGGGATATATTCGGTAACTTTCCCCTTTTGTGGTGGATCGGCGGCATCGGACTGCTGCTGGTGGGTGTAGTCCTTGTATGGCAGTTTCCTGTAACACCGGGGAAGATCTTTGCCAGAAGCCCCTATGTGCTGCTCATCGCCATTGCTGTTGCCGGCTTGTCGGTTCTGCCGGAGAGTATTTTCTTAAAAGACAAAGATATTTGGGGCACCCATTCGGAATACAGTCAGGTCGCCTCCTACCGCGCCACCTACACCACCATGTACGATGCCCAAAATGTGTACCGAATTTGCGGCATCTACCACCTGACTTACCGGGATGTGTGGAAGCACTATCTGTATCCCATCACCCCGGCTTATCGTGCAGAGCTGAATGAGCAGTTGGGCAAACTGGATGCGTATTTTGATCAGCGCGGTGAAAAGCAGGTCAATGAGATGACCGGTATTTTCGAGGGGAAGCATGTGGTCATGGTGCTGATGGAATCTATGGATGATTGGATGATCACCCCGGAGGATACCCCGACGCTGTACCGGCTTATGGAAGAGGGTATCAACTTTACGGAGTTTTATACCCCCGGCTACGGTACAGCCCGAACCATCAATTCAGAGTTTTGTATGAATACCGGCATTTACCTGCCGACCAACGGCCAGTATGTTTTCAACTATGTGACCAATGACTGGGATCAGTCCATTGCGTCCCAAATGACCCACAACGACTATACTGCCGAGGTGTTCCACTACAATACGCCCACATTCTACAGCCGCGGCGTGTTTGAACCGGCCATGGGCTATGATGGGTACAACTGTTATGAGGACTACACCGACGATAAGCAGGCGCTGTATGACGACTGTCTGCTTTTTGATATTCCGGAGCTCAACGACCTGTTTTTCCGGGAAGGACAAACCTTTAATACCATCATTACCCGCTCGGCGCACCTGAGCTATAAGTACAACGAGGTGCTGAGCTATTATGCGCTGCAGAAGTATCCGGAATACCGATACCGGTACGCCAGCGAAGAGGAAGCCTGCGCCAGAGTAAAGGCAAAGCTGGTGGATGATCTGTTTGCCCGGCTTTTGGAGGAACTGGCAGCCCACGGACAGCTGGAAAATACGGTGATCATCGGCATGACCGACCACTACACCTACGGCTTCAAAAATACAGAGGAGCTGATGTCCTTGTCCGGGGTAGACGATGCGCTGCTTTTGGAGAAAACGCCCTGCTTTGTCTGGGCGCAGGACGGCCCGGACATGACGGTGACCAAGACCCTGAACACAGCGGATTTTGTACCTACTATGCTGAATCTGCTGGGCATCGATTCTCCCCACCGTTATTTAGGGCAGGATGCCTTTGATCCCCGTTATGTGGGCTATGCGCTGTTCCCGGACGGAAGCTGGATCAGTCAGGGAATTGTCTGCAAGGTTGGCGCAGGCGGCAAAGCCACCATTCTGCGCAATCCGGAAAATAAGGAGATCACCCCGGAGCTTTTGGAGGATATGGCCACCCGCTCCCAAAACTTTATTGCCGTCAGCAATCTGCTGCTGACCGCGGATTATTACAAAACCAAATAAATAAACAGACCTGTCGTTGACAGGTCTGTTTTTTGAGTAACGAATCCGGTGCGTTTCTCATAGAAAGGAACAACGGATAGATACCTATCATCAAAATTGGCAAAAACAAAGTGGAAAACTCAGTAAAATATAGCACTATTTTAGGTTGCAATTCGATACAAAAAGTGCTAATATAGCAACAATGGACAAATATCCGCCATGGGTGGATATTCCGATATCATTTTCCAAATTCGGAGGGTATAATTATGAAGCGTGTATATAATTTCTCTGCCGGTCCTGCTGTGCTGCCTGTGGAAGTTTTGGAAGAAGCAGCTGCCGAAATGCTGGATTACCGTGGAACCGGTATGTCTGTTATGGAGATGAGCCACAGATCCAAGGCTTATCAGCAGATCATCGATGAGGCAGAGCAGGATCTGCGCGACCTGATGAATATCCCTGACAACTATAAGGTGCTGTTCCTGCAGGGCGGCGCCCATCAGCAGTTTGCTATGGTCCCCATGAACCTGATGAAGAACGGCGTTGCCGACTATATCGTCACCGGTCAGTGGGCAAAGCGCGCAGCTGCGGAAGCAAAGAAGTTCGGTACTGTCAACATCGTGGCATCTTCTGCCGATAAGACCTTCTCTTATCTGCCCGATTGCTCCGATCTGCCCATCAGCGAGAATGCAGACTATGTCTATATCTGCGAGAACAATACCATTTACGGCACCAAGTTCCACACTCTGCCCAACACCAAGGGCAAGCCGCTGGTTTCCGATGTATCCTCCTGCTTCCTGTCCGAGCCTGTGGATGTGACCAAGTACGGCATTATCTACGGCGGCGTGCAGAAGAATATCGGTCCTGCCGGTGTGGTCATTGTGATCATCCGCGAGGATCTGATCACCGAGGATGTGCTGCCCGGCACGCCCACCATGCTGCAGTATAAGACCCATGCCGACAACGGCTCTATGTATAACACACCCCCTGCCTACGGTATCTACATCTGCGGCAAGGTCTTTAAGAGGATCAAGAAGATGGGCGGCTTGGAAGCCATGAAGGCACATAACGAGAAGAAGGCCGCCATTTTGTATAACTACTTGGACAAGAGCAAGATGTTCAAGGGCACGGTTGCGCCGAAGGACCGTTCTTTGATGAATGTTCCCTTTGTGACCGGCAACGAAGAGCTGGATGCCAAGTTCCTGAAGGAAGCAGCCGAGGCCGGTTTCGTGAACCTGAAGGGTCACCGCAGTGTCGGCGGTATCCGCGCCAGCATTTACAACGCTATGCCCATTGAGGGTGTAGAAAAGCTGGTCGCCTTTATGGAGGCTTTTGAAGCCGCAAATAGCTGAAAAGAGGTCAAGAGTTATGTATAAGGTACATTATTTGAATCCCATCTCCACCAAGGGCACTGCTCTGTGGACAGAGAATTATGAGAAAACCGATGATTTCGCCGCCGCGGAAGCCGTAATGGTCCGCAGCGCAGCCATGCACGATCTGGAACTGTCCGATAATCTGGAAGCCGTAGCCCGTGCCGGCGCCGGCGTCAACAACATTCCTTTGGATAAGTGCGCAGAAAAGGGCATCGTGGTATTCAATACCCCCGGCGCCAACGCCAACGGCGTGAAGGAAATGGTGCTGTGCGGCATGTTCCTTGGCAGCCGTGATGTGGTCGGCGGCATTAACTGGGTGCAGACCATTAAGGATGAGGGCGATGTTGCCAAGAAGGTGGAAAAGGGCAAGTCCAAGTTTGCCGGCAATGAGATCATGGGCAAGAAGCTGGGCGTGATCGGCTTGGGCGCCATCGGCGGTCCCGTTGCCAATGCCGCAGTGAAGCTGGGCATGACCGTTTACGGCTGCGATCCCTTTATTTCTATCAATGCCGCTTGGCATTTGGACAGCGATATCATCCATGCCAACACCCGGGAAGAGATCTACGCCAACTGTGATATCATCACTCTGCATACGCCCTTGGTGGCTGACACCGAGAAGATGATCAATGCCGAAACCATCGCCATGATGAAGGACGGCGTGGTGATCCTGAACTTCGCCCGTGACCGTCTGGTGGACGACGATGCGCTGGAAGCAGCCCTGAAGTCCGGCAAGGTCAAGCGCTATATCACCGACTTCCCCAATGACCGCACTGCCGGTATGGAAGGCGTTGTCGCCATTCCGCACTTGGGCGCATCTACCGAGGAATCCGAGGATAATTGCGCTGTCATGGCTGTCAAGCAGGTGATGAATTATCTGGAAAACGGCAATATTATCAACTCCGTGAACTACCCCAACTGCGATATGGGTATTTGCACCAAGCCCGGCCGTATCACCGTTCTGCATAAGAACATCCCTAACTCCATCGGTCGCTTCACTTCCACCATGGGTTCTTTCAACATCAACATTTCCGATATGCTCAACCGCAGCCGCGGCGAGTATGCCTACACCATGCTGGATCTGGATGAGCCCACTCCTGCCGGTGTTGCAGAAAAGCTGGAAGCGCTGGAAGGCGTGCTCCGCGTACGCGTAATTCGCTAACTAAAAAAGAGGTGTGCAGTCAGCACACCTCTTTTTTGATATCGAAACCGGAAAGCTCCTGATATAAACCAAAGGCTTTGGTGATCCCTGCTTTTCCGGCATCTTCCAAAAGTTTTCGGAGATCCTCTTGGGTGCGCCACAGGGTAAAGACTGCCTGCTGCCCGGCGGTTTCGATCCGGTAATGGCAATGGAGGTTTGGTTCTTCAAAACCGGTTAAGGATTCTTGGAAATGAGGGAGTGTGACCAGACGGCTTCCTTCCGGTGTGACGGTGATCTCTTCGCAGTCCATAGCAATTTCCAGCCAAATTTCCCGACCGTCCCATGGCGCAAGATGGGTAGCAAGCGCATGATGGTGGGGCAGAGGCGGCAAAAATACCGGACAGTCAAGATTTTTCGCATACAGCGCGGAAACGCCGACCGGACAAGTCAGCGCTTCTGTTACCGCTTTGGCAATTTCGGCATTTTCCGGGGCATCCTGCCTTTGCAGATCTAAAAGCACACAGTCGGGAATCAGGTGTTCTGTCAGTTCTTTTAATTGCAGCGCGATCCGTTTCGGATCGTGACCGCAGGGAGGTGTCCGGTCATTCAAAATCAGTACGCTGTGTTCCGGCAAGGTTTCCGGACAGTTGGAAAGACCTGTGCCGTAACCGGAAAAGTGACAAGCCATCCATCCGCAGCCGGTCGGAGGATTTGTGACGCCTGCAAGCTCCGCGGCTGTCATGGCAAGATGCAAGGTCAACCCCATAGACAAAATCCCACTCCCATGCTATAATATTGCTGATACATTCTATGAAAGAGAGAAACCTGCTATGCCTTTTTCTCTGCTGCCCCGTATGATGACCCGCTCTGTGACGGACATTACCCCGGCGCTTTTGCAACAACGAAATATTCGTTTGCTGATGCTGGATTTTGATAATACCATCGTTCCTTACACCACCAATATTCCCACAAAGGAAATGGAAGCGTGGCTGAAGGCAATGGCAGCATCTGATATCAAGGTTTGTATTGTATCCAACAGCAAACGGGATCGGGTGAAGATCTTCTGCAAAGAATACGGTCTTGATTGCATTACCCATGCCAAGAAGCCTTTTTCCAAAGGCATTTCCCAGTGCCTGACCCGGTACGGGATTCCGGCAAAGGAGGCAGCCTTGGCCGGCGATCAGATCTTTACGGATACCTTAGGCGCAAACTGCGCCGGTGTGCGCTCTGTTCTGGTCAAGCCCATTGATAATCACAATATTTGGCTGAAGCTTCGTCATGTGGCAGAGCAACCCTTCATTTTTATGGCAAGGAACAGGAGAATCGGAACATGAAGAATATGGAAAAATACCGTTCTTTGCTGGGTGAAGAGGTGGATGGCTTACTGCTGACCAGCCGATACAGCCGTTACTATGCGGCGGAATACGATATTGCCGAGGGCGTTGCCATTGTGGCAAAAAACGGCAGCCGCTATTTTACCGACAGCCGCTATATCGAGGCGGCCCAAAAGGGAATCCGCGACTTTGAAGTTTTGGAGATCAACCGTGGCAACACCTATGCAGACCGACTCAATCGCGCCATTGGGGATTTTAATTTACAGACTTTGGGCTACGAAGAGGATTACCTGACGGTGGCAGAGCTGCAGACTTTTGAGAAAAAGCTGAATGCAAAATTGGTCCCTGTGAGCGCAAATATCAATAACTTTCGCTCCGTAAAAGAAGAATGGGAACTGGCCTATATGAAACAGGCGCAGCAGATCACCGATAAAGCATTTTCCGAGATCCTTACCCACATTCATGTTGGCATGACGGAGAAACAGCTGCAGGCAGAACTGATCTACTGCTTGCTGAAAAACGGCGCTGACGGCTTGGCTTTTGATCCTGTGGTGGTTTCCGGTCCTAACACCAGTCTGCCCCACGGCGTTGCCGGTGACCGGATGATTGCCGCCGGTGATTTTATTACCATGGACTTCGGCGCGCTGTATAAAGGCTATTGCGCCGATATGACCCGTACCGTGGCGGTAGGCTTCGCCACAGAGGAAATGCGCGCAGTCTATGAAACGGTGCTGCAGGCGCAGGAAGCGGCACTGGCGGTCACCAAAGCCGGTATGACCGGAAAGGAGATCGACGGCGTTGCCCGTAAGGTGATTGCCGATGCCGGCTATGGGGAATACTTTGGTCACAGCTACGGTCACAGCTTGGGCATGGAGGTCCATGAGAGTCCCAACTGCAGTCCGGCAGGGGAGACCGTTATGGAGGAAAATATGGTATCTTCGGCAGAGCCGGGGATCTATCTGCCCGGAAAATTCGGTGTTCGCATCGAGGATGTGGTGATTTTTCGCGCCGATGGCTGCGAAAATATCACCGCCAGTCCGAAAAACCTGATAATTCTTTGAAAATGTAGGAAATAACTCTTGCAATCGGAAAGAATTTGGAGTAGAATATAACAGTCAAAAATATGTAAATTTTGCCCTTATGGGCATCACAGGAGGATATAAATATGATTTCTGCAGGTGAATTTAGAAACGGCATTACCTTCGACATGGACGGCAAGGTTATGCAGGTCGTCGAATTCCAGCATGTCAAGCCCGGTAAGGGCGCCGCATTCGTTCGCGTGAAGATGAAGAACGTCATCACCGGCGGCGTGACCGAAACCAGCTTCAACCCCACCGCAAAGTTCCCCACCGCTTTTGTTGAGCGCAAGAAGATGGAGTACTCCTACAACGATGGTGAGCTGTACTACTTCATGGACAACGAGACCTTTGAGCTGGAGCCCATCGACGCTTCCGCTCTGGACGACAGCTTCCGCTTCGTCAAGGAGAACGATGTCTGCACCATCATGAGCTACAAGGGCAAGGTCTTCGGTATCGAAGTTCCCAACTTTGT
>JAZKXW010000071.1:0-19752 GCA_045611825.1 Faecousia sp.
GCTGCACTATACCACCATGGAAGAGCGTCACGCCAAGGGCAAGCGCTTTGAGATGCTGGAACGGATCTGGGAGCATGCCGCGCCGAAGGAAGAGGGAAGCTGCCATTGCTACCTCAGCGACGAGATGTTCTATTTCTTCCATATGGCGCACATGGCAAAGCACTTTGAGTTGGGCGGCTGCGGTATCCGCACCTTTATGGATATCTGGGTCATGAATCACCGGATGGACTTTGATCCTGAGAAGCGGAAGCAGATTCTGCTGGACGGTAATCTTCATGCCTTTGCCAATGCGGCGGAAGCATTAACAGAGTGCTGGTTCGGCAATGCGCCCATGGACGAGCTGACAGAGCAGTTAGAGCAGTTTATCCTGTGGGGCGGCACCTTCGGCAATGTGCAGAATAAGGCCATTGTGGGTCAGGCAAGGGAAGGCAGTAAAGCACGTTATTTGCTGCGCAGAGTGTTTATGCCCTATAGTGTGATGTGTCAGGTCTACCCGGTGCTGCAGAAGCATAAGTGGCTGACTCCTGTATATCATCCTGTCCGCTGGGCGCAGATGGTGGTCAGTGGCGGCATGGGGAAGACCATGCGGGAAATCAAGCACACCGGTGAAACCAATACCAGCCAGCGGGACGCCATGGCGCAAATGCTTCGGGAATTGGATATGTAAGCAAAAAGACTTCCTGTGATTTCACAGGAAGTCTTTTGCTTTGTCATTGCGAACCAATCCGCAGGAATACAAGATATTCTGCTAAGTTGTTTTAACCAAAGGTTTCGAACTGATCGTCAGGATCGTAGTACCATGTAAGTGTTAGTTCATAAACCCCTCCGCTTTCAAACGGTTTTCCGGCAGTGAGGGAAATTTCGGAACCGTCTTCCAACGTCCAACCGTACTTAGTATAATCACTGCGAATGCCCCGATCTGTATTTATTTCGGGGGAATCATAAAGATCGGTATAATATTGAATGATATAGTCCTGATAATATTCATAATGCCTTAGTTGATATTTGAGATCGCTGTCGTCTTCACAAAAATAAATAATAGACCAATGTGCTGTCAACAAATCTTTATCTTCGTATTTTGAAGGGTCGTATCCTGATATATGTTGCTCCATTATGTGTTCACCATTGCGGTATTCGTAAGAAATAGTTGTTTTGCCATTATAAAGATCGAAATAGTAAATATCATCGCCGGTAGGAAATGAATACATGTTTTCCTTAACAGGTGTAAATTTGCGTTCATCATAATCTTTGCCGTGAAGATCGTGTACTTGTCCGATTTTTATACCTCTTCGCAAATGTTCAAATGGTGGTAACTCTGGTTTTGGAATATAGGTCTTCACGATGATGTTGATACCGATTATCAGTATTAAGATTGCTACAAGTATTACAGGAATAAGCCACTTTTTTTGCTTTATAATGTTAATCATAATGATATTATGCTCCTTTTCTATATATTTAAGGACTGAGGTCACCCTCAGATGCCTTTGCCATATAATAATGTCTGGTACACCAGTAATCTCCACCGTAGTACTTGTTTGCGTCATCTCCGCAAATGCAGCATGAAGCAGATACAACTTCGGTGTCAGATCCATAATCGCTTCCGATTACAAAGTAAGACAACAGTACTAAGCAGGCAATCTGGGCAAGAATAACCAAACCCTTTTTGGGAATTAAACGGGTTAGCCCGCTGAAAACGAAAGAGACAGCCCAACCTAATGCAGAAAATAACAATGCACCACCTATTTTGCCTTGTACATTGTCGTTCATAATAATAAAGCCCCAAATGGCAAATATAATTGAGAAGCAGACATTAAATATGTAATCGGAGTGTTTTTTTCTGCCTGCGGTTACACTTTGGTTGGTGGTGTAAAAAACAGCATAAAGAAAAGGCGCATAAAGAATTATCATAAGTATCATTGATCATATTTCACCTCTTTTTAATTGCATTAACCGATATTGGTTAATATGATTATATACCGCTATCGGTTACTATGTCAAGTAGAAAGGGGTGCTGATAGTTATGATTTCCTACGATAATTTATGGAATGTAATGAAGGAACGGGGCGTGACCCAGTATATGCTCATCAAGCAACACCACATCAGCCCCGGCCAGATAACAAGACTGAAACGGAATGAAAGCGTCAGTACCCATACGATTGAGGTGTTCTGCAGAATCCTCAATTGCGAAGTGGAGGATATTATGAAATACATTCCCGATCAAGGCTAATAAAAAGACTTCCTGCGAAAACAGGAAGTCTTTTACTTTGTCATTGCGAAGGCGGCTTTGCCGCCTGTGGCAATCCGTTTCTTCTCGTAGGGACCGGCGTCCTCGACGGTCCGCAAATTCGCCAGTTCAAAGGTATCAGCAACAAAAAATCAGCCATCCCGATTGGGATGACTGAGAATGAAGGTAGATGTTGTGTTGGCAAGCGATGCTTGCCGGAGCTGCTTTCCTGTTGCGATGCCCGGTGTGCGCCTTGCCCACAGTGGGGCTGCGTTGCACACCGACCGCGGCCACTCGCTCGGCTCTCTTGACTCCGCCACCGGCGGCGGTCGCCTCACTCTCCGTTTGCGGTGCCCTATAAAATCTTCGGGCTTACGCGTTTCCTCGATTTTATAGACCGCGGCACTCACTGCGCCCTCGCTGCATCTGCCACCGGCAGCGCTCGGGCTCGTGTCCAGATTTTCACTGGCTTCGCCAGTTCAAAAGGTATCAGCAATAAAAAATCAGCCATCCCGATTGGGATGACTGATTTTTTGGAGCTGCTAGCCAGATTTGAACTGGCGACCTCATCCTTACCAATGGCATTATTGCCGTGTTGAGCCGTGATATGCAGTTGTGAAAAGTATTGAATTGCAACGGTTTTTCCGCTTTCCCGTTTTGTATCGTGGCAAAAGTTTGGCGACCGTTTTATAACTTGGGTCGCCATTTGGTCGCCAAATCCGCCACACAGACATACCATCAGATCTGCAGCATATTCGCCGGCACAATCACATTTGAAAGCGATCTAGGCAGGGTGACTGCACTCTCCGCCTAAATCCACACAGCCAAGATACTGCAGCTCCTTATGATTCAGCAGTTTTCCGTATCCGAGCCATATTACTTTGGAAGGGTGCAAAAACAGCCCCTTGCGTAACATACCCAATGAACAGATCTGCGCCGATGATTCCGCACAGTTTACGCACTGGAAGCAAGGGAGCTGTGTGGAGGTTTTCGTCTACGTGTTTGCTCTGTCCACCGAAAAAGGCATTGTTTGAAATTGGGAAATGCTATGTGCCGCAACAGTTTTCCGGTTTCAAAAGTTGCCCATTTGCCACCACGTAAAAAACGGACCATTTTGGCATTGTTTTTAGCATAAATTTTATGCTATGTGATGTACTCCTACCTAAGATTCAACCACTTTCAAAACCGGGAAATCCAGACACCGCAACGACTTTGCTCCGGAAAAAGTGGTTGCATTTCATGCTCGGGGGAAACGGCCGGTTTTCAACAACTTTTTTCTAATAAAATTGTTCATTCTCCGCTTTTGCTCTCATGCATACCCATACTTTGCGAGCAGTTTCTGTTTTTCCTCCGGTGTCATAGCTGCCACTCTTGCCTCAGTCTCTGCTGTGATGCTCTCCATCATGGCACTGACCGAATTGCGGATCTCATTTTCACGGTCTTTCCGGTGGCGGCTGGATTGCCGTTCCTTGCGTTCCTCCTCGACCACTAAATACCGTTCTTGTACCGACATACCGCTATATCGGAAGGCGCCAAGTCCGGTACCGCCGTAAAAATCGAAATCGCAGAAGGTGTACAGCTGACTGGCGGTCTTTGGCTGCCGGAGTATGCGGATACCCTTGTTTTCCATCTGCCGCACTCGCTCTTTGCTGATACCGCGCAGATCTCCCACATCCTCCAACGTCATATCCTCCCAGTACCGCAGGCGTAATATCTCACGGTATTGCTCCGGTACGGTCGACAGGGCAGCTCCCACAGCCTCCCACAGCCTCCTGCAGCTGCTTCCGCCACATAGATTCCTCCAGGTGTTCCCGCCACTGCAGGCCTGCTGGATCTGCAACCACGTCCATCAGATTGTCGCTGTCTGCATCATCGGTCAACGGTGTGTCCAAACTGAGATAATTGTTCAGCGGTTCTTGGCGACCCTTCTGTGTACGATAGCCGGTAGCCTCTGCAAACACGGTTTTTAAGTGATACATAAGCCAAGTGGAGAAAGAAGCACCGGAGGCCGGATCATAAGTGTCTACTGCCGCCACCATAGCCAGATAACCGGACTGGTACAGATCCTCAAATTCCACACCACGCCCTGGGCACCCCTCTAGAACGGTCATAATCCGCTTAGCCTTCCACTTAACTAATCCTTCTACTTGCTCCCACAGCTGCCCAGTCAGATCCACAGCACCGGCTTGAATATCCGCCACCAATTCTTCATTTGACATTTGCTTAACCTCTGGATCATTATTTTTTGCCAGCTTTCCTATCGATATATCGCTGTACATCTGCCGCCATTGCCTTACCCTCAAATGCAGTTAACGCACGATCCCAGCGGGGACCGGCTTGGGCATTTTTAGAGTGGTTGTACTCTAAAGGGATATTCGTGCGCACCTTAACGCTGCCCTTCCTTGTCCGCCACCCCTCTGGGGTCATAAAACCAGGCTTTAAGGTCTTTGCATCCACCATCTTCTTACCATAAAACAGATACTTCGCGTACGGAGTATTTGTTACGATCTCCGGCTTGCTGATATCTGTTTGAGCCACTGTAACCTTGTATGTCATACCAGTTACAAACGGCATATATCGCTTGACTCGCCGTAGCACATTCGCCGTGTGGAACTGCTGTACATCACCAGCCTTATCAAGACCTTTATCCTTCAAAATTTTCTCATCCTTATTCATTTCGAGATAGGCTATTGTACCTCCCGGCAAGCGGAATAGCTTTTCCTTCTTACTCATTTCTTCACCTCCGTTTTTATATACAGATCTTCTCGTGCGGCACGAAATGCGTCTTATACTCTGCCTGCATGAGGGGCGTACAATAGCAGTCATTATCGCTGCGTAGATCCTTGTTGACCTCCTCAAAGGTCCAGAAGGCATTGACCAGCTTATCCCATAGCCGGCGATCCATCATAGCCAGGCAGTGCGGACAGCGCCACGGATAGATATGCTTTGCCTCCATTGTTTCTGCCTGGTAGATGCAGTCCGGTGTCACCTCGTACACCGCCCCGCAGTTATGACATTTGATTTCCAGTGTTCCCATACTGATTTCCTTTCTTATGCAGATACACCGCGGCGGTAGATCAGCTTATCCAGGGCATAGGCCACGGCATCAATGCTGTGATTGTCCCTATCCGGCAAGCTGGGCAGAAAATTGCCGTCCTTGTCCGCCTCGTATGAATAGTTAGTAAATTCCCGGTATGCGTTTGGTGTCCGGGCTGGATCGATGATGATCCGCCGGTGCTGCAGCCATTTCACACGGTACGCCACACACCCAGGCTCTTTGTGGCAGGCTCTGGACATTAAGCCTTCCTCCCTCAGATCTGAAATGCTCTTAGGCTCTGCACAGTCTGCCGTGACAGCATCATCACTGTAGCCACGCTCCTTGATAACCTGCGCCAGCTGCTTATTGCTGCAGCTCCTTTTGTAGATCTCATCCACAAGATAGACAACATCGTGCTTCCGGTCATAGCACACACGCATAAAGCACGCAGGATCTACGGCAAAACCAAAGTCCAGACCATTGTACAGATATTCCATCTCTTGGATCTCTGTTTCGGTGATCTCCCGGATCTCCAAGTGAGGAAATACCTCACCGCCGGTACCGGTAGGCTGTCCCATATACTCGTGCAGGAAGGCCATGGGGTTCAGCTCTCGCAGCCGTTCCGCCTCATACAGGAAGTTTTCACCCAGCCATTCCCTGGGGATCATCGTGTAATCGGTCAACAGGGTCAGTGCCTTGGCATCTGGCTCCTGGATATACACATTTGCCCAGTTGTTCTTGCTGATCGGCGGGTTGAAGGTGCGGAACACGGTGAAATCTGAGCCGCCACGCATAACTGATTGCTGCACGCTGCGGAGGAAATTCACGCCGGGAAGTTCGCTAAATTCCTCAAACCATACATACTTGAACACTCCGCGCTTTGGCTTTATAGATTTCAGCTTTGTGGCGTCATCCAGTCCCCGGAAGGTGATCTGTGCGCCGGTTGGCAGGTATGTATACTGCATAGGCGATACGCCACCCCGCCACAGGTGATTAACGCCCAGGGTGTCGATGGCCCAGGCGATCTGTGAAAACACGCTCTCGCGCATGGTATTGGCTATGTACCGGAACACAATGGCATTGCTCAGGCCTGTGGGATCTCTCATAATGCCGTCCACAATCTCCAGCGATACTGTGGAGCTTTTACAGCTGCCACGCCCTCCGGGAAGGTTGTAGAAGGTGTGCGCCCCTGTTTGAATATCCTCGTGGAGGTCATAATAGCAGGATGCAAGATGCTCCTTCACATCGATGCTGTCCAGTACTGCAAGTGCCTCTTGCTTTTGCTTTCTCCGGGCTGACACGGCCTGTACACGGCGTTTTAGGTGATCGTAGTACATTTACTCACCCTCTGCGGCTTCCAGATCTCGCAGGATGTCCGTTATCTCTGTGAGCCGCAATCCGTATTCCAGCAGCGACCGGGAGGCCTGTATGCGTGCTGTGGCCGCCTGGCTGCTATCTTCTAAGATCTCTCGCAATGTTGAGAGTGCGGCACTTAGGCTCTGCTGTGCCTGCCGGGTGGCTTCAGTCACAAGCCCTGAAAATGCCTTTTTATATTCCTCCTGAAACTCCGGATCTGCCAGATACCGGCGGAGGGTCCTTGGGTCTATTCCTGCCTCTGCTGCCGCCATCTCCTGTGTAGGCTGAGTGAGCAAAGCAGCAAGGGCCTTTTCCTTATTTGGGGTCATAAAATCTCCTTTTTCATCGGTAAAAATCGGCTATTTCCGGACATTTGCCCGGTAATGGTGCAAGGGGCGCACAAGCAACGCCTGCACGCCCCAGCTGTAAATTATTCGCTCTCAGTGCAGAACTGCGGAGTGTACTTGCCATCCTGGAACATAGCAGCAGAGAGGCTGTACGGTGTCCGCAAGGTGCTCATAGCAGATCCTACGAAACTGTCAAAGGCATTGATCTTAGCCTCAACAGTAGGCAGGAAACCGGCATACAGGCCCTCGTGCTTGTCGCTGTACTCCTGCAGGAGCTGGGCCATTAGAGGATTGTCCTTATGCTTCTCAACCAATGCCTCAAACTGATGAGCGGTCATCTTCATATCCAGCTGCAGCAGCTTGGCATCGTCATGGAGCATAGTGCTGTCGATCTCTGCGCCCTGCTCCACTGTCTCACGGTAGGCTTTGCCGGTTTCCTGCAGCTTCTGTGCTGCATCCAGCCGGTTAGCCTCCAGCTGCTTTTCCAACTCTGCCTTTTGTGCCTGGTAGTCCACACCGGAGATCTCTTCCGCCTTAAAACGGCGATCCAGCTCCTTGATCTGGCCAGCGATCTGCTCCATCCGGGACAGAGCATCCTTTACGATATTCATAACACGATCTGTATATTTCATTTTCATAATCTCCTTTTTAGTTAATGCCGTAAATAACGGCTGTCAGATGTTCACCGATTGTCTCCGGTGATCCCCACTGCTGCAGCTCCGCACTGTCTGCCGGAAAGCACTCTTTTTTGCTGATCTTCTCGATCACAGAATGGGCAGCATCCGCAAAATGGGTATATGCCTTCACCTTGTCTACCTTATTGGGGATGTAGCCAACTGCCGCCCCCAAGCCACTTCTGCCGATATACCTAGCAAGTGCATTGACCATCGTGCCGTTGTTCTGGTATTTTATCAGTAAATCCCGGAGATCACTGGCCGCAGGGTTAAAACTCCCTCGCAGCAGAAACAGATCGTCTTTGTCAATCTCGGCAGGATTCAGCTTTGCCCAGGTATTTACCGCAGCAAGAGCCTCCTGCAGAATAGTCAAAATCTGTTCCTTTGCGCCGGTGGCCGCCTGATCAAGCTGTGACCGGAGATCCTCTGCCCCACCGTTCCGGAGTTCCAGCGCCGTGTTATTGAACGACACAAGAATATCCTTCATTCTTCCTACATACATACTCATTTCTTTTACCGTCCTTTTTTTGATGTATTTCCCTCCCTTTTGCCGGCGGCCCGGAGTGAGGGAAAGGAGGAGAAACCTCACCCCGGGCAAAAAGAAAACCGGCACAGGAGCAGCAATAAACTGTCTTCCCATGCCGGTAAAGGCTAACCCTAAAGGGCGGTACTGTGCCGTATTCTTTGTTTTTTATTATACCACATTTTCGCTATTTTTGCAAGGGGTATCCGGCTGATTTTCAGTGGCTATGTAAATATGCTTATATGGAGCGTGCCGGTCAGATCTATTCACTTTTACTTGCTTTAGCAGCACTTTGGCGCAGTTTTGGAGAACCTCCGCTACTTGTTCCTCTCCCGGGAGATATGTAATCTTAACCTTCATGCTGTGCCCTCCCGGCATTATAGCCATCCATATAGCACAAATACATCAGCTCAACGATAAGATGATCTTTGCCTACCGGGTCGATCAGCTCCCGCTTGCCCCATTCGATAAAGGCCTCTTTTGTCCGCTGCGCATATCCGCCACAAGCATCTTTCTGACCAAGAGCCTCAAATTTATCTCCTGCAGCAGCCATCTCTTTAATCAAGGCCACAACTTTGGGTCTGATTGTTTCCCCTTTTTCTTGTTCGTACGCAGAAATGTGTGCGTCGATGTTCTCTGTTAACTTCATACTTGAAATCCTCCTCAGTTTGGTTTATACTCGGAGGTGGAATGTGGGTCTAGCAATTCACTTTCCACCTGGCCGCCTTCGATGTTAGCCGCATCGGGGGCGGTTTCTTTGTCCTGGCAGTCGCATATCTCACCTGGGTCAAGGGAGGCTCCGCAAACCGGACACTTTCGGTAATAGGGCATTTACACCATTCCTTTCAAAGTATTGGTAATGTTGTGCAGTTCATTGCTTATCTCCGGCAAGCTTTCTGCAATAGCACTATGATCTGCAGATGCTGATCTCATGTCTTCTGCGATAATAGCTATACTGCATTGCGCCGCAGATTTATTGAACAACATACAGTCTGCATATTGGCACTCTTTGCCCATCAGAGGGCAGATTTTCAAATTCATATGATTTTACCTCCTTTTTGATACCTGACTTGCCGTCAGATATACACAAAGTGACAAAGTTAAAAAATAGCTTACTGCCGCAATGACTTTTTAACTTTCTCACTTGATAAAGTTAAAAAAGAAAAAGCAGTTTAACTTTATCAAATCTGTTTTAACTTTCTCACTTGATAAAGTTAAAAAACTGTTGATACTCTAAAGAAATCTTTTAACTTTATCATTTTCCTCAAGCTGACGGAACATCAAAGGGTGTGGATACTTCCATAGGCAACTGCTCAAAGTCCTGTGCATCCTTTGGCTTAAGTCTGATGTACCAAACTCGATCACCTTTTCTTGCGCTACCTGTAGAATAGTTTTCCACAACGCCGGATTTTTTGAGTTCTCCGCGGACACGATTAATCGTCGAGAATGAATATCCGTATTCCTCTGCCTTTTTGTTGAGATCATCCGTTTTCATGCATTGGCCAGGAGCGTCTTGCAGTGCATTAAGAATGAAGTCTTTGCAGTCCTCACGCTTTGGTGCCGACTTAGCTACCGTGGCATCAAGCATATATTCCTTGTCGCGCTTCCAGCTTGTGCCCTCTCTTCGGATCTGTCCGGCTTCATCGATGGTGAACAGAATCGTTTCCTGCAGCTGGGTGTAGTTATTTTTCTCGTTGGATAAGTACCGCACGCCTTGGTTTTCTGTGTATCCTGCCATTATCACGGACCGAGCAATATCCCACAGGTCTGCACTATCCGCAATGCGGTCGCGGCCATAGGCTCCCTTACGCTTGTTGGTGTGGCAGACCACTAAGAAGGTTGTACCAACATCCTCACCCAGAACGATCAGCGGTGCCATACAATCGCGCATTTCGTTCCGGCTACCCATATTCACCTTGGGAGGAAGAAAGCCTTGTACCGGGTCAAATGCGCAGGCAATAGGCTTGAAGTACCTAACAAAACGATCCATTTTTGAAGATCCGAATTTGAAATCACGCAAGGCACCTTCTTTATCTGCAGATAGATCTACGGTGATGATATTGTCCATATTGGCACCGGCTTCGCGGAGCTTTTTTCGGAGCTTCTTTTTTACGCTGTCCTCGGTACTACAAAACGCTATCTTCATAGGCTCGCGGACATGATCAACAGGATCTAAAATACATCTTGTGCCGGAACTGAGGGCGGCAATGATATTGCTCCACAAAGTGGTTTTGCCCACGCCACCATCCGCAGCTATCAAAGTGATTTGTCCCTCTGGCACCCAACCGGGAATTAACCAAGTAGCTTCCTCTTCCTCAAACTCTGCCAAAGGCTTGAACAGAGAAAGGAAGGGATCTTCCTCAGCCGCCGGCGGCTCCCACTGCTGTGTGCTTTGGAGAAGCTGTACAACCTTTTGTATTGCAACATCCGCCCCATAACGGTCAATCAGATCTGATACATCACCTTTCTCCGGGACTTCCGGCCAGGCCCGCTTTAGATCCAGAACCCACAACTCGGCCGCCACCCCATAGAGCTTTTCAGCGCACATCTGGGCATACTTCATTCCTGGGGCATCATTGTCCGGGAGAATGGCAATTTTCTTACCGGAAAGGATCTTCTCATAGGCTGCCTCCCATTTGCTTTGGGAACCGTCTGGCAGACTGACCGCCACCATACCGGCTTTTGCCATATTCTCAACATCTTTCTCCCCCTCCACAATGAAAAGAGATTCAGTATTATCCAGCTGATGACAGCAGTACAAGCCCGGTGCTATGTTGTTACGGCCCTTTACCCAGTTTCCATCTGCTTCCTTATGTAGCCAAGTGCAGTACTTGGAACCATCGGAACGGCGGTACTTGATCTTTTTGAGCTGTCCACCGGCATAGAGGTATTCCGCCTCTTTATTAGGCTTTTCTGTGGCGGCCTGCCTGCGCTGTGGCTCCTCATAGACCGGAAAGGCCGTGGCGGGTGCTACATCCGCAAACAGATCTTTCATCTGCAGATTCATAGACCACACAATATCCTCTGTGGAACAGCCTGCAAAGCATTTGAGTACGATCTTTCCATCCTTACCCATCCCTACTGAAAGGCTTGGTGTGCTGTCTCTGTGGCATGGGCAACAGGCCATATATTTTCCATCCCGCCCTTTAACGCCTTCAAGCTTGGAAAGAATGTCATTTAGCGTCACAGGCATCAGCCTCCTGCTTTGGTGCAAGGTTATCCAAACGTATTGCGTTCATATCGTGATACAACTGATACAGATCCACAGCGATCTCCTGCTTGTGAACAGCACCAACTTCCAGCACTTTATATCCCTTCCGGTTGTAAGCACGATAGATCAGGTCTTCGTCAGTCATGCCGATCAGACCGGCCGCCTGTAGCATTTCCTTGGATAGTACGATTATGTCGCTGCCTGTCTCGCCGGTACGGTGATCCTTCAACTCTACTGGATAAGCGCGTACTTGGATTTTAACTTCAGTTCTCATTGTATTCCCTCCTTAAATTTCTATCCGGCGAATACCGGGTGCTTCCGCCACCGTGGCGGGCTGGTTGTCCTTGCCGTCCTCGCATTGTAAGTATCTGACCAGGTTAGGATAGTATAGCAGCACTTTTTGTCCAACCTTTCGCACTGGAATGGCGCCGCTTTTAACCCATAGCCTAAGCGTGTACTCACTGACAGGCATTCCGTCGTTCTTGGCTCGCTGGACGGCCTCACGAATAGTCACTACACTGGCCATCTCCGTCAGTCCTCCTTAATAATCTCTGCGGGCTTAACACCCAATGCATTAGCAATTCTGCCCAAGGATTTGAGCGTGCAGGTTTCGCGCGACAGCATATCATTAACTTGCTGTCGGTTCATACCGATCTTGACAGCAAGATCTGATTGATTCATTTCCTGCTCAGCCAAAATCAATTTGATTTTCCTTGCATTCAGCTTCATAGACTCACCTCCTTTTGGGTAGCCATTTTGGATACTTCCCTTGTATTGTATCCTTTTTGGATACATTTGTCAAGACTAAAACAAAAAAATGTTGACAAAACGGATACTTTGCTTTATTATGCATGATAGGGAAGGTGATTTACTTGTCAAGTATTGGATATAAAGTTAAGCAATTAAGAAAAAAAGAAGGCATTAGCCAAGAGGAATTAGCACGCGTATTGGACGTGACTAAATCCACAATCAGCAAATATGAATTAGGTCAACGTGAACTCAGCGCACTTCAACTAGTAAAGTTGCTTAATTACTTCGGCATTGAAAAGGGTTTATATCTTCTTGATCCGGACGATCCTCAAATGGAGGAATGGAATGATTACGTCATGGAAACTTTTTGGAACGAACTATTCCGAAAGAAGGAACAGCAAATCAGTTCACACCAACATCAACTTATATATGCTTTTTTTCAGCTCAACAACGAAGGTCAAATAAAAGCAGTAGAACGTGTCGAGGAGCTAACCGAGATTCCTAAATACAAAAAAGAACCATCCCCAAATCAGTCCGGAGAGGAGGGCACTGAGTGAAAAACTACACCGACAAATTTAATATGACTCCGGAGCAGAGCTTGTTCCTGGCTAAAAAGAAATGGGACGAGAATGTCTATTGCGGTATGCGAATGGAGAACCGGGCTGTTACCTTCCCCCAAACAAAGACGATCCTGCAAGGCGTCAATGTTCCCAGTGTGCAGCTCAATGACATCCAGGCGATTTTGAATATGCGTGATGCCTGGCAGTTTCTGCTTGGCAGTATGGATCAGCCGGTCACTCTGGACTACCTGTGCAAGATCAACGAGTATATTGCCCGGAATGAGGCACTGGAATGGGGTAAGCTGCGCACCGGCTCTGTGATGATCTCCGGAACGGATTATTTGCCTCCTGTGCCCTCAGCTGAGGCGGTGGCCGCTGAATTAGCAGAGATTCTGACCGCAGACACCTCCGCCACGACAAAAGCATTAGAGGCGTTTGTGTGGGGTGCTAGGGGCCAATTCTTCTGGGACGGCAACAAGCGCACCAGTATGACACTCGCAAACAAGATCCTGATTGCCTCCGGTGCCGGCTTCCTCACGATCACCGACCGCCACATGGAGCAGTTCAACACCCTGCTTGTGGAGTACTACAACACCGGTGACAGTGAAGCACTGAAGGATTTCTTGTACGAAAACGCAATACAGGGGATCAGCGGAACGCCTGCAGCATAAAAAAGTCCGGAGGCAGCAACCTCCGGATAAAATAAAAACCCGCCACCGTGGCGGCAACCACGGCAGCGGCGATACAGAAAACCACAACCGACTAAGATAGGGGTAGTCTGCCCTTTTATTATAGCAGACTTGCCCCGGAAAGGCAAGTATAATATGGCAAGTATAAGAGAACGAAACGGCAGCTATCAGATCACCGTCAGCACCGGCCGGGACATCTACGGCAGGAAGCTCCGGGAGACCACTACCTTTACACCTGATCCAACACTCACACCCAAGAAACGGGAAAAGGCCGTGGAGGAATTTGCACGAGACTTTGAGCAAAAGATCCTCAGCGGTGCTGCCATGGATGGCCGCAAGATCACTCTGAAGGAGTTTGCAGACCGTTGGCTCGTAGAGTATGCAGCACAGAAACTGCAACCCGCCACGGTCAACGCATACCGTAATGAGCTGGAGGAGAAGATCCTGCCGGTGCTTGGACACCTGAAGCTGTCGGAGCTGAAACCCCACAACATAAATGCTTTCTTTGTAGCTATGACCCAAGACGGCGCCCGGAAGGATGGCAAAGCCGGCGGCTATAGCAAAGGCACGATTGCAAAGACCCGGAATGTGATTTCCTCTGTGCTGCGGACTGCGGCGGAATGGGAGATCATTGAACGGAATCCTTGCGACAAGGTACGGCTCCAGGGAGAATCCACCGCCGAAAAGCTGAAATTCTTCACACCAGAGCAGACCGCCACCTTCCTGGACTACATCGAGCAGCCTTATACCGTGAAGATCAAAGGCCATAAACGGGTGGACGATACCGGCACACCTTACACCGTGGGAGATTATGAAACCACCAAGAATGTACCTGAGCAGCTGCGGGTACTGTTTAACCTGGCAGTATACACAGGATTGCGCAAGGGTGAACTGCTGGCTCTCCAATGGCCTGACATCGATCTTGTGGCGGATGTAGTCCGGGTGTCAAAGGCGGTCACACTGGTGGACGGAAAACCGGTGATCAAGGCGCCAAAAACAAAAACCTCCCACCGGACCGTATCAATACCGCATTCGCTATCAGAACGGCTCAGGAAGCTGCACACCGAACAGCTGAAGTACCGCCTCTATGTAGGCGACTACTGGCAGGGTGAGAACTGGGTGTTTACCCAGGACAACGGCAAGTTGATGAACTACTCCACACCGTATCAGGCAATGCAGGACATTATCCGCCGATATAATGCCGGCAAGGCTCCGGACAAGCAACTCCCGCTGATCCCATTCCACGGTCTGCGGCATACCTCAGCCACACTGCTGATCGCAAGCAAGCAGGATCTCAAAACGGTATCCAGCCGGTTAGGCCACGCCCAGACCTCCACCACAATGAACATCTATGCCCACGCCCTGCAGGAGAGCGATCGCAAGGCCGCCACAGCTTTGGAAAACCTTCTTGCAAAACAGGCCTAAAAACAAAAATCACCGCTCCGGTCGCCAAATGGTCGCCATTTGGTCATTGGGGCGGTTTTCCATAAAAAGTAAAAACCCGAAATCCGTTGGGATTTCAGGCTTTTTCGTGGAGCTGCTAGCCAGATTTGAACTGGCGACCTCATCCTTACCAAGGATGCGCTCTACCGGCTGAGCTATAGCAGCATATCTCGGACAGCTTTGCCATTATACCCCACGGCATATAAAAAGTCAAGACCTTTTTCCAAAAAACTTGAATTTTCCACACCGAATGTAGGGACCGGCGTCCCCGACGGTCCTTGTAATGAACAGAAAGATTTTTGCCCATCGAGGTCAAAAATCTTTTCGGACTGTCCGGGAGGCCAGTCCCTACGCCTTCGTGTACAATTTTCATTGTCATTGCGAAGCCAGTCCGTAGACTGGCTGTGACAATCCGTCGCTTTTGACATCAGGAAAAAACTTGCATTCTGAAAAATACTATGCTATGATGATTATGCTACACAAATCTAATATGGGACAACTGTCAGGGAATGTATTTTTGTTTCGGCAAAAACGCATTCTCTACTTTGGCATTCTCTGATAGTGGTCGAAGATTTGTGTAGCAACAAATGGAGCTATGCGTTTTTCGGTGTGTAGTTCCGTTTGGAACTACACACTTTTTTGTTTTTGGAGGTAGAAACAAATGAAAAGAGCAATATCCCTACTGTTAGCATTTATAATGTGTGTTTCCTTCTGTGCTTGTGAAACGGAAAGATCAGAAGATTCTGAGAGCCTTTCTGATCGCGTAGCATCAGAAGTGAAGGCCCAAATCATGTTTCATGTAGGCCTAAGTTATGAGATTGTTGGAGCACCGCGAGTTACAGCATTTGTGAAGGAAATTGGGGATAATGAATTTCGGGTGACAGGCAAAGTTACAATACGCGATAATTATGGAGATACCTATACTGGGAAATACGATGCAACAGCTTCTTATGATGAAGATTCTGATAATATTTCCGTTGATTATGATATAGGAGAACTATATAAAGAATGAATAATTTGTTGAGGTCATAAGCTCTCGTTACCGCATATAATAATCCGCCGCAGTCGGTTATGACTGCGGCGGATTTTATGATCTGTAATTAAATGTCCTTGCTCTTGGTGGCGATTTCCAGCAGGCACTTGGACAGGAACTCGTCGGGAGTCATAGCGCCCAGATCGTCGCCCTTACGGGTACGGACGGAAACAGTGCCGTTCTCCATATCCCGGTCGCCGATGACCAGCATGTAGGGAACTTTCTGCAGCTGTGCTTCCCGGATCTTGTAGCCCAGCTTTTCGCTGCGGCAGTCGGTTTCTGCCTTGATACCGGCAGCCTTCAGCTTCTCAGCCAGCTCCTTGCCGTATTCATGGGCGCGGTCGGTAATGGGCAGCACACGAACCTGCTCGGGCATCATCCACATAGGCAGCGCACCGGCATACCGCTCAATAAGGTAAGCCAGAGTCCGCTCGTAGCAGCCAAGGCTGGTGCGGTGGATGATATAGGGGGTCTTCTTTTGACCGTCAGCGTCTACATACTCCATGCCGAACTTCTGCGCCAGCAGCATATCGATCTGAATGGTGACGATGGTGTCTTCTTTACCAAAGACATTCTTATACTGGATGTCCAGCTTCGGACCGTAGAAGGCAGCTTCGTCGATGCCAATCTCATATTCAAGACCCAGATTGTCCAAAATCTGACCCATGACGCGCTGGGCCTCTTCCCACTGCTCAGCAGTACCCTCGTACTTGATACCGGCACGGGCAGGATCCCACTGGGAGAAGCGGAAGGAACAGTTTTCCAGCATGCCAACAGTATCGAGTACATATTTTGCCAGCTCCAGACAGCCGCGGAACTCTTCTTCCAGCTGATCGGGACGAAGTACCAAGTGACCCTCGGAAATGGTAAACTGGCGGACACGGATCAGACCGTGCATTTCGCCGGAATCCTCGTTACGGAACAGGGTAGAGGTCTCACCCAAACGCATGGGCAGGTCACGATAGGAACGAGCCCGGTTCAGGTAAACCTGATACTGGAAGGGGCAGGTCATGGGGCGAAGTGCAAAGCATTCCTTGGTTTCATCCTCGGGATCGCCAAGGATAAACATACCGTCCCGATAGTGATCCCAGTGGCCGGAGATCTTGTAAAGATCGCTCTTTGCCATCAGGGGCGTCTTGGTCAGCAGGTAGCCGCGCTTCTGCTCCTCATCCTCGATCCAGCGCTGCAGCGTCTGGATCACTCTTGCACCCTTAGGCAGCAGGATGGGCAGACCCTGACCGATCTCTTCCACAGTGGTAAAGAACTCCAGTTCCCGACCCAGCTTGTTGTGGTCGCGCTTCAGAGCTTCTGCCTGAGCTTCCAAATAAGCGTCCAGTTCGTCCTTGGAGGGGAAGCCGATGCCGTAAATGCGCTGCAGCATCTTGCGGTTGGAGTCACCGCGCCAGTAAGCACCGCAGGACTTGGTCAGCTTAAAGCCGTTGTGACGGACACGGCCGGTATGATCCAGATGAGGACCGGCGCACAGGTCGGTGAATTCGCCCTGGGTGTAGAAGGAGATAACAGCATCTTCGGGCAGATCCTGAATCAGCTCCACCTTGTAGGGCTCGTTCAGGGATTCCATGTAGGCAATGGCCTCAGCCCGGGGCTTCTCACTCCGTTCCAGACGGATGCGCTCCTTGCAGATCTTCTTCATCTCTGCTTCGATCTGCTCCAAGTGCTCGGGTGTGAATGAGAAGGGAGCGTCAAAGTCGTAGTACCAGCCTTCGTCGATGGCAGGACCGATGGCCAGCTGGACTTCGGGCCACAGACGCTTGACAGCCTGCGCCATAATATGGGAGCAGGTGTGCCAGAAGGTCTTGCGGTACTCGGGGTTTTCAAATGTGTACAGTGTTTCTTCGCTCATAGGTTTTACCTCCTTGAATATTGGGGGCAAGGTATAAAAAATACCCATCCCCTGAAATGTTCAGGGGTGGGATACAGTTTGTATTCCACGGTTCCACCCTGGTTGCGGACGCATCCGCCACTCATTGACGCCTTAACGGGCGCACCCGGACAACCATTTCCGGTTGTCGGCTCAGAAGTGGTATAACACACGGAAGGGGTGCAGAGCCATCGCAGCAAACAGGCTCCTCTCTGGGCAGCTTACCATGTGTCGGGTCTTCATCACAGCCTTTAACAAACAGAATATACCATAAAAATCACTTGGTGTCAATCCCGGAAACTTATCATTGATAAACCGCCGTTCTCCTGTTATAATGGCAAAAGAAAGGCGGTTATTTCATGATCGATGTTTGTAATATTCAAATAATGAAGCCTCTGCTTGCGCAGCACGGCTTCCATTTTTCCAAGGCGAAGGGACAGAATTTCCTGATTGCCAAATGGGTGCCGGAGCGTATTGCGGAGGATGCCGGTGTAGATGCGACTGCCGGTGTGTTGGAGATCGGCCCCGGCATCGGCCCTTTGACCCAGCAGCTGGCGCTTCGCGCAGGCAAGGTCTGCGCCGTAGAGGTGGATGAACGCCTTGCTCCCATTTTGGAGCAGACGGTCGGCGAATTTTCTAATCTGGAAATTCTTTGGGGCGATGTGCTGAAGCAGGATGTTCCGGCGTTGGTGCGAGAAAAATTTGCCGGACTGCGGCCCATGGCCTGCGCAAACCTGCCATACTACATCACATCACCGATTCTGACTGCGTTGTTGGAAGCGGAGTGCTTTGACTCCGTGACGGTCATGGTGCAAAAAGAGGTTGCCCAGCGGATCGCCGCCAAGCCCGGCACAGCGGACTACAGCGCATTTACCATTTTCTGCCAGTACTATGCAGAGCCGGAACTTCTCTTTGATGTGCCTGCCGGCTGCTTCCTGCCCCAGCCTAAGGTGACCTCCGCGGTGATCACGCTGCGTACCCGGAAGGAGATCCCTTGGCAGATCGACGATCAGGACACCTTCTTCCGGGCAGTTCGTGCAAGCTTTGCTATGCGCAGAAAAACCTTGCAGAACGGTTTGGCGGCAGGCTTCCCGGAGTTGGGAAAAGCCGGCGCAGGAGAGGTGATCGAAGCCTGCGGTTTCCCGGCAAGTGTTCGGGGCGAAACCTTAGGAATACCGGAGTTTGCCAAGCTTGCCAACGAAATTTACAGGAGAAAACACAATGTTTGACATACTGTTCATTGACTTGGACGATACCGTATTGGATTTCAAAAAAGCAGAGGCGGCCGCAATTTCCAAAACCATCGGCGCCTTTGGGATCGAACCGACACCGGAGGTGCTCCACCGCTACCATTTGATCAATAAAGCCCATTGGGAACGGCTGGAACGGAAAGAGATCACCCGGGAACAGGTGCTGGTGGGCCGTTTTGCTGTGCTGTTTCAGGAAACGGGAGTGGCGGCAGACCCAGTCCTGTGCGCCCGTACTTACGAGGGCAATTTATCGCAGGGACACTATTTCCTGCCCGGCGCGCCGGAAGCACTGGCACAGCTTTCTCAAAAGTACCGGCTGTTCCTTGCCAGCAACGGTACGGCAAGGGTACAGGCAGGGCGGTTGGAAAGCGCCGGGATCAGTCATTATTTTGAGAGTATTTTTATTTCGCAAAATGTAGGCGCCAACAAGCCGGATAAACTGTATTTTGACCGGTGCTTTGCCCAAATTCCTAACTTTGATCCCCAAAAGGCGATGATCGTAGGTGACAGCCTTTCTTCCGATATTCTTGGCGGAAAGAATGCAGGCATTGCTACCTGTTGGGTCAACCCCGAAGGGAAAGAGGCACCTGCTCATTTGCAGCCGGACTATACCATTGCAAGTTTGGCGCATTTGCCGTTGCTGCTGCAAGAATTATAAAAAACAACCCCCACCCTAAGAGGATGGGGGTTGAATTTGGTGGAGACTACGGGACTCGAACCTGTGACCTCATGCGTGTGAAGCATGCGCTCTAACCAGCTGAGCTAAGCCTCCA
>JAZKXW010000072.1:0-3455 GCA_045611825.1 Faecousia sp.
GGGCAGTGCGGACGAACTGGTCCTTGACGATGCGGAGCTGCTCAGTGACGCAGAAGAAGCGCAGCTGAAGGAGAAGCTCTTCGCCGTCAGCAAGCAGTACAATGCGCAGATCGTGGTCGGCACCCTCCCCTCGGCAGAGGGCATGGATGTGGACCAGCTGGTCAACTTCTTCTACGATGAGGGTCAGTTCGGCTACGGAGCAAACCGTGACGGCGTGTTCCTGTTGGTGTGCATGGATCCCCGGGAATACCGCATCCTGTCCAACGGCTTTGCGGGAGACGCCATTCAGGACAGCGAGATCGAGTCCATCGGTGATGCCATCGTCTCCGACCTGTCTGACGGAAACTATGCCGATGCGTTCAACACCTTTGCCGATGAGTGCGCCTACTATCTGGACGGCCATATCAACGGCTATCCCTTCAATGTGGGAAAGAGCCTGCTGATCGCTCTGGCGGTTGGTGTTGTGGCGAGCTTCATCGTATCCTCCGTGCTGAAGGGACAGATGAAGTCGGTACATAGGAAGAACGAGGCCGATGTCTATGTGAAGGCTGGTAGCATGCAGATCACACAATCCGGCGATTACTTCATGTACCGTAATGTAACCAAGACTCAAAAGCAAAGCAGCTCCTCTTCCGGTAGTAGTGGAGGTTCTTCCCGCAGTACCGGCGGCGGTTCCTTCTAAATACCAAGACCGATCCGGAAACGGTGGGTTTATCCTGCCGTTTCCGGGATCGGAATTTGGCATTTTTAGGAGAAATATTGAAGATCGATGTTTTCCCTAAGAATACCAAGGATTATTGATTTGAAAGGAGTACAGTTATGGATATGATTGGTAAGTGGAAGGTTGCAAAGGTCGGTGTCTTTGATATGGAAGAAGGCATGCAGATGAAGACTATAGAGCAGGTTATGGCTATGGAGGAAACCGAAGATATCCAGGAAACCAAGGAAATGGCCCAAGCTACCTTTTTGTGGGTCACAGCAAAAACCATGCAGCTTCGTACCATCGTGCCTCCCGAGGCTATCGAAGAGGCAAAAGAAGCCGGAGAAGAGATTCCCCTCAATAAGGATGGCAGCGTAACCATCCAGAGAATGCCATGGAAGGAAGAAGACGGCAAGATTCTCTGCAAGATGGGCGATCAGGGTGAAATCGATGGCGAAGAAATCGATCCCTGGCAGGTCGTCGGCCCGGACGAGAATGGTATGCTGACATTTGGTATGCTGGGCTTTGCAAAGGAATAAAACACCGATAGATTACGGGAGAAAGCTTATGGAATGGGTAAAAGTGGAACAGACAGCCGGGGATGGTTTTGTGAAGGTGCTTTACTCTGTGTCAAAGGGCAGTTTGCTGTCTGCCCCGGCAAAGGAAATGTTGGCAAAAGACACAGACGAGGCAACGCTGAAGGGGCGCCCCTGGACAGAGTATACCCTAATCCGTGTGGAGAAAGGCCAAAATGCGGTGCTTCTGGAAGGTGATCGTATCCTTGCGTCCTGCGGAAGACCCGGAGATTATCGCATCGAGGCGGAAGAAGATATTTCCAAAGCAAAGGTTTATTTTGTTCGTACCGAGATGATTTCCAGCAAAGTACATGAAAGCAATACGGGAATCGTATATCCCGCAAAGGAGCCGGAATTAAAGGTGGAGCAGGACATCCGCCTGCGTACCGCTTTGTATTTCAATTACCGCATTAAAAATCCCAAGACCTTTCTGCGCTATATGGCAGAGGAGAAAACCAAGCGGATTTCCCATCAGGGTATCGATGCCCAGTTGTATAGCGTGTTTTCTCTGTGTATGCCGGACGTTTTGGCGCAGCTTTCCGCAGAGGGTGTGGCGTACAACCAGCTGACGATGTGCCGGGAACGGCTGACAGAACTTATGGCGGAAAAGCTGGAATTGGCGTGGCCGAACTCCCGTGGCATAGAACTTAAGACCTTTGCCTTTGTGAAAGCAGAACCTTACAAGGTGGATGAAAAGGCATTTGTTGAAAAATGCAGTCAAGCGCAGGCAGCTGATGATGTGACGAGCGAAGCCTTCAGCGCGGAATTTGAAAAATTGATGAAGGGCCTTGGTCAAGCAGCAGGGGATGCACTGAATGCCTTCCAGGAGGAGCTTTCCTCCATTTTCGGCGGCCTGGCAGATGCTGGAGACAGTGAAGAGGATGATGAGAAATTCGATGACTTGCTGAACAGCATCCTAAACGACAACGGTGTGGATGTGCTTGGTTCCTGGGAATGTCCTGAACTGAAGCAAATAGTCACCTTTGCACTGTTGGATGCTGCCATTGTAACGGATGGCAGAGAGGTTTGGCGGGGCGATTGGCAGGAGACACAGGACGAGGACGGCAATGTGCTGCTGGTCTGTCCTACGGCGGATTCATTAGGCTGCTATGCGTATTTTGAGTATCACACAGATGCGGAAAATGCAGATGAGGAATATCTTGCAGGCGTTTTAGCCGATACCGGTACGGAAAAGCAATACATCCGCTTCGCCAAGATGAAGAAATGAATTTTGTTCGATAATGCATGGGAAGTGGTGGGGGTTCACCACTTCCCTTTGCTATAGAGGTGTGTACTATGAGCAACAAGCCAGATAAAAAGCAAATCAAAAGTAATATTAAGCAAACGCAGCAAATCGACAGTCGGTTGCAGGCTGCCCTGGCTGGAGAACGGGAGGAACTGGCGCAGTTGCGAAGAGCGGCGGACCAGTTCCTGAACGCAAGGATTCAGGCAACACTGGAAACAATGGATGTCGAAATGCTCACCCAGGGTAAGCAGAAGATCCGCGTATCCTATCTGCGTTCTGCCGGCATCAAAAATATGTGGCATCTCTCCAAAATGTCCCGGCAGCAAATCGAGGCATTGGACGGCATCGGTGCACAAGGTGCCGCTGCAATCTATGATTTGACCAAGCAGATTGTAAAAAATGCCAAAGAAAAGCTTTCTGTACGCATTCAGACCGATTCCCCTACAAAGGCAGACAACGCCTTGGTAGCGGCACTGTACTGTGTAATCGTCCACGGTCAGCAGCGGCAACTGTTAAAAGCTCTGTATGAGCGACACCACAAGACGCTTGTCAAGGAGATTGCCACAGCACAAAAGGCCACCAGCGGTTTTTCCTGGTTCTTTGCCTCTGCAAAGGAACGGGAAACTGCACTGGTTGCAGCGGCAGCACTGCAGGATCGGTTGGAGGACGAATTTGGTGATTTGTCCCAGCTGGAGGCCTACGAGGCAGTGCCTAAGGCGGACACCACCGAGTGCTACGCCCATTTCCGTGAACATGCTGCGGACTACTATGCGGCGTTGGAAAAGTACTGCACACAGCTTCCTGTGGCCCAGGATACCAAGGCTGGCCTGCCGGAGGAACTGGTGGCGCAGATCGAGGCAACCCAGATCGACCTTACAGGGTTAGAAGCAACTCTGCGTAGCTATCAGGATTTCGGTGTGCGCTATGCGGTGCA
>JAZKXW010000073.1:0-3572 GCA_045611825.1 Faecousia sp.
CATATTCGCTGTGGTCTTGCACATCTCCACCACAAAAGGAGCATTCAAAATATTTTTCATTTCTTAACCTCTTTTACTAAGTACTTCATTTTCGTAAGTTTTCACAGCTTCAAACCATGCACCGTCCTCAGGCACACCGCAAACACGGCAATACTGCGCCCAGATCTCACCAAAAGGCATGGTCTTCAGTTCCTCCTGTTTGACCAGCAGTTCCGTAAAGTTACCGCTGTCCTGCAGGGCGGTCAGGTTCGGGGTGATCAGTGCCAAAAGCAGCGCTTTCTGCACGTTCCGGTAACCAACCGTCCAGGCGGCAATCCGGTTAATGGATGCATCGAAATAGTCCAACGCGATCTTCACCGAGCCGTCCAGACCACCGCAGCGGACGATTTCCTTACACAATTCCTTGGTCTCATCATCCAGAAGTACCACATGGTCAGAGTCCCAACGAATGGGGCGCGTGATGTGCAGAGCGATCTCCGGGAAGAAAGCCAACAGCGCCGGGATCTTATCGGAGACTACCTCGGTGGGATGGTAGTGACCGTTATCCATCAAAGGAATACACTTATCCATATTCATAGCCGCATAGCTAAGGCTAAATTCGGCTGAACCAACGGTATAGGCTTCCACACCGATACCAAATACTTTACTCTCCACACAGGGCTTAACCTTTGCAAAGTCAAAGGGTTCGGATAGGATCTCATCAATTGCTTCCTTATAACGGACTCTGGGACCCATGCGGTCAGCCGGAATGTCCTTAAAACCGTCACCGGTCCAAATATTCATAACACAGGGCTGTCCCAATTCTTCTGCCAAATATGCAGAAATACGAATGCAGGCTTTTCCGTGGTCGATCCAGAATTTGCGGATCTCCGGATCGGGATGAGAAAGGGTCAAGCCGTTTGCCTTGGGATGGGAAAAGAAGGTGGGGTTAAAATCGCAGCCAAGACCCCGTTCTTTGCAAAAGTCCACCCACTTTTTAAAATGCTTAGGCTCCAGCTTATCCCGATCAACCCAATCGCCATTTTCGAAGATGGCATAACAAGCGTGGAGATTGATCTTCTTCGTACCGGGGCAAAGCTTCAGCACCATATCCATATCCGCCATCAACTCTTCCGGTGTCCGGGCGCGACCGGGATAGTTGCCGGTAGTCTGAATCCCGCCGGTCAAGGGCTTGTTGGGGTCGGTATCAAAGCCACGAACATCATCACCCTGCCAGCAATGGAGCGCCACCGGAACAGTCTTCAGTTTTGCAATGGCAGCGTCGGTATCTACGCCCAAGGCGGCATATTTTGCTTTTGCTTCTATGTAGGACATATCTATGCCTCCGTTTCTTTTTCCACCAGTCAATATAGCACACCTGTGGCAGGATTGCAACACAAAATAAACCGGCTTGGTGAATAACCAAGCCGGTTTATCCTTACAGTCCCATTTCTTCTTTGACCTGACGGAAGCAGTCCACAACATAGAGAATTTCTTCTTTACTCAGGGCTGCCGACAGTTGGGTGCGGATGCGGGCTTTTCCCTTAGGAACAACGGGATAGGAAAAAGCCACCACATAAACACCCTTTTCCATCATGCGCTTTGCCATTTCCACAGCCACATGCTCATCGTAAAGCATCACAGGGATAATGGGTGCGCCCCGATCCAGCACATCCAAACCGATCTCTTTGATTTTCTCAGCAAAGAGCCGGGTATTTTCAAAAAGCTTCTGCCGCATGGACAGATCCTTTTCCAAAATATCCAAAACCTTCAAGGAGCCGGCTGCCACTGCAGGCGCCATGGTGTTGGAGAAGAGGTACGGTCTGGAACGCTGACGCAGAAGATCGATGATTTCCTTTCTGCCGGAGGTAAAACCGCCGGAAGCGCCGCCCAGAGCCTTGCCAAAGGTGCCGGTGATAATGTCCACTCTGCCGGTGACACCGCAGTACTCCGGTGTACCTCTGCCGGTTTCGCCCATAAAGCCGGCAGCATGACTGTCATCCACCATTACCAGTGCGTCATACTCCTCTGCCAGATCGCAGATTGCTTTCAAATTGGCAACGATACCGTCCATGGAGAACACGCCGTCTGTGGCGATCAGCTTGATACGGCAATCCTTTGCCGCCTCCAGCTTCTCCCGCAGATCCTGCATATCGTTATTGCGATAACGGAATCTCTGCGCTTTGCAAAGACGTACACCGTCAATGATGCTGGCATGATTCAGTTCGTCGCTGATCACCGCATCCTCAGGGGTCAGCAAGGTCTCAAACAAGCCTGCATTGGCATCAAAGCAGGAGGAATACAGAATCGTATCCTCGGTAGCCAGGAACTGAGACACCTTTGCCTCCAGGTCCTTGTGCAGTTTCTGGGTGCCACAGATAAAGCGCACGGAAGAAAGGCCATATCCATATTGCGTGTAGCTTTCCTGTGCTGCACGGATCACCTGGGGATCGTTGGCAAGGCCTAAATAGTTATTGGCGCACAGATTGATCAATTCCCTGCCATCCTGCAAAAACACCTTTGCGCCCTGAGGAGAGGTCATCACCTTTTCATTTTTGGTCAGACCTTCCTTCTCGATATTCTCACAAAGGTCAGAAAAATATTTCAGCGCTGTTTTCATAGCAAGTCCTCCTTAGTGCAGTGATGTCCAATCCAAGATCACTTTGCCACTCTTGCCGCTGTTCATAGCAGCAAAACCCTCTTCAAAGTCCGAAATATCCATCCGGTGGGTAATGATTCCGGAAATATCCAGACCGCCCTGCAGCATAGCGGACATTTTATACCACGTTTCATGCATTTGCCGTCCGTAAATCCCCTTAATGTTCAGGCCATTGAAAATGATCTTGCTCCAATCCACCCGACTGTCACTTTTAAGCAAACCCAGCAGAGCGATCCGCCCGCCGTGGATCATATGGTCGATCATCGTGTTCAATGCGATCTCGCTGCCGGACATTTCCAGACCCACATCAAAGCCCTCCCGAATGGATAGCTTCTCCATGATTGCAGAAAGGTCTTCCTTAGTGGTGTTAACGGTGTGCTGAATGCCCAGCTTTTTGGCCAGCGCCAGACGGTCATCGTTAATATCGGTAAGCACCACATGCCGGGCGCCCACATACTTGCTGACCACCGCAGCCATAATGCCGATGGGACCTGCGCCGGTAATTAACACGTCCTCACCTGTCATCTCGTAGGACAGAGCGGTATGTACCGCATTGCCGAAGGGATCAAAGATAGCATACATCTCAATAGGGATATCCGGCTCGCATCGCCGCACATTCTCCTGCGGAATCACCAGATACTCCGCAAATGCGCCATCCCTGTTCACACCCACGCCAATGGTATCCTTACATAAATGGCCGTTGCCTGCCAAACAGTTGCGACAAGTGCCGCAGACGATATGACCCTCGCCGGATACCATCTGACCGATTTGCCAATTTTTCACATTGGCACCTACTTCCACGATCTGGCCCACATACTCGTGACCGATGATCTGAGGTGTCTTGATGGTTTTCTGAGACCATGCATCCCAGTTATAGATATGCAGATCCGTTCCGCAGATAGCGGTCTTATGGATCTTGATCTTCACATCATCC
>JAZKXW010000074.1:0-2785 GCA_045611825.1 Faecousia sp.
TTTACCGGTGTGCTGATTGTGTTGGGCGTTGCCGACGGCTGCATCCGTCAGATCGGTGTGCAGACTGTGGCCGGTGTATGCCGTTATGTATCTGTATCTGCTCCCGCTTGGGCAGAGATCGTCAATTCTCTGCTGACCTTCGGCACAGTGATTCCTATGATGATCGCCGGCATCGTGGCGTGGGTCAAGCAGAAGACACCGCACCTGTTTTTGTCCGCATTTTTGATGTTCCTGTTCTCCGGCCTGGGCGCTGCCTGCCTGGAACTGATGTTCTACATCAGTATGTATGGCGAACTTCTGATGGCGCTGTTTCTGTATTTTTACGCAAGCCGAAAAGCAAAATAAAAGAATTGCCGCCCCTGCCAAAGGTAGGGGGGGTTGCCTTATATTTGTGTAGCGAAAAGTGTCTTGCGGAACAGCTCTGCGGTTTTTTCCTCGCCGATGCTTTTTTTGAACACATTGGTGGAGGGACCGCCGTGGGTCAGAAGACCTTCCACATAGACGCTTGCCTTTTTCCGCTTGGGTTCTGCTTCGCAGGGATCGGCATTTTGGGAAGTGGTGAGAAAGGCTTCCAGATACTGCATGGCGCAACTGTTAAAAGCAGCGGTATGGGCATTCTTACCTTTTTTGGAAAGGCTCACCGGCAGCTTGATGGAATCGTACCAATGGTCCCCCAGATCATGCTCTGGAAGCTGCGCGGCTTGATCCTTTACCGCCTGTAGCGCAGAAAGATCAGTATGATCCAGCAGCGTATCGTACAGCTCGAAGATCAGGGTGTCATTACCCATGGCATGAACACGGTCATAAGAGAATAGCGGCATATCCTTTTCCGTAGGCGTGATGATCAAGGTGTCCATTTTCATCAGGCCAAAGAAGCCGGAGGCAACCATGGAAGATACGTTGCCAATACCCTCTGCGTAAAATCGGCGGATGGTGAAATTCATACCGCTGACCTTCTGCCTTGCGTATTCGCCGCAGTCCAGCTCCGTCATCGGGAAGCTGGCCCCAATGGCATCGATCATCTTTTGGATCATACCTTCGCAGCCTCCCAGGTCCACGCCTTGAGTCCTGCCTTATGCAGCGCAATCACACCAATCATCAAGCACAGCTGAGATACTGTATTGATACTCTGCTCCACCCAGTTGACCCAACTTTGTGTAGAGTCCTGGCTGGACATATAGCCCATGGCCATGGCACAGACAAAGGAAAGAATGAACAAAATCATAACCGGTGCTTTCTTCATTTTGGCTGCCACCACACTTAAACCTGCGCACATACCGCCCAGGCCAACTACCATCATCATGATAAAGGGCATAGAACTGGCAAAAACAGGGGGCGCAACCGAGAGCATACCACTTTTTTTCTTCCAGCACAACATGCCAATCAGGCTTAGCCCCACAAACAAAAGGCCCAAAGAATTGACCGGCATGAACATCTCTTCCAGCGCCACAAAATTGCAAATATTTGCCGCATACAGCAACTTCCAAAGAGCCTTGCAGAAGCCTGCCAGAAACACATTGACAGAACCTGCTGCCAGCAGCGCATAAGCGCCCTTAAACATCTTGTTGTAAAGATCCCGCAGTAGCAGCACTGCGCTGACACCGAAGAAAATTACCGGCACAAAATCCATTAGTGCCATAGGAACGGTAAAGTTATACATAACAGAACCTCTCTTTCTAAAAAAGGGTCATCGCAAGATGACCCTTTTATGTTAAGCAACCAGCCACTTATGCTTCTTAACACTGTACAGCGGGATAAAGGGCAGCAGGATGGGAACGGTGGTCACATACTTCTGATACTCAGGATCGTTACCATAGTTCTTGTCCTGGCGAATCTCTAGGCGACGGGCACCGCTGAACATGACGAAGATGATGCCAATATAGCCGATAGCTACCACGATCCACTGCCAGCCGGAAACGGCGCCGATGCCGGAGATCAGCACGCCGGTCCAGAAGATCATTTCACCTAAGTAGTTGGGGCAGCGAACAATACGATACAGACCGGTATCCACAAAACGGCGGGGGTTGACCTTCTTGGCATTATTCTTCTGGATGTCAGCGGCAGTTTCCAGAGAAACACCGAAGATCATCACAGCAGCGCCGATGAACACAAAGGCGTTGTCTGCGGCACCGTTGGCCAGACGGTAGAATACACCAGAGATCTGTGTGACATACAGAATGGCGCAGCTGGTCCAGATCGCGATCTTCACACCGAAGGGGACGGTTTTACCGTCCTTGATCTCGCCCACCATATTTTTCTTGTAGCTGCTCTTTCCAAACTCACGGATAGCAAGGTAACCGCCCAGGCGCAGACCGTAGAGGGTGAATACCACGCAGCAAATAATGGTACCGACGGTCAGATTCTGACCGTAGAGCAGAGGCATTGCGATGCCCTGTGCCGCAATGGAAAAGCCGTAACCCAGGGAAATAAACCAAACATAATTCTTAAAACCGATGGCGCTGACCAGCATGCAGATGCCGAACAGAATCCAAAAATTGATAGGTAATACCATAGCTGAAACTCCTTATTTTTTGTTCTTTTCTTTTGCTCGCTTATCATTGATGATCTTCATCTCCGCAGCGGTAATTAGTTCGCAGTTATTTTCTCTTGCCCATTCCACGCAGCCCTTCAGTACCAGGGGCAGGAACACACGAGGCACATTCAGAATGGTCTCCAGGGCATCGTCGGTGAATTTGACCTTGTCATCAGCACGGTCTGCGGCATAACGGACGGATTCCAGGCTCTGCTTGCGGATGGGCAGCAGCTCTGCACGCATACGGGTCTT
>JAZKXW010000075.1:0-9551 GCA_045611825.1 Faecousia sp.
GGTTATGACCCTGGCACTGATCGCTTTTGCCACACCGCTGGGAATGAACACCATCGTTTATCCCGCTGCCTATGGCGGCGATACCAAAACCGGCGCATCCATGGCAATGATCTCCCATGTGCTGTCTGTGGCGACGATCCCATTGATGTATCTGCTGTTTGTGGTTTTGCTATAAAAATAACCCGGGTCGTAAGACCCGGGTATTTGCTTATCCCATCAGACAGTTGGCAACTCTTTCGGATAAAACATGTTTGCTAACGGGATGGATCATATCCGTCTCGCAAATATCTTTGGAAATAACGGTTTTTACATAGGGGCGGGAATACTGAATGTCGATCTGCGCCTGTTGCAACCGCCGCCAGTCGTCGTCGTTGCGGTTATCAAAATCGGCGATCTGGATAATGCAGAAGGGAAGATCCTCTCTGCGGAAATCCTTCCTCCAGATATCAATGAGAATGCCTAATTCCTTTTCATAAACGGCAGATTCGGCGGCAGTGGAGTCGCTTTCACCCTGATACCACACAACGCCGGTCAACTGGAAAGGTACGGCCCATTGCAGGGCAAATTCATAGAGCTTACCGTGCTCGTTCCACGGTAAGTTGCCTTCGGAAAAGAGGTGCGTGTTGGTTTTCAAAGCATCGGCAATGTCGAGCCCTGCCTTTTCATAAGTTCCTTTGGGCACCCAGGATTCGATAACGGAAGCGCCCTGATATGCGCAGACAGCGCCAACGGCAACGCCTTTCTTTTTGGAAACCGCATTGCCTGCAAGATAGGCAATGGCAGACCAGTCACCGATGCCGTCTTTGGCTGCAGTGACCCAGCCGTCTGCCGGGGTAAAGCGCTCCTTCGGGCCTTCTTCTCCCAAACGGGGAGCGCAGAACAGACGGAGCAGGGGATTGTCCTCCCGTTTTTCTTCCGGTGTGTTTGTCTGCTTCAGTTTCCATTCCATATTGGATTGACCGGCGAACAGATACACATCGCCCACATAAACATCCTGTAAGGTGACGGTTTCCGTTTCAAAGGCAACGGTCAGGGTATAAGGACCACCGTAGCCCATAGGCTGCAATTCCACCAGCCAGTTTTCCTCCGGGGAGGCAAAGGATATTTCCTGCTCTGCAAACCGGATGGTTGCAGCGCCTTTTCCTTCACCGTAAATACGGATGGGAAGATGGGCGGCAAAGACCATGTGATCACGAAAGATCGGATTGAGCTTCATAAGACACACACTCCTTTCTCGGATATTATACTGCAGCTGAGATAAAATGCAATAGGATAACTTGATTCTGTCGGTGCAAAATGCTATAATCTGCCATAGAGGTGATTTCTGTGGTGAAATTGGGAAATGTAGTGATTTTCGGCGACAGCTATTCTACTTTTTTGGGCCGTATCCCGGAGGGATATGCCTGCTGGTATAATTTAGATCCTGCAAAGGATACGGATGTGGATGCGGTGGAACAGACATGGTGGCATCTGCTGTTTTCTGCGACAGAGTCCAATCTGCTCCACAACGACAGCTGGTCCGGAAGCACCGTCTGTCATCGTGGCTACAATGGCGACGATGTGATATTCAACTCCTTTGTGACTCGCTTTGACAAGCTGGCGGCGGATGGGTATTTTGCGGAAAATAAGGTAGATACCTTGATCGTGTTCGGCGGCACCAATGATAACTGGGCCTATTCTCCTGTGGGGGATCTGCAGTTTGAAAACTGGACCACGGAAGATCTGTACAATGCCCTGCCTGCCTTCTGCTATCTGCTGCACCGAGCCAAGGAAGTTCTGCCCCATGCCCGGATCTTGTGGATTATCAATACGGAGTTCCGTCCGGAAATTCAAAACGGCATTTTGGATGCCTGCGCTCATTACGGCGTGGAATCTATTGTTCTTGCGGATATTGAAAAACAGTCCGGTCATCCCAACCAAGCCGGTATGCGCCAGATTTACGGACAGGTCAAGACCTACCTTGAGAAATAAGAAAAACGACCCAAACAGATCTGTTTGGGTCGTTTGTTGTTTTTCTTACAGGGCGGTTGCTTCGGCAAATGCCTTGCACAGTTCCTCTCTGGAAACAGCGGCGCTGATGTAGCACTTGTCCTCTACATGCAGGTTCATAGCACCAGCAGCATAAGTAACGGCTTCCTTGCCCAGATCCTGCTCCAATACGGCCTCTGCATTCAGGTTCAGTTGAATGTCGCACTTGCCGCTTTCGTGCCAGAAGGTCACGTAGGACTTGCCCTTTCTCTCGAAGCAGAAAGCACGGACACCCTCTACACCGCAGGGGATCAGATCGTAGGGAACCAGCTCATACTCGCCCTGCTCGTTGATGAGCAAGGTGTGCTCCTGCTTGGGATCTCGCAGCGCTTCCATCTGCTCTGCGGTCAGCCATTTCTTAGCCCGCACATCCTCCCAGCGGCGCAGGACCTCGAAGTTGTCCTTGGTACGCGGGTTCTTTGTCAGCAGTTCGGTTTTGGCAACGGTCACGGTAACAGGACAGTTCCATGCGGCGGCGCGGCTGGTGCCGAATTCGTACATATCCGGCTGTACTTCGGCATTGTAGTTCCACCAGCCAAAGTTTACACGCGTGTGGTCTGCCTGCAGCTGCTTGGCTTCCCGGAAGGGGAACTCCACCAGTTTTTCCTTAAACACCGGGTTGGGGAAGAAGTCAAAAGCGTTGCCGCCGGAAATGATATGCCAGCTGAAGTGGGACTTGGCAGCACCTTCGTTGAAGATAGGTGCTTCGTGCAATCTCTGATATATTTTCATTTGTGCCTTGGGCACATAGTACTCAAAGGGCTGATTTGTACCCTCAGCACCGTCAAAGTAGTTGAAGGTAAAACCTAAATTGTAGATGCGTGCCAGCTTATCGGCAATTTCATCCTGCAGGTCAGATTCCTGATCCACCATGATTGCGGAAGCGCTGGATGTGGAGAAATCCACAAGACCGCCGATCAGACCGGCCTCCTGCGCATAGGCGGTGGTGTTCCACAAACCGCGGGTACAGCCCTCAAAACGCCAAGGCTTTTCGGTGGAGAAACGCTCGTAGGAGATCATTTCCTTTCCGAACCGCAGAACCCGATATTTTTCGGAGGTGGTGCAGGAAGTGGGGTTTTCCTCTACATAAATGGTAGTATCGGTTTCCGTAATGGGACGGGCAAGGGTGAAATGCTTAGCCAGCAGAAGCCGATGATCCGGTACAGGTGTCACATAGCGGCTTTTGATACCGGCAAAGGTGTGCAGGAAGTGGAAGCCGGGATTGATGCCTGCAGCCTTGATTTTATCCAGAACGGCCTTCAGATCTTCGTCGCCGTTGGGATAGCTGTCCAGATAATCGTAATCGCCGCAGTAGGTGTAAGGCGGCTCTTCATTGAACATGGAATAGTAGTAGATCATCATATTCCGGAAACCGCCGGCTTTTGCGCAAGCAATATAAGTATCTGCATTTTCCGGCGTCAGGAAAGGAACGCGGAAGATGGACTGATAGGTTCGCTCATCCCGACGGCTGGCAACGCCGCGCGGCAGATCAAAGTCCTGCTCAAAGGCGTCCATGATATCCATGAAATCCTTGCTGGGGCAAACCATCAAAGCGGCGGTAGTGCCAAAAAGCTGTACCTCTTTTTTCGCCTCGGCGTAAAGGATGCGGCATTTTGCGCGTCGCTCAGAATCCACCATGGTTTCCACCATGGGGGCGATGACACAAGCGCTAACCTGATCGTCGCTGACGATATTCAGCCATTCGCCAAACTTTTCTCTGTGACGCAGGGGCAGCTGCAGCAGACGAAATGCTACGGCAGGCAAAGAAGTGCGATATACATCGGCATATTCGCGCTCTCCCACAAAGAAACGATCCAGCGTAAAGGTTATGTAGTTGTCAAAAGACTGGAAACTGACCACTGCCTGGTAAGGGATCTCTTCAAAACCAACGATCAGTTTGCCGTCCTCCAGACGGATACGGTTGGCCTGATAGGTGGTATACTTGTTCATGTGGGCCAGCTTAACTTCGTTGTTGTGGGGACGGGTCTGAGAAACACTGAAAATGGCAATTTCTTCCTCAGGGACAAGAAGCTCCTCGCCGGTAGCCTTGTAGAGCAGGCTTTTGGCGGTGCAGTCCGGCGCAATGACAAGACGCACATATTGGTTTTCAATGATAATATCGTTGGTAATGCGGTTATCCATGACATGATACCTCACTTTCGTATTTACAGTCACACTATACTATATTTTTTGCTGTTTGAACAGTCTTTTTCAAAAATATTTTTTGAAACGATTTACTAAGCAAGAACGCCTGAAGCTTTTGCTTCAGGCGTTGGTTTCGTTTTCTTCATTATCTTCATTGATGGGTTGGAATTTGGACTGGTTTTTGGCATACGCCATCAGGTAATCGCCAAAGGAGATCAGCATGAATATGATGTCGGTAATCATGATTCCGGTGACGATCCTGTTGTTCAGATCGGGTATCAACACCATGACGATCAGGCTGAGGAATAAGACAGTGGTACAGATCTTTCCGGAGATAAGCGCGCCCTTGAGCATAATGCCCTTCCGGAAGCGGATGCCACCGGCGATCAGTTGGAAACTCTCCTTTACAACAAACAGGCCTACCAGATACCACAGCATCGGATACTTCAGCGCCAGACACAGGATCAAAGTAAACTGAGTGACCTTGTCAGCTAAGGGATCCAAAATTTTTCCCAAGGTGGAGATCATATTAAAATGTCTTGCGATTTTGCCGTCCACCAAATCTGTTAGGCAGGAAACAGCCAAAATAGCCGCTGCCAAAAAGTAATCCGTAAAGTCCTTGGCGTTGAGGTAAATGATCACATATACCGGGATCAGCACCAAGCGGAACAGGCTCAGGACATTGGGGATCGTCAATATTTCTTTTTTCCAGTTTTTTATAAACATGCTCGATTCCTCCGGCCTTAGGCCGTCCATCCAAATTCTATTATAATATTATAGGCTTTTTTTCTCTGTGAATCAAGCCTAAAATTGCCAAAAAAAGTGAAATATTTTGTAAAAAGCTGAAAACTTTTTATGAATGCTTGATTTATTCGGTTAATCTGCGTTTGGCTTCGTTGTGGTGGGCGTTGAGGGTGAACTGGTGAACCAGTTGTTTCCATGTGATCTTATCCAATTCCCCGGTGACCGGAAGCGCGGCAAGCTGCTGGAAAGCAGCTAAGGCATCGGCGGTGGAAGTGTCGATCACACCGCTGTGGTCAGGTCGGTTTATGGCAGGATGGTCGTTGGACAGCTGGATGAGCATGCTTTGCAGAAGATAAATGTATGGACTGCTGTCACCAAAGCGGAATACTTTCCCCGGGTCCATGACGATCTCGATAGGTTCTGCTTTTCCGACACGGATCTGTGCCGGCTCATAGACGGCTACGATTTGCTCCCAAGTGACCTGATCGGCAACTCCGGTGACCGGCAGACCGTTCTGCCGCTGAAAAGCAGATACTGCCTGCATGGTAGTCGGTCCGTAGATGCCGTCCGGCACTACGGTGGGTAAGCGGTCGTCATCTTCGGCGATCACACGCAGCATGGTCTGCAGACTGCGGACCGGCTGTTCTATAAAGGATTCTCCGGGTCTCATCGTACCACCTCCTGTTTTACCGGATCCTGTGTGCCGGCGCTGAGACTTCTGCCCGGGAATTGGGTCAGTGTTGTGGTACGGGCATAGTTGGTTCGCTGATTGTTCTGACCGTTGCCGGGGAAGGTTTCTCCGCTGCGCAATGTGGTGTTTTCAATGCCGGAATACTGGTCGTAGATCTCATCCCATGTCTGCGCGCCTACCGTTCCGGTTTCCGGCAGACCAAACCGTCGCTGGGCAGCTAAAACAGCTGCTCTTGTTTCGTTGCCGTAGATCCCGTCTACCGACAGCGGCGGGATAGAGGGAATGTAGGCAGAAAGAACAGAGAGCATATACTGCAGAAGACGGACTTTCTCACCGGTATCTCCCGGCGCCAAACCGCCCGGAGGCGACCAGTTAATGGCATAAAACTGCTGCCCCTGACTGCGCAGCTCACTAAGCCTTGTGACAGCGGTGTAAAGCCGTACGATGGCATACCATGTGGCTGGCCCGACGATTCCGTCCGGAGTTAAGCCAAAGACCTCTTGAAAAGCCCGAACAGAGGCTTCGGTTTGTGGACCGAAGTTTCCGTCCACGGCAGAAATTTTGGGAATGGCAGGATAACTCTGGGCAATGCGGTTGAGGGATACCTGCAGTACGACCACATTAGGTCCGGTGCTGCCCCGGCGCAAAGGCGTGCCGGGATAGGAAGAGGAAATTCCGCGGATGGGAGCATTCAGGACTGTCTCCACATCTCCGTAATAGCTGCGGATGATCTGATCGGAATTGAGCCCCTGTTGGGCGAGATTTTGACTGCCCCATTGACTCAGTCCTTCACAGGTAACGGTGGTGCCGTTGCAGAATTTGGCGGCAAGAGGCTCTACAAAGCCGGGTCTGCGCAGATAATCGTTAAACAGCTCATCCACCAGTTGGGATACATTTTCAAAATAGCTTCTGCCATTGACAAAATACTGATCGTAAGCGGTGGAATTGGTGATATCAAAATCATAGCCCCGACTGCGGTAAAATTCTGTGTAGACCCGATTCAGGGCAAAGGACACGATGGCAAGAATATTTGCCCGAAGAGCGCTTTCATCCCATGTGGGATAGATCTCGCTGGATGCGACATTTTTTACATAATCCGCAAAGGAAACCGTGACATTGGCGGCGTTGGAGGAGGGCGGACCTAAATGAACGGTGATATTTTGCGGTACAAAGGGCGTTACAGTCGGCAAACAACCACCTCCTACAGATTTTGGGCCGGAGTGTCAAAGATCTCTGCCTGATTCCAGTATTGGGGCAGCTCTGACAAAGGAATCATTGCAAGGTTTTGGTCGGTGACGGTGTTTGGGAAAACCTGAACATTTTCCACGATGATCTCTTCGTAGTCCTCTCTCCGGGCGTAAAGGTTTACAGAGGTAAAAGGAATGATGCCGGAATTAGGACTTAATCCTGCGGCAAGATCCGGAACGGGAATGGCAATGGGTGCATCCAGCGTGCCGCTGCGGTTGGTCAAGCGCATAGCAATGGCAGCACCGGAGGTGTCGGTAACTGTCACCGCTACATCTTTTAGGGGAAGCTGGGCATAGCTGGTGTAGGCGCGGACTTGTATGTAGCCTGTTGCAGACAAAACAAATGTCCTCCTTTCCTGATTTCTTATTATGCTATGCCCGGAAAAGAAAAATGTGAAAAAACAGATTGTAAATGCACAACAGGATATCCGGCGCATAGAATAGGGAGATGGAAAGGGGATGAACGGAATGTGTGCCATATCCGGTATGATCGGTTTACAATGGGAGAATGAAACCATCCAAAAGATGCAGGCGACCATGGCGCGCCGGGGTCCGGATGAGAGAGGACACTATATAGATAAAGATGTGTGCCTGATCCATACCCGGCTGACCGTCATTGATCCAAAGGGTGGACATCAGCCAATGTCAGAAAATGGTTACACGCTGGTCTATAACGGAGAGCTTTACAATACGGAGCAGCTTCGGCAGGAGCTGTATAAGCTGGGGCATAGCTTTGAGGGACACTCGGATACCGAGGTGGTGCTGCACAGCTACATACAGTGGGGACAGTCCTGCGTCCATAAGTTTAACGGCATCTTTGCCTTTGCGGTATGGGAAGAAAAGGAAAGGCGGCTGTTTTTGGCAAGAGACCGCATGGGAGTCAAACCGCTGTTTTATAAGCTTCATGAGGGAGGGCTTCTCTTTGCCTCGGAGATCAAAACCATTCTTGCCTATCCCACAGTCCGGGCAGAACTGGATGCAGAGGGGGTAGGGCAGATCCTGCTTTTGGGGCCCGGCAGAACACCGGGCAGCGGCGTATTTCGTGGGATACAGGAGCTGGAACCGGGCTGCTGCGGCACTTATCAGGAAGGGAAATGGAGCTGGCAGCGCTACTGGAAGCTGACAGACAGAGAACATATCCAAAGCTTTCCGGAAACGGCGGAATATGTCCGTTTTTTAGTGACCGATGCCATTCGCAGACAAATGGTGTCGGATGTGCCGCTGGGAACATTTCTGTCCGGCGGACTGGATTCCAGCCTGATCTCCTCGGTCTGCGCCCGGGAGACGGAAGGACAGCTGCCGACCTTCTCCTTGGATTACGAGAACAATGACCGCTATTTCATTCCGGGAAAATTTCAGCCCAATTCGGACACGGAGTTTATCCATACCATGGAAACCTATCTCCGTTCTGCCCCCCATTGGACGGTGCTGACCTCCGAGGCACTGACAGGTGCGCTGGAGGAAGCAACAGTTGCCCGGGATCTTCCGGGTATGGCGGATGTGGATTTCTCCTTGCTTGTGTTTTGCGGAAATATCCGCAAAGAGGTAAAGGTGGCGCTGTCCGGGGAGTGTGCCGATGAGATCTTTGGGGGTTATCCATGGTACAGAGATCCGGAGGTGCGGTCTTTGGCAGGTTTCCCATGGGCGCAAAATACAGCCTACCGCGCATCCTTCCTGTCGGAAGAATTTGCTGCGAAGCTGAAGCCAAACGAATTTGTAAACGACCGTTACGAACAGACCATACAGGAATGCGATATTCTGCCCGGCACATCCCCACAGGAGCGCAGAATGAAAGAAATGGTCAACCTGAATCACCGATGGTTTATGCAGACGCTGCTGGACCGGAAGGACCGGATGAGTATGTACCACGGCTTAGAGGTCAGAGTCCCGTTTTGCGATTACCGCATTGCGGAATATTTGTACGGGGTACCTTGGGAGTACAAGGATCATAACGGCAGGGAAAAGGGGCTGCTGCGCTACGCCATGGCAGACTGGCTGCCCCGGGAGGTGCTGCACAGAAAGAAGAGTCCCTATCCCAAAACCTACGATCCCCGGTATTTGGAGCTGGTCAGCGATAAACTCAGAAGATTGCTTTCTGAAAAGGATGCGCCCATTTATCAGATCGTAAAAAAAGAAGCTTTGCAAGGCCTCTTGGATGCGGAGTACGCATGGCCTTGGTACGGTCAGCTGATGCGCCTGCCCCAAACTGTTGCCTATATGCTCCAGATCAACTTCTGGCTGCAGCATTACCGTGTGGCGGTCGTATAATTTTTATTGGGAAAACTTTTTCTTCCCCGTTGACAATTCCGGTGGGATGTTATATACTGTCCTTGCAAATAAATATTCCGTTTGAGTGCCTGTGGATGCGGTAACAGCCCCACAGGAGAATAGAAAACCGGGTGCAAATCCCGGACGGTACCGCCACTGTATGCGAGAAGGTTTTGTGCAAGGCGAAAGCCGGTCATTGGAGCAATCCGAGAAGGCCGCACGAAGCTAATGATCCGCAAGTCAGGAGAACTGCTTAAACGAGGTGAAAACACTAGGGTCTGCAAGTACGGAGCCTGTGGTTTTTTGTTGCGGAAAATCGGCTGCAGCGACCATCAGGGTCGTTGCAGTTTTTTTGTGGCCGTCTGCCAGCGGATTCCCCCTTCCGCCGGATTGCCTGGACGGTCACAGCCGCAACCAAAATGAATATT
>JAZKXW010000076.1:0-6592 GCA_045611825.1 Faecousia sp.
TGAAATTCATAAGGATTGATCACCACCACATCCCCTGCCCGGGCTACAATCATTTGTGACCCCAGCAGCAGCGTGGATGTGCCTTCATAAAAGCATTTGATTTCAATATCTTCATGCAAAGCCTTGCGGACAACCTCTACATCGTCCACCTTAGAAGTGGAACAGTTGTAGGTCAGCGCAGATGCTGCGGATTTTTGAACGCCCACAGAATTCACCTCGTTTCGCCGATATCATAGCATAAAACACCGGCGCTATCAAGTTAGTCGTTAGAAACGCCGTGCCAGCGTCCACCCTGCTCTGCGGTCTGCTCATCCTTCTCCAGAAGCTGCTCATAGTTATCCACAACCTTCTTGATGGCGGCAACATACTTGTCGATCCACGCCTTATCAGGAATCTTGAACCACGGCACAGAGAAGCACCATTTTGTCAGAGAAGGATCGCACTTGCCGTCATCTTCCCGGACATCCCGATCGCTGTAAAGGATACGGGAGGGCTTGCCTGCATTGTACAGGTCAAAGGTCTTGAAGAACTCATGGGTATGGAGACAGAAGTTACCGCCGGGCCAGCAGTACACGCCCTCTGCGCGGACAGCCTCTGCAAAACGCTTCACGGACAAACCACCTAATTGAGAAGGATCGTACTTGCCGTGAGGGCAGTACCAGCCGCCCATGTGGGAGCCGTCTGCTTCGTTAACGCGGATACCGGTCAAGCCGGGAAGCTTATCCACCTGATCCCAGAAATAGTTCATTGCTTCCCGGATTTTTTTGGTGCGCTCATCATAGTGCTTCAGCTGTCCCCGTGCCAATGCCACGCAGGCCTGATTGGCGCGACCCTTCACGCCGCCGACGCCCAAATTGGAATAGGGCTTCATTGCCTCGCACTCCTGGATCTCCTTCAGCGGGGAATTGCGCTCATAGTGGCCGTAAGCCACAGCACGCTCATAGTATTCCCGGTTATCGGTAACCAAAACGCCCAGCTCGCCGGCAGCAAAGGCCTTGCCGCTCATCAAACTCATGGCCGCCACATCGCCGAAGGTGCCGCACATTTTGCCCTTATACATTGCGCCCTGGGCGTGGGAAACATCCTCGATGACCTTCACATTGTGCTTTTTGGCAATGGCCATGATCCGATCCATATCCGCAGGATAGGAGAAGTAGTGGACAACGATGATGGCCTTGGTCTTGGGGGTGATGCAGCGTTCCAAATCATCAGGATCCAGAGAAAGATCATCGTTAATATTGCAGAAAACAGCAGATGCGCCGAAATTGATAGCCTGAGAAACGCTGCCCCAGTAGGTCTTGGTAGGACAGATGATCTCATCGCCCATGCCTAAGCCAATGGCATACATGGCAGCAGAAATAGACATGGTGCCGTTACAGTAAGCAAGGGCATACTTTCTGCCTGTCCAATCGGCAAATTCCTTCTGGAATTTTTCCGTAATATCTGTTCCGGAGAAGCTGTTCTTCCGCATAACGTCCAAATAAGCCTCTTCATCCTCTTTGGTAAAGATAGGCCACTTAAAGAGCTCTTCCGGTGCGTTTTCGATTGCAGGCTTGCCGCCTAAAATTGCTAATTTTTCCATAAAAATTTAACTCCTTTTGTGTTTTTTTCTGATGCTTTTATTAAAACACAATCCGGTAGTAAGTGCAACGACCTGCATTGTCATTTTTCGCACAATATTGCTCTATTTTCATAGTTGCCACCTCTATCTGTATTTTAACACGGAGAAAAGGTCGGCAACAGGGTGGTTTTACATGTATCTACCTTTATCTTACTGCTTCACACGGCCGGTGGTTTTCTTTATACAATTAAGCCTCAGCGGTCAACTCCAACAAGATGACACTGTTATTGGACATCGTAAGGGTCAATGTATTCTTTTCAGCGGACACGGTGCCTTCATCCGTGGATTTTAATGTGGCAAACTCCATAATGGCCGCTTTTTCTTCCTCTGTGGGATCATCCGGACAGCCAAGCTCCCGGTATTTGGCAATACCGTTGGCATGCTCGGCATCGATCAAATATTGGCTGACACAGTAAGTCTTGTCAAGACCGGAAAGCTCCAAAGTGACCTGCGCTGCTTCCAGATCCCGGATCATATCGTCATCTGCATAACACAGCAAAATGGACAGATGCCCGTCTTCGTGGCGGGTAGGCATCACACTGACCCGCTCGGGACACAAGCTCTTATCCAGCGCATAGAAAAACAGTTTTTCCGTACCCAATTTGCCGGCAAGAACAAATGCGTTATAGATCGGCTTTGGATATCCGTTCTTGGTCACAAAGCTTCGGTAGCCCATAAAGTCCTTTTCATTTCGGTCCTGACCGGACAGACACAGCACCATCTTGTCAAAGGGTGCGCCCTGCTCATCCCAGAAGGTCAGCAGTTTTACATAATAGGCGGCATAGGCCTCCGTGTCCCGGAAAATATATTCCGGCACATCTTTTGCGGTCTTATACCCCTCGGAGGCAGCACCCCATTCCCCCCACAAAACAGGAAGATGTTCAAAGCCGCAGGCCTTTATGACCCGGAGGGTATTTTGAATCACTTCTATACCGGTATTTACCCGGAAGGGCTTTTCATTGGTTGTGATCCACAGGGGATTCGTGCCGTATTTGTGGAAATTGATAAAGTCGATCCGTCTGCCCGTTTCCCTGATATGGTCTAAAAGTCCTGCCAGGAATGCATAACTGTGCTTAGATGCCGCCAAAGCAGGGCCGCCCAACCGGAGCTTTTTGCTGACGCCGGTAATGCCCGCCTCAAAACCATCATAAAGTTTGCAGAACTCCTGCAGTTTTGTTTCAAAATCCGGACAATCTTTATAGAAGTATGCACCGGAATCCGGTTCGTTATAGCAGTTTAAGTACCAGTTGGCTACGGTATCTTCACCGTAGCGATCCACAATATGCTGGGTAAATACGCGGCAGATCTCCTCCCAACGGGCATAATCCACTACCTTACCAACATAAAGCTTTTTATTCTTATAGCGAGGTTTAAAATTGTTCTCATAGTCGGTTATAAAGCCGGGAACAAAGGCATAGGACAGCAGAATATCAAACCCCTTGCCGGTGAGATAGTCCAGCCGATAATCGCAATTGGTGAAATCAAAGTGCATCTGCCCATGCGCATCCAGTGTTACCATTTCCTCGAACATTGTATAGACACGGACCGTTTTTGCCGCTTTATCCCGGGCAATTCTGTCTAAAATCTCCTGTCCCCATGTATCTTCTACCGCATCGGTGGGATGAAATACAATGTGATTCCAAAAATTCTTTAAGTCTTTTTCTTTCCGGTCGCAATGCACACGAAAACGGGCGCAGTAATCCGGGGATTTTCCTTGTAACATAATCTGTACTCCTAACATTTATCAGATTGTCTGTATATTCTCATCCAACAGACTGGAGAATACCCTTCAGGTAACCGATGGCAAAGTATCTGCCCAAAGCATCATAGCCTTGATTGACCATACGCTCACTTGGCATTGTCGGAACATGATCCACCCGAATCGGCACATCTACCCCGCATTTGCGGTACAGTTTCATAAGAGCCGCCATATCCAATTCGCCGTTATCGTGGTAAGTTTCCCGGTAATTGTCTAAATTTCCCGTGGTGTTGCGGAAATGGACGAAGAAGGTCTTGTCTGCAAATCTGGGAATGACCTTAAAAAGGTCTTCACCCATAATGTGATAGGTGGCCTGACACATGGTAATGCCCAGGCAATCGCTTTTTACGATGCCGTTGATGGCATGGTCTATATTGTCTGCGCTGGTCATAATCCGTTCTACAGCGCCCAGATCCCGGGGAGGATCGTCCGGATGCAGCGCCAGCCGAATACCGTATTGTTCGCAATGAGGCAACACCGCTTTGATAAAGTAGGTGTAATTGTCCCACAGTTCTTCCTTTGTGATAGCTGCGCCGGTACGTTGGAAATTTTTAATGTCAAATCCGGTAACTTTTGCGCCGCCTCTTTCCGGAATATCATTGTCTGTTCGCAGCCAACCGATATGCGCCATAAAGTTGAAACAAATACAGCGAATATCTAACGCATCCATAATAGGCAGCATTTTGATGACTTTTTCAATAGAGGCATCCCGCAGGGCATCTCCTGCTTTGATATGGTCATGAACTTCATTGGGCATAGGTTCTATGATCACCGGGGTAATGCCATAATTCCAAAAACCATCATAAACTTGCTGCCAATGGGTCTTATCTGTCAAATCAAAGTCAGCGGTTTCCGGCAGCCGGATCACACCGTGTTCCACACCGCACTGCTTGGCAATATCCCATGTAGCGTCCTTGGGATAGCGAAAATAATCTGTTAACAGCATATCGTTTCCCTCTGTCAGACACCGCTGAGCGTCAAAAATCCGCCATCCACAGGCACCGTAACACCGGTTACGAAGCCGGAAGCCCGCTCATCCAGCAGATAACGCACGGTGCCGCAGATATCCCCCGCCTGACCGAAACGGCGGGTGGGCGTGTGGGCAATGACGCTCTCACCGCGAGCAGTCAAGCCTTCCTCCACCGTTCCCAGATACTGCTTGCTCCGCTCGTTGGCGATAAAACCGGGTGCAATGGCATTGATGCGAATATTTGCCGGTGCAAAATAAGCGGCAAACGACTGGGTCATATTCACCACTGCCGCTTTGCTCATGGCATAAGCAAAGCACCGTGTAAGCGGACAATAACTGTTCATAGAGGCAAAGTTAATAACGCTTCCGCCGCCGTCTTTCACCATCCGCTTAGCAAAAACCCGCAGAGGGATTACCGAGCCCATGGTGTTGGTCAGGATCACGCTTTCAAAAGCATCCATATCGATATTATAAAAGCCCTTCAAGCCCTCCGGTTTTTCCGCTTCCAGTTCTCTGGGGTCAAACTGGATGATGCTGGGCATTGCGGCGGTCTGGTTGCCGCCTGCACCGTTGATCAGGTAGTGGCAGACACCGTATGCGTTATAGACCGCTTCTGCAACAGCTTCCACAGCCGATTCATCTGTGACATCGCAGGTCAGGATCATGCAGGTGCCGCCGCAGGCACGAATGGCATCGGCTGTCTTTTCCAGCTTGGATGCCGTTCTGCCTACCAGAGCCACCTTTGCACCCCGTTTTGCCAAATCGATGGCTACCGCAGAACAGATCGTTCCGCCTGCACCGGTGACCACCGCAACCTTATCTTCAAAATAGTTATCCATTGGAATACCTCCTTACAAAGCCGTCTGTGTATCGTTGGGATCGCCGTTGATGGCCGCATCATATTCCTTCGACCAATCCAAATCCCGGTATTGCTCGCCACGGGGATCGGTTTTGATCCATTCCATAAGCATATCCAACATTTCTACCGTCCAAGTGTTCCGGTCGATCTGCGCTGTGGTAAAGCGGTTTTGGGAGATCATTTCAAAACCAAAATCGTCTTTAACGTGGGTCTTTGCCGCGCCTTCCACCACATCTGCGACCAAGTGGCTGGGAATAAACAGCACACCGCCACCTGCGCCAAACACCACATCGCCGGGTAGGCATACTGCGCCGCCAAAGTTGGTGACCGAGTTGAAACTCTTCATAACAAATTCCCGGATAGGGGTCGGATCGATGCCCCGGTAATATACCTGCACATCTGGAACTTGCTTCATCTGTTCCACATCCCGAATACCGCCCCATACCACTGCGCCGCCTGTCTTTGTGCGGGTGCGAATAGCAGTAGTCAGGTTGCCGCCAAGGAAGGTGCCTTTGTAGATCTTATCGTACATATCTACGACCACAACATCCCGCTCCACCAGCGAGTCAACGACCCACTGGTTATAATTGCCACTGCGTCCCTCTGCAGCGCCCCGGGCAAACATCACCTCGTGCAGATCCGGGCGGGTGGGACAATATGCGCAAGTAACGGCTCTTCCGATGAGTTTTCTGCCATCATCGTGGAGTACTTTCAACGGATTCTCGCCGCCGCCAACAAACTGGTTTTCATAACCTAACACATAAATAGGTTTCCAAACTTCTTCCAAAGTCATTTTCTGCAACGCATCCAGGTACTTGTCCGGCACTTTGGGTCTGCCATCCTGAAACCGTTCTCCTTTCCAAAGCGGAGTCAATTCCAATATCTCATTTCTGTCGTTAAAATGCATGTTTATTCTCCCAATCTGTTTTTTGCGTTTTCGTAGCAAACGCGCCGGATCAGATCCCGCAGCAAATCATTGTCTTGCGGCAATCTGCCGCAGGCAACTTTATCTGCAATCCACTGGCATAAGACCCGGCGAAAATAATCGTGCCGCACAAAGGATAATAGGCTTCTGGAGTCCGTTGTCATTCCGACAAAGGTAGAAAGAACACTGTGGGACGCAAAGGTATCCAGCATATCGGTAATTCCCTGGTAGTGGTCACACCACCACCATGCAGGTCCTTGACTGACCACCGCCTCGCAACCGTCCTTGGAATAAGATCCGGAAAGGTTTGCCATCACCGCATTGTCCGCAGGATTTAACGGGAACAGCAAAATCCGGGGTAAACCGTATTTCTTTTGTTCCACCGTATCCAAAAGCGCTGTCAAACTACTCACATCTGCTGTATTACCGATGGCAGCGTAGCCTCCGGCAGGACCGGC
>JAZKXW010000077.1:0-2553 GCA_045611825.1 Faecousia sp.
GCCGGACAAACTGCATTCTACTACTATTTCCAGGGGATCGGAGAAGAACTTTCCGGTGCTGCTATTTATGCCGTGATTGACAACGGCAGTCAATCGATTGTAAGTGACATGGCGTACATGTATGTGGTGGTCGATGCAAACACGCCCCCCACTACGGTTGTACCGGCCTCTGTAGAGCTGTATCAAGGCGAGGCGTATACCCTCCACTGTGAAGCATCGGTTCCCGACGGTTCCACCCTCAGCTACCTGTGGTACAGTACTTCCACCGGTAAGATTCAAAACATCATGGCGGTCAACCGCGGCGGTGAGGACAAAGCGGATCTGACCGTGAAAGCAAGCACGGTTGGCACACAATATTACTGCTGTATGGTAACCTCTGCCTCCGGTGGCAGCACTTATTCGAGTTTGATTAAGGTAACGGTAACAGATCCGCCCCAGATGCAAATGACAGATAGCGCGACCATACCGAGCGGTACTGTGGGGCAAAAGTACAGCTTCGATCTGAAGCAGCTCAGCGAAGCTACAAATTATAAGATTTACGAAAGCAGCACATACCCGAACGAATTTGAAAAAACAGGACTAATTATTGGCAAGAACGATATACTTTCGGGTACGCCTACCGCTGCAGGAGAATATAAGTTTGCTGTAGTGGGAGAAAAGAGCTCCGGCACGGGCAGCTATATCTGCGAGATTGCATTTATTGTAGAGGCACCCGAGACTACTGAGGCACCTGAAACTACAAAGACTTCCGAAACAAAGGAACCAGAGACAGAAAAGACAACGGAGACAACGAAAACTCCCGAAATAGATTCACCGGAAACGAAGAAACCCGAAACTGATCCACCCTATAGAGACAACGAGCCGGATCGGCAAATGAGCGGAGTAGTGGTTGCTCTTATCGCAGTTTCTGCCGGATTGGCAGGTGCTCTTATCGTTCTGCTATTCACAAAAAACAAAAAGTAACTGTTCCCGGAGGGGAAATCATGAAGAAAATTGTTGTTAGTGTAAAAAACAATCTCCTTGCAGAATCCATCACTAAGATTCTGGCAGACAGCGGTGTTTTTAATCCGTTTCGAGTGCCTGTACACCGAAAAAACAAGGATACAGCAAAACAATGTGAAGCACTGCAGACGGAATTGGTGTTGGCAGAGGTTTCTTACTCTCCCGGTACTACCGTGGATACCCGATTGGAAGAAGCAGCGGAGCTTCGCCGTATATTGCCGGGGTGTCTGATCGTTTTTTTGTGTGATGAAAATTCAGCACCGGATATTGCCAAAGATGTGATGCTTGCCAAAAAGGACGGAAAGATCGATGCATTTTTCTATACGTCCGTAACACAAAATTACCTGCTTGCAGCGCTGGAAGCCCTGTAAAGCAGTACAAAAACCAAACAAAGTATAACCTGGAGGATCAATCAAATGAAAAAGAAGACATTGGCCATTATTGTTATCGCCGTCGCATTGGTAATCACATTGAGTGCGGCAGCAATTATTTACTTCTCAGATGGTAAAACACCGAGTCCGGTTTCCGGCGATGTTGAATCAGACTATAATAACATACTGGATAATCTCCATGGAGCGCTTTTATCTCCCGATGACGCAGACGTTTATTTTGATGGAGTGGCCAGCATTCAAGACGCTGTACAGGCGCTTGGGGATGAGGCACTTGATAAGCTCGAATATACCGTTACGGATATAAACAATGACGGAACACAGGAGCTTCTGATCGGTTGTTTTGAAGCAGATGATTCTGCCTCTACAAAAAATGAGATTTATGCCGCTTATTCGCACGACGGGAATACTGCCACACTTCTTTTTGAGAAACAGGCGCAAAATACCTTTGCACTGACCGATACAAATACATATTATTTCTATGGCTCGGACGGCGAAAATTACCATATCATTGCAGAATATGAAATTGGAGAAAACGGCAAGCTGGTTTGCAAGAACTTCTATTTCACATATCCACAATCAGGGAACTCGGGTGAATTGGGCTATTTCCATAACACAAGCGGTGAATGGACCTCCGAAGGATCCGAGCAGCTGGATATAACGGCAGAGGAATTTGAGGCAATTCGTGCAGAGCTTGCCGCAAAAACAGTGGAGCTTTCCGGTACTAAATTTTCAACCTTCGTAAACGGTGAAAGTGACAAGTAAAATAAAAATCGCTATATTCCTTGCAATAGCGTTGGGGCTGTCCCTTTGCGGATGCAGTACAGTCATAAACAATCTCAGAGGCCATCTTGCCTCAGACACAAAAGCCGAAACAACCGTCAAGCCGGACGAAGCGGAAAACGAGGATGTTATCCCCCGCTACTCCGTAGTATTTGATGAAGATGAGACTTTTCCGGACGAATCATCACGGCTGGCCGCGGAACGTATTGATCCTGTGATCCGGCAGGCGGTTGATATTCTGTGCACAATTCCCGCGAAGGATATTGTTGTTTTTGACTGTGATTACAGCCAGCGTCCAACGGAAAAAGACGGCTTGACGGGAAACGAGGAAGCGCTGGCGTGGTATGACTTCATCTACGAAAAGATGAGCAGCCTGGAA
>JAZKXW010000078.1:0-5381 GCA_045611825.1 Faecousia sp.
TTACGCTCTCTGCGGCGCTTAACAACTTTCTTGGTAGCCTTAGCCATGTTACATATCCCTCCTTACTTCTTCTTGTTTGCGATGGTCTTCTTCGGACCCTTACGGGTACGAGCAAGTCGGAGGCCAAGCGGTCTTAGGAAGACAAGCTTTATAGTCAACTCCTTGGCTCACAGAACGACATGGCTACGATCCGACTTGGATATGTAACATGGCAAAGGCTACTAAGAAAGTTGTTAAGCGCCGCAGAGAGCGCAAAGTAGTTGAAAAAGGCGCGGCACATATCCGTTCCTCTTTCAACAACACCATGGTGACCATCACCGACCTGGAAGGCAATGCTCTTTCTTGGGCATCCTCCGGCGGCTTGGGCTTCCGTGGTTCCCGTAAGTCTACTCCCTTTGCTGCACAGACTGCAGCAGAGACTGCAGCAAACGCTGCTAAGGAGTATGGCCTGAAGACCGTTGAGGTCTATGTTAAGGGCCCCGGCCAGGGACGCGAGGCTGCGATCCGCGCCCTGCAGACCGCTGGTCTGGAAGTCGTTATGATTAAGGACGTCACTCCCATTCCCCACAATGGCTGCCGTCCCCCTAAGAGACGTCGTGTCTGATTTTGCAAGGAGGAATTTGAGTTATGGCTAAGAATATGCAGCCTGTGCTGAAGCGTTGCAGAACGCTGGGTGTTTCTCCTGCCGCAATGGGTTACAACAAGACTTCCAATAAGAACCCCGGCGGCCAGAGAAGAGCAAAGAAGTCTGAGTACGCTTCTCAGCTGACTGAGAAGCAGAAGGTTAAGTTTGTCTACGGCATTCAGGAGAAGCAGTTCCGTAATTACTACGACAAGGCAGCTCGTGCAGAGGGCAACACCGGTGAGGTGCTGATGACCTATGTTGAGCGTCGTCTGGATAACGTCGTGTATCGTCTGGGCTTTGCTAACTCCCGCCGTCAGGCTCGTCAGCTGGTCAATCACGCTCACTTTACCGTTAATGGCAACCGCGTCAACATTCCCAGCTATCTGGTGAAGCCCGGTGATGTGGTCGCTGTTTGCGAGAAGAGCGTTTCCAACAACTTCTTCAAGGCTCTGAAGGAGGCTGACGCTTTCGTTGCTGCTCCTAAGTGGCTGGATCGCGATAAGAACAACCTGGTTGGCAAGGTAATTGCTATGCCCACCATGGCTGACATCGACTTCGAGATCGCTGTCCACCTGATCGTTGAGTTGTACTCTCGTTAATCAGACCCCTAACATTCGCTTATGTGCATTTGTGGGGTGCATTCTACACCCCACACACTAAAACAAGGAGGGTATGATTTATGATTGAAATTGAAAAGCCCCGCATTACCTGCTTTGACGATGCAGAGGATCAGTCCTACGGCAAGTATGTGATTGAGCCTTTGGAGCGTGGCTACGGTATGACCTTGGGTAACTCCCTGCGCCGGATTCTGCTGAGCAGCCTTCCCGGCTACGCAGCGACTTCTGTGAAGATCGCCGGTGTGCAGCATGAGTTCTCCACCATCCCCGGTGTGACCGAGGATGTGACAGAGATCGTTTTGAATGTGAAGCGGATGATCACCAAGCTTCATACTCCCGAGATCAAGACCGTGTATATCGACGCTGTCGGTCCCTGTGAAGTGACTGCCGGTGATGTCAAGGCAGATGCCGATGTGGAGATTCTGAACCCTGAGCTGCATATCTGCACTCTGGGCGAAGGTGCTACTTTTAATATGGAGATCACCCTGTCTCAGGGTCGCGGCTATGTTTCCTCTGATCGGAACAAGACCGCCCAGACTGTGATCGGCGTTATCCCCATTGATTCCATTTATTCACCTGTTCAGAAGGTGAACTACTCCGTTGAGCCTACTCGTGTCGGTGACAAGACCGATTTCGACAAGCTGACCCTGGAAGTTTGGACCAATTCTACGATTACCGCTAAGGATGCAGTTTCTCTGGGCGCAAAGATTCTGAGCGACCACCTGACTGTGTTCACCGGTCTGTCCGAGAATGTTGGCACCGGCTCTACCATCGTAGAGAAGGATACCAACCGTCCTGACTCCAAGCTTTCCATGACGATCGATGAGCTGGATCTGTCCGTCCGTAGCTTCAACTGCCTGAAGCGTGCTAACATCAACACTGTTGCTGACCTGATCAGCAAGACCGGTGAGGATATGATGAAGGTGCGTAATATGGGTAAGAAGTCCCTGGACGAGGTTCAGAAGAAGCTGGAAATGATGGGTCTGTCTTTGGCCAGCGAGGATTCTGGCAGCAACAACTAAGCTAACCTTTTAAAAGGAGGAAACGTTCATGTTCGGTACTCGTAAGCTGGGCAAGACCAGCGCACAGAGAAAAGCACTGCTGCGTCAGCAGGTTACCGATCTGCTGGCTAACGGCAAGATGGAAACCACCTTCTGCCGTGCTAAGGAAGTGCAGCCTGTGGCAGAGAAGATGATCACCCTGGGTAAGAAGGGCGATCTGGCCGCTTACCGTAAGGCTATGGCCTACATCACCAAGGAAGACGTGGTGCAGAAGCTGTTTAAGGAGATCGCTCCCAAGTATGCTGACCGTAACGGCGGCTACACCAGAGTGACCCGTATCGGCGCTCGCCGCGGCGACGCTGCTGAGATGGCAGTTATTGAGTTGGTGTAATCCCAAAAAAGTAAAAGAGCGTATTGCGAAAGCAATACGCTCTTTTTATTTTACCCAGCAGGGTAACGCCTCAAATTCATAGTCTTTGCCAAAACATGAAAACCGGATGCAGCAGGAAAACAGCATGGGGGCAATGGCTTCATCCCGGGAGCCGTACTTGTGATCTCCCACCAAGGGGAAGCCGCGGCTTGCAAACTGCACCCGAATCTGATGGCTTCGGCCGGTGTGCAGGCGGATGCGAACAAGGGCAGGATCGGTATCGGTCAGACGCTGAAATTCCAATCTGGCGGCTTTGACGCCTTTGCGTTCCCGTTTCACCACAAAGACCTTGTTCTTCCTGCTGTCCTTAAACAGCAGATCCTGCCAATCTCCGGACTGGGGAGGAGCACCATGCACCATCGCCACATATTCCTTGACCATATTGCCATCCTGAATCTGCTTGGACAGAACAGCTGCGGCGGCCTTGGTACGGGCATAGACCATGACACCGCCTACGTTCTTGTCCAGTCGATGCAGTGGGTATATTTCACCGCTGAACAAACGCCGCAGTTCCCCCGGAACCTCTGCTTCGGAATCCAATCCCATGGGTTTGATGCATACGATGATATTTTCGTCTGTGTGCAGAATTTCCATGTTGTCACCTCTTTTCTATAGTATAGCAGAAAAGTCCCCTGTGGGGAACACCAAATTTCTGCGATTCTGCAAAAAGGAAGATTCTTGCACAAAGTGGTAGAATTGTGTATAATGATCTCAGCGAGGTGTTGCTGTTTTGAAAACAAAGGACTTTCAGAAACGATCTCCGATTTTGATCTTTCTGAGTTATTTTAAGAATCATAAAAAACTGTTTTTTACCGATATGCTCTGCGCCATGATCATTGCGGCCATTGACCTTTTATTTCCACTGGTGACAAGACATGCGCTGTATGAGATGCTGCCCCAAAATTTATTCGGCACATTTTTTGCGGTAGTGGGCATATTGGTGGCTTGTTATCTGCTGCGGGCGGTGTTGAATTACATCGTCTGCTATTTTGGACATATTTTCGGTGTCCGGGTGGAAGCGGATATCCGGGCAGACCTGTTCCGACACATGCAGGACTTGGGCTATGATTTTTACGATAAAAACCGAACGGCCCAGCTGATGAGCCGCCTGACCTCGGATCTGTTTGAACTGACGGAGCTGGCACACCACGGCCCGGAGGATGTGATCACCTCTGTCATTACTATCTGCGGCGCATTGGTGGTCATGGGCACGATCCAATGGCGGCTGGCGCTGGTGGTGGGATTGATGATCCCCACATTCCTCGTTGTGATTATGGTGATGCGCAGAAGCATGTCTAAGGCATCCGCCGGCGTCAAGCAGAAGATCGGTCACATCAATATGGAGATCGAAACCAGCCTGTCCGGTATCCGGACGGCGAAAGCCTTTGGCAATGAGCAGATCGAAAATGCCCGGTTCACCGCCGCGAACGAGCGGTTCAAGGTGGCAAAGCGGGGATTTTATATGGCAATGGCCCGGTTTATGAGTTCCATGGAATTTCTCCTGTGCAGCCTGAATGTGGCAATCATCGGTTACGGTGGTTACCTGATAATGAAAGGTCAGATGGATTATCGGGATCTCATCACCTTTTCTCTGTACATTACTGCCTTTGTCAACCCCATGCGGAAGCTTGCTACCTTTGCCGAATTATTCTCCAACGGCTTTGCAGGCCTGAAGCGGTTTGTGGAACTGATGCGTACCGAACCATCCCTGCAGGATCAGCCGGACGCTCAGCCGCTGACAGCGGTCAAGGGCGATATTCAGGTACAGAATGTATCCTTTGCCTATGACGGCGATCTGGCGGTGCTTCACGATGTGAGCCTTCATGTGGAGGCAGGGGAGACCATTGCCATTGTCGGTCCCTCCGGCGGCGGAAAAACAACATTATGTAAACTGATCCCCCGGTTCTACGATGTGACCGGCGGCGATATCCTCATTGACGGACAGAATGTTCGCAGCGTCACCCAGCAATCCATCCACGAAAATATCGGCATTGTCCAGCAGGATGTATTCCTCTTTGCCGATACCATCTACGAGAATATTCGCTACGGCAAACCGGATGCCACGGAAGAAGAGGTTGTGGAAGCGGCGAAAAAGGCAGAGATCTACGAAGATATCATGGCAATGCCCGAGGGCTTCCAAACCTATGTAGGCGAGAGAGGAACACTGCTCTCAGGCGGACAGAAACAGCGAGTGGCCATTGCCCGGATCTTCCTGAAGAATCCGCCGATTTTGATTTTGGATGAGGCAACCTCTGCGCTGGACTCCGTTACAGAGGCGAAGATCCAAAACGCCTTTGATGCTCTGTCCCGAGGCAGAACCACCTTGATCATTGCCCACCGGCTGTCTACCATCCGGGGCGCAAGCCGCATTATCTCTGTTGCCGACGGCGTGGTTACCGAATGCGGTACCCACGAGGAACTCCTGCAAAAAGGCGGCATCTACGCAGAATTGTATCACACGCAGAACCAAGAAAACCATTAAATAAAAAACCGTGATGATTTGAGATCATCACGGTTTTTGTGTGCAAAAAAATCAAATATTGTTTTGAATTAGTACTTGCTATTTTCGTTTGGATGTTGTATACTAATCAAGCACCTGCCGGTGTGATGGAATTGGTAGACGTAGTGGACTCAAAATCCACCGCTGGCGACAGCGTACCGGTTCGAGTCCGGTCACCGGCACCAAAAATATCCCGACCCCAAGTCGG
>JAZKXW010000079.1:0-11325 GCA_045611825.1 Faecousia sp.
AGTCCGCTCGTCCAGCGGATTCAGGCTGCACATACGGTTGGTGCCGTCACCCAGACCCAGATGGGCAAATTCCGGCTGGGAAAGCCAGGATTCCATGTGACCCAAGCTGTTCTGCAAAGGCACCAGCTCCACAAACCGCTCCAAACAGTACCGGTCCAGTTCCTCCACCGCCTGACCGTCCAGCGTCTCAAAGCCCTCGGAATACTGGGGAAAAGCGTCATACTTATAGCAGCGGACATTGTCCATGTATAAGTACAGCTCGTTATACTTCAGGTCTGCCATCAGATCTACAAGCTCTTTCAAGGTCTGCATGTTATAGGTTGCCCATCCGATGCAAAGCATGTAGCCGCGGCACTCCACCATAGGCCAGTCATGGATGCTGCACAGACGCAGCTGCGTACCGTCCTTGAGCATCTGCCGCAGCGTGGTCAGGGCCCGGAACTTGCCGGACTCGTCGCCTGCGCCGATGACAATGCCTTGGGCAGTGATCTCCAAGGTGTACTCATCGCGCTTAAATGCAGGACATTTTTTGTAGGAAATATCTGCATTGCCGTCCTTTAAGTTCTTATAAAATTCTGCAATATCCGGATCATAGCCGGTAGCTTTCGGGCAGTAAACGCCCTCTTGATATTCCAGTTCTCTCGGGATCGGGAAAAGCATATTCATTCCTCCGTTTTTATATGGATTCTATCTGCTTTATATCACAGACCTTGTAAGAACGCAAACAAAAACTGACAGTTTCGTAATTATCCTTTGAAACTGTCAGTTTTTCTTTATTTTGTTATTTTTCTTCCGGAGGAACAAAGTCCAGCGTCAGGGTTTTCACATTGGTGCAAAGCTTGGTGCACTTGACACCGGCGGCAGTCAGCATCCGCTTGGATGCCAGTGTGGTGGGTGTGGTGGCATACTTGTCCGAGAGGTAAAACACTTCCCGAATGCCGCTTTGAATGATGGCCTTGGCGCACTCATTACAGGGGAACAGCGCTACATACAGCTTACAGCCCCGGAGATCACGGCCGCTGGCATTCAAAATGGCGTTAAGCTCTGCGTGGACAACAAAGGGATATTTGGTCTCTTCTCCCTCCCGATTCCAAGGAAATTCATCATCGGAGCAGCCCTTGGGCATGCCATTATAACCGGTGGAAACGATGATATTGTCCTGAGACACGATACAGGCACCTACCTGTGTGCTGGGGTCTTTGCTGCGGCAAGCTGCCAGCATGGCAACACCCATAAAGTATTCATCCCAGCTGATATAGTCTGTACGCTTCATAAAAAAGCCTCCAAATCTTTCTTTTTTGCAGGTATTTACCCTATTATAATACAAAAACAGGATAAGGGCAAGCCTTATCCTGCTTTTTTATCAATCGAAAAGATCTTTCAGGGTATCAAAGAACTTCTTCCGCTTGGGCGTTGCTTTTCCGTCAAAGCTGTCCTCCAGCTTTCGCAGAAGCTCCTTCTGCTCCTTGGTCAGCTTGGTAGGTGTTTCCACCGTTACCACAAACCGGTGGTTACCACGGCGTCGGGGATTGCCCACCTGAGGAATACCCTTACCGGGCAGGACAAAATCCTTGCCGGTCTGCGTTCCCTCCGGCAGATCGTACTTGACCTTGCCGTCCAGCGTGGGAACTTCGATCTCGCCGCCCAACGCCGCCTGGGCAAAGGTAATGGGCACTTCGCACAGAACCTCCATGCCGTCACGCTCGAAAATAGGATGCCGCCGGATGTAAATCTCCACCAACACATCACCGTTGGGTCCGCCGTTGCTGCCAACGCCGCCCTCATTCCGCAGGCGGAAGCTCATGCCGTGGTCAATGCCTGCCGGCACTTTTGCCCGGACGGTGTGCTTTTTCTTCACCTTGCCCTTGCCGCGGCAGGTGGTACAGGGTGTCTTGACGATCTTGCCCCGACCGCTGCACTGGGGACAGGTGGCTGTGGACTGGACTGCCATGCCCATAAAATTCTGGGAGACCCGAACCTGACCTGTGCCCCGGCAATGGGAGCAGGTCTCGATCTGACCGTCGGCAGAACCGCTGCCGTTACAGCTTGCACAGTTTTCCACCCGATGATAGGAGATCTCCTTTTCCGTACCGAAGGCTGCCTCTTCAAAGGTAACCTCCAAGCGGATGCCGATATCCTCGCCTTTCCGGGGTGCGTTCCGGGCATTGCCCCGGCTGCTGCCGCCGCCGCCGAAAAATTCGCTGAAAATATCACCGAAGCCGCCAAAACCGCCAAAGCCGCCGAACCCGTCAAAGCCTGCGCCGCCGCCTGCCCCGTAATTGGGATCTACACCGGCAAAGCCGAACTGGTCATACCGGGCCCGCTTATCGTCATCGGACAGCACCTCGTAGGCTTCGCCCAGCTCCTTGAACTTCTCCTCGGCTTCTTTATCGCCGGGATTCCGGTCCGGGTGGTATTTCATGGCGCTTTTGCGATAGGCCTTTTTAATTTCATCGGCGCTGGCGCCCTTTTCCACGCCCAGCACCTCATAATAATCGCGTATATTTTCTGCCATATATTTTCACCTCTCAAATTCCGATTTATGGGGTTGTAACATATAACGTGTCATTGCGAACCAGTGACCGATGTCACTGGTGTGGCAATCTCAAAAACCGTTGTGCGTACTCGAGATTCCCACGCCAGTGTGCGCACTGGCTCGGAATGACAACTTAAATTGTGCGGATTTAAGCTCCCCGACAAACCGGAATTTATAAGCACTGAAAAGGGGCGACGGATGCCGCCCCTTTCAGAATCATCAATCTACGGTCTCGTAGTCGGCGTCTACCACGCCGTCGCTGCCGCAATTGCCGCAGTCACCGCCGCAGCCGGCATCACCCTGAGGGTTTGCCTGTGCGTAGAGCTTCTCAGCAATGGGATAGAAGGCCTTCTGCAGCTCTTCCGTAGCCGCCTTGATGGCTGCCACATCGTTGCCCTTGTTCAGCTCCTTCAGCTTCTCGATTGCAGCCTGTACAGGAGCCTTCTCGCTTTCCGTAACCTTATCGCCCAGCTCGCCCAAGGTCTTTTCTGTCTGGTAGATCACATGCTCGGCGTTGTTGTGGGTGTCCACTTCTTCCTTACGAGCCTTATCCTCAGCTGCAAACTGCTCCGCTTCCTTCACTGCCTTCTCGATATCCTCCTGACTGAGGTTGGTGGAAGCGGTGATGGAGATCTGCTGCTCCTTGCCGGTGCCCAGGTCCTTGGCGGAGACCTTTACGATGCCGTTTGCATCGATATCAAAGGTAACCTCGATCTGAGGAACGCCACGGGGTGCAGGTGCAATACCGGTGAGCTGGAAGTTGCCCAAGGTCTTATTATAAGCAGCCATCTCGCGCTCGCCCTGCAGAACATGGACATCCACAGCGGTCTGTCCGTCAGCGGCGGTGGAGAAGATCTGGCTCTTACGGGTGGGGATGGTGGTGTTGCGGTCAATGAGTCGGGTGAATACGCCGCCCATGGTCTCAATGCCCAAGGACAGGGGGGTAACATCCAGCAGGACCACATCCTTCACATCGCCGGTAAGAACGCCGCCCTGAATGGCTGCGCCAACGGCAACGCACTCGTCGGGGTTGATGCCCTTGAAGCCCTCGGTGCCGGTGATGCCCTTAACGGCTTCCTGCACGGCAGGAATACGGGTAGAACCGCCAACCAGCAGAACCTTGTGCAGATCGGATGCCTTCAGACCGGCATCGGACATTGCCTGACGGACAGGCTTCATGGTACGCTCTACCAGATCGGCAGTCAGCTCGTTGAACTTTGCCCGGGTCAGGGTCACATCCAAGTGCTTGGGGCCGGTGGCATCAGCGGTGATATAGGGCAGGTTCACAGCGGTGGTGGTCATGCCGGACAGCTCGATCTTGGCCTTCTCGGCAGCCTCTCTCAGGCGCTGCATTGCCATCTTGTCGTTGGTCAGGTCCACGCCCTCGGCCTTCTTGAACTCGGCAACCAGATAATCCATGATTCTCTGATCGAAGTCATCGCCGCCCAAACGGGTGTCGCCTGCAGTAGCCAGCACTTCCACAATGCCGTCGCCGATCTCCAGAATGGAAACGTCGAAGGTACCGCCGCCCAAGTCATAGACCATGATCTTCTGCTCATTTTCCTTGTCCAGACCGTAAGCCAAAGCAGCTGCGGTGGGCTCGTTGATGATACGCTTGACCTCCAGACCGGCGATCTTGCCTGCATCCTTGGTAGCCTGACGCTGGGCATCGGAGAAGTAAGCAGGAACTGTGATAACCGCCTCGGTGACAGGCTGGCCCAAATAGGCCTCAGCGTCTGCCTTCAGCTTCTGCAGCACCATAGCGCTGATCTCCTGCGGAGTGTAGCCCTTGCCGTCGATGGTCACATGATAGTTTTCACCCATGTGGCGCTTGATGGAAGCGATGGTACGGTCGGCGTTGGTCACAGCCTGACGCTTTGCCACCTGACCCACCATACGCTCACCGGTCTTGGAAAATGCCACCACAGAAGGGGTCGTACGGCCGCCCTCAGCATTGGCGATGACAACAGGCTCGCCGCCTTCCAAAACTGCAACACAAGAGTTGGTTGTACCCAAGTCAATACCGATAATCTTACCCATAATAAAATCCTCCTATATTAATGAAATAATTGTTTATGATTTTAACGGACAATTGTCAATTTTCAATTGTCAATTTAGTTAGCCACTTGTACCATGGCAAAGCGGACAATCTTTTCGCCCAGCTTAAAGCCCTTTTGGAACACCTGTGTAATGGTATTCTCGGCAACGCTGTCATCCTCAGTGTGCATGACGGCGTTGTGGATATTGGGATCAAAGGCATCTCCGGGGTTTCCGAAGATCTCTACGCCCAGTCCGTTCAGGATGCCCACCAGCTGGGTCATGGTCATTTCCACGCCCTTTTTGTAGGCCGCATCCTCGGTAGGCTGATTCAAAGCCCGTTCTAAGTTGTCGTACACCGGCAGCAGCTTTTCCACAGCATCGCACTTGCCGTTGGAATACGATTGCTCCTTTTCCTTGGTGGTACGCTTGCGGAAGTTGTCAAACTCTGCGGCCAGCCGCAGGTAGGTATCGTGCTCTAAGTTATATTTCTCTTCCCAGTTGATCTCCGGTTCGGCAGCTTCCTGTACAGGCGTTTGTGCCTCCTCTGTGATCTCCGGGGTTTCTTCCTTTTTTTCTTTTTTTGCCAATTTTTACGCCTCCTCGTGGGATTCTTCCGGTTGGGGCAGCTGGGGCTGCTCGGGTTTTGCAAACATTTTGGAAAGGCTCTCGGCAAAGTAAGAAAGTCTTGCCGTTACCTTGGCATAATCCATACGGGTAGGGCCAACCACGCCGATCATACCCTGCATGCCGTCGCCTATGTCAAATTTGGTCATGACCACAGATGTGTCCTTCAGCTCCTGCGCCACATTTTCCGGGCCTACCAGCACTTTCGTGCCGTTGGCGTTCTGCATCACCGCAGGCAGATTGGAAAGGGCTTCCTCATCCAGCGTGGTCATCAGCCGCTGGGCTTTGTCCACATCCCGGTACTCCGGCTGACCCAGCAGACGCATCTGTCCGGCAACCGCCATATTGGTGCTGCCCTGACGGTTCAGGGTCTCAGCGGTGAACTCCATCACGATGGGTACCAGACTTGCCGCCGCGCCGGCGGACTGCATCACCTTTTCCAGCAGCTCCTGCGTAAATTCGTCAGCAGCCAAACCGGTCATGGTGGCATTGAGAACCGCCGCCAAAATCTTCAGGTCGGCATCGGACACGGAAACCGGCAGCTTGATGAGCTTATTGACCACTTCATCGTTGGTCAGCATGATCACCAAAATCACACTTCCCTGTCCGGCAAGGATCAGCTCGAAACGCTTCACCGTTGCGCCACCGTAACGGGATGCTACGGAAATGGCAGGCAGGTCGGTAGCCTGAGAAACCATCTTGGCAACCTTCTCCACCAGTTTATCCACACGCTGCATCTTCTCTTCAATGGCGGTGTTGATGGATTTGGTTTCATCCATGCTCAGGCGGTAGTCCATCATCAGCTCATCCACATACAGGCGGTAGCCTGCCGCAGAGGGGATCCGGCCTGCGCTGGTGTGGGGCTGCTCCAGATAGCCCATGGCAGTCAGCTCTGCCATCTCATTGCGGATGGTGGCAGAAGAGTAGCTCATGTCCGGCAGCTCGGTGATGGCCTTAGAGCCGACAGGCTCGGCTGTCCGGATATACAGGTCTACAACTGAGCGCAGTACCTTCTTTTTTCGATCGGTCATCTCCATGGGACAGCCTCCTTTTCGGTTTTAGCACTCATAACCCCTGAGTGCTAAGCACACTATACAATAGAGTGCTAAAAAAGTCAATACCCTGATTCGTAAATAAATTATTAACTTCGCAAATTCTGGTTTGCCCTGTAGGGGCGAGCATTGCTCGCCCGGCAAGCCATAGGCTTGTGCGGTTCCCCGAATTGCAAGCGGGCGTGCCATGCACGCCCCTACACATTCTAACCAACAGCTCGATAAACCGGGATTTCATCATTTCATTTTTTGCAAATACCATTAAAATATACAAAAAGCCGCCGCTGTGGGAATCACAGCGGCGGTGCTTATCAGGGCATCTTAAAGGTTGCTTTCAGCCAACGGACTGCAACAGGAAGCCATTCATGGAGGTATTCCATGCCCGGCTCCATCTCCTTACAGGTCTGGAAATCGGCAGTAGAACGACCGTGGCAACCATAAGGATAGATGTGGCACTCAAAGGGAACTTTGTTCTTAGACAGCGCAGTGGCGTAAAACAAGCTGTTTTCCACCGGTACGCAGGTATCCTCCGCCGTATGCCACAGGAATGTGGGCGGAGTGTTTTCTGTCACCTGATACTCACAGGAGAATTTCGGCAAGTCCTCTTCCGTAACGGGGAAGTAGCCGGCTACTTTCTCTATAGAACCTCTGTGGCAATAGTCGGGGTCGGCGGTGATCACCGGATAACCCAGCAGGCAGGCCGCCACCTTTTTACTTTCAGGGAACAGCGTCCGCACTTCCTTGCAATGATAATAATTGGTATAGTGGGCAGCCAAATGACCGCCGGCAGAAAAACCGATAATGGCAATGCGCTCCGGATCGCAGCACCATGCCTCGGCATTTTCGCAGATCAGCTCCATAGCCGCCGCAACCTCCTGCAGCTGGGTGGGAAAGCGATCCTCTGCTCCGGTGGAATAGGTAAGAATGCACGCGTTAAAGCCGGCAGGCAAAAAGTTCAGGGCAATGGGCTCTGCCTCTCTGCGGGAACATGCCCAGTAACCGCCGCCGGGACAAACCAGCAGACAGGGGCGTTTTTTCTGCCATGGAAGGCTCCATGTTTCGCCTTCGCAAATGGCTTCCTGTAAATAAATCTCCAAAACAGGATCTGTGCCGTTCTCCCCCAAAGCAGGAAACCGGTCTTTCAGGTGAATCTTTTCATAGCGCATGACTTATGCCTCCTCTTTCTTTTCCGCATTCAGGGCATCTACCACAATGTCCTTATAGGGATTGGCAATGACGGTTTTATAGGTATGGTAAATGACCATGCCCGGCTTGCCGGCAGGATGCTTCTTCACCTGCTTTACCGGGGTCACATCCACGGCGATATTTTGTCCGCCCTTGGTTTCGGCATAAAAAGCTGCCAGCTGGGCGGCTTGGGTAACGGTATCATCCGGAGGCACTGTGCCGCCGCAGGAAATGATCACATGGCTGCCATGGACCTTGGAGGCGTGAAGCCAGATATCGTCCTTTCGGGCAAGCTTAAAGGTCAGTTCCTCGTTTTGGCGGTTGTTTCTGCCCACATAAATGGGATAGCCGTCGGTGGATTCAAAGCGCATGGGTGCAGATTTTGCCTGCTTCATCCGCTTTTTTGCGCTGTCCAAGCGGACATAGCCCCCGTCGGCCAGCTCCTTGCGGATCTCCTCCAGCTCTGCCTCGGAATCTGCCCGATCCAACTCCTCCAGTACGCTTTGCAGATAGAGTTTCTCCTGCTCCGCGATCTCGATCTGCCGGGTCAACTCCTTTTCGGCATTTTTCATCCGGGCATAATCCTTGTAGAATTTTGCCGCATTTTGCTGGGGAGAAAGAACCTCCGACAAAGGAATTTGGATCAGCGCCATATTCTCATCGTAAAAATCTTCCGCTTCCAAAAGCTTCTGACCCTTTTGGACCCGGTGGATGTTGGCGGTGACGATATCGCCCAGCTGACGCAGGCGCTCCCGGTCATAGGTAGCTTCCAGCTCCTTTTCCTGAATGGCGATCTTTTTGGTCAGCCGCTGGCAGAGGTTGCTGACGGTCTTTCGTACCGCCTGACTTTTCTGCCGCATGGCATCCTTTTTGTCCCGTACAATATAATATTCATCCAAAAGCGCCGTAAAGGATGCTGCCTGCTGACATCTGCCGTACTGCCGGATGGGACAGAAGGCAAATTGCTTGGGCGTTCCGTCCGGCTGGGCATAGTAGTAGGGGGCGCTGTGGAGAAGCTGCTCCCGGAAAAACAGGTACAGCTTGTCTGCCACGGCCGGTTTATCCAGATGTTCCACTCTGGCATCCGTGTCCCCGGCGGCAAACAGCGCCGCTTCCCGGCACACCAAAGGAGAAAGTCCGCCTAAGGTATCCATCAGCCGGTCTGCCAGAATATCGGCGCCGGGCTTGGTCAGTGAGTTTACATAATCTTCCGTTTCTAACCGGAGAGGGTCTTGCTTTGTCACCGGCTCCGGCATCTGGTACATCAAACCGGGCAGCGCCGGACGCTTGATGGTATCATCAATGCCGATCCGCCGCAGGCAGTCGGTGATCCGTCCTTCCCCATCCACAAGATAGATGTTGCAGGTCCTGCCCATCAGCTCTGCGATCAGCTTCCGCTCCTCGGGGTAGCCCATCTCATCGGTACAGGCAAAGGTAAAGACTGCCATCCGCTCCATAGGCGGCTGGGTGACAGAGATCAGCTTTCCGCCGGACAGGTGCTTTCGCAGCAGCATGCAAAACATGGGCGGCTGGTCGGGATTTTCCGGATTGGATGCCGTCAGGTGCAGTCGGGGCGCTGCCGGGTTGGCAGCGATCAGCAGCTTTTGCCGGCTGCCCTCACACCGCAGGTGCAATATCAAGGTATCCCGGCTGGGCTGGTGGATCTTCTCCACCCGGGCGCCGGTGGCGGTCTGCCGGATCTCCTCCAGCACCGCGGTCAAAAAATACGCATCAAATGCCATTACGCTTCCTCATTCATTAAAACATGGAACAGTTCGTTGATCCGGTCGGTACGACCCAGCAGGTACAGAGCGCCAAACAGGGCCTCCAGGCCGGTGGCCTTGGCGTACTCCTGAGGAGATGCGGACTTGGGGGCAGCGTGGGTGTGGGCGTTTTTGCCCCGGCGGTAGTAGCCGAACTCCTCCTCTGTCAGCAAGGGCTTCAGCTTCTCCGCATATTTGGCTTGGGTGGAAGCCTTGACCATATTCACAGTATCCTTGTGGAGCTTCAGCACCGTATGGTCGCCATGGCTGCACAAATAAGCACGGCACAGCAGGTCAAACACGCCGTCGCCGATATGGGCAAGCCCCAATGTGGACATTCCCACAAGCTGCTGCCGGTCAAAATTCATTTGAAAGTAATTTTCCATACGATCTCTCCAATTTTCAAGTATCATTATGGTAGCAGATTTTCAGCTAGGTGTCAATTTCTCAAATTATCCGAAATAGACTTCGTTGGGACGGTCATTGGCTGTCCCTACATTGTCTTTGTATATGTCCCAAAAAAATTTTTTCAAAAACCTATTGACAAACGAAAAGCAGCATGATATATTTTAGATGTAAATAAGAATTATTCTCATTTAGGAGCAAGGAGGCGCATCTATGGAACAAACGAAAAAGCATTTTCGCAAGCGGGATGCGATCCTCGCTTGCCTGCAGGAATCCCACTCTCACCCCTCCGCGGAGGTGATCTACAGCCGCCTGAAGCCGGTGATCCCGGATCTTTCCATGGGAACCGTCTACCGGAATCTGAGCCTGTTTAAGGAACAGGGTCTGATCATCAGCGTGGCGACAGTCAACGGTGTGGAACGGTTCGACGGCAACACCGATCCCCATGTCCACTTCCTTTGCAGCAAGTGTGACGCGGTGATCGACCTGCATGAGATTACCGTCCCCCGGAGTCTGGCAGATGCCGCCCGGAACTGCGGCGGAAAAGTGGAAAGCTGCAGTCTCAGCTTCACCGGCGTGTGCCGGCAATGTCTAAATAATCAAAAGGAAGGAGAATCCGCATGAAAAAGTTTGTTTGCTCCGTTTGTGGTTTTGTCTACGAAGGCAATGAACTGCCTGAGGATTACGAGTGCCCCCTGTGTGGCGTCGGTCCCGACCAGTTTGAAGAAGAAGCTTAATCTATTATAAAAATATAAAAATTTTTGGAGGAATTTACTATGAAAAAGTTTGTATGTTCTGTTTGCGGTTATGTCCACACTGCCGATGAGCTGGCAGCCGATTTCAAGTGCCCCGTATGCAAAGTCCCTGCTGATAAGTTCGTAGAGCAGAAGGGCGAAATGAAGCTGGCCGCCGAGCACGAGTTCGGCATCTACGAGACCACCGTCGTGGGTAACCCCGATATCTCCGAAGCCGACAAGGCTTACATCAAGGAGCAGCTGTTTGCCAACTTCAACGGCGAGTGCAGCGAAGTGGGAATGTACCTGTGCATGGCTCGCATTGCCCACCGTGAGGGCTACCCCGAGATCGGTCTGTACTGGGAAAAGGCAGCATGGGAAGAGGCTGTGCACGCCGCCAAGTTTGCCGAGCTGCTGGGCAGCACCTTAGAGCCCAACATGAAGGCTACCACCAAGGACAATCTGGCATGGCGCGTGGACTGCGAGTTTGGCGCAACCCAGGGCAAGTTCGATCTGGCAGCCTGCTGCAAGAAGAACAATCTGGACGCTCTGCACGATACCATCCATGAGATGGCAAAGGACGAGGCTCGCCACGGCAAGGCTCTGAAGGGTCTGCTGGATCGTTACTTCAAGTAATTCCAATGGCAGGGATTCCTGAGAAATGCCCCGCTTGCGGTAACCGTGCGCAATGGAAAGAGCAGATCAATATCTTCACCTCCGGTATTCCCATCGGCGGGAAAGCAAGATTTCATCTGTTCTCCATCCGGGGTCTGTTTGCTTACCCTATTAAGAAAGCCCTTGGCTTTTACACGGTGACTTATCGCTGCCGCGAATGTGGCTTCCGGGAAAAATACCCCCTGGATGACCCTATGCATTAAAAGCTGCAGGCGGAGCGGCAACGCCCCGCCCCCACAGAAAGGATTTTTATGGAACTGAAAGAAGGCTTATTACCGGTAGTCCGTGCAGAAAAGGATTGCGAGGTCTAC
>JAZKXW010000080.1:0-7784 GCA_045611825.1 Faecousia sp.
TTTCCTCTCCGCTGAGAAGCAACTCTAAGCATATTCGTGCTTATGCTGAGTACATGAAAACGCAGGGCTTGTCTCCCACCACAATCAAATCAAGACTGTCGGGCATTCGATTCTACCAGAGAAAAGCCGGTGGCAAGAAGACGCTGCCCGACAACAAAACCCTGGGCTTGGAAAAGCGCAAGGTCGGCAGAGTGGACAGAGCATGGACCTTTGCCGAAGTAAAGGCCGGTATGGAGCTGGCAAGGAATATGGGTCGTATGGATGTGCATATTGCCATCGGTATCGGCTACACCTTCGGTTTGAGAATCGAAGAGATCTGTCGTGTAAGAGCAGAAGACGTGGAAAAGGCGTTGGCTAATGACGGCTTGCGTGTAAAAGGCAAAGGCGGTCAGGTGCGCTACGTTCCCGTTGAGACGGAGGTACAGAAAAAGTTTCTGCAGTATCTCCAACGCTACACTCGCAACAATCGTTTACTCCCCGGTGATTATATCATCAGCCGTAACGAAAAGCGCGGCGTAGAGAGACAGATCAACTCTCTTGAAAACTGGATGTACGCCAACCGTGACAAGTTCACTGCCAAAAATCGTCAGGACGAAATTCGTGACGGCAAGAAGCCAAGAAGCAGTACGCTGACATGGCACGGACTGCGCTACAAGAGAGCGCAGGAACAGTATGCGAAGTATGAAGCCGATGGACGAAAAGACCCTAAGCGCATGACCAGTGAGATCCTGGGGCATCACAGATCGGATGTTACAAACACCTATCTGCCCGAACTGTCGCCGAAGCAAAAGAAGAAGTAAGCCTTAACGAGTAAGGCGGCAGCTTGATTGTTTTTATAGTTACGAAGGAGGAATTTAAATGCAAAACTTTACAGCCAGCCTCCGGCGGAAATGGAGGTAATACACCACAAGGAGGTGATGTCTATGAAACAGTTAATTGCGTTGAAAGTTGAGGAAGCCGCTGAGATTACCGGCATCGGAAGAAATACGATGCGAGATCTCGTGAAAGCCAGAAAGCTCCCGATCCTTTACGTTGGCCGTAAACATCTCATTCGAATCGATGCTCTAAACGAGTTTATGAAGATCAATGAGGGTGTTGATCTGCGAGATATTGACAGTGTAAAAGCCGTAAGATAATGGCTCAAAAACTGTGAAATAACGGCGAAAAAGGGTCCGGAACTGTTGCAATTTGACCCGAAAAATGGTATAATATAAGTACACAATTGCAACAGTTCCGTTTGCCAAAGGAAAGGAGTTTTATATGGCAAAAGGTTCTGTAAGAAAAAAAGGCAAGAAGTGGTACTACCGCTTTTACGTAGAAGATGAAAGCGGCAGACAGGTACAGCGAGAGTTCGCAGGTACGGAAAGCAAGGGCGAAACCGAAGCTCTGCTCCGTAAAGCAATGGAAGACTACGAGGCAAAGAAATTCGTAGCGAAATCCGAAAACGCAACGGTGGGTATGCTGCTGGATATGTGGGTAGAGGAAGAACTGAAGCCCGGAAACTTAAGCAACGGTACGGTAATGTCCTATCAAGGCACCGTCAACCGAATTAAGCAATTTCCCATCAGCAACCGAAAACTGAAAAGTGTGACAGCCGACCATCTGCAGACGTTCATGGATCAGCTCAGCTTCGGCGGAGCAAATCCGGACGGCACAACAGCGAAGGCACTCAGCAAGGGATACTTACGATTGTTCTCCGCCGTTCTGCAAGGAGCGTTCCGCTTCGCAGTATTTCCCAAGCGTATGATTTCCTTTAACCCGATGCAGTACGTTGTATGGCGTGGGAAAAAGGATGATTACGAATTGTTCTCGGAGGATAACGGAGAGGTTGCTACCATACCGACACTGACTCACGAAATGTATCTGAAGCTTGAGGATTTTCTGAAAGCAAAGGATAACCCCGCACTGCTCCCTATACAGATCGCATACTACACAGGACTTCGCATTGGCGAGGTTTGCGGCCTGACTTGGCAAGACGTAAATCTTGAAAAGCAGTACCTTACAGTACGTCGCAGTATGCGCTACAACAACGCAAGGCACAAAACCGAGATAGGGGCAACCAAACGCAGGAAAGTCCGTACGGTGGACTTCTGTGACACCCTGGCTGATATTCTACGCACAGCCAAGCTCGAACAGCACAAAAACCGATTCAAATACGGAGAACTATTCTGCCTTAACTACTACGTTGAGGTTGAGGAGAAAGACCGTACATACTACGAGGTCTATACGCTACCGAGAAACGAGAAGGTTCCCGAGGGCTACAAGGAGATATCTTTTGTATGCTTAAGACCTGACGGAGCGTATGAAGCGCCAAGCACCATAGGCGTTATGTGTAAAAGAGCAAGCCAAAAGGTAGAGGGTCTCGAAGGGTTTCATTTCCACCAACTGCGCCACACATTCACAAGTAATCTGCTCTCTAACGGAGCAGCGCCGAAGGATGTGCAGGAGCTTTTAGGTCATGCCGACGTCAGTACCACGATGAATGTCTACGCTCACTCCACAAGAGAGGCGAAGCGTACTTCCGCAAAACTGCTTGATAAGGTAGTTGGCGGTTAGATATAAAAAGTTTCCCTTATTTTCGCTCATAAGGGCAAAAACAAGGGAAAATACATAACAGTTGAGTTTAAAGTTGCTGGAAAACCCAGTAATATCAATGTTTTTTAGAGCATAGGACAGTAATTGTCTGATAAATTCCAATTTGTCTAACAGTATATCTGGGCACCTTTTCTTCGTTTTTACCTATGTTTACGCACCGTTATGCTGTTCTTTCGCAAATGAAAAGACCACCCAATGGGTGGTCTTTTTCTTTTTAATTGTGCTCCAAAATCAGTTCCAAGGCTGCGCGGATGGCGTGGTTCCGGATGGCATCTCTGCCGCCGCAGAACAGGAAGTGTCGGGACTCGGTACAGGTTTCGTCGCTGTAGCCAATGTAGACAGTACCCACAGGATTTCCGTAATCATCACCGCCGGGACCGGCAAGACCGGTCACAGACACCGCAACATCTGCCTGCAGGCGCTGTCTTGCGCCCAATGCCATTGCCTCTGCCACAGGGGCGGATACTGCGCCTTTCTCTGATAAAAGCTCCGCATCCACACCCAGCAGGGCATTCTTCACTTCATTGGTATAGCTGATAATACCGCCTTTATATACCGCAGAGCTGCCGGAAACGGCAGTCAGCGCCGCGCCGATGCCGCCGCCGGTACAGCTTTCCGCTGTCACAAGAGTCTTCCCTTTCAGCGCGCTCAGAACATCACAGCAAAGGTTCATCATCGTACTTCACCGTTACCTTTTCCACACTGGCCAATGCTTCCTGAATCAAGGCTTCCCGATCCAGTTTCCGCTCGGCATGGAGCACCTGTCCCAAAGTGGGCTTGGTCTTGGGATGCTTAGGGGTAAAGACCGTGCAGCAATCCTCGTAAGGCAGCACGGAGGTTTCAAAAGTGCCGATCTTCCGGGAGATGGCGACGATCTCTTCCTTGTCCATGCCTACCAAGGGCATAAACACAGGAATATCCACCACCGCGCCGGTGACGGTCATGGCTTCCATGGTCTGGCTTGCCACCTGACCTAAATTTTCGCCGGTGATCAGGGCGCCGCATCCGTCATCCTTAGCGATCCGCTGAGAGATCTCCATCATAAACCGGCGCATGATGAGTGTAAAGAACTCTTCGGGGCAATTATCCCGAATAGCTTCCTGAATTTGGGTAAAGGACACCACATTGACAGTCATTCTGCCGCAGTATTTCGTCACCAGTCGGGCAAGCTCCATCACCTTATCCCGGGCAAGCTGAGAAGTGTAGGGATAGGAGAAGAAGTGGACACACTCCACCTCCATACCTCTCTTTGCCATCATGTAGGCTGCCACGGGAGAGTCAATGCCGCCGGAGAGCAGACACATGGCTCTGCCGCCTACGCCGGTGGGCAGACCTCCTGCGCCGGGGATGGCAGGTCCGTGAACATAGGCTGCCAGATCGCGAACCTCCACATACACGGTATAGGCAGGATGATGCACATCCACCTGACAGGTAGGATGGGCTTCCGCCAGCCGTCCGCCGATCTCCTGTGACAGGGCAATGGAGGTCATGGGGAAGGACTTGTCAGAGCGCTTGGACTCCACCTTAAAGGAAGGCGCGCAGTCCAGATCATCACCCAAATACTCCTCTACCGCGGCAAAAATGCTCTCAATATTCTTTTCACAGGGACGGCAGCGGCACAGGCTGACCAAGCCGAAAATGCTGCGGCAAGCCTCCCACGCTCCGTCCACATCCGCCTCATCATTCATAGGCTGAACATAAACGGTGGATTGCAGGATATATACATCAAACTCACCGTAGGTCTTCATACGGCGACGGATATTCTGACGCAGACGGTTTTCAAACTGGCGCTTATTGGTACCCTTCAGCACGATCTCGCCCAGCTTCAGCAAAAAAATCTCGTTCACAACGGTTCTCCTTTATATTATATTTCCACGGCCCGGTACTGAATGGCTTCCGCGATATGCTCGGCTTTGATCTTCTCGCTGCCGTCCAGATCCGCCACCGTACGGGCTACCTTTAATATTCTGTCATAGCTGCGGGCCGTTAATCCAAAAGCATCGAAAGCCTGTTGCAGTAAGCCTGCGCTTTCTTCATCCAAATCACAGTAACGGCGCATTTCCTCAGGGCCCATAGCCGCATTGCACATGCCGGTTTCTTCGCCGAACCGCAGATTCTGGATCCTGCGCGCCCTATTGACCCGCTCTTTCACCTTGGCAGAGGGTTCTGCCTCTTCTCTACGGCGCAGTTCGTCGAATTTCACCGCCGGCACTTCCACAATAATATCAATTCTATCCAACAGCGGTCCGGAAATACGGCTGCGGTAATTCTCCACCGCCGCTTCTGTACAGGTACACCTTCCGGAGGGATCTCCGTACCAGCCGCACTTGCAGGGATTCATGGCGCACACCAGCATAAACTCCGCAGGATAGGTCACTGCACCGGACACCCGGGAAATAGTGACTTTTCTGTCCTCCAAGGGCTGCCGCATTAGATCCAGCGTATCCTTCTTAAACTCAGGCAATTCATCCAAAAACAGCACGCCTTTGTGCGCCATGGAGATCTCACCGGGTCTCGGATTTGTACCGCCGCCGGCAAGGCCTGCATTGGAAACCGTATGGTGAGGTGACCGGAAGGGCCGTTTTGTCACCAACGGCGACTTGCTGGAAAGCTGACCCATCACAGAGTAGATCTGAGTCACCTCCAAAGATTCTTCCCATGTCATATCCGGAAGAATGGACGGCAACCGCTTGCTGAGCATACTTTTGCCCGAACCGGGAGGGCCGATCAGCAGGATATTATGGCTGCCGGCTGCGGCAATTTCCATGGCCCGCTTTACGTTTTCCTGTCCCATCACATCTTTGAAGTCCAGCACTTCCTGCGTGTTGCGCGCAGGCACCCAAATAGGCTCTTCCTCCAAGGTGATCTCTCCGTTCAGGGCAGCGACGACTTCGCTGACGGTTTTCACGGGGATAATGGCAGGACCTCTGGCAAGGGTCGCCTCTGCCGCATTTTCCGCAGGCACAAAAACAGTCTGCATGCCGGCTCTCTTGGCGGCGATGACCATAGGCAGCACGCCGGAGATCGGACGAATCTGTCCGTCCAAGCTCAGTTCACCCAAAAAGGCTGTGGTGGATTTCGGCCTGCGAACTGCGCCGCTGGCGCAGAGAATGCCCAAAAGGATCGGTAAATCGTAATGGGTACCGGTCTTTCGCAGACTGGCCGGCGCAAGGTTGACCGTGATCCGGCCTGTAGGAAACCGCATGCCGCTGACCTTAGCCGCGGCCCGAACGCGCTCTCTTGCCTCTTTTACTGCCGCATCCGGCAATCCTACAATATCAAAATTCGGCAATCCGTTGGAGATGTAACATTCCGCTGTGACCATGCTTCCGCTGATTCCGTTGATGCCTGTGGTATACACACTGCAGACCATTGCTACCCCTCTCTTTCCTCTTGTTTTTTAACATAATACTCCATTTCCCGTAAAAAGACAATTCTTTTTTCTCTCTATCGGGTCGCTTCTGCAAAAACTTACCGACAAAACCATCTTTTTTTCGCATAAGAATGCCTGAAACGACTTTACAAATCGGTTTTGAAGTGTTATGATATGAAAGACAAAGATTGAATACTTTAGGAGGTATTTCGTTTTGGCAAGAAAATTTAAAACCATGGACGGCAATACTGCTGCCGCCCACGTCAGCTACGCCTTTACCGAGGTTGCTGGCATCTACCCCATCACCCCTTCCAGCCCCATGACCGACTACGTTGACCAGTGGTCTGCTGCCGGCCGGAAGAACATCTTCGGCGATACCGTTAAGGTCGTCGAGATGCAGTCCGAAGCAGGTGCTGCAGGTACCGTTCACGGCTCTCTGGCCGCCGGTGCTCTGACCACCACCTACACCGCTTCTCAGGGTCTGCTGCTGATGATCCCCAACATGTACAAGATCGCCGGCGAGCTGCTGCCCAGCGTCTTCCATGTGTCTGCCCGTACCGTGGCTGCACAGGCGCTGAACATCTTCGGTGACCACTCCGACGTGTACGCCTGCCGTCAGACCGGCTTTGCTATGCTGGCTGAGACTAACGTTCAGGAAGTTATGGACCTGGGTGCTGTTGCACATCTGGCTTCCATCGAGGGCCGCGTTCCCTTCATTAACTTCTTCGACGGCTTCCGTACCTCCCATGAGATCCAGAAGATCGCTATCTGGGACTACGAGGATCTGAAGGAAATGACCAACATGGAGGCTGTGGATGCATTCCGCAAGCACTCCCTGAACCCCGAGCGTCCTGCAATGCGTGGTTCTCACGAGAACGACGACATCTTCTTCCAGCACCGTGAGGCCTGCAACAAGTACTACAATGCTCTGCCTGCTGTGGTGGAGAAGTACATGGCTAAGGTCAACGAGAAGCTGGGTACCAACTACCAGCTGTTCAACTACTACGGCGCCGAGGATGCTGACCGCATCATCGTAGCTATGGGTTCTGTCAACGACGTTATCGAAGAGGTTATCGACTACCTGAACGCCAACGGTCAGAAGGTCGGCCTTGTAAAGGTTCGTCTGTTCCGTCCCTTCTGCGCTGACAAGCTGCTGGCTGCTATCCCCGCAACCGCTAAGAAGATCGCTGTTCTGGACCGCACCAAGGAGCCCGGCTCTCAGGGCGAGCCCCTGTATCAGGATGTTGTCATGGCTCTGGCCAAGGCCGGCAAGAACGACGTTACCGTCGTTGGCGGCCGTTACGGTCTGGGTTCCAAGGACACCACCCCTGCTTCCTTCTTCGCAGTTTACGAAGAGCTGGCTAAGGCTGAGCCCAAGGAAGAGTTCACTCTGGGCATCGTTGACGATGTGACCAACCTGTCTCTGGAAGAGAAGGTCTCCCCCAACACCGCTGCAGAAGGCACCATCGAGTGCAAGTTCTGGGGTCTGGGCGGCGACGGTACCGTCGGTGCTAACAAGAACTCCATCAAGATCATCGGTGACCACACCGGCAAGTACGTACAGGCTTACTTCCAGTACGACTCCAAGAAAACCGGCGGCGTGACCGTTTCCCACCTGCGTTTCGGCGACAAGCCCATCAAGTCCCCCTACTACATCAACAAGGCTGACTTCGTGGCTTGCCACAATCCTTCCTACATCACCAAGGGCTTCAAGATCGTTCAGGACGTTAAGCCCGGCGGTGTATTCCTGATCAACTGCCAGTGGTCTCTGGCTGAGCTGGAGCATCATCTGGATGCCGCTTCCAAGCGTTACATT
>JAZKXW010000081.1:0-10548 GCA_045611825.1 Faecousia sp.
ATGCGTGTGAAGCATGCGCTCTAACCAGCTGAGCTAAGCCTCCATGTGGAGCAAGTTGAATTATAACATACTTATAGGAAAAGTCAATACTTTTTTTCCGGAAAGAATAAGATATACTAATTAAAAGGGGGGACAGCATGCGTTATAAGAATATGGAACAGGGGCGTTTTTCAGAACGACCGAATCGGTTTGTTGCCTATGTGGAGATAGACGGAAAAATGGAGATCTGTCATGTAAAGAACACAGGCAGATGCAAAGAACTACTGACTCCGGGCGCAACGGTGTGGTGCGAAAAGTCGGAAAATCCGGAACGAAAAACCAAATACGATCTGATTGCAGTGCAAAAAGGCAGCAGAGTGATCAACATGGATTCTCAGGCGCCAAATGTTGCGGCAAAGGAATGGCTTCTTTCCGGAGGTTTAGGACCGGTAAAAAATTTACGCGCCGAAACAAGGCATGGTGATTCCAGATTTGATTTTTCTTTCGATTTGAACGGGAAGCACTGCTTTTTGGAGGTAAAGGGCGTTACATTGGAAGAGAATGATGTCTGTGCTTTTCCGGATGCGCCTACAGATCGGGGAGCAAAACACTTGCGCGGCCTTGCGGCGGCTGCGTCGGAAGGCTATGGGGCGTATGTGTTGTTTGTGATTCAAATGAATGGTGTAAAGTACATGTACCCGAATGATCGGACAGACCCGGCCTTTGGCAAACAACTGCGAGAGGCGGCTTCCTCCGGTGTTCAGGTAATGGCGGTAGATTGTGAAGTTACGCAGGATTCCATGGTGATCTGCAATCCGATAGAAGTGAAGCTATAAAAACAGAGGGTGTACACAACACCTCTGCTTTGATTTGCCGCCGGCATCCGAAAACAATCGAATTTTGACGCAAGCGTTATGTTGACAGCAAGGAAAAATTGTGTTACAATCCTTTTGTTAGAATGAAGTTGGTATGCATATCAGCATACAGTGACGCAGACGAAGGAGATTAACAAGTATGAATGATAGCGTCGAAATCAATTTTAAGGAAATATTCAGTCTGCTGAAAAAGCGGATTTGGCTGATCCTAATCAGTGCTGTTGTGACAGGCGCATTGGTGCTGGCGTATACAATGTTCTTTGTGACACCTATGTATACAGCGAGAATCTCTGTGTCTATCAACAACAAGGCAGTCAACAGCGGTGATACCGGTATGGCATCCGGCGACTTGGCGGTTGCTATCCAGCTGGCAAACACCTATGTTGAGATCATCAAGGACGATGTGATCCTGAAGCCGGTTATCGAGGAATACAAGTTCGATATGACCGCCGATCAGCTGCGCAGCATGATCTCTGCGGAGGTCATTGAGGACACGCAGCTTTTCAAGGTGGAGATCGAAACACCGGATCCTGCGCTGTCTGAAAGACTTGCCAAAGCTATCCGCGATGTGGCAGAGCGTGATATCCCCGGCCTGACGCAGGGTAGTACACCGAAGTTCTTAGGTGATCCCAGAGTATCCTACACGCCGACTTCTCCGAATTACACGCTCAACACTGTGGTTGGCGTTTTTGCCGGTGCAGTCTTGGCAGCCATCGCTATTATTGTGGCAAGTTTGTTTGATGTGCGTGTTAAGAGCGATGATGATTTGGAAAAGATTTGCCCGATTCCTGTGCTCGGAATGATTCCGGACTTGGCGGAAGAGGAAAAGACTGCAAAGTATCAGCAGCCGTACTCCCTTAAGCAGAAAGGCGGCCAAAAATGAAAATTACCAGCAAGAAGAAAAAACAGAAAACAGTCAGCAGCTTCGCATCACAGCGCCGCTTTATTCTGAATGAGGACAGCACCTTCTTTGTCAAGGAGGCGTATAAAACGCTGCGTACCAACATTCGCTTCTTTTTGAATCAGGAGGGCTGTAAGAAGTTCTGCATTACCAGTAGCGCCATGAGCGAAGGTAAGAGTATTACGATTTTGAACCTTGCCATCTCCTTCGCGGAAAACGGTCAGAAGGTTCTGCTTATCGATGCAGATATGCGTCGTCCTGCTCAGGCAAGATTGTTGTCTGCAAAGGTGACCACCGGCCTGTCCAATATCTTGGCCGGTCTGGCAACGGAGAAGGAAGCGATTCATAAGGAAGTATATCCGAATTTGGATATGCTGTTCTCCGGCGATATTCCTCCCAACCCTTCCGAGCTTCTCGGCAGTGACCGTATGAAGGAACTGCTGGCTCGGCTGTCCTTGGATTACGATTATATTCTGGTGGACTCTCCTCCTGTCAATGCGGTTGCCGATGCGCGCGTGATCGCCAGCCTGTTGGACGGTGTGTTGTACTTGGTCCGTCAGGGTAAGACAGAAAAGGATGCTGTGGCAAGGGGCGTCAACCAGCTGAAGCTGACCGATGCCAAGCTGTTGGGCTTTATCTTGAACGGCATTATTCCCGAGAACAAGAAGTATTACTACTCAGATTACCGATAAAAAGCATACCCCTGAGGCGGAAGCCGCAGGGGTATGTTTATCAGCGGAGAAATGCGTATGAAGAAAAATATAAAACCGAATAGGGGAGCTGTTCGCAGAATTGTCTACCCATATCGCCGGCAGATTCTGTGCATCGGATGCTTATCTGTGTTCCAGTCTGCGCTACAGGTTTCTCTGGCTGTTGTGATCAAATTTGTGATCGATGCTGCGCTGAGCCAAGGAAACTTGCTGCTGTGGGGCGGAATATTGGTAGCTAATTTACTGGCAGTTATCGTATTTCATATTGCACAGCAATGGTATAGCGGCAGCTGTGTGGATAATTTCACAGCCAAACTCCGCCAAGATTTGCTTCATGCAGCTGCATACAGCCGGGACTCGAAATTGCAGTCCTTTCACAGCGGTGAACTGCTGAGCCGCGGAATCGAAGATGTCAGTACTGTATCCTCCGGTGTGCTGGATACCTTGCCCTTGCTGGCAGGTCAGGTCACACGCCTGATGGGAAGCTTTTTTGCGGTATTGATGCTTCAACCTGCGGTTGCGCTGATTTTGGTGGTGATGGCAATTGCCATGGCCGGCGCAGCCGGATCGCTGCGTCCGCTGGCAAAGCGCTGCCAGCGAAAGGTTCGCATCACTGAAGAGGCGGTGCTCTCTAATTTGCAGGAAGATTTTCAGCAACTGGAGCTGATCCAAAGTCTCCAAACCCAAGAGCAGGTAGAAAAACGGTTCGGCAAACGCATTCGCGACAACCTGAAGGAGAAATTTTTCAGACGCAGATGGGTTGTTGGCGGAAGCGGCGCTGTGGCGGCTGCATCCTACACGGGTACCGGCGCAGTGATCCTTTGGGGCGCAGGGCAACTGGCGGCAAAAACAGCATTTACTTATGGTGATTTCACCTCTATTTTGGAGCTTCTGTCGTTGTTCCGCGGTCCTGTGCTGGGTGTTTCCAGTCAATGGAACAAGCTGATGGCGGTGGAGGTTGCATGCGAGCGCCTGATGGATATGTTGGAACATGAGGACGATGCTGCCAATGATGCCGTTGATGCAGAAAAAATCGATTCTGTAGAAGCGGTTGTTTTTGAGAATGTTACTTTCCGCTATCCCGGCGAGGAGACAGCGGTGGTGGAAGATTTTAATGCCACATTCCCTGTGACCGGCTGGACTTGTCTTACCGGCATCTCCGGCAAGGGTAAAACCACGCTCTTCAAACTGATGCTCGGCTTGTATACCCCGGAGCAGGGTCGTGTATTCTTGAAAACAGCGGCAGGGGAAGAGCTTCCCTGCTCTGAACAGACACGGCGCTTGTTTGCCTATGTGCCACAGGATTATGCGATGCTTTCCGGCACGGTGATGGAGAATCTGCAGTTGGTTGCGCCGGATGTTACCGAGGAAGTGTGCAAGAGCGTGCTGGAGTTGGCGGATGCCGGCTTTATCTGGGGAACTACCGCAGGTCTGCAGACCCATTTGGGTGAAAACAACACCGGCCTTTCCAAGGGCCAGTTGCAGCGATTGGCCATTGCGCGAGCAATCCTGATGGACAGGAAGATCTTCCTGCTGGATGAATGTACATCTGCTTTGGATGCCAAAACCGAAGATACGGTTTTGCGTAATTTGAAGAAACTGAACAAAAGCGCTATTTTGGTTACCCATCGGCCGCAGGCGGTGGAAGAACTGAAGAATGTCACTTTTGTTCCTATGGATCAATAATATTACGCCCTCTGTTCCAAGTGGAGCAGAGGGCGTTTATTAGGCTTCGATATGCTCATGGTTGCTGATGTGGTCTTCGCAGTAGCAGTGGTATCCGCTGCAGCGGGAACAGTAGCGAAACTCCAATTCCGGATTGCTGACGTCTGTGCGTCCGCAGATAGTGCACTTGTGGGTGTAATTCTCCTTCACAGGGGATGCATGTTGTGCTTTTGGCGTGTGGAATTGAATGGGTGGCTTGTCAGTAGTGACGGTGGTTTTTTGCTTTTTCTGGCGGCGGTTTCTGATCCGCCAGGACAGGGGGATCAGGTTCACTACATCTTTGCCAAACATCAGGAAATAATTTCCGATAGCCACCAAGGGGAACAGATTGTGCGGGAAGATGGATATATTGCTTATAAAGGTCAGTTGGAATACGGAGTACAATGTCAGCGCCAGATCCAATACGCCGAAGATCCATGCTTTTACGGGGATGATATAAAACAGCAGGAAGTGAGCATCCGGGTACATGGTGGCATAAGCGATCAGCATACTTAGATTCAAATAATACACCATATTGCCGTAGACAGCAGTCTCAATACCGCTTCCTGCAATAGATGCCTGCACAGACAGACCGTCGATGGTCACTGTAGCAGGAATCCACCCCAAGCCCATGGCGAAGGCATCCATCAAAAGGACACCGGAAAGGTAGAAAAGATTGAACCGGAATGTACCCCATGCGTTTTCAATGGCTCTGCCTAAAGAGTAGAAGCAGAACAAACTGATGGCTGTCAGCAGTAAATGGCCTGCGTTATAGGTGAACACATAAGTGAACAGCCGCCATACCTGACCTTGCAAAATCAGCTGTCTGTCAAATCGGAGTACATTATATAATGTGTTGCTGTTGTCCAGCATGCTCATAATATAGACCATTGCGCTGCCCAGCGCAATGTAGAGCATTAAATTGGGGATACCCTTGTTGCGGTTGCGGAAGCAAAACCGCTGAAAACCGGTGCTGAGTTTTTTCAAAGCCGTCATCTCCTGTGTAAAGTAACACTATCATAACAGCTTTTCCATAAAATGTCTATAAAGGAATTATGAATAATTTCTTTGAAAATCAACAAAAACAGTTGACTTTTTAAGAAAATCGAGTAAAATATACGAGAACTGCATACAAGCCTTATCAAGAGTGGTGGAGGGAACGGCCCGATGAAACCCGGCAACCTACAAAATGTGTGGTGCCAAATCCGGCGGCAACGAGAGATGAGGATTCGATAGATAGCACACGTCGAGTCCTTCGGTGTGTGCAGATTTTTTTGTGAAAGGACAAAAATTATGGAAAAAAGATTGTTTACCTCTGAATGTGTGACCTGTGGTCATCCGGATAAGGTGGCAGATGCGATTTCTGACGCGATTTTGGATGCTTGTCTTGCCCAGGACGCCGGTTCTCGTGTGGCTTGCGAAACCATGGTCACCACCGACTTCTGCCTGATTTGCGGCGAGATTACCACGAAGGCTGTGGTAGATTATCCTGCGGTTGCCAGAGAGGTGATCCGCACCATCGGTTATACCCATCCCGGCGACGGATTTGATGCGGATTCTGTGGAGATCCTCTGCAAGATCCACACCCAGTCTGCGGATATCGCTATGGGCACCAACGATGAGGTTGGCGGCGCAGGCGATCAGGGTATGATGTTCGGCGGCGCCTGCACCCACACGGAGGAATTGATGCCTCTGCCTGCAGCCCTGTCCCGGGCGTTGGCAAATCGCCTGACCCAGTGCGTAGAAAGCAACGACCTGCTTCGCCCTGACGGCAAGACCCAGGTCAGTGTGGAGTTTGATGAACAGGGCAATGTGCTTGGCATCGATACTGTGGTCGTGTCCATTATGCACAGCGCAGATTTTGAAATGAGCGAACTGCGCCGTTACATTCGGGAAGGTGTGATCGCACCGGTACTGAAGGATTACGGCTTTGATATTGCCGACGTAGCCAATATCCACATTAACCCCACCGGCAACTTCGTGATTGGCGGTCCTAACGGCGATACCGGCCTTACCGGCCGTAAGATCATCGTGGATACCTACGGCGGTTACTTCTCCCATGGCGGCGGCGCGTTTTCCGGTAAAGACCCCACCAAAGTGGACCGTTCCGGTGCATACATGGCACGGTACATGGCCAAGAACTTGGTGGCAGCCGGCTTGGCTGAGCAGGTGCAGGTACAGCTTGCCTACGCCATCGGTGTGGCAGAGCCTGTTTCCGTCCGGGTAGACAGCTATGGCACAGGCAAGATCGCAGATGAGGAAATGACTGCGCTGCTGCGGAAAACCTGCGACCTGACTCCCGGCGGTATTATCCGCAAACTGGATCTGCGCAGACCTATTTACGGTAAGACTGCCCTGAAGGGACATTTCGGCGTTGCCGACCGTCCTTGGGAGCAGACGGATCTTGCTGAGGAATTGAAAAAGCTGGCAGGTATTTAATAGACAAAAAAGGAGTGGCAGTTGACCACTCCTTTTGCTTTGTGCTACAATATATAAAATGTCTGAGGAGGTGCAGAGATGGAAATCCTGAAGCAAAGCATTCGGAAACATCGCAAGATGCTGATGATCCTTGCTGTCATTCTGCTGTCCTTAACGGTTTTAGGTGTCATTGCTGTTTTGGGAATCAATGGCTGGGTCGTTGACAGCACGAAGAAGCGGATTTTATCCGAAGCGGAAGCCTCCCAATTACAGGATGTGGATTGCATTCTCGTTTTGGGCTGCCAAGTCAAAAGTGACGGTACGCCCAGTATTATGCTGGAAGACCGACTGAAGCGTGGCGTTTCTTTATATCATGCAGGCGCTGCGCCGAAGCTGCTTATGAGCGGTGACCATGGTACACAGGGCTACGATGAGGTGGACACCATGAAGCACTATGCTTATGATGCAAAGATTCCCTCTGAGGATATTTTCATGGATCATGCCGGCTTTTCTACCTATGAATCCGTCTATCGCGCCAAAGAGATTTTCGGCGCGGATAAGATCATTATTGTGACCCAGACCTATCACCTGTACAGAGCCCTGTATATTGCCAACGCCATGGGCATAGAGGCCTACGGCGTAGCCGCAGAATATCAGGATTACAGCGGGCAGACCAACCGGGATGTCCGGGAGCTCCTTGCCCGTGTCAAGGATTTCGGTATGGCAATCTTCAAACCGGAGCCTACCTATCTGGGGGAAGCCATTCCCATCAGCGGCAGCGGTGAACTGACTCACGATGAAAAATCCGATTTCTCATAACAGTATCGGCTGAATCTGCCGTCCCTCCAGCGCTGCTTCCAGCGCCGGGGGGATTTTTTTGAAATCCGCCACCATGCTGGTAGGCTTTTTGACGGGATCGTCCTGCCCAAAGGGAACGAAATAGTAGTGCTTTTTGGAAAGCAGTTTTCCAATGTTTTCGGCAGCGCCTGCCAAAGCATCGTTGGTGGATACCGCGATCAGTATGGGTCTGCCGTTTCGCAAGTGGCTTTTTGCTGCCATAGTCACCGGACCGTCGGCGATGCTGTTTGCAAGTTTTGCCAAGGTGTTGCCGGTGCAGGGGGCAATGATCAACGCGTCCAGCAGCTTCTTCGGTCCGATGGGCTCCACCTGCGCAATGGTAGACAGAGGCTCCTGTCCACAGATCTGCGCAGCGGTTCGAATGTGGGATTGGGCAGTGCCGAACCGGCTGTCGATTGTGAAAGCACTGTGAGAAAAAATAGGGATCACGGTGTGGTTTTTGGTCAGAGCTTCCATGACGGGGAATACGCTGCTGTAAGTACAGAAAGAACCACACATAGCAAAGCCGATGTTCATAGAATTCCTCCTTTTACCCCATCAGCCGTAATACGGTTTCTGCGATTAGTTTTCCTGAGGCTTCCGGTGCATCCTTGCCGGGTAGACCTCTTGCCCAAATTACATCCTCTCCGGCGATGCCTTTCTCGGATGCCAAATCGATTTTTAAGCAGTTAGGTTGACAGAACCGGACGGATTCTTCAGGCAAAAGCATGGTTGGTGCGGTGTTGTAGATCACACGATAGGTACATAAGCTTTGGGGATTTGAATCCCAAACACCATAGCCCAGCGCCGCCAACATTGCCCGGTCGGCAGGCTTTCTGGCATATACGGATACATTTGCGCCCATTTGCCGTAAAAGGGCGGCAAGGCATTTTCCAATTCTGCCCCAACCAAGTACCAGCACCGGACAATCCTTCAAAGATACCGGAAGCATATTCAGCGTTTGCTTGATGGCACAGTGGGCAGTGATCGATGCGTTTTCTGCCAGATAAAAAGGATCCTGTAAAAGATCCACGCATCGGTATCCCAGCAGGGCCGGGTGGTTGAGATTTCCACCAAATACGGTGACATCATGGGAAAGCGCATTCAGGTGGTACTCTAATTTGCTGCCGCCTTTTAGCGTTCCGCTGGGTTCAAAAGCAGGCACCGGTAAAATGAGGTTTCTTACGGACGGCCCGGGCCCGGATAAAATCTTGCAATGATTGCGCAGTAAATATGTCTGTACATATTCAAAGGCGTTGCTGCGCCCAAGAAGCAGAAAACTGCGTTGATCCATATTCCATCACCCTTTCTATGTGCCACAATATGCCGGGGAAGATGGAGTTGTGCTTGATTTTTCCCACGAATTCTGTATAATGGGGACAAGAGGTGATCGTAATGAAGCGACTTGGTTTTATCCATGATATGATGGATGTCAAAGTTTTGATTTTATATGTGGCAGCCCGTTCCGGCTATCCCCTGAGCTGTCAGGAAATATATGAGCTGTGCTATCAGGATGAGTGCCTGAGTTATTTTGATGTTTGTACGGCAATTCCGCAGATGGTGGAGTCCGGTCACCTGCGTGCTGTGGCAGAGGATCAGTATGAAATTACAGAAAAGGGCAGGGAAGACGGTGCATTAACGGAGGATTCCATTGCCTTTACCGTCAAGCAGCTGGCAGAAAATGCTGTGGCAAAATTCAATCGCCAGCTTCGCCGCAGCAGCTTTGTCAAAACGCAGATCACCCCCAGAGAATCCGGTGACTATTCTGTCATCATGGCGCTGGACGATGAGGGCGGCAATTTGATGACCTTGGAACTGCTGGCGCCGGATCAGCGTCAGGCGGTTCGCTTGGGAAAACTCTTTGAAGCCAAAGCAGAGGGTCTGTATAACCTGATTATGATGGATCTTTTGGAAGAAGAGGAATTATTGGAGGACTGACCCCTTGTCGCTGTACTAAAATCGCGGTATAGTATAGGTACACCGGAGAACCGGTGATACGAAAGGAGCTGCCGCATATGAAATTTCAGTACAGTGAAAAGAAAGTAAAACTGCCTCAGAATGTTCACGCCTACGCCGAGAAAAAAGTAATGAAGCTGTCCCGGTATTTTGAGGAGGATGCGGAAGCACTTGTCGTCTTTTCTGTGGAAAAGAACCGTAACAATGTAGAGCTTACGGTTCACGGCGCAGGCACATGGTTCCGCGCCCACGAGAGCACATCGGATATGTTCGCTTCCATTGATGCCGCGGTAGGCACGATCGAAGGCCAGATCCGCAAGAATAAGACGCGTTTGGCTCGTCGCTTGCGCCAGGATGCTTTCACCCGTACGGTAGAGGAAACCTCCTTCGCTGCCGAAGAGCCGGAAGAGGATTTGAGCATTGTCCGCGTCAAGCAGTTTTATATGAAGCCTATGACCCGGGAAGAAGCGGTGATGCAGATGAACCTTTTGGAGCATACATTCTTTGCTTTCCGGGATGAGGATAACGATGGCGCGTTTGCAGTAGTTTATCGCAGAAATGACGGCGGTTACGGCCTGCTGGAAGACGCTGAATAGCCTTGAAATGATACCGCAAGGAGGTCTCGAAAGAGACCTCCTTTTTATGTTCCATAAAGGAATAGAAAAAACAAGAAAAATTTTGAAGTTTCTTGAAAAAAGTTCTTGACAAAGGCGTGCGCATGTGGTAAATTAAACAGGCTCCGCTCCGAGCGGTGCGAACTGTACCTTGTAAATTGAATAACGCAAAGACGAAATGAACACCTTGGACAATTATAATGGATTGTTTAAGTTATCGTGTATAAGACGAACGAATAACAGCCAACGAAATTCTTGAGTAATATTGCTAGAAGCAAATTATTCAAAAACTTGATTTGGAGCACTTTGGTGCTTTAGATACAATTTTTTGAGAGTTTGATCCTGGCTCAGGACGAACGCTGGCGGCGTGCCTAACACATGCAAGTCGAACGGGGTGTTGGAAGCTTGCTTCTGACACTTAGTGGCGAACGGGTGAGTAACGCGTGAGAAACCTGCCTCTCAGTGGGGGACAACAGTTGGAAACGACTGCTAATACCGCATAATATATTTTAGCCGCATGGCTTTAATATCAAAGCTTTATGTGCTGAGAGATG
>JAZKXW010000082.1:0-6342 GCA_045611825.1 Faecousia sp.
ATCTCCCCGCTTGGCAACAACGGTCAGTTCGCCGGGTGCGAAAGGCACTTCCCAGAATACCTTTTTCAAAGCCACAGTCTGTACACCCAAAGACTTGCCATTTAAGAACAACTCCGCAGAATCCGCGTTGGTAAAAGCACAGACTCGAACAACCTCTCCCGCATTCCAGTTCCAATGGGGCAGCAGCCGTACACAAAGATCTTCTTTGTACCAAGCCTTCAGCAAATATGCCGTCTCCTTGGCAAAGCCGCATTCATCGTGGAAGCCCCAGTGGCTGATGACACTGGGCCAGCCGTAAGGTGTTGGCTCGCCCCGATGGTCGAAGCCGCACCACGCAAAGCAGCCGGCAACATAGGGCTTGGCGAAGATGGTCTGCATTGTCTCATCCAAAGACTCGGAGAAATTGCCCCATTCCTCACCGTACTGGGCAAAGACCTGTCTGTTCACATCGGACTGATGGACACCCCTGGTTGCATATGTAGGACAGTTTTCCGTGCCGATCATTACCTTGTGGGGCAGCCGTTCGTGGGTTAGGTCATAATCCTTCAAAAAGTAGTTCACACCCACCACATCCAACGCATCAGCAGCGTTGGATTTCTCCAGCATGCCGCCGTTTTGTGCGCCGGTGATTGCCCGGGTGGTGTCATGGAGCCGCACACGGTTTGTAAGCCCCTCTGCAATCCGTCTGCCCCGCTCCTCCGTCTGCCAAGGTTCTTCGTTAAAGAGGCTGTAGAGGAACACCGAGGGGTGATTTCTTGCCAGTTTTACCAAGGCATCCACCTGCTTCAGCGTCTCCTCGGACAGGTCAAAATGGCGATTTTCCACCATCACCAGCATGCCCAGCCGGTCGCAGATCTCCAGCAGAGATTCTGCCGGGGCATGGTGGGCGCACCGATAAGCATTGATGCCGAAATTCTTCAGGGTCGCCACCCGCTGCTCCATCAGAGCATCCGGGATGGCGGCGCCTACACCGGCATGGTCTTGGTGGCAGCAAATGCCCTTGACGGGATAATGCCCTCCGTTTAAGAACATCCCCTTGTCCGCCACCCATGTAATATTCCGCAGACCCACGGAGCAGCAGAAGGTATCCACCGTTTTGCCGTGGCTTTCCAGTTTACATAACATTTTATAAAGATAGGGCTTCTCCGGACTCCAAAGCTTCGGCTCTGCCACAGGCAGGCAAAGCGTTGTTCCCTCTCCCGATGCCACGCAGCTGCCGGCATCGTCCAGAAGGGTAGCAGTCACAACGCCCGTGCCTTCCACCGCCAGCTCGGCTTTGACCATCCCATTCTCCCAGCGGACAAAGCAATCCTCCGGCAGGAACCGGACATTTTCCCGAAACCGGATATACACCGGACGGTAAAGACCTGCCCCCTCGTACCACCAGCCCTCGCAGCGTGTGGCATCCACCTTAAGATCGATGCGGTTTTCCTGACCGGGCAGCAGGTATGCCGACACATCGCAGGCGAAGCGGTTGTAGCCGCTGAAGTTCCGGACCGCGCATACACCGTTGACAAACACGGCGCTGTAGCCCAGTACGCCCTCAAAAATCAGCTCTGCGTTGCAGATCTCTGATTCCGGCAAAGAAAAAGTAACCGAGTACCACGCAATGCCCCGTTTTTGAAAGCCGCCGGCAGCATCCTCCTGCGGATCCAGCTCCAGATCGGTCAGCCAGTCGTGGGGCAGCGAAACCGCCTGCCAAGCCTCATTTTCAAACACCTTTTCCAGCACCGCGCCGCCGGCTTTGCAGCACTGGTGGGTCACACCTACGGGGATGTTCCGCTTTTTGGGCAGGTCACCCAAGTGGAACTTCCAGCCCTCTTTCAGGGGCAGGTCATAATTCGCCGATGCCATTCATCCACATCTCCCGATAAGAAATTTGGGGCGCGCAGGAATGGGGCCAGTGCAGTTCAAAGGGACTGTTGCCCACATACTCCGATTGCTTGCCGATGATCTGCACGAAGCCGCTCTTTTTCAGCCGCACAAAGGCATAAAGCGGGTCTTTGTAAGGGACGATAAACTTCAGTTCTCCGTAGTCTTTCTCCACCGCCGCTGCTGAAGACGCAAACTTGGTGTACAACTGACCGATGTACCGGTGGCTCATAGAGTTCATCAGTACATAGTGAACGCCGCCTTTGAACAGATACTCGTCGGCATGGTCGTGACCGGAGAAGCACATGGTCACCTTGTTAAATCCGGCTTTTTGGTTGACCCGGAAGATCAGATCTTCAAACTGATGAATATTGTAAATAGACCACTGGCCCTGCAGCAGCGTTGCGTGGGTAAAGAGGAAGCACCGCTTGTCCGTTGCCTCCAGATCCGCCTCCAGCCATTCCAACTGCGGGGTGGGAATGTAGCAGTTAAAGAAATCCTTGTGGTAGTTGTCCACATTGTAGTCGATGTACTGATCGCCGATCTTGGCAAAGTTGGTATCCAGCACCACAAAATGGTAATCGCCCATATCGAAACTGTAATACTTGCCGGGCATCCCCAAGAAGTTCATCATAGCTTCCTTGCCGGCATGCTCGGTATCATGGTTGCCCAGCACATGATACTTGGGACCTTCAAACTGATTCCACACCTGCAAAAGTTCTGCGCCGGCTTCGTTAGGCAAAGTAAAATCCCCCAACTGGATGATAAAATCCGCCTTCCGCTCCTTGGCTTCATCCACAAATTTCTGCATCCGCCAACAGTTGTTGTTATCGGCGCTGTGATGCACATCGGCGCAAATGCCAAATAAGATATCTTCTTGCATATCAAGCACTCCTTAGGGCTTCCAATTTCCGTAGCCAAACAGTTCCATCATTTCTTCCATAATGTCCGCAGCCTTTTCCGCGCAGTGGCGCATATAGGCACGGGAGTCCGCTGCATCAAAGTTGCCGGTGTCCATAGCCTCTTTCCGCCGGAAAGCCTGCTGTGCGGCATACTGACCGGCTTCCCGGGCAATGCGAGTCCACATATTTACCCGGAGAACACCATCGTCTGCCAAACCCTTGATCTGCGCTTCTGTAAGGCTGGAAGTTCCGTGAAGCACCAGCATTTTCTTGCCCAGAACCTCTGTCAGTTTCCGTGCCCGGTCACCGTAATAAGTACCGCTGCCGGTGGTAGCAGACTGCTGCTCTGTGCCAAGATCCGCAACCAGGAAATCAATACCGGTCTCTTTTACATACTCCACCGCCCGGGTGCAATAGTCATCTGCCTGGGCGGCTCTGGAACTGCCTTCTACATTCAGCATCTCCATTATACCTTCCACAAGAACATCTTGTCCATAGGTTTTTACATATTCTCGGGTCATTTCCAGATTTTCCTCATAGGGGAAGCGCTGGGCATCAAACATCACGCTGGAAAAATATTGCATTCCGGTGGTCAGCGCCCAACGATCCTTAATCGGGTCAGCGTGATCCAGGTGAGGCAGCACCAATACATTCCGATAAGGGGAATACTTATCATCACACAATGCGTGAAGATAGGCCATGTTGGCGATCAGACCCAACTGGGGGTTGCCGCAGTAGGTCATACGGGCGCACTGGGGCATATGGTCATAGGTAAAGGTGGAAGATACCACCACCGGCACAGTTTCCAGTTGATATTTATCTGCGATCCGCTGAGCAGCCATTAGAATGGCCTCGGTGTTCCAGGAGCTGGCTGTGCCGAAAATGCCGATACTGGTGCCGCAGGCGGCCAACTTATCGGCGATTTTTAAACTCTCTTTACGATTGGTAATAACAGGCATATTTACTTCCTCCTTACAGTACGATCTGCTGATAACCTAAGTATTTGGTAAACGCTTCGGCAACGGCATCCTTCACATCTCCCTGTACAATGGCAACATGGTGCCGGAAACCGGCATCGCTGATACGCTGCAGTTTTTTCTGCAGGTCAGGGGTCTCAATAACGATGGGAATGCCAAAAAACTCCTTGCTTACCGGGGCATCTACGATCTCAGCAGTGTCCACATAGAACTGCACCTGACCGTTTTGGGTGCGCATACCGGCAAAGGTGATGGGACCGGTCTTGACCTTACCCACGTTCAAGCCCCAACTGCAGTTGTCCCCGTAGGACTTGGAGAGCATCTTATGCTGTTCCACGTGTCCGGGTCCTTCCATCAGATCCATAGGCAGCGGACCACAGTGGAAAAGGATGCACTTGTTGAGATCGTCGCCGTAGTTGTTGTTCCAGTCCAGACAGCCGGTACCGGTACCTGCCGCCAGCTGCAGACCCATCATTGCCATAGCGTTGGTTACGTCCATCTCGCAGACCACCGGTTTGCCCTCCTGGATCAGCAGACCCATAGCAGCGCAGGGAGTGATACCCAGTTCCTGCTGCAATTCGCTCCAGCACCGGATGGCAAGGGTGTCCAGCATATTTTCATCGATCATCTTGTCCAGCACTACAGCCAGTTTTGCCAAAGAAACATCTCTGCCGGTGGGAGCATCTTTGTAATCGCATACCCGGTGCAAATCTTCCAGACGCGCCTGCACTTTCGGATTAGAGTCAGAAAGCTCCCGGATAGCGGCAAAAATAGTGGAGAAATCGTATGTTTCCACGTCAATGCCGCGGTTTTCCAGCGCCATCTCATCATAGCGGACGCTCTTAAATGCAGTGGTGCGGGCACCAAAGGCGCCGATACGCAGGTGCTTCATTCGTTTTACCACACGGCAGATAGCAGCAAACTTTTTTAGTTGCTCCTGGAATGCATCACTGGCAGGATGGGTAACAAAAGGCAGGTAGGTGGTGTACTTGGTACCCATTTGGGTCAACACGCTGGTCAGCGCCATTTTACCGCAGAAAGCATCCCGGCGGTGGGCGAAGTCCAACTCGTCCAGCTTATCCGGATAGGCTTGCAGAAGGATGGGGACATCGCAGTCACGAATGGCGGCTTTGATGCCGTTTTCGTCACCAAAGTTCGGCAGACAGATCACAAGCCCGTCATATTCTCCTCGATGCTCCGCCAAAAAGTCAGCAAACACCAAGCCCTCATTCAATGTCTCCACTGCGCCGTAGCGGGTAGACTCCTCAGCAGGATACATAGCCTCCAGCCCGGCGCAGGCAAAGGCGTCCAGCATCTCCTCCCGGGCGGAAGAAATTACGCTACTGGGAAAAAATCCCCGGTTTGCAATTAAAAGAGCGATCTTCATAAAACACATCTCCTTCAAAATAATTACCGTTATCGTTACCGTTAACGATAACGGTAACGATAATATATCAGTTTCCAGAGATTTAGTCAACATGTTTTGCACTTTCTAATCCCCTCTTGCCTTTTATCGGTAAATTTCTTATAATAGAGCAAAAGGCAGGTGGTTCTCTATGCAGCAACCCAAATCCAGGCGCACCACATTAAAGGATGTGGCGACCGCCACCGGATTTTCCGCAAATACCGTATCCAAAGCGCTCCGGGATGCGCCGGACTTAAATAAACAAACCAAGGCAGCGATCTGCGCCGCCGCCCGAGAAATGGGTTATGTAGTCAACGATATGGCCAGCGCCCTTCGCAGCGGCTACTCCAATGTTTTAGCGCTGATCGTCAGTGATATCTCCAACCCTTTTTTTGGCATTTTGTGCAAAGAAGTGGAACAGCAGGCCGCGAAATACAACTACACCGTCATCGTATTTAACACAGAAGAGGACGCCGAACGGGAAGATCGGGCGATCCGTACCGCCCTTTCCAAAAATGTGGACGGTGTATTGCTCACCCCCTCTCAGCACAGTGCCGATGGCATCCGGCTTTTGCAGGAAATGGGCAAACCCTGTGTGCTAATCGGTAGATTCTTTGCAGACCTGCCTGCAGATGCAGTACTGTTTGACGATGAAAACGGTGGCTACTTGGCAGGCAAACACCTGACAGAGCAAGGCTACCGAAACATTTTAATGCTCAATGCCCCCTACAACTCCAGCGCCCGGGATCGGGCGGCAGGCTTTGCCCGGGCAATGGCAGAAGCCCCCGGCGTACGCAGCCGCACCATCACCTTGGATTCTCCCCTGGGCGGCGTTGCCCAAGTTTTAAGCAGCGAGTATCAAAAAGAGCCTTTCGACGCCATTTTCGCCTACTCCGACCTGTTGGCAATGGAAGCCGCCAGCACCCTGGAGCAGCTGGGTATCAGTTCCGGCAAGATCGGTCTTGTGGGTTTTGACGATATCCAGTCCCGTCTTGCGCTGCCTATGCCGCTGACCTCTGTCAGTGTAGGAAAAGCCGCCTTTGGTCAGGCGCTTGTCAACTTGCTGATGCGCCGCATCGGTGAAGACAACGAAGATTTCCCCACCCGCGTCGTCCTTCCCACCAGCCTGACGATCCGCTCCAGCACCCAAAAATAACAGTAGTTCCTGGTGCCGCCCATCCGGGAC
>JAZKXW010000083.1:0-1962 GCA_045611825.1 Faecousia sp.
TGCTCAGGATGACACCCCGTTGGGGTGTTTCGGGCGATTCTTGAATCGCCCCTACGAAATGGATTGACAATTGTCAATTGTCAATTGTCAATTGTCCATTGTCCATTGTCCATTGCCTGCCGGGGCTTCCCGGCCGGGCAATCGCAAAAAAATGCACCCCGATTGGGGTGCATTTTGTGATCGGTGATTAGGCCTTGCCGGCGCAGCCCAGAACGTTGATCAGCTTGTGGCGGACAACTTCCTTGATGTTGGCGCGAGCGGGCTTCAGGTACTCACGGGGGTCGAACTTGGAGGGCTCGTCATTGAAGAACTTGCGGATGGTGCCGGTCATTGCCAGACGCAGGTCGGAGTCGATGTTGATCTTGCAGACGGACAGAGCGGCAGCCTTACGCAGCTGCTCCTCGGGAACACCGATGGCGTTGGGCATCTTGCCGCCGTTGGCGTTGACCATTGCCACATACTCCTGAGGAACGGAGGAAGAACCGTGCAGAACGATGGGGAAGCCGGGCAGACGCTTGGTGACTTCTTCCAGAACATCGAAGCGCAGAGCGGGAGGCACCAGAATGCCCTGCTCGTTGACGGTGCACTGCTCGGGAGTGAACTTGTAAGCGCCGTGGGAGGTGCCGATGGCGATAGCCAAGGAGTCACAGCCGGTACGGGTCACGAACTCTTCCACTTCCTCGGGACGGGTGTAGGAGGCAGCCTCAGCAGCCACATTGACTTCGTCCTCGATGCCGGCCAGAGAACCCAGCTCAGCCTCTACCACAACGCCGTGGTCGTGTGCGTACTCAACAACGCGCTTGGTGATCTCGATGTTCTCCTCGAAGGACTTGGAGGAGGCGTCGATCATAACGGAGGTGAAGCCGCCGTCGATGCAGGACTTGCAGGTCTCAAAGCTGTCGCCGTGGTCCAGATGCAGAGCAACGGGGATCTCGGGGCATTCGATGACTGCAGCCTCGACCAGCTTGACCAGATAGGTGTGGTTGGCGTAAGCGCGAGCGCCCTTGGAAACCTGCAGGATCACAGGGGACTTCTCTTCCTTACAAGCCTCGGTGATCGCCTGAACGATCTCCATGTTGTTCACGTTGAAAGCGCCGACAGCGTAGCCGCCGTTGTATGCCTTCTTAAACATTTCGGTAGTGGTTACCAGTGCCATAAGTAATACTTCCTTTCACTTTTTCGCGGGGAATTTTGTCCCGCTTTCTTGCATTGTCCATTATAGCACAAATTTTTTCGATTTCAATACAAAAATATCAATTTCGCTATTTACCTTTATAGAAAAATAAGCTATAATGGGGAAGAAAACTATATAAAAGGTATAAGGAGTGTTCGTTTATGAAGCTTTCCCCTCTGCAGACGGCAAGATACCAGTATCAGCCCAAGCTGCCCGGCATGCTCCGGGGCGGTATTGCCAGCATCTGCGTCAAGAACGGTGACCCCACCGAGTCCGTAGCCGATCAGGACAAGATCAAGGCCCTGTTCCCCAACACCTACGGCAAGAACGAGATCACATTTATCAAGGGCGAGAATACAGCCGAGACCAAGAAGCAGGTGGTCGGCGTGATTCTGTCCGGCGGTCAGGCACCCGGCGGTCACAATGTGATCTGCGGCCTGTACGATGCCTTGAAGGCTACCAATGCCGACAATGTGCTCTACGGCTTCAAGGGCGGTCCCAGCGGTCTGATCGACGATGATTACATCATCTTCGACGACGCCTACATCAACGCCTACCGCAACACCGGCGGCTTTGACATCATCGGCTCCGGCAGAACCAAGCTGGAGACCGAGGAGCAGTTCAAGATCGTGGCGGAGAATTGCAAGAAGCACGGCATCAACGCGCTGGTCATCATCGGCGGCGACGATTCCAACACCAACGCAGCGGTTCTGGCTGAGTACTTTGCCGCCCAGAAGGCCGGCATTCAGGTCATCGGCTGCCCCAAGACCATCGACGGCGACCTGAAG
>JAZKXW010000084.1:0-2038 GCA_045611825.1 Faecousia sp.
CCGCCTTTTTAGGTCAGCCTCATAAGTGGGAGACACGGCAGGAGCACGGCGGATCTTTTTCAGGTATCCCAGCAAAAATGCACACAGCAATCCGTATACGATCACAAAGAACAGCATTCTAAGCCATACGCCGGAGGACACGTGAATCCCCGCCAGCTGCGCCGCTGTACCCACGGAGAAGGGATTTGTGATAGCGGTGGAAAAGCCAAAACAAGCTGCCATCAGGCAAGCGCCCAACCCCACCATTGTGTCCAAATTCATAGAAAGCATAAATACAATGATAAGTGGAAGCAGCGTTACCAGCTCTTCAAACATACCAAAAAGGCTACCGAAGAGCATAAAGATCAATACAGTAATGCAAACCACCGGACCGCCACGGTCTCGCAAGCGCTCCATAATGTAGCGAATAAAGGTCTTGATACCATCTGTCTTGTCCAACAGATTGAACACACCGCTCATGATCAGCAAGAAAACACTGATCACAATGATAGTGACCGCATCCTCCGACGCAAAAACACGCACCGGGGCGGTAAGCACACGCCAAATCGCAATTCCATCCACTTCACCCTTTTCATAGGTGCCGGGAATGATGTTATTGTCCACATCTGTTTCAAAGCTGCCCTGCGGAATAAAGTAGGACAAGGAACCGCAAAAAACCAATATTGCCAGCAAGAGCGCTCCTACTATCACAAAAGAACGCGCGCTGATATTGGAATATGCTTGCTCTTGCTTTTTGGTAATTCTCCCTTTTATAAGGTTCATAATTTCTCCTTATTTTGCAGCCATATCGTGCAGGATCATGGATGCCATATACCAGTCCACTGCCGAGCGCCTCTCTTCCGGGACAAAATACAGGATCTGCGTGCCATCATAAATCTCGAAGTTCTCACCTGCTCCGAAAAGCAGCCGATAAACACGCTGAAGTGAGAAATGCAGTTCTACATTTTCTCCGTCCTTCGTGCCGGAATATGTAAGGCCCTCCCGATTTAAGGTGCAATCTCCATAGCCGCCGTGCCGGGTCATGCCGTTTCCATCACTGGGCAGCCGCAGTTCTACCTTGGAAGTCAAAGTATAGTCGCTGTTTTGGATAATTTCCTGCTCTAGAAGCTGCTTTTGCCAATCGTACCACTGCCGAAGGTCTGTAAACCGAAAACCCTTATCAAATTGATACCGGTTATCCACAGCTGTTAAATAGCCGCAATGCTCACAAAAGACCTTGTTCTTCTTCGTGATCAGGGTATGTTGACCGTTACACACCGGGCAAGTTGTCAGAATATTTTCAAGTCCTTCTGCGATACGGTATCCACGATAACAAATACGAGGGCGCTGCTGCAGCCACTCCCACTCATCATAGGAAAGCCGCTGCTCAACACCTTGTTGCAGCTGCTCCATTGAAAGCGCTTGTACTTGCTCTGCAGTGAACAATATATCCAATTCTGCCTCCACCACTGCGCCACGACGAAATCCCTTGCCCCACTTAGGGTCAGCAAGATAATCACCGCTGATTTTGATGGTATAAACATCCACACCGGACTTTTTGATAAACGAATAGGTACTGCTCTGAATGTCCTCAAAGCGACCCGTTGTAGAAAGGCGCGCTTCCGGCATCATAGCCAGAATCTCCTTGTTCTTCAGAACGGTCAGGCAATTCTTGGCATTCTCCATATCCATGGCAAACATGCTCTTGGGAAATGCGCCTACTTTTCGCAGCAGCCACCCCAGAACGGAGTGGTAGAAGTATAATCTTGCCACAATGAAGTGAGGCTTGTATTTACGCAACAGCGCTGCCGCATAAATAAAATCCATAAAAGAGCCATGATTGCACAAAATGATGGATGGACTATTGGGTTTTCCGATCTTGTTGGCAGCCTTAATGCGCACACCGCAAAGGAACAACCAAAACCGAACACCCCAATACACAACCGTCATCACAAAACCGTTGACAGGTTGAACCTTATTGCTATGTGCAGTTTTCCTGGGCATATCTCTCTGTGAACCCATGATTGTAATTCCCCTTAGAATTTTTCATAACCGACCA
>JAZKXW010000085.1:0-16102 GCA_045611825.1 Faecousia sp.
GATCCCCCATCAGACGGTGCTGCAGAATGTGGAGCTGGCGCTGACCCTGTCCGGCGTGTCCAAGGCCCAGCGCAGAAAACAGGCGGCCCAGGCGTTGGAGGCGGTGGGCCTGGGCGATCAGCTCGGCAAGAAGCCCAGTCAGCTGTCCGGCGGACAGATGCAGCGTGTGGCCATTGCCAGAGCCTTGGTCAATAACCCGGATATTATCCTTGCCGACGAGCCTACCGGTGCGCTGGATACGGAAACCAGCGTACAGGTCATGGATATTCTCAAAGAGGTAGCCAAGGACCGCTTGGTCATCATGGTCACCCACAACCCGGAGCTTGCGGAGACCTACTCTACCCGGATCATCAGAATGCTGGACGGCGTCATCACCAATGACTCCATGCCTTTGGCAGAGCAGGAAGTGACGGAAGTGCCTCAGGTGGCACCGGTGGTCGTGAAAAAGAAGCGCGAGAAGAAGCCCAGTATGCGGCTGACCACCGCCTTCAGCCTGTCCCTGAAGAACCTGATCAGCAAGAAAGGCCGTACGCTGCTGACAAGCTTTGCCGGCTCTATCGGCATTATCGGCATTGCCCTGATCTTTGCGGTTTCTCAAGGTATGTCTACCTATATTAACTCTGTGCAGGAGGATACCCTGTCTTCGTATCCTTTGACCCTGCAGGCAAAGCATTTGAATATGGGAAGCCTTTTGACGGCTTTTATGGATCAGGCTTCCTCTCATGAGGATCACCCCAACGATGCCGTTTACCAGAAGCCTATGCTGTACGATCTGGTCAACGCCTTTAACGCTATGGACAGCAAGGAGAACGATCTGAAAGCCTTTAAGACCTATCTGGAGGAGAAGCTTGCCGACAAGGACGGTGCGCTTTATCAGGCAGTCAGCGGCGTTCAGTATGCCTACAATCTGGATATGCTGGTCTACACCAAGGACAGCGACGGCAAGATCATCCGCTCCGATGCCCAGACCCTTTTGCAGGAGCTGATGGTCAAGCATCTGGATCTGGATATGTCCTCTATGATGAATATCTCCGAGCAGTACGGCGTAGACAGCTCCATGATGAGCATGGGCACGACCACCACATGGCAGGAGATCCTGCCCGGCAAGGATGGGGAACTCATCAATCCGCTGCTCAAAAAGCAGTATGACATCATTGACGGCGGCCGCTGGCCCCAAGCCCACGATGAGATCGTGCTGGTGGTGGATAAGAACAACGAGATCGACGATATGACCCTGTACGCCTTAGGCCTGAAAACCGCCGAGGAGATCAATGCGCTGGCGGAAGCCGGTATCAACAAGGACAGTGTCGCTTTGGAGCAGGGCAGATGGACCTATGAGGAGATCAAGGCCCGGGAATATAAGGTGATCCTGAACTTTGACTGCTACAAGCTGGACCCGGGTACCGGTCTGTATGTGGACATGATGGATGAAGAGAATCAGACCAACATGAAATACCTGTACGACAATGCCCTGTCCCTGAAGGTGGTGGGTATTGTCCGTCCCAGCGACGAAGCTACCTCCGGCATGCTCTCCGGCGCTATCGGCTACACCAGCGCCCTGACGAAGTATGTGGTGCAGCAGTCCGGCAAGTCTGCGGTGGTGCAGGCGCAGCTGAAGGATACCACAAAGGATGTGTTCACCGGTCTGCCCTTCAAGGAGAACGCGGAGAATCTGTCTGCGAGCCAGAAAGCAGAGCTGTTTACCGCGTATATCAACAGCTTGAATGAGGAAAAGAAGGCGGAGGCATTGATCACCATCGCCTGCATCATGCCGGACAGCATCTTGCAGATGCAGCTGAAGGGCGCGCTGGAAAACACACCGGTGGAGCAGATGCGGCAGATCCTGCTGCAGATGACCCAGCAGCAGATGGGCGTCGGCAGTATGGATATGGAAAAATATCTCAATGCCATGTCCGATGAGGATGTAAAGAAGTGGTACGGAGAGATCCTGCCGGAGATGCTCAAAGCCCAGTATGCCCAGTCTGTCAAGGCTTTGTATCAGGACAAAACAGCTCAAGAACTGGCGCAGCAGCTGGACGAAATGATGGCCAAGTACACCGTTGACCAGAAGGCTGACTACTATGAGCAGGTGCTGGAGTTCTCCGAAAACACCTATGAGGAGAATCTGCAGAAGCTGGGGCATGTGGATCTGGACGATCCTGCTTCCATCAACCTCTTTGCCGTCAGCTTTGAGAGCAAGGAAGTGATCGAGGCTGTGATCGCAGAGTACAACGACTCTGTGGGAGAGCTGGAGAAGATCGAGTACACCGACTATATCGGTCTGATGATGAGCTCCATTACCACCATTATCGACGCCATCACCTATGTGTTGATCGCCTTTGTGGCCATTTCTCTGGTGGTTTCCTCCATCATGATCGGCGTCATTACCCTGATTTCCGTACAGGAGCGGACCAAGGAGATCGGTATCCTCCGGGCTGTGGGTGCGTCGAAACGCAATGTGTCCAGCATGTTCAATGCGGAAACGGTGATCATCGGCTTTGCCGCCGGTGTCATTGGCGTGGGCTTCACATGGCTGGTGTGCATCCCCATCAATGCCGTTATTTACGCATTGACCGGTCTGGGGGGTCTGCGGGCATATCTGCCTATCCCGGTGGCGGTGATTTTGGTGGTCATCAGCGTGCTGCTGACCATGTTTGCCGGCATTATCCCGTCCCGGAGCGCCGCCAAGAAAGACCCTGTAGTGGCTCTGCGCACCGAATAATGGAATATAAAAAGAAGAGCAAGGGCATTTCTGTCCTTGCTCTTTCCAGTCTGTCAAAAAACTTGTTTTTTGACAGACTGGCAGAGGTCAAAGGAGCTGCCGAGACAAACAAATCGAACCTGTCGGCGTACGTGGGTACGGTAAGGTTCGATTTGTGCAGTAAGTCAAAACACCTTGCGGAGCAAGCTCTTTTCTCTGGGAAAGAGAACGGATTGCCACAGCCCTTTCAGGGCTTCGCAATGACATGGTATTTACAATGTTCTTCTGTTTTCACTGTGTGTTTTGACGATCGGTGGCTTTTTTGACACTCTGAGAAGAGCAAGGGCATTTCTGTCCTTGCTCTTTTCTGTTACAAGGCGGGGTTGCGAAACAGGAGGAAATGTGGTATATTGCAGGCAACGGGAGGATTCCCGCAAGATTGGAGGAAAGAAAAATGAAGAGATTACTGGCAATGCTGCTGGCAATCATGATGGTTTTATCCTTGGCTGTTTGTTTTGCCGGTTGCAGCGGTGATGGCGAATCCGTTGTTCAGCAGGGCGATGATAACAAGGACGATAATGACAAGGACGATAATGACGACGATGATGACAACACTGAGGTAACGATGTATCTGCTGACCGGCATGGTGTTGGATATGAAGGGCTCGTCGCAGAAGACGACATATCTCTATGACGCACAGCACAATTTGACCGGTACGCAGATGACAGAAGAGGACGTGCTGGCCGACGAGAGCATTTATGTATTTAATGCCGAGGGCAAGGTGATCAAGATCGCGCAGATGCATGAGGGTCAGGAAGTAAACACCGAAACCTTTACCTATGATGCAAAGGGCAATTTGACCTCCTATGTTTACAGTGAATTTGGTGAGGAGAACGACCGTACCGATTACACCTATGACGAAACGGGCAAGCTGATAACAGAAGAGAATCGCTTCCACACAAAAACCTATATGTATGACAGCACCGGAAAAGTTTCTAAAGTAAGCATTGCGGATGATGGTGTAGAAAGTGCCTATACATCCTACACCTATGATGACAGGGGCAACATAACGGAGGAAGCCACTTATTACGATGGCTGGGAGGGGAATCGCACCTCCTATACCTATGACGCGGCAGGCAAGCTGGTGGAGGTAAAGGTGTTCTTCTCAGGCAATCTGGAATCCAGCTATGCGATCACCTACGATGAAAACGGCAATCTGGCCCACATTCTTGTGACGGAGATGGTAGGTGTCTTTGAAGTAAGCTACACCTATGAGCGTGTTACTGTGACCAAGGCTCAGGCAAAGGTGCTGAAAGCACAGCAGGAAACGATCATGCAATAAATCATAACAACCAACCCGTCGAGCTTGTAGTCGTATCGAATGATCTTTCGCTTGCGTGTGATGCTCCGCGCAGCGAATTTGGAATTGCAATGCTTGCCGGGGCAAGCATACATTCACTGTTGCTGTCACCGCACAGCGGTGACTGGGGGATTGTCACTACGAGTACAACCCCTCCGTCACGGCTTAACGCCGTGACACCTCCCCTTACACAGGGGAGGCTTTCCGCTGCGGCGGGACTGGGCATAGATAAAGCCCCCCCCGTTTTCTTTGAAACCGGGGGGTTGTTGCGTTTATTCCAATTCAAAGGCGCCGGTGTAGAGGCGGTAGTAGGTGCCCTTTTCGGCGATCAGGTCGCCGTGGCTGCCCCGTTCAATGATCCGGCCCTTATCCAAAACCATGATACAGTCGGAGTTCATAACGGTGCTTAAACGGTGGGCAATGACAAAGGTGGTTCTGCCCTTCATCAGCGCGTCCATGCCCTTTTGCACCAAGGCTTCCGTACGGGTGTCGATGGAGGAGGTGGCTTCGTCCAGGATCATCACCGGGGGATCTGCCACCGCCGCCCGGGCAATGGCAATGAGCTGCCGCTGACCCTGAGAAAGGCTGGCACCGTTGCCGGTCAGCAAGGTGTCATAGCCGTCAGGCAGGCGGGTGATGAAGTCATGGGCGTTGGCCAGCTTGGCGGCATGGATACATTCCTCGTCGGTGGCATCCAGATTGCCGTAGCGGATATTCTCCATGACCGTGCCGGTGAAGAGGTTCGTCTCCTGCAGCACGATGCCAAGAGAACGGCGCAGGTCCGCTTTGCGGATCTTGTTGATATTGATGCCGTCATAGCGGATCTTGCCGTCGGCAATGTCATAGAAGCGGTTAATGAGGTTGGTGATGGTGGTCTTGCCTGCGCCGGTAGCGCCCACGAAGGCCAGCTTCTGACCGGGATTGGCGTAGAGCGTCACATCATGGAGCACCGTCTTTTCCGGCACATAGCCGAAGTCCACGCTGTCCATGGTAATGTCGCCCTTTAAGAGGGTATAGGTGACGGTGCCGTCGGCCTGATGGGGATGCTTCCATGCCCACGTGCCGGTATGCCCGGCGCATTCGGTGATGCTGCCGTCATCGGCAACATGGCAGTTGACCAGCGTCACATAGCCGTTGTCCTGCTCCGGGGCTTCGTCCATCAGCTCAAAGATCCGCTCTGCGCCGGCTAAGGCCATGACGATGGAGTTGATCTGGTTACTGACCTGACCGATGGGCATGTTGAAGCTGCGGCTCAGGGTCAGGAAGCTGACCAGACCGCCCAGCGTCAGCAGCTGACCGCCGGAGAGAATGGCCATGAAACCGCCGATGATGGCCAGAATGGTGTACTGAATATAGCCTAAGTTGTTGTTGACAGGACCCATCAGGTTGGTAAATGCGCCTGCCTTAAATGCGTTTTTCCGCAGAGTTTCGTTGATTTGGTCAAATTCCTCCCGGCAGGTCTCCTCCCGGCAGAACACCTTGACCACCCGTTGACCGCTGACCATTTCTTCCACATAGCCGTTGGCAGCACCCAAGGCACGCTGCTGACCGATGAAAAACTTGGCGCTGTGAGAGGCGACGGTCTTGGTGACCAGCATGACGCCGAAGGCGGTGACCAGCACCACAGCAGTCAGGATGGGGGAGGTGATGAGCATCATCACGAACACGGCTACCAGCGTAGCTATGGAGGAAATGCACTGGGGGATGGCTTGGGAGATCATTTGCCGCAGGGTGTCGATGTCGCCGGTGTAGCGGCTCATGATATCGCCGGCAGGATGGGAGTCAAAGTAGCGAATGGGCAGCGTCTGCATGTGGCGGAACATGGCGTCCCGGATCTGCTTTTGCGTACCCTGACCCACCTTTGCCATCAGGAAGTTATACAAAAATGAGGACACGATGCCCGTCAGGAAAATGCCGCCCATGACAAACAGGAAGCGGATCAACGGTCCGAAATTGGGGTTTTCCTGCCCGATCAGAGGGGTCACATAGTCATCGATAATATATTGCAGGGATTTGCTGCCTGCCGCTTGGGCAAGGGAGGCAAGGAGAATGCAGATCACCACAACGATCATGGTGCCGCGGTAGGGCTTCATGTAGGACAGCAGGCGCAATAAGGTCTTTTTGGGGTCTTTGGCCTTGCGGCCGTCGCCTTTCATTCTGACAGGAGGCATTTTATTCATCCCCCTTTCGCTGAGATTCGTAAACTTCCCGGTAGATCTCCGAGGAAGTCAGCAGCTCGTTGTGGGTACCTATGGCGGCCACAGCACCGTGATCCAGCACCACGATCATGTCTGCTTCCTGTACGGAAGCCACCCGCTGGGCAATGATCAGCTTAGTGGTATTGGGGATCTCCTCGGCAAAGGCCTTGCGGATCAGGGCATCGGTACGGGTATCCACCGCAGAGGTGGAGTCATCCAAAATCAGGATCTTGGGCTTCTTCAGCAGTGCACGGGCAATGCAAAGCCGCTGCTTCTGACCGCCGGATACATTGGTGCCGCCTTGCTCAATGTGGGTATCGTAGCCGTCGGGGAAGCCGACGATAAAGTCGTGGGCGCAGGCCAAACGGCAGGCATGCTCCATCTCCTCCTCGGTGGCGTCGGGGTTGCCCCAGCGCAGGTTATCCTTGATGGTGCCGGAGAACAGCACATTCTTTTGCAGCACCATGGATACCTGATCCCGGAGGGCGTGAATGTCGTAATTCCGTACATCGATGCCGCCTACCTTCAGGCTGCCTTCGGATACATCGTACAGACGGGGGATCAGCTGCACCAAGGAGGTTTTGCCGGAGCCTGTTCCGCCTAAAATACCCACCGTTGCGCCTGCCGGAATGTGCAGGTCGATGTTCTCCAAGGCATCCCGGGCAGCGTGCTTGCCGTAGCGGAAGCAGACATGTTCAAAGGTCACAGAGCCGTCAGGTACTTCGGTGACGGGGGTATCAGGGTTTTTCAGATCCGGTTCTTCCGTCAGCACCTCGTAGGCCCGGCGCAGAGGCGCCCGGCTCATGGTGAACATGACAAATACCATAGACATCATCATCAGACCCATCAGGATCTGGGTGGTGTAGGTGAACATAGCGGTCAGGTCGCCGGTAGACAGCTCGCTGCTGACAACCAATTTTGTACCTAAGTAGGAAATCACGATCATGCAGGTGTAGACCGCAAATTGCATAAAGGGATTGTTGAAGGCCATGATCCGCTCCGCCTTCAAAAAGTCCTTATAGATGGTTTCGGAGGTGTCGGCGAATTTTTCGATCTCCTTATCCTCCCGGACAAAGGCCTTGACTACCCGGATGCCGTGGACATTTTCCTGCACCACATTGTTGAGCTTATCATAGCTTTTGAATACCCGCTCAAAGATCTTATGCACCATGGAGATCAGCACCATCAGCGCGATTGCCAGCATAGGCAGCACGACGCAGTAAATAAGGCTCATCTTCGGGCTGATGCGGAATGCCATTACAAGGGCCAGCACCAGCATCACCGGGGTGCGGAAGATCATGCGGATGGACATTTGGAAGGTCATCTGCAGGGTCGCCACATCAGAGGTCAGTCGGGTGACGATACTGGATGAGGAAAATTTGTCGATGTTGGCAAAGTCGTAGGTTTGCACCCGGGCAAACATATCGTGGCGCAGGTTCCGGGCAAAGCCGGTGCTGGCATAAGAGGCAAATACCGCCGAGCCCACACCGAAGCAAAGACTGCAGATGGCGCACAGCGCCAGCAGTCCGCCGTAGCGCCAGACCGCTGCCATGTCGCCGGGGTTTACGCCCTTGTCGATCATGCTTGCCATGACCAGAGGGATCAAAATCTCCATGGTCACCTCGCCGATCATACACAGGGGACTGCCCAGCGCTGCCCATTTATATTCCCGAACACATCGGGCTAACCGTTTGATCACAGGTAGGATTCCTCCTTTTCAATACATAATCTCTCAGTATACAATTTTAGCATCTCCACGGAAAAATGCAACAGTATTACAAAAAGTTTACAACTAAATTCCGGTGTATGGGATGGTTGCCAAGAGGTACAATCCAAAGACCCCTTGTGCAGTGCGGCGCGTGATTGGAAACAACCCCACAATATGAATTTGATCGATGCATGAAAGATACCGGGCAGACAGACGGGCTTGCCTTGTGCTGGTGCGAGCTTGCCTGTCGGGGATCTCCGACAAACCGGAATTTTACGGTTGCTTTGCGCAGAGTTTTTTGGTATACTATGGGGAAGAAAGGAAGTGGCGGCAATGCAGGCTGACTGCCATATCCACATGGTACTCGACGGCGTGGACTGGAAACACGCCATTGCCCGTCACAGCCTTGCGCCGGAGGACGGTTTTATCCACAGGGCGTTGGCGGCGTATCAAAGCCGGGGCATTACCTATCTCCGGGACGGCGGTGACCGCTGGGGCGTAGGAAAACGGGCGCGGACCTTGGCTGTGCAATACGGCATTGTCTACCGCACGCCATTGGCACCCTTGGTGCAAAAGGGGCATTACGGCGCGTTTATCGGCGTGTGCTATGAATCCCTTGCCGAGTATGCCGGGCTTGTGGTAAAAACCCGGGAGTCCGGCGGCGATTTTATTAAAATTATGATCTCCGGACTGATGGATTTTGACTGGTTCGGCGTACTGACCCAAGAGGGGCTTCCACCAAAGCAGATTCGGGAGCTTGTCCATATAGCCCACGAAGAGGGCATGGCGGTCATGGCTCATGCCAACGGTGCCCGGACGGTGGAAGCGGCGGCGGAAGCCAAGGTGGATTCGGTGGAGCATGGCGCGTATTTGGACGAAGCTGCTTTGCATGCCATGGCGGAAGCCGGGACGGTGTGGGTGCCTACCTTGAGCACCGTGGGCAATCTGCGGGGCAAGGGGCGCTTCTCGGAACGGGATGTGGAGCAGATTCTGGAAAGCGCCATGGAAAATGTGGGCGCTTTTGCCGCTATGGGCGGTATGGTGGCTGTGGGCACCGATGCCGGCGCTTGGGCAGTTCCCCACGGCTGTGATACCGAGGAAGCGCTGTTGCTACAAGCCGGTGTGACCGGGGAACAGCTGCAAAAGGGCTGCAAGGCCATTATGGAGAAATTCTGAAAGAGGGCTGCGAATATGATATTGATCTTGGTAGGATTTTTGTTTGTTGCGCTGGATGTGCTGCTGAATTTGGGCAACAGCATGATACTGGAGCTGCCGCCGGATTTTCTGGGCTATCTCCTCCTTGGCATGGGCGCTGCCCGGCTGAAGATGGACAGCAGATATATGGATAAGGCAAGATCCTTTGCGTGGGTGGCTGCCGGCTTCTCCGGATTTTTGTTCCTGCTGCGGCTGCTGAGTCTGTCCTATGCGCCGGTATCGGTGGTCATTCTGCTGGAGCTGGCAGAGCTGGCGCTGATGGTCATTGTGGTGTACTTACTTATGAGCTACATCCGGGAAAAGGAAAAAATCACCCAGCTGCCCCTTTACAGCAAGGTTTTATGGTGGCTGTGGATCGCATTGATGGGGGTGCTGGCGCTGAATTATGCCGGTCAGCTGATCCCGTTGCTTGGCAGTATTACCAGTCTGGTTTCGGATATACTGTGCCTTGCGATTTTCTTGCTTTTATGGAATGCTCTGCAGCTTTGCAAAGAAGCTGACGAAGAATGATCAGGAGGCTAATATGAGAAAAACATTTACGCAAATGCGGCGCACCGGTATCGCACTGCTGCTGGTGCTTTGCATGGTAGTGGGTATGGTGCCTGCTGCTGTGTTTGCAGCCGAAGCCAAGGACAGGGATCACGACGGCGTGATCAACTATGTTTCTTTAGGCGATTCTATGACCAACGGTTACGGTATGCCGGGCTATGACCATAACGGTTATCTGCACAATGTACCCAATACCTATCCCGAACTGCTGGCGCAAGCGTTCCATTGGAATCATATTCCTCTGGCTGTTAGCGGTATGCGCGCAGAGGATCTGCAGTTTGTGCTGGAGTTCCCTTGGCAGGATCCGGCAGCTGTGGCTGTTGCAGAGAGAACGCCCCTGATGGACGGCTATACGGCAGCCAAGTACGGCCGCAATTATGCGGAGCTTTGGTGGACACAGGTCAACGCCGAGAAGTGGTATGATACCTTCCGTTCCGGCGATTTCTATACTTGGGATCAGTCCATCATACAGTCCCGGTTTAACGATTCCTACTACGATATTATGGCGCAGAACGGCAAGGGCTACGGCGCAGGTGTGGAAAATATTGCCAGAATGATCCAAGAATCCGTGGCAGATGCCGAAGTGATCAGTCTGGCAGTGGGCAATGCCAACTTTGGCGTCTTTATGAGAAGCCGGCTGGTCAATGCCATGGCCATGATGGACGGCAATTCCGGCGGCAATATGTGGCTGGATGTGGACCGTGTGCTGGGTCAGTGCGATCCTCAGGTAGGGTCTTTGCTGGGTCAGCTTTATGAGGTGCTGCTGGATCAGGGCGGTTCTTTCGGACTGGAAGAAGAAACTGCCGAAGCTTTGGCAGATGCCACGATCTATACAGTAGCCAGCTATCTTTCCAGCTATGATGCTGTGATCGAGCTGATTATGGAAAGCAATCCCAATGCGGATGTGATCATCGTAGGCCTCATGAACACCTTGAAGGGCATGGAGATCAAGTATGACGGCATGCTGGTGGATCTGGGTCAGTATATGGGCATCGTCATTGATGTTGTCAATGCTTATCTGGCAAAGGTGCCTTCCGATATACAGGCTTCCGGCGCCTACAAAGAGGCAAGATTCTTCTTTGCCTCTGCCTCCGAGGTGAATATGTGGGTGGAGGAATATTCCTCTGTGGCAAGCAACTGGGAAAAGTATCCCGTCATCCGGGATCGCTTTATTACCAAGGTGTGCGACACCTTGTTCCCCATGGTGCAAAACGGTTCGTGGAAGCCCCGTACGATCACCAGAAGGGATGTAGAAGCCTTTGAAACGGCGCAGAAGGCCGGCAATGCGGCGTTTATGAAGTATGCGCAGGAAAACAGCGATAAGGCGGCCTCCGTTGCTACCTATAAGGCTTTTGAGAATGCCATTGTTCAGACCTACTCCATGGATGCACCGGATGTGACTGTGCTGATGAACATGGAAAACGGGCTGGATGCTGTGGTCACACAGGCAATGAACGTCTATACCGAAAAGACAGATGCCAAAATCAAAGAGATTTGGGCGTCTGTGGTGGCGGAGGTCGTGCCGCCTATGATGGACGAAAACGATGCCACGCTGAAGGATGCGCTGAATTATGTGGAGCGGAATGCCCAGCTGAAGGCCAGCCTGCTGGATGTTTGCAAGCTGCTGGCAACGCCCGAGACTTTGACAGAGGCGCTGATCGCCGACGAGACCATCGGTGATCTGCTGAGCCTGCTGGCTCGCTTGGAGATCGGTGACGGCATCGGCTGTCATCCCAGTACAGAAGGACATGCCATTTTGGCAAAAGCCGTGATCGATGCCTACCGCAACGACCGCTTTGCCGCCGATGCGGTGCAGGACAACCTGATGGAAGCCCTGATGTCTGTGCTGCAGATCGCCTTTGAGGATGGCGACGAGATCTTTGAATTTGCAGAAAAGAACGGATTTTTGGACGAGGGAACCAAGGCGGTCTACCTGCTGCAGGAGGATTCCCGGATCGTTGGTTTGGGTGACGGAACTGCCACATCCAAGAGCTATGTGGATCTGTTAGCCCAAGAGCTGGAGATCGGATGTACCAATTTGGCATCGGAAGCCCAAACGGTGGAGACGGTAGGCGATGTCATCAAGGCAAATCAGGCCGCTATTGCCAAGGCGGATATGGTGACCCTCGGCTTCGGCAGCAACGGCTTTACCACCTTTGCAATGGGACAGATGATGAAGGTTCTCAGCGGCGGAAGCCCGGAGCTGAACTGGACCAAATATCTCAGCGAGGAAGATGCAGCCACGGTAAAAGAGGCGATGGGTTCTTTGAAAGAGACCGTCGCAGACAGCGTTGGCGGCGGCAACCTGATGGGCTTTGATCTGGCAGAGCTGATGTCTGTTGTTGTGGAAAGCTATGCCTACGCCTTTGTGGCCTATGCTTACTGCCTGCCGGAGGCGGTGGAAGCCATCCACGCCCTGAATCCCGATGCGCTGGTGATCGTGGTGGGTATGCACAACCCTGTGGCAGAAGTGGAGCTGGAGTTGGGCGGCGAGAAGCTGGCCATCGGCGAATATCTGCAGTATTTGGTGGATGCCGCCAATATGAGCGCACTGGCAATGGCAATGACCACCGATAAGATGATCTTTATATCTGCTCCGGATGTGGAGAGCAAGACCAACGCAAAGAACATGTCCATTCTGCAGTTCGCAATGGAGTTTGTAAATAAGAATGCGGCAAGTCTGGTTCCCAGTCAGGCAGGTCATACATACATTAAGGAACGGATCCTCCGGGCTTTGACGGTACGGGAAGGCCTGTTGGGCGATGCCGACGGCAACGGCGTGGTAAATACGGTGGATGCTCTGCTGGTCCTGCGGTATTATACCGGCGCGGTAACAGCGGATAAACTGAGTTTGGCTGTTTGCGATGTAGACGGTAACGGTGTGGTAAATACGGTGGATTCGCTGATGATCCTGCGGTATTACACCGGAGAGATCACCACATTCCCTGCCGCACGCTGATCTGCATAAAGAAAAGGAGTATCGTACATGAAAAAGTTTGTAAGCATGTTACTGGTTGCGGTGATGCTCATGGCTTCCTTGGCGACGGTAGCTTATGCCGCCGTACCCGGCGAAACGGTGACCATTACCTTCCAAGCGAAAAATAACCCCGGCTTTGCCTCCTTTGGCGCGAAGATCAATTATGACAAGTCTGTTTTGGAGCTGAAGAGCATCACCCAAGGCGCCCTTTGCAACAGTACGGCATTCAGCGGTACTGTCAGCACGGCGACTGTGGGCGCCATCAGCATGACCGGTGAAGTGACCGGCGACGGCGTACTGTTTACCGCCACCTTTGCCATTAAAGAAAATGCAGCCCCCGGCACTTATCCTGTGACTGCTACATTGGACCTGATGTCCACCACAAACAACAATTTTGATCCTGTTGTGTTTGAAATTACCGGCGGTTCCGTAACGGTGGAAAAGCCTGTGTGTCAGCACACATGGGACAAGGGCGTGGTCACAGACGATGCCGACTGCAAGCATGAGGGCGTGAAAACCTTTACCTGTACCAAGTGCGGGGATACCCGTACCGAGAAGATCCCGGCGGAAGAGCACGCATGGGACAGCGGCGTAGTGACCAAGCCTGCCGAGTGCGGTGTAGAGGGCGTGAAGACCTTTACCTGCAGCAAGTGCGAAAAGACCAAGACCGAGAAAATCCCGGCGGAAGCACACGCATGGGACAGCGGTGTGGTGACCAAGCCTGCCGACTGTAAGACAGAGGGCACCAAGACCTTCACCTGCAGCAAGTGCGAAAAGACCAAGACCGAGAAGATCCCGGCGGAAGCACATGCATGGGACAACGGTGTGGTGACCAAGCCTGCCGACTGCAAGACAGAGGGTGTCAAGACCTTTACCTGCAGCAAGTGTCAGGATACCAAGACCGAGAAGATCAACAAGGCTACCCACGCGTGGGATAACGGCGTGATCAGCACCTATGCTACCTGCGAAAAGGACGGCGTGAAAACCTTTACCTGTACCAAGTGCGGCGACACTAAGACAGAGGTGATCCCCTCCAGCGAAAGCCATGTATGGGACAAGGGCGCTGTTGAAAAGGATGCCACCTGTAAGGAGGAGGGCGAGAAGATCTTTGCCTGTACCAAGTGCGGCGGCACCAAGACAGAGCCGATCCCCAAGCTTGACCATGTGTGGAATAACGGCGCTGTGACCACTCCTGCTGCCTGCGAAAAAGAGGGCGTTAAGACCTTTACCTGTACCACCTGCGGTGATACGAAAACAGAGTCTGTGCCTGCCACCGGTCACGATCTGACCGGAAAGCAGGAGCATGATGAGAACAGCCACTGGGCTGTCTGTGCCTGCGGCCACAAGACAGAGGCAGAGGCACACAAGTTTGACAGCAACGGCAAGTGTGACTGCGGCTATGAGAAGCCCACAGAGGCACCTGCTGTGCCGAAGGGTCCCGGCAGCGGTCCTGTGATCCTGCTGATCGTGCTCATCGCGCTGGCGGTGGGCGGTGTGATCGTGGTGATCTACAAGCGAAAGACCGGTAAATAATGATATAGGAAAGCCTCCGGCTGCGGTTTGCAGCCGGAGGCTTGTCAGTTAAAAATGGAAATTATATTTGCAGGGACCGGTGTCTGCCCCGTAGACGGATTTTTGTTTCTGCTGCGGCTGCTGAGCCTTTCCTATGCCCCGGTGTCGGTGGTGATCATTCTGGAACTGGCAGAACCGGCGCTGAACTGTGCCGGTCAGTTGATCCCCTTGCTCGGCAATATTACCAGCCTTGTTTCGGATGTCATGAGCCTTGCGATCTTCCTGCTTTTGTGGAATGCCTTCCAGCTTTTGAAGGAAGCCGAAGAGGAAGAATAAAAAAGACCACCGCACATCGTGTGTGCGGTGGTCTTTTGATTAGATCACTTTTTTTGCAAGCCATTTGCCGCGGCAGAAATGAACCGTGTAGAGGATGGAGCGACCCAGCCAGTCTGCGCCCAGACCCAGCCAGCTGCCTACAATTCCCAAATGGAATACAAATATAAAGACATAGCTCAATATGACCTGACACAGGAACATACTGGCAAGGGCGGTGACGGTCACATACCGAAGATCGCCGGCGGCCCGGAATACAGAGGAAAACATGACAACAATGGCATGACCGCAGAAAACGGTCAGCAGACAGCCCAGACCGATATAGTCCGCAGCCAGCGCGTTGGTATGATCTTCCAAGGCGTAGAGGGATGCCAGCGGCTGTCGGAACAGGAATACAATGGCAAATACCACAGCGGTAACACCAAAGCCTGCAAACAGCAGACGCTTGGCATAGCGCCTTGCCTGCTGTGGCTGGTCGGCACCGATGCATCTGCCCACCACGGAACTCAGGGTAGTGGCGAAAGCAAAGGCAATGTTCCAGCCAAGACCTACAAAATTTTTGGATACGGTGTTGGCGGCGATCTCTGTGGCTGTCAAACCTGCGATCATGGTGGCGCAGAGCAGACTGCCAACATGGAACAAGGTGCGTTCTACAATGGTCACAGAGCCAACCTTGAAGAGTAAGCCTGCATGCCGCTTGTTCAGCCGAGGGGATAACAGTTTCACAAAATGCAGCGGAAGTGTTTTGTTATGGAGCAGCCAGACTGCCAGCACACTGAAAACCACGTGGGACAGGAGGGTGGACAGCAGCGCACCAAACAGACCCCAGCGGAAGCCGTAAATAAACAAGGCGTTGCCTACCATATTTAACAGGTTTTTGCCCAGATTGATATACAGCACATACTTGTTTTTGCCCATGGAGATAAAGCTGTAAACGCAGACCTGCTCAATGGCATAGAAGGGGAGTGCGCACATATTCATCCGTAGGTACAAAAAACCGTTTTCCAGAATGTCCGGCGCTGTGCCGGGGAATACCAGCATCATCAGCGGACGTGTCAGCGGAAGCACGATCAGGGAAATAAGAACGGAGAGGATCAAGGCCAGCCAGAAGCTGTGCCGCAAGGCGGATTCGCCGGCCTCCTTGTCCTGAGAACCCAGATATTGGGCAAAGAGAACACCGGAGCCGATGGCAAAAGCGCCCATAATTTGGGAGAAAACCGTATACAGAGAGGCTGTCAGAGAGCAGGCACTGACGGCAACTTCGCCAACGGAAGAGACCATGATGGAATCTATAATGCCTATCATACGACCCAGCAGGTCATTGACAATGGCGGGGATGATCATGGCAAGCAGCATTTTATTGGTAAAAGTAAGCGTTGTCTGTGAGGAATTGTCCATAGTAAAACATCTCAATTTGTTTAGTAAACCAATAGAATATTTGCACAGCGCGCCCTAAACACGGGAGTTTAATTGCGTACGGAATCCATAGATAGGGGATATACAGATCCGGCTTTCAGAACAACCTTTTTGCCGCCTACAACAATATATA